>JAOZPG010000016.1:36555-66160 GCA_029932855.1 Bacteroidales bacterium | reverse complement strand
AACAATCTTATGTAGATAATTTTAAAAGCATTGGTCTATCATTCGAAAATGGATTCGATATTTCATCATTATCACCCGAACAACAAAAAGGTTTAGAAAAAGCAGTAGATGCTGCTTTAAAACAAATAGATGCTGCTGCTAAAAAGAAAACAGGAATAATACACGAAGGATGGTTTTATAGTTTAGAAGCAGGCGTTTGGGGAGATGATTATTTGTATCGTGCTGCTGTGGCATACCGTTCATTGGGGCAAAATATTCCTGCTGAAGCGGTTTATATGAATACAACCGAAGATAAAGAAGGCAACTTATTAGATGCCAGTAAAAATAATTACCAAATAACCTTTGCAAAAGGTCAATTACCTCCTGTTGATGCATTTTGGTCATTTACAATGTATAACGATAAAAACTTTTTTGTACCGAACCCTATCGATAGGTTAGCTATAGGTAATAGAACTAAATCTATGAAACCAAATAAAGATGGATCGTTAACGATATATTTTCAAAAAGAAGCCCCAAAAGGAAATGAAGGAAACTGGTTACCTGCTCCTGATGGAAATTTCAGGGTTTCACTACGACTATATGTACCTAAAGAAAATGTAATCAATGGAAACTGGTTGCCACCAGGAATTGAAATAACAAAATAATACAAAAGTTATTTAACAAATTAGATATCATGACATTCTCAACTATATTAACACGTATCATTTTCACAGCCTCCACACTTATATTTTTTCTTGTACCTATAGCACAGGCACAAGAAAACCCAATATTGTTATCATTCTAACCGATGACCTTGGTAATGCCGATCTTGGGTATAGAGGAAGTAAGATAAAAACACCGAATACTGACAAGCTCGCCGATACAGGCATGCGACTCGAATCGTTTTACGGAATGCCACTTTGCACGCCGGCTCGCGCAGCCCTGATGACCGGACGCTACCCTATGCGAACCGGGTTACAGACTTTTGTAATTTTTCCGGGGCACACCTATGGGTTGCCTACCGAGGAGACTACGCTCCCACAGGCTCTCAAAGACGCTGGCTACTAGACAGCAATGGTTGGTAAATGGCATCTTGGTCATGTTGATAAAAATTACTGGCCTCCAAACCGATAAACAGAAAAACAAATAATAACAAGTACTGGATTATTAATGATAGCATTTCTAGTTGGAATTGCTAGCTTGAATGCACAAGGCAAAACAGAAATTGACGCAGGCTTATTAGGATTATCAGGTAGATAGTGCTTTTTAAGGAACGACTATTTATCAGTCCGAAAGGAGGAAAAAAAGAAATAATTAAAGCATACGTACTGTAACAAGACCTAAGCTCCATGCGGGGGAGCGGTGTTTCAGAAAAAATTTGTACATTTATTTTGGCCTGCGTTACAGGGGACTAAGGTTCACATCTCACTCCCGCCCGGCGCTTAGCCATGTCCCTTAACGAACAGGCTAAATAATAGAGTCATAATAGCAACATGATTATATTTGTAACAATGAGGGATATTACAAGCAATATGGACCAGATTAAAAGACTCTGAAATTTATACAGCGTCAGGGCTCTTTTTGCTTTTGGTTTTATAACAACAAGTAAATACAGCACAAACAGCGATATTGAATTAGTTGTGGATATTGACTCTATTGATCCCATAACCTATTCCGACAATTACTTCAGCTTAAAATTTCAACTTGATAAATTATTCAACCGACACATTGACTTGCTTGAACAAAAAGCGATTAAAAATCCTTATCTGAAAAAACAAATAGATCAAACCAAAGTCCTAGTATATGGAAAATGATACTAAAACATGGCTTTCAGATATTAAGCAAGCAATCATTGAGATATACTCTTTTCTCCCTGATAAGAAAAACTATCTTTCTTTCAAACAGGACATTAAATCCAAACGTGCAATTGAGCGAAATATCGGAATAATTGGAGAAGCGCTAAACCGGATCATAAAGAAAGAGCCTGACTTTGAGATTTCCAATGCAAGAAGGATTATTGACACCTGAAACAGAATAATACATGGATACGATAGTGTTTCGGATGAGATTATCTGGTCGATAGTTGTGAAAGAGTTGCCAGGACTTGAAAATGAAATTGAGAATTTACTCGCTGAATAGTAGACGCCCAGTGTGCCCAACAATGGCTAAATGCAATACTACCTTAAGATAAAATCATAACTCTCACTTTTTTTGTAACTTGGACTATTAACAAAAAACCAGCAGCATAAGCTACCGTACAGCACTTAGCCTTAACGATGTGCAATTAAAAGCATTATGGATGTTCCTATCTTTAAATACAAAATTAACATCATGAAGAAAATCGCTTTATCAATATTTTTGGTCTTGCCCTTTTTGGCTTTCGCACAGCAAAAAGACTATATAGTTACGTTGCAGGCAGACGAATATCTCAGTTCTGATTATAGCCAAATCCTTGGCACTTCCAATGGCTACGAATGGAAAGTTGTGACTGAAGATGATGAAAGGCATTACCATCAATACCTTAAAGACGCAGAAAGAGCAACTGCCGAGGTAGACCTTAGAATTGGCTCGTTCATTACTACCGGAACTGAAGATGGATTGAAATACTTTAAAGTCAATACCACTGGCAAGAAATATGGTCCGTATGAGGAAATTAACGCTTATACAAATGACAAAAAGCAAAAACTGTATGCCTATCAATATGTCAAAGACAGTAAAACGTATTTCGTAGACTTGAGAAATGACAAAACTTATGGACCTTTTGATCAGGGAGGATTGTGGCACATCGATGAAGAAAATATGGTCTATAGCTATAATGAAGGAGCAGATATTTACCTCATGGAAAATAGCAAAAAGTATGGGCCGTACCAGCAAGTGTCTTACCGTGTACCGCAAATTGCTGACATCAAACCACTCATTACCTATAAAAAAGACAATAAGTTTTATGTGGAGGCACCTCAATGCAAGGGAGTTGTTTTTGAAAGATATCCATTGGTATCTGAACTAAGAGACGGTTGGCTGATTGAAGGATCGGAAGAAATTTCAGTCAAAGTAAAATGGCTTTACCTCCCAGATGGTCGTAAGCTTGATTTTTCAGATGAAATAAAACATATTGTAAACTTTAATGGCAAAGTGTTAAAAGCAGTCCATGAAGCCGGTAGAGGATCTTATGCTGCATATAAGGTATCATACAATGACAACGAATTAGGAACATACTGCATCAAGAAAAATTATCGACAAGGTATTGCCCATACCGATTTCTTTAACTATTCTTTGATGGGTGTAACGATTAACAGTCCTGCCTCTTCATTTGGGAAACAAGAGGAAAATTACTTTTACAGTCCTTCGAAAGGAATGGTGGGCCCTTTAACCAAGGAGGAGGCGCGTTATGTCTATTTCTTTTCAGGAGGATATGCGAACATTTCGAAAGATTCTACCCTTTTCGTGAACGGCAAAAAAACTTTGGAAGATATAGTAATTGCTGTTTTTCGTGATGAAAGCAATTGGTATGCCTTTCAAAAAAGAGGAGACTACATCTACCCTTTTAAAAACGGAATAGAAGTTGCAGTTTCAGACTTACCGAAAGAATATCAATATTTTGACACAGAAGACAAATTTGCCATCAGAGTGCAACGTGGTGACAAATTCTTTATTCGGGTAAAAGGTGAAAACAAACTGCTTGGTCCTGTCGAACAGTTCGATCAATTTGTGGTATCTGCAGATGGTAATCATTATGCAATTGTTCGTGGCAGGGATGGATTAGTGGAAGTTGACGGAAAGCCACTTGTTAAAGGCTATAGTGTGAGTTATAATGCACAACTCAATGCCTTTCAATGGTGGAATACAGAAGGAAAGAAAGTGTATGTCTATACAAAGAAGTTATAGTTCAATTGCTATTAGATGAAAAAAGATCAATTGATAATTCTTCATGATAAGAGCACATAACAAAGTATAAAAATAATAGCTGAAACAGTTGTAAATATGAGCATTGTAGTCCGCAAAAAATTTAATAGCAACTTGAAAAATTCGAGTTCCGCAGTCGGCTGCTATTCTTATACCAATCGTTACCACACATAAAATATTTACACGATAAAATGAAAAAAATAAAATTTAAAAATCTGTTATTTATTTGTCTGTTTTTGTTTAACACATCAATAACAAATGGACAAGAACAACTAATGGCAATTGATAGCCTATATTTGACATCAATTGACCATTTTTATAAAAATGCAGAGAATGCAAAAAGTGAAATTTGGAATGGTATGCAACTGGCTCCTATTTGTCTGTTTAGAATTAATGGTCCTGCCCTGTTGTATAATCACCCTAATCCTCCTGAAGATTTTATTTGGGTAACAGACAAATTGTATATTGGAGAACAAAAAGAATTGCAGCTATTTGGAGCGACTCAAATAGATATTAATGGGACATTGACTGCTATTGTTGACTATGGACTTATTCATTATTCTTGTATTGAAGAGGTATATGCTGACCTATTTCACGAACTACATCATGTTTATCAGCGTAATTTTATTAAGCAAATTGGATTTGATAATCCTGCTATTCTTTTGACCTATCCCGAAAACTACATAAACGATGGTATAAAACTATTTGAACAAAAAACATTATACAAAATGTGCTTTGAACAAGACAGCAATAGCTTTCAAAAGTTAGTGAATCAATTTTATAGTTGCAGATTAAAAAGAGAACAAATTATTGGAGATTATTTAAGATATGAAGAAACCGTTGAAAGTATGGAGGGTCCAGCATTTTATTGTGAATATGAATTTTATAATCAATTTGCATCCTTAAATGAAATATTAAAAGATAATTACAATCAAAAGCATTTTTTTGGAATATTAACAACCCCTTTTTATGGTCGAAAAAGTTTAAGACACAGGCATCTTGCCGCAGGAATGGCAATGTGTTTTATTCTTAACAAACATTTTGATAATTGGCAAAGTGAATATTATTCTGATAGTTTATCACTGTACGATTTTTTTATATCCAAGTTCAAACCACAAAAAGAAAAGTTGGAAATTGATTTAATGTATTATGAAATAAGTAAATTTCATACAACTCAGGAATCTTTGAAACATAAGGTTTCTTTTAACAAATTTAATACTCAACAGGGAATAAAGATTACATTTAAATTTAATCAAAATCCTGAATTCAAGGGGTTTGACCCCATGCATGCCGAATCAATAAATGACAGCACCATATTGCATAAAACCTTGTTAAGATTATCAGGTGACGAGAATAACAAACTATTTATCACTAATAAAACTGCAGTTACAACAATTGATGGACAAATATGGTTTGTTAAAAAGGTTATCCTTTTTGCTCCAGAAGAAAGTATTCTGATAAAAAACAATAGGATTGTTGTTGATATTGAAGGGGAAAATATATCCTGGACTGGAAAGCTGAAATTGAGAACTGACAATGAGATAATTTTTAATTGCGAATAATCAAGAATTACGTGTGGTAACAATGCATAAGCGGGTATAATGCAAACCATTGAAAAATGAAAGCATCTAAAATATTTGAATCTTTCATGATTCTAATTATCATGTTAGCTGTGTCCATGACATTATTCACACCTATACCCAATAACATTAAACTAATTATCAGGATAACTCTCATAGTGATCTTTTTTATCACATGGAGATTCTTATATAAAAAGGATCTTACCACAGTCAAAGATCTTGCTTTTACATTATTGATCCTGAATCTTGCATTTTTAATTGTATCTTTTTTTCCATCAGGTTTCTGGAAACTCCAAATGGAGAGTTCAAATGGATTTGCATTATCTAAACTCAGCGATAGTTTGATTATCAGCTTAGTGATAATCCTCTCTTTTATGTTTGGTGGCTATAATTTAAAAAGTATCTATTTAACTAAAGGACGTTTGATCCCTGGGATATCAATAGGCATTATTTTCTTTATAGTATTTGGGTACCTGGCAATTAACAATCCACAATTCAAGATGGAAGCGGATTTTCTGAAAGAAAATTATCAATGGATACTGATCTTTGTTTTTGCTAATGGGTTTATGGAAGAATTGATCTTCAGAGGAATATTTCTGAAAAAATTAAATCAAATAATGAAACCTGTCTGGTCAATTATTCTGACATCTATATGCTTTGCCGCACCCCATCTTACAGTTAATTATGCAGATGATATCTTTTTCTTTTTCGGAATAGTTTTAGTTTTAGGAATGATCACGGGATTTGCAATGCATTACACACGAAGCATAATTGCACCAATGCTTATACATGCGGGGGCTGATCTAATGATTATCCTACCGGTCTTTGCCTCTTATGGGATTACTAATTAATGATAAAGCATGTTAAAAAAAGATAAGTTTCGATAACCAAACTTGAATCGCTTATGCATAACAAAAAACACAACACTAATTAAACTATTATAAAATGAAACAATTAATAGTAATAATATTACTTTTCCTAAGTACAGTTTGTTTTGGACAAAAGAAAATGCCTCGAGAATATGGTATTAAGATTGGAATTTATGAAATAGGAAAGAATAATGCAATTACAGATGTTTCTGGAGTTAAAGTAGGTCATAAAACCTTAATTGAAGGTAATGATATCAGAACCGGTGTAACCGCTATTCTACCTTATGATGGAAATATATTTATGCATAAGGTTCCTGCAGCCATTTTTATTGCCAACGGATTTGGTAAACTTACAGGTTATTCACAAGTTGAAGAACTTGGAGAAATCGAAACGCCAATTATTTTAACAAACACTTTATCTGTTCCAACAGCCGCAGATGCTTTAATTGATTATGTACTTTCAGTCGGTAACAACAAAAAATATGTGAGATCAATTAATCCTATCGTCGGAGAAACAAATGATGGTTCTTTAAATGATATACAAGGAAGACATTTAACAAAAGAAAATGTAATTGAAGCAATAAACAATGCTACATCTGGGGTGATAGAACAAGGCTCTGTTGGTGCAGGAACCGGTACTATCTGTTTTGGCTATAAAGGTGGAATTGGAACATCTTCACGCGTTTTGCCTAAAGAAAAAGGTGGCTATACCGTGGGAGTCCTGGTTCAAACAAATTATGGTGGCAATTTAACAATTGCTGGTATCCCTGTAGGTGTAGAGTTGAAAAATCGGGAACAATTGAATTCAGGTGATGGTTCTTGTATGATAATAGTCGCCACAGATGCCCCTTTAACATCAAGAAATTTAAAAAGATTAGCTAAAAGAGCAATGTTAGGTGTAGCAAAAACCGGAGGTCATTGTTCAAATGGCAGTGGTGAATATGTGATTGCTTTTTCTACGGCAGAAGAATTAAGAATACCTTATTATTCACCAGATAATATTTTCCTAGATAGAAAAGAGTTAAGAAATGATAAAATCACACCACTGTTCGAAGCTGTAAATGAAGCGACTGAAGAGGCGCTTATTAATTCACTTTTCGCTGCAAAAACTATGATTGGAAGAAATGGATTAGAAATAGAATCTATACCGATAGAAAAAACTATTGAGATTTTAAAAGAATATAATAGGATTAAATAGTACAATTGTCAATGCATAATAATGTTTATAGTTTATGGCGGCTGAAGTGCTAAGTATGAATGATTTAACAAGAATTAAACATTGATATAAGTTGAAAGATTTGTGTTTCAAAACCGCCACAAAACCATATACTAAACCTTACCACCAATACTCAAGAATGAGAAATATGAGCAACATAAATAAACTGACGACAGAGAATGGTTATCTGTTCTTTTTTGTAAAGTATACTGCACAAGTACTTTTTATAATATTTTGTTTGTTAAGCACTAAAACTTTTGCACAAGAAGAAACAAAACCTCGAAATTTCAGCATTAATGCAGGTCTTAATAGCGGTCTCCTCTCTGGTGGTAAAGGGCCAAGTTTTTCTTTCCATTATGCTATTCGTACACAAAAAGTTCTGCAACTTGAATCAATGCTGTTCTTTGACAGTCATTCGGGATCTACGTTCTTAAGTGGACATTCTCAAAAAAATATTGGGATAGGTTCGGCTGTTGGTTTAAGAATCAATGTTTTGCCAAAAAAAAACTGGAATCCTTCTTTAATAATTATGAGCGGAGTCATGTATAGTTCCGAAATAACTTCCCAACCTACTGAGAGTAAAGGAGTATCCATTGCTATTTCTATAGGCATTTCAAATACCTTTTACCAAAAGCATATGGTTAGCATTGGATACAATGATGGAAGAAATATAGAGTCGTTGTTTGTAAAATATGGATTCTGTTTTTGAAGAAAGATGAAAGTTATGATACAAACATAAAATCGAATAACTAGAAGTAAAGACTGGTGGTAACATTTTGTATAAGTAATGGCAGGGAAAATAATAAATATCAAGATTTGTAGCCCGTTCAAAATTAATTGCGGTTTAAAAGGAAAGAGCCACGCAATCTGCCACTACTCATACATGTTACCGATGTCAACAATCCCGCTATGCGGGAGTCAGATAATTAGAAAAATAATTGCTTATAAAAATTACTTCGTCGATTTTTATAAATCGCAAGAATTTAAGTTGCAAGAAAAAATTGAATACGTATTTGACTTGGTAAGATTTGAAAAACAAGTTCCAAAAAAAATTCTTTAAAAATCTGAAAAATACAGATGGAATTTATGAAATACGTGTAATCACAACTTTTAAAAGCATTAGAATTCTTTGCTTTTTCGACAAGGGTAAATTAATTGTTTTGACTAATTGTTTCATCAAAAAATCTCAATAAACGCCACAAAAGGAAATCAAAATGGCAGAGAAACTAAAAAAGGGATATATGAACGAAAAATATGTAGTAAAATAAAATGAAAAACATTACAGATTTTGAAGATATTTTAAAAGAAAAATACGGAGAAAAAGGAACAAGTACCAGAGATAAATATGATGCTGATTCTTTAGCTTCTAGACTTGGAGTTATGCTTAAAAAGGCAAGAAAAGAAGTAATGATAACTCAAGACGATTGGCGTAAAAATAAATTATTGAAACAAGTGATGAAACATAAAACTAAAATATTGACTAATAAAAAAGATTTATTTTTCATCCATCACTTGATATTTATTCACTTTAATTGATATGAAACCTATCATTTTTTTTGACACAGAAATAGATCCGAGAAGCAAAAAAATTCTTGATATTGGGGGTATGAAAAGTGACGGGACTATTTTTCATTCAAACTCAATAAAAGATTTTGCTGACTTTCTAAATAACAATGACTTCATTTGCGGACATAATATCATCAGACATGACTTGAAGTATTTGCAAAAACATCTTTCGTCTCAAGGAAAAAGCCATCTAAAATACATAGACACACTATTTTTATCTCCTTTACTTTTTCCTACAAAACCATATCATCATCTGTTAAAGGACGATAAGATACAAACAGATGAATTAAACAATCCGGTAAATGATTCCCAGAAAGCAAAGGATCTGTTTTATGATGAAATAACTGCGTTTAATCATCTGGATGAACCTTTAAAACGGATTTACTATTTACTATTAAAAGAACATGAAGAGTTTTCCTGTTTCTTTGAATACATTCCATTTTCATATTCCGAAGAAGCCTTTCTAACAAAATTAATAAATGAATATTTTCAAAAGAGGTTTTGCTCAAATGCTCCCATAGAAACATTCATTTATAACTACCCCATTGAATTTGCATACTGTCTGGCCTTGATTAATAGTACAGACCGCTACTCTATTACCCCTCCCTGGGTTTTAAAAAATTATCCTGAAGTAGAAAGTATAATGTACTTACTTCGAAACAAGCCATGTGTAGAGGGATGCAAATATTGTGATGAAGCATTGGATGTGAAGAAAGGACTGAAAGAGTTTTTCGGATTCGATTCTTACCGTACTTTCAATGGCGAACCATTGCAAGAAAATGCTGTTAATGCTGCAGTTAACAATAAGTCGCTTTTGGCTGTTTTCCCAACCGGAGGAGGTAAATCACTTACTTTTCAAATTCCTGCTTTAATGGCAGGCAGAAATACAAAAGGGTTAACAGTCATCATTTCACCCTTACAATCTTTAATGAAAGATCAGGTTGATAATCTTGAGAAAAATGGAATAACGGAATCGGTTACTATTAATGGATTACTCGATCCGGTAGAGCGAGCCAAATCATTCGAGAGGGTTGAAGATGGTTCTGCTTCAATTTTATACATTTCTCCGGAATCTCTTCGTTCCAGAACTATTGAACGACTATTGTTAGGAAGAAATATTGTTCGCTTTGTAGTAGATGAAGCGCACTGTTTCTCGGCTTGGGGACAAGACTTTCGGGTTGATTATTTATATATTGGCGATTTTATTAAACAACTCCAGGAAAAGAAAAACCTCTCAGAACCAATCCCTGTTTCCTGTTTTACGGCAACAGCCAAACAAAATGTCATTACAGATATTTGTCAATATTTTGAGGATAAATTATCTCTTCATCTTGAAGTTTTCAAAGCAAGCAGTACAAGGACAAATTTGCAGTACAAGGTCTATAACAGTACTGATGAAGAAGACAAATACAACAATGCAAGAAGATTAATTGAATCGAATAATTGCCCGACAATCATTTATGTTTCAAGAACAAGAAGAGCATATAAACTGGCTGAGCGATTGAGTAAGGATGGTTTTAATGCCAAACCTTACCATGGAAAGATGGAGGTTAAAGAGAAGACAGAGAACCAAAATAGTTTTATTGCCGGTGATGTTCAAATTATGGTTGCCACTTCAGCTTTTGGAATGGGTGTGGATAAGAACAATGTCGGGATGGTAATCCATTATGATATTTCCGATTCGTTGGAAAACTATGTGCAGGAAGCAGGCAGAGCAGGGCGTGACGAAAATATTTCAGCAGATTGTTTTGTTTTATTCAACGAAGAAGATCTTAATAAGCACTTTATTTTACTCAATCAAACAAAACTATCTGTAAAAGAGATTCAACAAATTTGGAGAGCAATAAAACAGATTACAAAATTCCGCTTCTCTGTGTCTAATTCAGCTTTAGAGATTGCACGAAAAGCCGGGTGGGATGATAACGTCATTGAAATTGAAATACGCGTAAAAACGGCTATTGCAGCACTTGAACATGCAGGGTATTTAAAACGCGGGCAAAATGTCCCCAGGATTTTTGCAAACAGTATTTTATCAAAAAATGCACAACAGGCGATAGAAAAGATAAACCGATCTTCAAGATTTGATGAGCAGCAGAAAGTAAAAGCAATCCGAATTATTAAAAAACTTTTTTCTACTAAAAGCCGAAAGCATTCAAATGATGAAGTAGCAGAAGCCAGAGTTGATTACATTTCTGACCATCTCGGAATTGTAAAGGAAGAAGTGATAAAAATAATCACCCTTCTCAGAGAAGAAAAAATACTGGCAGATACCAAAGACTTAACGGCTTTCATAAAGAAAGATGATACCGTTAACCGTTCGTTGTCTATTTTAGAATCATTTGCAAAAATTGAGAATTTTCTTTTACCGGAGTTAGAAGAGCAGGAAAAAGTTTTTAATCTTAAAGAATTAAATGAGGGAGCATTAGAGAGCAATTGTACAAATGTTAATCCAAATAAAATAAAAACTATCCTGAATTTTTGGGCAATTAAGAATTGGATAAAAAGACATCACCAGAGCTATTCAAAAAATCATATCTCAATAATTTGTAATCAACCCAAAGCTATTTTAAAAAATAAACAGGAAAAAAGACACTCGCTATCAAAATTTATTTTAGAATATCTTTTCGATAAAACACAAAATACTCAGGATAAGGATGCTGCTGAACCCAACGAAATATTAGTTGAGTTTTCCGTTCATGAATTAAGAGACAATTATGTAAATGCATCCGCAATGTTTAAGGTTGATGCGTCCACTGATGATATTGAAGATGCACTTTTTTATCTGTCAAGAATTGAAGCAATTAAGATTGAAGGTGGTTTTTTGGTTATTTACAACAAATTGACTATTGACAGGCTTGAACAAAACAATCAAATACAGTATAAAAAAGATGACTACAGCCAACTTGAGCAGTTTTATGAAAACAAAATGCAGCAAATTCATATAGTTGGTGAATATGCTAAAAAGATGCTTGTAGATTACCGGGAAGCATTAAGTTTTGTTGAGGATTATTTTCAATTGAATTACAGCTCATTTCTAAATAAATATTTCCCGGGAAGCCGTAAAGAAGAGCTGCAAAGGAATATCACACCAAAAAAATTCAAGCAGCTCTTTGGTGAATTATCGCTAAGACAACTTAATATAATAAATGATAAAATAAATCAGTACATCCTTGTTGCAGCAGGCCCCGGAAGTGGAAAAACCAGGGTATTGGTTCACAAATTAGCTTCCCTTTTATTAATGGAGGATGTTAAACACGAACAACTATTAATGCTAACCTTTTCCAGAGCTGCCACTACCGAGTTCAAAAAAAGATTACTAAAACTAATTGGTAATGCTGCCAATTTCATTGAAATAAAAACATTTCACTCTTACTGCTTTGACCTACTTGGGAGAGTCGGGAGCATTGAAAAATCAGACAAGATTCTTCAGCTCACTGTTGAGAAAATAAAAAATGGAGTTGTTGAACCAAATAGAATTGTGAAAAGTGTACTTGTGATTGATGAAGCACAGGATATGGATGTGCATGAGTTTAGCCTGATAAAATCCTTGATGGCTAAAAACGAGGAGATGAGGGTTGTTGCTGTTGGTGATGATGACCAAAACATCTACACTTTCAGAGGAGCTGATTCCAAATATTTTGAACAATTTATTAAAGAAAAAAATGCAGCAAAATATGAATTGGTTGAAAACTACAGGGCTAAGAGGAATCTGGTTGAGTATACAAATAAATATGCTGAGCAAATACGTCAACGGATGAAAGCCAGCACAATTGTTTCGGTTCAGAAAAACAATGGAAATATCCGAATCGTAAATTACAGCAATGAAAATTTTGTGGTTCCCTTCGTAAACGAAATACTTTCAACAGATTTGTCCGGTACTACCGGTGTGCTGACAAAAACCAACGATGAGGCTTTAAAAATTACAGGTTTACTACTCAAAAACGGGATTCCGGCAAAATTAATACAGACTAATGATGGGTTTAGTCTTTATGACCTTCTTGAAATCAGGTCATTTATTGATGACCTGGGAATAGACAAAACCACACCAATAATAAGTTCGGATGCCTGGAACAATGCAAAAAGGGAATTTGTTAAAAAAAATAAGAAAAGTTCAAATTATCATGTTTGCAAACAATTACTTGTGGATTTTCAAGAAACAAACCCTAAAGTAAAATACAGTTCCGATTTTGAGATTTTTATTAAAGAATCAAATCTGGAAGATTTTATTGCTCAAAGAGGAGAAACAATTATTGTTTCCACAATTCATAAAGCAAAGGGGAAAGAATTTGACAATGTGTTTTTGATGCTCGATAATTTCAATGCAAATTCTGATGATTCCAAACGCCAACTGTATGTCGCAATGACCCGGGCAAAACAAAAACTGACTATTCATTATAATGGTGACTACCTAAATAATATCAAGGTTGAAGGGATGCAACGGGTGAAAAACAATGAGAATCATTCTTTGCCCAATCATTTAGTTTATCATCTTTCGCACAGGGATATTAATCTGGGATATTTCACATTTATCCAAAAAAGATTGGATTTGCTGTCAAGTGGAGACACTTTAAGAATTAATGAAAAGGGTCTTATTAATATGGATGGCGAGCAGGTAGTAAAATTCTCAAAGACTTTTCAATTAGTAAGGGAATCATTGGAAAACCAAGGGTATCAACTAATGGAATCAAAAATCAGATTCATATTACTATGGCTGTACAAGAATGAAAATAATGGTGAAGAAAAAGAAATAAAAATTGTGTTGCCAGAATTGTACTTTGAAAGATGAAAGGATATAATCATATCAAAGATATTAAAAAGGTAAACTTAGGTTGTATATAAGTCATTGGGAAAAAGGTAGATAAATTGCAAGTTAGGTGTTTCAAAACGCCAAAAGGTGAATAATGAACTCAAAAATGATAATAAATCGGACTGTTAATAAAAGAATAAGATATTTTTCTGCCCTGATAAAGACTGACCGGGCTGAAAAAATAACCAAAGAGTTGTATCACCTGGAAGGCACGGCAACAGCCCTGCCGGGGGAGATGGATTCTAATTTCAGGATTGAAACTGCAACCGGCAGTTATGTTTTAAAAATCAGCAGACCTGGTGAAGATGATGGTTATATCGAATTTCAACAAGAACTCCTAAATTACTTCGCAAACAGTAAAGAAGACATCGTAGCGCCCAAACCCATCCCCAGCCATGACGGGAAATTCATCAGTGAAATAATAGATAGTGAAGGAAATACGCGCAAGGTCCGGTTATTATCATGGGTTGACGGAAGACTATGGTCTTCGGTAAATCCGGTCAAAGATGATCTTTTATTCAGTTTAGGGGCAGAAGCGGGTAAGTTAAGCCATGCACTGCAAGGTTTTGATCATCCTAAAGCATATCGTGAGTTTGTTTGGGATGTGGCACAAGCCGGATGGACTTATGATTATGTAAATTTATTTTCTAAAAAGCGCCAAAAGGTTGTTACACATTTTCAGGATCGATACAAAACATTTCAAAACAACTACAGGAAATTAAGGAAAGGGGTTGTTCATAATGATGCAAATGACAATAACGTAATTGTTACCAACGATTTGGCTGACCCTCAGGTAAAAGCCATCATTGATTACGGTGACTCCGTTTACACTCAAATAATCAACGATCTGGCTGTTGCAACAGCTTATGCCATAATGCATAAACCGGATGCTTTGGCTGCGGCACTACCTGTTGTAAGAGGATATCACAGCCAGTTTCCGTTGCAGGATGAGGAGTTAAAGCTATTACACAATTTAATTGCAATGCGCCTGATCATTAGTGTATGTAAATCTGCTATAAACAAACAGAAGGAACCAGACAATGAATATTTACTGATCAGTGAAAAACCTGCCTGGGAAGTTCTCGAAAGGTGGATTGAAGTTGATGAAAACCTGGCTTATTTCAGTTTCAGAAATTGCTGCGGATTTACACCCGTCCCAAATACAAAGGATTTTAAGTTATGGGCTAGAAAACAAAACTTTTCCCTAAAAACACTTTTTCCAACATTAAATTTCAACGAAGTATTTTGTATGGATTTAAGTGTTTCGAGCACATGGCTGGGAAATTCAGTTGAATATAATGATATTGATTGTTTCAGTTTTAAAATTAATCAACTGCAGAAAGAAAACCCCAACAGCTTGTTAACAGGAGCATATAATGAAGCAAGTCCTTTATATAATACCGTTGGCTATCGCAAAGAGGGCAACAGCGGTCCCGAATACAAAACAATTCATTTAGGGGTAAATTTTTTCGTTCCTGCACAAATACCTGTTCATACGTTTTACGATGGCAAGGTTGTTAGTTTTCGCAGCACATCATACAAAAAGGGCCATCAAAATGTATTGATCCTTCAACATCTCACGGATAATGGTATTTTATTTTACACACTTTACGGACATCTTTCACAAAACAGCATAACTATTTTAAGTATTGGCGACACAGTAAAAAAAGGAGATTTGATTGCTTACGCAGGCAATGCCGAAGAATATAGAAACAGTCCCCCGTACATACATTTTCAGGTAATGATGGATTTGTTGGGGAATAAAGATAATTTTCCGGGAGTATGTTTCCCTAATCAAAAAGAGGTTTATAATAGCATTTGCCCTGACCCCGGTTTGCTTTTTAAGACGGAAGGAATGAATAGAGATCAGGAAAGCACCATAAACGAGATACTGTCATACAGAAAAGAGCACTTGGGTAAAAGCTTAAGTGTTTCTTATGATGAACCTCTGAATATAGTAAGAGGAGAAGGTGTTCATTTAATTGACAATACCGGCAGAAGATATTTGGATACGGTTAATAATGTTGCCCATGTTGGCCATGAACATCCGCGGGTTGTAAAAGCCGGTCAACAACAAATGGGGGTTCTAAACACCAATACCCGATATTTAAACAAAAACATCATCGAATTTGCAAAAGAATTGCTGAGCACCTTTCCGGAGGAATTGTCTGTAGTACATTTTGTTAATTCCGGAAGTGAAGCCAACGAACTGGCATTGCGAATGATAAAAGCCTATACCGGCCGGAGGGATATGATTGCAGTAGAAGTTGGATATCATGGGAACTCCAATGCCTGTATTGATATAAGCTCTTATAAATTTGACAGCAAAGGTGGAAGCGGGACCCCTGAATATACCCATATCGTACCTCTGCCGGATGCTTACCGTGGAATATATTCCGGAGAAGATACAGCTGCCGATTATGCCAGCCACGTTCAGGAACAAATTGACAACATACAAGCAAAAGGAAGAAATGTGGCCGGCTTTATTTGCGAACCCATTATAAGTTGTGGCGGGCAGGTCGAATTGCCAAAGGGTTATTTAAAAATTACCTACAAAGCTGTTAGAGATGCCGGTGGGTTATGCATATCGGACGAAGTCCAGGTAGGATGTGGCCGTGTGGGAAGCCATTTTTGGGGCTTCCAGTTGCATGACGTAATACCCGATATTGTAACTGTAGGGAAACCTCTTGGTAACGGGCAACCTGTTGCGGCAGTAGTATGTACCCGAGAAGTGGCTGACGGTTTTGCCAATGGCATGGAATATTTTAACACTTTTGGCGGAAATCCGATATCATCAGCTATTGGCATGGAAGTATTGCGGGTAATAAAGGATGAAAATCTGCAGGATAATGCATTAACCGTTGGTAATTACTTAAAAGAAAGACTGTGGGCACTGCAAAAGGAGTTCCCGGTTATTGGCGATGTAAGAGGACAGGGATTATTCCTGGGGTTTGAGTTGGCAGATAAAAATAAAAATCCACTTACGGAAAAAGCATCGTACCTGGCTAACAGAATGAAAGATTTTGCTGTTCTGATGAGTACAGACGGGAAAGACAATAATGTATTAAAAATAAAACCCCCTATTGTTTTCTCCAAAGAGAATGCTGACGAATTGATCTTCTGGTTACAAACTGTTTTAAAAGAAGATTATATGAACTACTGATTATGATCAAATTCTATTTAATAGCTGTTTTAACCATTTTTGTCGCTTGCACTCAAAATGTAACAAAAGAACGAAAACAAAACTTACATAACAACCATACTGTTTTCGGTGAAAACAAGCTCCGGCCCCATGCTGATTTTTTTGCTTACGAATCACCGGATTTAGCTGATAAAAATGATTTGGAGAGTTCAAATCGTTTTCTTTCGTTGAATGGCAATTGGAAGTTTCGCTGGGTAAAATCGCCCAAAGACAGAATTAAAAATTTCTATGATATAAATTTGGACGATGACGACTGGAATACTATTCCTGTTCCCGCCAATTGGGAAGTGGAAGGTTATGGTTACCCGATCTATCTGGATGAGCGCTATCCATTTGACACCAAATGGCCAGACGCACCAACAGAATATAACCCTGTAGGAACTTATCGCCAAATATTCAATATACCTGACAATTGGATTACATATGATATTATTTTGCACTTCGCAGGAGCAAAATCTGCTATGTATTTATACATCAACGGACAATATGTTGGCTATTCACAAGGATCCAAAACTCCCGCTGAATTCAACATCAGCAATTTTGTCAGAAAAGGCAAAAACCTGATAGCGATTCAAATGTACCGCTGGAGCGATGCCAGTTATCTGGAAAGTCAGGATATGCTGCGCATGAGCGGTATTGAAAGAGAAGTATATGTTTATGCCAAACCAAAAGTTGCCGTTACCGACTTTCAGGTAATCGCAGATTTGGATAGCTCTTATAAAAACGGACTTTTTTCAACTACGGTTGAAATTACAAATACCACTGTAGAAAGCTCTTCCAGAACTTTAATAATCCAGATTGTTGATGGTAATAGTATGGTATTTGAAAAAGAAAAATCAGTTGAAGTAAATGCATTTGATACAGCAAAAATTAATATTGAAAATGTTATTGAAAATGTGAAACAGTGGTCGGCAGAACTTCCAAATTGTTACACTTTGAATATCCGGTTAATTGATGAGACATCAGGAAAGAACAATCAATTCATTCAAAAAAACATTGGATTTAGAAATGTGCGTATTAAAAATAACCAGATGTTGGTCAACGGCAAAGCGATTTATATTCGGGGAGTAAACAGACATGAAACCGATCCTCATACAGGTCATGTGGTTTCTATCGAAAGTATGAAGTTGGATATTCGGTTAATGAAACGAAACAACATAAACGCAGTCAGGAGCAGCCATTACCCCAATCACCCTTATTGGTACGACCTGTGCGATAAATATGGTTTATATGTAATTGATGAGGCCAATATAGAAAGTCATCCCCTGGCAATTGACGAAGCAAGCCAGTTAGGAAATGAAATGTCATGGCTGCCGGCTCATTTGGATAGAATTCAACGGATGTATTACAGAGATAGAAATCATCCGTCAATTATAGTATGGTCGCTGGGGAATGAAGCCGGAGAGGGAAAAATTTTCAGGGCTACATACCAATGGTTAAAAACAGTAGATCCTACTCGTCCGATTCAATACGAACCAGCAGCAACAAAAGATTATTCAGACATCTATTGTCCAATGTACCCTGATATCAAAAGATTGGTAGATTATGCCAAAGGCAATCCTGCCAAACCATGCATTATGATCGAATATGCTCATGCTATGGGCAACTCGGTTGGAAACCTGCAAGATTATTGGGACATAATAGAACAATACCCTGTTTTGCAAGGCGGTTATATATGGGATTGGGTAGATCAGTCACTGGAATACAAAGATGAAAACGGCAAACCATATTTGGCTTATGGTCACGATTTCAACCCTGACCTGCCAACTGACGGGAACTTCCTTAATAATGGCCTGGTTGATCCGTATCGAAACCCACATCCGCATCTTACAGAAGTTAAAAAAGTATATCAACCGGCTAAATTTGACTGGAACATTATCAATAAAGAATTAAGCGTTACAAATAAATACTTTTTCGCCTCTCTTGATAATGTAATCTTAAAATGGACACTCTTAGAGGATGGTGTGGTTGTTGAATCGGGAAATATAAATACTGTTAATATTCCTGCACAAGAACATTCAAGCTTTAAAATTGCACCGGTATTATTCAGTGAAAACAAAGAAGCTATCTTATTGGTTCAATTAATTACAAAAACCGAAAAGGGATTACTTCCAGCAAACCATGAAATTGCTTTTGAACAATTCATTCTGCATAAATATATTTCACCGCCATTAAAAGTATCATCCGAACAAACATTAAATGTATCAAAAGGTGAAACAGAAATTACCATTGAAAACGCTAACACTAAATTGAGTATAGATAATAAAACCGGAGAGATTACCCATTGGAGCTACCAGGGAAAGTTTATTACGAATCATGCCATTCGGCCAAATTTCTGGAGAGCGCCAACCGACAACGACCTGGGCAATGGCATGCATGAATGGGCTAAAATTTGGAAAGAAGCAACCAAACAGGCAGTTGCAACATTAAGCAAAGAACCTCATCCAACAACAAAAGGAGTTGCTTTTAGCGTAGATTATCAATTCCCGGACAATATAGCAGAATTAACTATCAACTATGTGTTAACCAATGATGGACAGTTAATGGTTGATTATAATTTCAATCCTGCAAAAGATTCTTTGCCAAAAATCCCAAGAATAGGGATGTGCCTTATTTTACCAAATACTTATACACAAATCGCCTGGTACGGCAGAGGACCTCAAGAAACATACTGGGACAGAAAATCAGGTGCTAAAACAGGTCTATACAAAGGAGCCGTCGTAAATCAATTTCATCGCTATTCCCGTCCGCAGGAAACAGCTAATAAAACAGATATAAGATGGATAAGCGTTCAGTCAGAAAAGCTAAAATTAACAATGCATTCAACTGACAATCAACTTTTAAATGGTAGTGTATGGCCTTTCACAATTTCCGAACTTGATTTTGTTGCAACAAAAGATAGTGGCAAGTCTGCTTCCGGATTGGTTCCCGTAACCTCGAAACACGGTGCGGATATTGTTACCGGCAAAGTCGTACAGTGGAATATTGATCTCTATCAAATGGGGGTTGGAGGTGATACTTCCTGGGGAAGACTGGTTCACGAGAAGTATACAATTCCTCCCAAAACGTATCGCTATTCATTTGTTATTCAGCCAAATATAATTTCAGGATATGAATAGTATTTATGTTTTAATAATTTTCGTTTGCAATTTGCAAATAAAGAACGAACACACAACAAAGGCTATAACCTACATTTTCATAGCCAAACCGTATGCAAAAAACCGAGATGACCGATCATCTGGGCTATGAAAAGAACTCCAAAGACCCAAAAAGAATTATCTGTGTACTTTATACCATATAACAAAGCCTGAAATAAAAATAAAAAGAAGACTTAATCCTATTAGAGGAATGAGTAGAATATAAAAATTGCCTATAATAGTATTCCAAATACGCATCGTATGAAATTCTAAAGCAAGATTCCACAAAGACATAGGTTGATCTTTTATAATTTTAGGCATATTAAAAAATGGTGTGCTACTTGATATTGGAGTACTTCCTTTATCAAAATCAAAGAAATATTCATTACCAAAATCATTAGAGAAACCTGCAACCATATATCTGCCAATAGGTATTCTGCTTTTTCTTGGTATATATTTTGTTTTTTCTATGTAATCGAATATATAACCGGTTTGTTCATTGTATAGAAAAAGACCTTCAAAAGAGCCAATTAATAAAATATGGTTGTCAATTTGTTTAAAAACATTTACTCCCATAACACTAATGGGAACTTGTCTGTTTACACTCAATAATGAATCGTTAAGTGTCGTTTCTGAAGTAAATAAACCATCAATAGTTGCAAAAATATATTTATCGTTATTTTCATCGTAAATTAAGCGTCTAAGTTTATCGAACCAGGCATTGTCTGTATCTAATTCTGTGTAAGGTATTTTGTTTACTTGTTTATTTGCTATTGCAATTAAAAAAGGAGGTCGCAAAAACATACCAGTAATGGTAGAAATAATTAAAAAAACTATTAAACTCCATCCTAATTTATTATGCCATTTTAATGAAAAGCGACTAACCTTTATCTTCCTTTTTATCTTCTTATTTTTTGATAAACTTTTCTTTACATATTTCGGTAGTAGCCAATACATAATACCCGTAACACTTAAAAAAATAAAAACAAAACCAATAAAATCGGTAAATAAGATACCAATTTTACCATATATCTCACCACTATGAATAACCCATAGAGTTTTAAACATGCCTACTTTATTATTGTATCCTTTTGGTGCAGGTAGTGTTATTTTGTTAAATTGTTTAAAATCAACAGTTTTATATAAAAAAGAGCGAGTTAATAATATAACGGTATCTTGCTTTTGTGCTATATCCATAATAACATTGTTGGTAAATGAGTTTTTTACCCACTGTTCTTTATTATAATCGTAGATATATAATCCAAATAGCGTTCCGGCTAATAGTTTGTTGTTGGTTTTATATATTTTATATATTTTTTTGTTGTCAATCCCTTTAGGAAACCCTTGTGTAAAATCATATATCTTATTGAATGTGCTGTCTGTAAGCCAGATGCCAACGTTACCATATAGCAAAATAGAATCGGAATTTATTTTTAAGGATGATTTTATTGATGCATTATTCCAATTGTAATAATGGTATTCTTTAGCTAATAAGTTTCTGTTTACATTGATATTAGATAAACCTTGCCTGTGATTTAGAATAATTCCGGAGATTGCAATTAACAATATAAAAACGGTCAAAATAATACTAAACCATTTGTGATATTTTTTCAAGAAATCTATACTACTTTATTTAAAGTGATTTTATAAAACAAATAATTAATAATAAAGTTCAAAGATATAGATATAATTTATGATTATGTCAGCTTCCCGGGTACTTAGCCAACATTAGGAAGCTGACAATAGTATTAGAATTGTAATTATGGGCGGATATTTAAACTTAATTTTAGTAATATTTTTTGCAGCATCTACAATTGCTTTGTGGAATGTTAACTCTAAGCATATTGTTTAAATCAAATAAGCATATTAGAATTAACGGGCTGCAATAAGAAGGGGAATAATACAAACATCAGTCAGCAGGCATAAAACAAATATTAAGTTGAGACTTAAAGATAATGTATTGAGTGGTTATGCTGCAGCTGAATCATACCGGGTTGAAATATTCTTCTTACCATACTATGTAAGACTAACTAAGCAATAATTGGTTTTACAACACTTACAATTATTTTAAAAGCATACTTTTACAAAAAAACAGGCCCGGACCATATATGCCCGCGTTGGGCTAATGCAAAGAAAAATATCCAATGGCCTGGCAAAACAAAGAATATTTTGAAATGTGAATACATTTGTAGAAATTATTAAGAAAGAGAAATTATGATACTCAGACTAAGTTTATGGACTATTATGCTTTTTGGAGGAATTGTTGGTGGATATTATCTTGATAATATCTTATTTGTGGATATTCATAGCAATATGCTTTTTCATATTATTGGCTTCATAGCTGGTATTTTTGTCTTGCTGATAGTAATGAGAATAAGTAAAAATACGGGAAGGACACTAGCAAAGTATGGCAGAAAGGGCAAAGTAGAAAGAATGGAAACAAATGTCCTGGTTAAAGAAGGAATATATAAATATATGAGGCATCCGATGCATCTGGGATTATTGCTTTTCCCCGTATCTATCGCATTCATTGTTGCATCACCATCATTTATCCTTATTATTAGTCCGGTTGAAATACTGTTTATGCTAATAATGATAAAACTTGTAGAAGAGCCGAAAGCAGTCAGAAAATTCGGAGATGAATATCTGGAATATATAAAACAAACACCTATGTTTTGTTTAAAGCCTGAGTGTTTAAAAGAATTACTGAAAGATATTCCAAAAAGTAAAGATGAAACCCCGGAAAAAGCAATAGATATTTTGAGATAATGATAACACAACAATATCTGAGAATAATTGCCGGGCCTGCTATAAATTCCAGGCTTGAAGCCCCCCTGCACTTAAACATTTTCGGACAGGGTTAAATAGTAAATAACAATATGAAGATAACCATTAAGAATATAGTTGTAATTACAT
Organism: Bacteroidales bacterium; assembly: GCA_029932855.1. GTDB lineage: Bacteria > Bacteroidota > Bacteroidia > Bacteroidales > VadinHA17 > JAYEGO01. The sequence continues at coordinate 42,985 of JAOZPG010000016.1, read as the reverse complement.
TAATTCTCATTTCTGTACCAGGATGTACAAAAGAGGATAATAAGATCTTCATTCCAAAAGAAAAAGTGATTATTAGCGGAAAAATTGAAAACTATAGCTTAAAAGACGGGGACAAAACTGTTTCAATCAGAGTGCCAAATATTCTAATTTTGGGCAAGCTCATAAGAAATTATCAAACAAAACACAATCACAAGAAAAAATGCAAGAAGGGAAATCAGGATTTGAGGCTTTAATAGCCTGGTCAGACGTTGAAGCCATAGATGATGTTAAAAAGTATTTTAATGTGAATGAAAACAAAATAATCATTGGAGGATTTTCTATGGGCGGATACGGAGCTTTAAGAACTTTTTATGAGCATCCCAAATTATATAAGGGGGTTGCTGTTTTTGCCGGACATCCAAATTTAGCCAATGAATGGTTAGATGGAGTGCATCCTAATTTCTTAGAAGATAAATATTTGAAAGAATTTAGAAACATAGCTGTTTTTATCTACCATGGTAATAAAGATGCAGCCTTAGATGTGAATTTAATCGAGGAAATGAGTCGAAAACTAATCCAAAACGGAGCAAAAGTAACTACAAGTATAGTGGAAGATAAGGGACACGAATATCAGGATGAAAAAACAAATAAGTTGTATTTTGATTGGCTTGACAACATCATTAAAAACTGAATCGATGAGAAAAATAGTTATTGCCATTAGCATTATTATATTATTTACAGCTTGCGGGACACACAAAGCCAGGTTTGAGGGAACTCCTTTTGAAAAACATTCATCTATAGAAACTACAGGTTTTACATATGAGAAGCTGGATTCGCTGACAAATTTCTTAAAGAATAATCTTGAAACTACCGGAATGCTTATACTGCAAAATGGCAAAATCATTTATGAATACGGAGACATAAAAGAAGTAAGCTATGTTGCTTCCTGTCGAAAAAGTATCTTAAGCATCTTATATGGGAAATATGTAGAAAACGGATCAATTGATTTACAACAAACTATCGGAGATATTGGGATTGATGAAAAAGATGGATTGTCAGCTAAAGAAAAAGAAGCCACAGTTAAGGATATTATTACAGCACGGTCAGGAGTATTTCATATTCCTGCAAATGGTGGCTATGATAAAAAGAATATCCTAAAAAGAGGCAGCGTAAAACATGGCGAATATTTTGTTTATAATAACTGGGATTTTAATGTTGCAGGTTACATTTTTGAAAATAAAACAGGTAATACAATTTATGAAGAAATTGAGGAGCAATTAGCAATACCATTAGGTTTTCAGGACTGGAACATAAAAAATCAAAAGAAAAAACATAACAAAAGAAAATCACAATATCCTGCCTATCATATCTACTTGTCTACCAGGGATATGGCTAAAATTGGTCAATTAATGCTCAACAAAGGAGTATGGAATGAGAAACAGATAATTTCCGGGAAATGGATTAAAAAAATAACAACAGCCTATACTCCTGTAGATACAGTAAATAAACGATATGGACGTAGCAAATCAAGTCCTTACCAGTTTTCCTATGGATATATGTGGTGGGTAGCAGACAACTTCAGGCACAATCCTGTTTTTGAAGGGACCTATTCGGCAACCGGTTATGGAGGTCAATTCATTACAGTTATCCCAAAATTGAATATGGTTATTGTACACAAAACCAAACTGGGCATATTAAATTACTTAGGACTAAAATATGATGTTGGAGATCAGCAATACTGGCAACTAATATACGATTATATCGAAACACAAAAGGAATGAAATAAATACTGTGACATTATGGATTTGCTAATATTTATTATATCATTAATTGCGGCCTTTATATTTTCACTTGGAGGCGTAGGGGCAGCAATAATACTGATACCCATTCTGGTTTCTTTTGGCATACCAATTAATGTAGCAAAACCTGTCGGACTTTTTTATAATACAGTTAGTTTAACAGGAGCAAGCATAAATAATATAAAAAACAAACGATTAGATTTAAAGACAGGTATTCCTATTATAATTTTTTCATTTTTGTTTGCCGTAGCAGGAGCATATATTTCAAAATTTATTCCAAATAAAATAATTCTCCTTCTTTTTATTGGATTTTTATTGTTTTCGGGAATAATGTTTCTGTTTCATAAAAAAAACAGCAACGACAAATACCGTAGTGGTACACCATATGTGAAATTATCATTAATAGGAGCATTTGCAGGTTTAGTATCCGGAATGCTTGGAATTGGTGGCGGAGGAATTATTTCTCCACTTATGTTGATGTTAGGGTTTAACCCAAAAAAGATTACGGCAATTACAGCATTTGTAGTTCCTTTCTCATCGTTTTCCGGGTTTTTAACCTATTGGGCAATGGGTAATATTAATTGGAGAATACTGGCAATAGCTTCTGTTGCCGGAATAATGGGAGCCACATTAGGAACTATTTTTATGCAAAAAAAATTAAATACCGGAACAGTAAAAAAGATATTAGCTGTTATATTATTAATTATGGCTGCTAAACTAATTTTTAATATGTTTTAAAAATTATTCTCATGAAATAAGCCTTTCAGTCTAACTTTTTACTTTCCGATTTCCAGGGAAGAATACAATCTAATGCATTGACTTTCTGTATTTAATTTCGTAGCTTACATATCAGGCAATCGTTCTTTCTCTTTCTAATTGTTTATTTACCGGTAAAACTGGCATCAACCAGATAAGCACAAACAAATGTTGCCAAAAGCACGCTGATGAAGATTTAATTATCTTATCTATACCATGTGCTATTAAAGCTTTATTAATGGACATGTTATCTAAATTCCTTTACTGATGAAAAATATTGCTTTTTTTTCAGTGTTATTCTCACTTGCGATGCTATTGCCTCAAACTAATCTAACCGGCCAGGGAACATGGATTTAATTAAGCCTTGCCTGATACCAAATAATTAAAACCGGATACGCTATTGTAAATAATCAAGACCATGATTTGATTTGATTGTTTTTGACAGCTCATATTAGATTTTTAAGTATTATTACAAAGTCAAGCAAAAAGCAACTTGTCAGGCTTGTCAAATCGACATGAGGACAAAAATGGAATAAAACAGAAAAATCATGAAGAATTATCCTGGTATAATATGCCCCCATAACTATAAGAACAACAAACTTAGTAGATTCAGCATATTTTCAGGGAAATTTATAGTTATTGCCAGTATATTTTTGTTTACAGCATGCAATAATAAAAATGTCACTTTTGATACTCTGCTTGAGGAAATGGTGGATAAGACTGCTATAAGCTATTTCCCTGAGCATAACTATTCCTTAAAACAGTTTAGTAGTTACGACCGCAAAAGCGTTTCGCCAAACGAAAAAAACTGGTGGGCAAATGCCGACTGGACCCAGTTTGTACGGGAAGAAAATAATAATGGCAGGCGCGAATTTGTTTTGTTCGACGCCGACGGTCCCGGGGCTGTTGTACGTTACTGGATGACCTTTTCGGGAGAAGGTGCTGCTGATGGAACGCTTCGGATTTATATTGATAAAAACAAAACTCCGCTTATTGAAGGCAATGTGCTAGATATTATAAGTGGAGATCTTTTGGCACCTGAACCACTTGCTGCTTCCGTTTCTCCTGATGCAGAATATAAGGCACGCGGGCACAATCTATATCTGCCAATACCATACTCAAAGCATTGTAAAATTACTTATGAATGTGATGCTGTACGATTTGAGGATGATTACTGGAAACCCAGTATCTATTACAATATTAATTACAGGAGCTACAAACCGGGGGTTAAGGTAGAAAGCTTTACAACAGATGATTTAACTGCTTCGAAATCATTAATTGAAAAAACAGCGGCCAGCTTGTTAAATCCTGAAATAGAAACTGCTAGCGAGTTCCATAAATCAAAAACCCTGGCTTCTTCGGATGATATCTCGATTGACTTGACAGATAATGGAAAAGCAATATCCGGAATAAAAATAAAGATTGATGCAAAAAATCTTAGCCAGGCACTTCGCTCAACAATTTTACAAATTTCTTTCGATGGAGAGGAGACTGTCTGGGTACCCCTTGGAGAGTTCTTTGGTACCGGGTATCAGATCTATCCGTCAAAAACATGGTACACAAAAGTTGAGGAAAACGGACAGATGGAAGCCAGCTGGCTAATGCCTTTCAAAAAATCAGCAATTATAAGTATTGTAAATTATGGGAAGCAGGATGTTGAGGTGGATCTAAATATTTCAGTTTCTAAATACAAATGGAAAAGTTCAAGTATGTATTTTGGCGTGTCGTGGCATGAGTTAAATGGAATCAATACAGCATCGAACCAGAATCTTGAAGATGATGAGTGGCATTACGATGTGAATTATATTGATTTGAAAGGGGAAGGCGTTTATGTTGGAGATGCTTTAACTGTTTTTAATACTGTGAATACCTGGTGGGGTGAAGGCGATGAGAAGATTTACGTTGACGGAGAAGATTTCCCTTCATGTATCGGAACAGGTACTGAGGATTATTATGGTTACGCCTGGTGTCGTCCCGAGAAATTTACACATCCCTTTATTGCCCAACCAACGGGAGCAGGAAATTTTAATCCGGGAATGACTGTGAATCTACGTTTGCGTTCACTGGATGCAATGCCATTTAAAAAAGAATTAAGCTCGAATATTGAAATGTGGCATTGGGTAAAGACTAAAATGAATTATGCAATGACCGCTTTCTGGTATGTTAAACCAGGATATGTAAGTAATGTTTCTCCCGGTATTGAACTGGTAAAAAAGCCGGTTGCTTTAAAACGTTCTGATGTAATTAAGCCTGTTGTTGATAAAAATGGTATGATTGAAGGTGAAAGCCTGGATGTTATCTCCTGTGATTCAGGAACTTACAGCATTCAGTATGGATCATTGTTGAGTGGTAAGACTCAGCTGTGGTGGAGAAACGGGACAGTTGGCGATAAATTGAAAACCAGGTTTATAATAAACAAAGCAGGCAGATACAAGATATCTGCGCGCTTTACAAAAGCACCCGATTATGGTAAAATACAGATAAGTTTAAATGATAAAACTATTGCAAACTCAATAAACGGCTTTAATGAAAACGGTGTTGTAGTTTCTGATATTGATCTTGGTAATCATGCTTTAGCTGAAGGAGAAAATACTTTCACTATAAAAATTATTGGCGCCGATAATTCTGCTAAACCCGGAAATATGGCGGGGATTGACTTCCTTAAATTTGAGGAAATAAGGTGATTAGGTCTTGTGGCAGAGAAATATAATTGCATCCCGGCTAACAGTAAATTCAAAAATTATGAAAACAAAGATCATAAGAACGATATTGCCAGCAATATCAGGTATATTAACTGTGCTTGGCTTATTAGTCATCATTAATATTATTGTACACAATGGAGATGCATTCACAAAACCGGACAATGGCTTTTTTAAGTATTTTGTACCTATAGCAACAATTATAGCAATAATAATTCAGGCTTCTCTTACTTTACCATTCTGGGAAAAGTTTAAACAAAGAAAAAGAATCTATGGTTTAACGCTTACAAGATTTACAGGAGTTATTTGTATTATTTCCGGATTGATTTTTGGTTTTGTGTTCTGGGAAAGAGCCCTGGGAATCAGGGAATTCATAGCAGTCTCCCTTACAGGAATAATTGCTTTCAGTGTATACTGGACAATCAACCTGGTAATTTTAAGACAACTGGATAAATTGTAGAATGACAAAACAACAGAGCCAGGTCCGGTAAAGCCGCTTTATTGAATTAATTATTAATTTTAACATCGTAACTTGGTTTAAGCAATTGTCCGGATTTGCGTGCTGAATTTGCGTGCCGGCTTAAGCAATTGTCCGGATTAGCAGGCCGGGTTAAGGCGTAAATAAACAATAATGATATCGGGGATTATATAATGAATGCTTTCAAAAAACACTTCAATCCTTTTAAAGAGGGAGCTCAGAAATGCTGGTTCTTATTGATCATGGCTCTTTTCTCTTTCGGACTATTAGCCCTATTGAATCTTTATATCGGGAAGGAAGCCCTTAAGTATTATACGGATGATGGCTGGTCGTTTCTTGGTGGAATTTTTATATCATTATTCTTTGTTATTACTATTCCCGTACTTATTTTTTCTATAAGATCTGTCAGTCTGGTTCGTAAGGGCCATAAGAATAAGCATATCTTTCCTCTTGTACTGGGCATAGCCGGAATAATAAGCGGACTGATCTTAAGCAATGCCACAGAATTATGGATATACATTATTGCTTATAGTATCCTGCTGCTTATATCACGTTCTTTATGTAAAAGAAAGAAAAAATAATAATAGCAAATACAAGAATCTGTTTAATACATTAACATAATACTCTGTCTTTCATTATTAATTTTACACATTATGACAACAGCAGTTTTTTTCATAAAAAAGCATCCCATTTTACCTCTGTTAGTTTTTTTCATACTA
>JAOZPG010000016.1:0-36455 GCA_029932855.1 Bacteroidales bacterium | reverse complement strand
AGTTTTTTTCATAAAAAAGCATCCCATTTTACCTCTGTTAGTTTTTTTCATACTAATTATCGCTCCACAAAACATACAATCTCAATCAAAAACTACCGAGTTATCACTTTTAGATGCCGCTCCGGATTTTGAGTTATATCCGTTTCCATATGACTTTAGATCAACAGACATTAAAGACTTTTTTGATCTTGAAAATAATGGCAAATACCCTTCGTTCAATTTATTCGACGCTAATTTTAAAACATGTTGGGTTACAGGTTCATCTAAGAATGATAAACACACTGCTCTTTATCTCAGGATACCGGCAAATATCGATATTGAAGATCTTATTTTAAATATCTTCTCGGGATATGGAAAAAGCGAGCAATTATATTTTAAGAATTCCCGCCCAAAAACAATCAAAATATCAATATTCTCTGCCTTCCATCCTGAGAACTTCAGCACTGAAGTAACAAGTTTATACATTATAAAAAAATATCCTGTTGAAAAAGATATTGAATTATCAGATTCTATTGGAATACAATCTTTCCCGTTAAATTTAAATAAAGAGGATTTGCTCGATTTTCAGGGAACAGTCTCTACAGAATGTGAGTCTTTCAGAGGCAGTAATAACTACAAAGAATTTTTAAAAGCAGGCAGGCCTGATACATTTGCTGCTTCTTTTATTCTTAAACTGATAATTACTGACACTTATCCTGGAACAAAATATGATGATATTTGTATTTCGGAACTTTTCTTCAATGACAGGTTTATCACAGGATATCCTGATAATTATAATGAAGTTGAAGATGTATATATCGAAAATGATAATACGCTGGTAATTGATTATACAAATGGAGAAATTGATACAATAATAGATTCAACTTCTGTTTTCACTATGATAGACTGGCCTGAAAAATCTGACTGGGCAATATTGCATTTTGTTCCGGATGATGAAGAGGGAATAAACTCACGTATGGAAGAATATTACTCACTGATAGATCTCAAACAATGTAAAATAGTTGATGCCGAATTTGAAAAATGTACTGGAATCTCTCCGATGTTTCAAATAATTGAAACATCGGATGACGGCAAATCTTATATAAATAATGACGGGAAATTCAATATCGAATTAAAGTAGATATTGCTGCCTTTGCTTTGGTCTGCCAATACTTTAAAAAATGAAAACAACAATAATTACATTACTGTTAGGACTGGCACTGCTAGGTTGTGAGTCTTCAAAAAAAGAGGAGTCAGCTCCTAATATTATTTTTTTCCTGGCCGATGATCTTGGATATGGTGAAACAGCTGTCTATGGTCAGCAGATAATTAAAACCCCGAATATTGATGCTCTCGCAGAAAGTGGCATCAGGTTCACCCAGCATTATTCAGGATCTCCGGTATGCGCCCCTTCCCGCTACGTTCTTTTAACAGGAAAACATTCAGGGCACTCATATATCAAAGGAAATGATGAATGGAATGAAAGGGGTGATGTCTGGAATTATAAGAAAGTTTTTTCAGATCCCACACTGGAAGGACAACGGCCAATACCCGCTAATACTGTAACAATAGGAACTCAATTACAAAAAGCAGGCTACAAAACAAGTATCCTGGGTAAATGGGGATTGGGTGCTCCGGGAACAGATGGCATACCAAATCTTCAGGGCTTTGACTATTTTTACGGATATAATTGTCAGCGTCAGGCTCATAACCTGTATCCCGGTCATCTTTGGGAAAATACTGAAAAAATTTTCTTAGATAATGAACTGGTTCCTCCGGGAACCAAACTCGATTCACTTGCTGATCCTTATGACCCTGACAGCTATTCAAAATTTAATCAAAAGGAGTACGCACCTGAAAAGATTCATCAAAAAGCATTATCTTTTATCAGGGCCAACAAGGATAGACCATTTTTCCTGTACTATGCATCTCCCCTGCCCCACCTTCCATTGCAAGTCCCAAAAGAATATACAGACAGATACAGAAAAGTATTCGGGGAAGAAGAACCCTATACAGGAAATGAAGGTTATTTCCCAAACAGATACCCCAGGGCTTCATATGCAGCAATGATCAGTTATTTAGATGAGCAGCTGGGTGAAATAATCTCCACACTTAAGGAAATGGGAATATATGAAAACACTATTATTTTCTTCTCCAGTGACAATGGCCCTACTTATCTGGGAGGTGTAGATTTTAATTATTTTGAAAGCTCCAAACCTTTCTCGAATGGTTACGGCCACACCAAGGGTTTCGTATATGAAGGGGGAATACATATTCCCTTAATTGTAAGCTGGCCCGACCATATCAAAGCCGGAACAACAAGCGATCATATATCGGCTTTTTATGACCTGATGCCTACAATATGTGATATATCAGGAACTGAAGCCCCTAAAGATATTGATGGAATAAGTTTTAAGCCGGCTTTACTTAATCAGGAGCAGGAAAGACACGAGTTTTTGTACTGGGAATTTCCAGCTTATAACGGACAGCAGGCAGTTAGAATTGGAAAATGGAAAGGAATCAGAAAAAACATTTTCGATGGTAACATGGAAATTGAATTGTATGATCTGGAAACAGATATTGAAGAAAAAACAGATGTCTCCGAACAAAATCCTCAAATAGTAAAAAAGATAGAGGAAATTATGAAACAGGAACACGAACCGGCAGCTAATGAGAAATTCAGATTTAAACAATTGGGCGACAAATAACTAATAAACTCGTCAATAAAACGCCAACAAGAATTATCTGTCATTTATACAGATATTTATTCAAAGCGTCCAGGTATATTTGCTTTGCCTGACTCAGATAACAGACTGACAATCAAACCTTACCAGTCACACATTATTTATATTTTTGTTATGCGAAAGACCGTCCGACAAAAAAAATCCAATTAAACTAAACTAATTAAATAAAAACATCTATATTTGTGAGGTCTTAAAGGAGAATTATTCTCATATAAGAATCATTAACTTTTAGAAATATCATGGATATTCGAAACAAACTAATTGACAAAGGGCTTAAAGTAACACCCCAGAGAATGGCGATCCTGGAAGCAATTATAGAGCTGGGAAATCACCCTACAGCAGAAAATATAATTAGTTATATAAAAAAAGAGTACCCTAATATTGCTACCGGAACAGTATATAAAGTTTTAGCTGTACTGGTTGATAATAATTTAGTCAGGAAAGTAGTAACAGATAAAGACATTAGCCGCTATGATGGATTTACCGAGAGGCATCATCATTTACATAGCCCCGGATCTGATGTGATAGGAGATTATATAGATAAAGAACTGGACGAAATGCTTGAAGCTTATTTCAAAAAAAAGAAATTACCAGGATTTAAGATTGATAACTTTACTCTTCATATAAACGGAAGATTTAATTGATGATGATGAGCACTACACATAGCCGGAATCTATTCAGAAAGATAATGCCCAGGGAAAAGGAAAATACAGGATTTTAAATATTACCGGTAGAACGATAGATATTCGATAATAAACCGGCACTGAACATTACATAATATTGAATTTTAATTATAATTATAAATAACAAACATTTAAACAAAGTAAAATGGAACAAAATCAAGAACAAGAAGTTGTGAGCATGCCAAGAATTGGCGATGCTGCACCAGAATTTAAAGCAGTAACAACACAAGGCGATATTAATTTCCCTGCTGATTATAATGGAAGCTGGGTAATATTATTTAGTCATCCGGCCGATTTCACACCGGTTTGTACATCTGAGTTTATGACTTTTGCAACAATGGAAGACAAATTTGAAAAAGCAAATTGCAAACTTGTAGGACTTTCAGTTGACGGGCTATATAGCCATATCGCATGGTTACGTACAATTAAAGAAAAGATTGAGTACAAAGGCATGAAGGATGTTGAAATAAACTTCCCACTCATTGAAGACATTACAATGGATGTTGCCAAAAAGTACGGAATGATCCAGCCAAATGAAGACACAACTAAAGCAGTCAGGGCTGTTTTCTTTATTGACCCTAAAGGTACAATCAGAACAATTATCTATTATCCTTTAAGTTTAGGAAGAAATTTCGATGAGCTTTACAGAGTAATAATTGCCCTGCAGGCAGCAGATGAATTTGGTGTTGCCACTCCCGCTGACTGGCGCCCGGGTGATGATGTGATTATTGGCCCTGCCGGTTCATGTGGTGGTGCAAAAGACCGTATGACAGACAGCGAGATCGATTGTAAAGACTGGTTCTTCTGTACAAAGAAGTTAGATGAAGCTACAGTGTTGGATAAAGTGCTGAAAAAATAGAAGAAGTCAGAAAACAATAACATACTGTAATAAAAAAGCGGGAGAGATGTAGTTAACAAAACTACATCTCTCCCTTTTCATTTACTCACCCCGGCCTCTATTCTATCAGTATGCATTTGCCGGTTTCCATGTGATTAATTGATGATGAATTCATCTCAAGCTTATAAAAGTACATCCCCGGATCCAGCCTTTGGCCCCTGGCTGATGTTCCGTCCCAAATATAATTATAACTACCACCTGGACTGTTTTCATTTACCAGTACGGCCATTTGCTTTCCTGTCATATTGTAGATAGCCAATTTTACATGACAATTATCTGGGACATTAATCCTGAATGTTGTATATGCACTGAAAGGATTAGGATAATTCTGTTCCATCAATGTTTCAACTTGCCTTTCCTCATCTATCCCAACAGGCAGAAATATCTGGCCGTCGTCGAAATACATAGTCCCCTTTTTGGCACCTGCTGCAGTTTGCCTGACAACCAGGCTTGCAAAACGGGTACTACCTGAACCAATATCTGTGAAAGGGATATATTTTAATTCCCAGCCAGCCCAGTCAATTGTATCGACATATACCGGCGAATACCCACTGGGTGGATAAAACCAGTATTCAAGAATATTATAACTGAGATCTCCGAAGACCCAGAAGCCTATCTTTGAATCAGCATCAGAACCAACTGCCGGGGTTCCTGCATTATGAGTACGGCATACTCCGTTATTGTCATTCGCGAATACATAATCCAGTCTCCCTGAATATGTGCCGTTTATCTTATAGTCAGAAGATTGTGAAAATGTTGTGAGTTCATCGACAGTGCCAACGGTACTGCCGCTTCCGTTTGGATCCCACCACGAACCAATAGACTCAAAATCAATAAATACAGTCCCTGTTACCCAGGCATCAGTTATTGTTTTGAAATTAATCTCATAATTTTCATTCAATGTAATACCATATATATCGGCAAGGTTTTCTGAAATAACAAACTTATAATTACTGTTAAGTTCAAGCTCAATTATGGGCTCGAAGAAATAAAAGCCCTTGTTGTCTTCATCGAAAACAAGTTCTCTTATAACAGGTATCAGATTATTGTTGGCATCATAAAGCTTTACATTATCACTTAAAGTTCCCGCATCTATAGGAGCATCAAAATATAAGCGGAATTGCAAGAGAGTACTCAGCTCTTCCATTCCATCTGTGGGATAGAATTTTTCCAACACAAGTTGTGTCCGTTTTACTGTATAAAAATCAAAAACATAGGGTTCTGATATCGGAACATTCCATATATGCTGTGCGGTAGTTGATATTGTGATTATAAAATGTGTTTCCATTGCAAAAATCGTTTCCGGGCTAATGCTTAGAATTTTTGAATCTTTATCCCATGAAAAGACCATGCTTGCCATTGGGGATATCGAGATTGCATTTTCAACGGAATCTTTATTCATAGGGTAATCAAAATATACTTTAAACTCCTGGTTTAGAGCGACACTGTCATCAATTGAACTAAGCGGTGAATGATACAGTACCTGGGGAGCTGAAGTAGTATCAATTTGAAGATACTCATTAACAAATGAAGTTTCATTAGCCAGAACGGTAATATGCGTTGAATCAGTATAGAAATGATCCACACTATATGTAAGAACATAGTCCCCGGGGACAATACTGTCGAAAAAGAAATAGCCGTTGTTCAATGTATCTGTCTGATAAACACGGTCTCCGGGCGTTAAGGTAACAGTTACATTTTCTACCGGAGCATCTTTATCCAATGTGTTTGGGCCATAATAAAATTCAGGCCTTGAATATGGATCACGACAGATTCCTGCAACTACACCGAGATCGGAACTATCTGTTTCAAAATAATCAAAATATGACCTGGCAAAAACCCATGCCTCATGTCTCCTGTAATCCAGGTTCCTTAATCGCCAGGATTCGGGAATATAATCATGGAAGGAACCTTCGGTAAGAATCCCAGGCATTGCCAGTCCTCTCAAAACCCCCAGTCCCGCTGTACCCCATGGATAGAAATCCCAGTCTCCCCTGTTCTTTTCTCCCTGATGGGTCCATCCATTTCCGTTTTTCCAGAGCTTAGGCCATATTATGTGCCCCATGGCTTTTGCTTCAGGAAATACCGGGGCATTATCATAACCCCGGAACAATGTTAAAGGATAGTTACTTGCACCATTATAGCCATTGCTGTGGATAGACTGGAAAAAATCGACATTGTTATCATTTGCTATCTGACTTATCTGGGATAAGGGAAGATCGTCGGAAGTGAAATTAGTTACTCTTGACATTATTATTGTTGCACCGCAACTCTCAAGAATATCCCTGAGATATAATCCTTTAGTCAGGTTTCCTTCAGATTCCCAGAACTCAGTCTCAACAATATGCCTGTCATCGCCATCATGTCCACCGTGTCCGGGATTTATACAAATACTAATAGAATCAAAATCTTGCGAATAAAGATTAATAACTGATAAAAATGCCAAAAGAATCAAAAATGTCTTTCTCATGATAAACTCTCCTATTTAAGTTTTAAAGTCATTAAATAAATGTCTCCCTTAAGTGTATGATAAACGATCTTTGAATTTGCATATGAACAATCAGGATACATTTCCATTTCGTCTTCAGTCCGGGTTAGCCGGACTGATCTTTGTCCGTCAGATTTTACGGCATATATGTCTGAGCTTGTAACGATATAGCCATCATCATGATCCTTCATTCCGACAATCCAATCGTTATTTAACCATTTTGAAGCATTTAAGTAACCAACATCTGCAAGGATATTTCCATCCAGATCAGATATATATGTTCCGTGTCCGGTAAATGTGAAAAGTATTTTTGTTTTATCCGGTGATAACTGAGGCCAGATATAATTTCCTTCACCCATTGGCGCAAGAACTTTTCTGTCTTCATTTATATATACGACAATCTTTTGATTCTCAATACATGTCCAGATATCCCTGGATTGCCCGGGCTCTGTCTTTTCGGACAACTGTTGCTTACTAAGCTCATTGCCAAGCTTATAGATCAGTTTATTATTTACAATCTGAGGTGGTGACAGCTTTCTTTTTCCACTTTCAATAATTGCTACTCCCTTGGTATTTAAATTCTTTGAATAAATACTGGAATATTTTTTCATTCCCCTGTATTCGTCCCACCTGTAATATATTGTTGAACCATCATTCGAAAAAACAGGATTGTAGCCTGCACCAGCTTTGTCCGATATCTGAACATTTTTTCTCGTTTTCATGTCCAGGATATACAGCCCTGTAAACCCCTGGGTTGTAAAAGCGATACTATTTCCATCGGGACTGAAATGAGGAAAGCAATATTCTGAATTGGAACTTAGGATTTTTTCATTTGTCAAAACTGTAATGTTTTGAGCCATTGTCATTTCACTTAGTAGTAAAAGGACTGCCACTAACTTATTCATGTCTGTATTATTTATTTGGTTGTTTTAAAATCATTCTCACATTATGTCTTATGTAAGGATTAATAATTAACAATATCAGTGCATTTTTCTCTCAGTTACTTAAAAAGAAAGTGCTACTATTCTTTAAAATAGCATTGCTGTTTCTTAAATATGTAACATTATATACACTCTTGCAATAAGAATCAACACCTTAAATATACTTATTATATTACTTAGGCAGATATTAATAATAAAAATATTTATCTCCCTGGGTTCAAACAATAAGTGCTACAGATAGCAAATATCGGGAAGCAGCTTTCCGATATTTGAAAAAAAAACTGATTGCCTATGAACCATTCACAATTAATCGTCTTTTAAAGATACAAGATTGCAGCGTTTTTGTACAGGAAAGCCAATTGAATATTATCGTTTCGGGAACCTGGGAAATATCGGGAAAGTTTACTAGTATCAGAACCGGCAGGAAGCCATACCTGACAAGCTTCTATATTGTACAAGAACTAACTTTTTTTACTAACTTTATTGCATTAAACCGGTAACAATACATAATAGAATATATGACTATTGAGGCCAGGAATTTCATTCGTAATACATACAAATCAGAACCAATAACATTATCAGAAAATTATGAAAAATATTATTCTATTACTATTAACTATATTATATCTGTCTTGCTCTTGCAATCTCAGTGATCAACAAAACAAAAAGGAATTGTGGATAATATCTGCCCCGGCAGGTAATAAAATAACAAAAATCAATAAAGAAGGAAGAACTATAATCCCCAATGGCAGGTATATTACTCCTGCCGGCAAAAGTATTGTTACTGCGCCACATCCTTATGGATTGACTTTGAGTCCCGATGGAAACGTTGCAGTCACTGCTAATTCCGGAACCAATCCATTATCAATTACCATTGTTCGCAATATTTTATCTCAACATCCTGAAGTACAACAAGTACCCCCCGGACCATCTACAGACAAGGGTGTGCTGGCTTCAGTATTTATGGGACTGGCCATATCTCCTGATAATCAAACCGTTTATGTAGCCGGTGGGCAAGCAAATAAGATATATTTGTTTGATGTGAATTCCGGCGAAAAGAAAGGCTACATAGACTGTTCATATGTTTCAGATTCTGTTGACTACTCTCATGCTTATATTGGTGATTTGAAATTATCAAAAGACGGGAAAACACTTTATGCAGTAGATCAGATAGGTTTCAGGATGCTTATAGTGGACACTAAGTCCAAAAGCCTTAAACACTCAGTCCCAGTTGGCCGCTATCCCTTCGGGATATGTTTGTCTCCAAACGAGAAAAAGCTTTATGTTGCCAATGTAGGAATGTTTGAATATTCTTATATAAGGGAGAGCGCTGAAGAAGACGCCAGGATAAAGCCTGTCAATTATCCTGCTTTTGCCTATGGCTCGAAAGAGATGGTATCCGGTATTGAAAATGATACTGTATCAATTCCCGGTTTAGGGGATATGAATGCAATAGATGCATTTTCTGTATTCGCGATAAGTCTCGAGGACAGTCTTAATCCGAAAGTTGTTGCAAAAATTAAAACCGGGCACCTGGTTGGCGCAATGGTTGAAGACATTCCTGCCGTAGGAGGATCAAGTCCAAATTCTATTGTTGCCACCGACAAGTATGTATTTGTCAGTAACGGAAACAATGATAATATATCGGTTATTTCGTTCGAACAGGACTCAGTGGTCAATACAATTTATCTCAAACCGGATAAACGCATCAGGCAATTTCGCGGAGTCATCCCTTTTGGCCTGGCTTTAAGCCCTGACCAAAAACGACTCTATGTTGCCGAATCAGGAATAAATGCAATCGGGGTTATAAATACTTCAGATTTCAAAGTCATGGGTCATATCCCAACCGGATGGTTCCCTTCAAAACTCATGGTAAGCAAGGATGGGGAGAAATTAATCATTGCCAACGCCAAAGGCTTTGGAAGTGGCCCTAATGGAGGTGCCGCTTTTGAAAAGAGATCTGAAAGCAGTTATATTGGCTCCCTGATGAAAGGAAGCATTCAGGTAGTAGATATCCCAAATAACAAAGAGTTAAAAGGGATGACAAAACAGGTTATTTCAAATAACTTTCATTTTACAAAAGCCAGCGATGCAGTTTTCAAGAACCGTAAGAACAATCCTCTCCCACTTTACCCGGGAGAGAAAGAAAGTCCGATAAAACACATTGTATTTATATCAAAGGAAAACAGAACCTATGATGAAATATTAGGTCAGCTTGAAAATGCTAATGGTGACTCGTCATTAGCCCGGTATGGCAGAAATTCCAGTTTTTTTAACAGAAAAAAGACTGACTCCGTTTCAAATATAACTGTTATGCCTAACCATCTGGAGCTAGCCAGGCAGTTTAGTTTTTCAGATAATTTTTACGTGGATTCAGATGTTTCTGCCGACGGTCATCGATGGCTGGTAAACACTTATCCTAATGAATGGTGTGAAACATGTACGGCTGCCAGTTATGGGAGCAACAGGAATTTTAAAGAAAACTCAAAAGCACCTGGTGTGTTTGGCATGGCCGGATCAGCAGGAGCTATATATCCTGAAGATTATAATGAAGCAGGTTCAATGTGGGATCACCTGGAACGAAACAATACAGACTTCTACAATTTTGGCTTTAGTATTATGTTCGAGCCCGCACTTTACAAGGATGAGTATAAATATACCGGCGTTTATCATTACATTAACTTCCCGGTACCTCAACCTCTTTATGAACGGACTTCTAAAATGTATCCTACTTTTAATATGGCCATACCGGATCAATTCAGAATAGATCAGTTTATTAAAGAATTTGATAATAAGTGGATCAATGGCAATGACTCTATGCCCGCATTAATAACAATTATCATCCCCAACGACCACGGAGCCGGAAACCGCCCGGAGGCAGGATATCCTTTCCGGGAAAGTTATATGGCTGACAATGATCTGGCCCTGGGGCGTATTGTGGAATATCTTTCAAGAACACCATACTGGGAAAATATGTTGATCGTTATTACTGAAGATGATGCACAAAATGGTGTGGATCATGTTGATGCACATCGTAGTCTTCTTATGCTGGTTTCTCCATGGGTGAAGAGAGATCATGTAAGTCATGTACACTATAGCTTCGGCAGTTTGTTTAAGTCTTTCTGGAATATCCTGGGATTACCTTACTTAAATCAATACGATGCAGGAGCTACTGATCTGGGTGACTTTTTTACGGATACTCCGGACTACACTCCTTACAATGCCCTGGAGGTTGACAGTAAAGTTTTTGATCCACAGAAAGCACTCGACCCCTTTGACGAGAAGTTTGACTGGAAAGCATTAAAAGAATCACCTGAAATGGATAATACGGAAGATATGTTTCGCGAAAGTAAGGAACAGGATGAATACAGGCTGGAGAACAGGGAAAAAATCAAATAAGCTGAGATATAAGTCAGAGATAACAGAACAGAGCTGTGATCTGGCTGAACTGATAAGATAAGACAGGACTGATAAGGCAGGACTGATCTCTTCCTGATACAATAATACTATATCAATGAAATACAGGAACCTGGGCTTAAAAGGGCCTAAAATATCAACAGTCGGTTTTGGTTCCTGGGGTATAAGCGGACGGGATTGGGGAAAAACAGATGATAATAATTCGAGGAAAGCCATTCATGCAGCCATTGATGCGGGGATAAACTTTATTGACACTGCCGATGTATATGGCTTTGGCCACTCTGAAGAGCTGATCAGGCAGGTACTGGATGAAAGACCTGACAAAGATAAAATAGTAATAGCCTCCAAGGCAGGAAACAATTTTTATCCCTTCATTGAACAGGCTGGCAAAGATATTCCGGTCAATAACGATTACTCTGTTAAACACCTGGAGTTTGCAGTGGAACAAAGTCTAAAGCGACTGAATGTTGAGAAGCTTGATATACTTCAGCTCCACAGTCCCGGCCCCGAAATACTTGAGCAGGACGAAGTATGGATAGCCCTTGAAAAACTGAAAGCCACCGGCAAAATAATACATTGCGGCTGGAGTGTTCAATCATTCCAGGAAACAGCACAAGCTCATATCCTGGAAAGACATCATGATCTGATTGAAGTAATACAGGTCAGATACAACCTCCTCGAACGGAAAGCTGAAGATGTTTTATTCCCAATGGCACTTAAGTACGGAACCGGTGTTATTGTGCGCATCCCTCTTCTTTTCGGCTTGCTTACCGGGAAATTCAGGCCTGCAAGCACTTTTGGGGAAGGAGACCACAGAAGGTTTAACCTTTCTCCCGAAAAACTAAGTTCTTACCTGGAAGATTTTAAAGGCTACCAACCGGTATTTGATAAATACCCCCGCTATAGTCCCGCACAGCTTAGTCTCAGATTCTGCATTTCTCACCCGGCATGTCATGTGGTCATTCCCGGAGGGAAAACCCGGGAGCAGGTACAGGAAAATGTGATAGCTTCTGATATTGATTTCATAGCCCATGAAGCATTTCTAAAATAAAAAAAACAATAATACCAAGATGTAGTGATTGTAAACTATTTTAAAACATCTACTTTTGTGTACTCGTAGAAGCAACTACATGGAAGCAACTATTTAAAATATAGAATATATGAAAAAATATAAGGTATCAGAAGAGTGTATTGCCTGCAGGGCCTGTGTTGAAGTGGCAGGTGATAACTTTGAGATTAATGATAATAATATTGCCTATTTAATTAAACAACCTGAAAACATTGCTGAAGAAACAAAATGCAATGAGGCAATGGATGTTTGTCCTGTTAATGCAATCTCTGCTTATAAAAGTGAAGATATTGAATTACCTGATGCTGTCCTGGCAAGTTCAAACATTAAAGAAACTCTGGATAAGTACCCGGAATTAAGACAGGTTCTGATAAACTTGTCTCCTATGTTTAAACGAATGCAAAACCCGGTATTGTATAACACTCTTGCCAAATTTGCAAATTTTAATGATGCTGCAAAAATCTCAGGATTGTCTGTGTGTGAGATATTGCATTCAATAAATATGCATCTGGGAACCGAAGCCAAATTAATGGAAAGAATGCCTGATTGTCTTGAGGGATCCATAAATGATATTGAATTCAAAGGTGTTGAAATAAGCTGGGAAGAAAGTTCTGACCGATATATATATAATAACAATACATTAGAAGAACTGGTTAAAAAAGTCTCCGACCTGGCTCCACAGGGAAACATTGTTATTATCTCAACTGAAAAGCCTTACGAATTATTAAAGACAGCTAGTGGACTGGGATTGTATTTTAATATCGAGAAGAACAGGGAATACAGAATTTCAATTTACAATCCCGAAAGAAAAACACTCTCCTGGAAAGAGCGAAAAAATGAATTTGAAGTGCTTGATGTAAGAACCATGACAACAGACCCATTTGACATCATTCTAAAAAAAGCTTATGCAACAGCAGATGACAAAGGATTTGTGTTAATTCAGCGCTTTGAACCGCACCCGATGATCAACATGTTGTCGGAAATGAATTTTGAACATATAACTGAAACCAAAGCAGAAAATGAATTCTGGATATATTTTCACAAAAAAATCAGTGAAGAATCTAAAAAAGACAGCTCCCGGACAAAAATTGATGTAGTTATTCAATCTGCAACACCCGTGGCCTATCCGGTAATTATGCGTTTACTCCAATCAGAAAAAATTAGAAAACACTTAAACATTAAAGAATTAAAAGTCTGGGAAGAAACTGAAAAACACCTGGCATGGATCACAAACGGGAAAGCAGATATTAGTTTTTCTGCATTAATAACATCGGCCAAATTAAGAAGCAGCGATATTAAAATACCGGCTCTTTTTGTTTGGGACAATTTCGTTTTATTAAGTCGCTCAAAAGTCAAAAAATTCAAAGACATTATAGGTAAAGAGATTTATACTCCTTTATTTGAAGAAGCCCCGCCTGCTAAAATCACAAAATATTTGATTAAGGCAAGCGGCCTGAATCCCGGTGATTTCAAATTCAAATACGGGGAACCCTTCGGCCGGCCGGAAGAAATTTATAAAGATTTTGTTACAGGCAGGGCAGATACCGTAATCCTGCGTGAACCCGAGGCAAGTTATGCTATAAAAATCATGAAGGACAGGAAACAGGAAATATCCATATTGTCGTTCAATAAGATATGGAACGAAATAAACAAAGGCTTTGGAAGTTTTCCAAATGCAGGCCTGGTATTGAAAGGCGAATTTGTACGGGAGCACCCTGAAGAAACAAAAATATTCCTTGATGAACTAAAACTGGCAATTCAGTGGGTAAATGACAACAAAAAGAAGTCTGCTGAGCTTTCTTTTGACATGATGCGCCAGCCTGTTGACAGGATAGAGCTTTTCCTTGACCGTGTAAATTTCGAATATGTTGAAGGAGAGAAACTGATATTTAAAATAAAACAGTACTTTGATATCCTGAATAAAAACGATATCATAGATATGGATATCAATAATGAGTTTTTAGATATCTTCAGGATGAATAACACAAAAGCGTAAAAGGCTGACGGTGTTCGGGCCTGAAATCGGCCTGGTAAGTCCGGACTCAGGGCCCGGGTAAGAATAATTATCAATTCCTGTAATGACAAAAGAAGACAGGCATAATAAACATGCATTATACTGGGCTATAGCTATGCTTCTGTTTTTAGTCTTAGGATTATCAGGCATAAATACCAAAATAGACGAAACAGCTGCGACGGGAATATGGTCCGGCCTGAAAAGCTTCAGGAAGGGATACCTGCTTGATATGTTTGGTCCCGCATGGAGTTATATCCTTTTTCGGGGACTTTTTACCTCTTATGCAGAAAATGCATGGACAAGCTTTTTTACTCCAGGAAAAACCTTTGTGATATTCCTGCTGGTAAGCTTTGGTATTGAAACTGCCCAATATTTTCATCTGTATGATGCAACATTCGATCCATGGGACCTACTGGCATATGTTTCAATTTTAATACCTTTGTTTTTACTGGATATGCGTCAATCGGCAAGAGATTGAAAAATAAGGCTGCTTTTTCAGAAGAACTCAGGAGTAAAATGCAAAAAAGTAAAGGCAGATTTATTTTTCGGTTATTCTTTCGGATATTCTCCGGAAACTGCCAGGAATAAGCTATACATATGAAAAATACAATTATTTATTTTATATCAATTTCAGGCATAGCACTCCTGCTATTAACGGCCTGTCAGCCTAAGAAACAGCAGGAAAACATGCAGGAAAACAAAATATTTCCATTCTACCTGGGTACATACACCACAAATGAAAGCAGAGGTATCTACAAGTACCTGCTCAGGCAGGATGGCAGTATGGAGGCTGTTGGACTGGCAGCTAAATCTGAAAATCCGTCTTTTCTTGCCATAAGTACCGACAAAAGATTCCTTGTGGCTGTGAATGAGACCAATATTGAAGGTACGGGAAGTATAGAATCTTTTCTTATCGCCGGCGACAGCCTGGAATTAATAAGCAGGAGTCCCTCTGGCGGGGCCCATCCATGTTATGTTTCAATCAGCAAAGCCGGTTTTGTGTTAGCCTCTAATTATACGGGGGGCAATGTAGCCCTGCTGAAGATGGATGAGCAGGGCAGACTGAGCGGACTGCTGGATCTCCGGCAACATACCGGGCACGGGATCAGCCCGAGGCAACAAGTTCCTCATGCCCATTCAGCCTGTTTCGCTCCCGATGGTAATGATATTGTTTCTGCCGACCTGGGAAGCAATGATCTCTGGATTTATAATTTAGACAGCCTGCAACAAAAATTAATCCCATCCGACCCGCCTGTAATAAATATGAATCCCGGGGCAGGACCGCGTCACATGATTTTTCATCCCGGTGGCAAATGGTTATATGTGGTGAATGAGCTGGATTGTACTATAACATTATTACAAAAAGATAAATACGGCAAGTACGAAAAGGATATCTCGATATCTACCCTCCCACCCGGTTATACTGATACCAGCTACTGTGCAGATATTCATATCTCTGCAGATGCAAAATTCGTATATGCTTCCAACAGGGGACACAACAGTATTGCCGTATTTGAAGTAAACAGTCAAAACGGCCATCTCAGGCTGCTTGAACACCAGGACACCAGGGGTAAATGGCCACGTAGTTTCTGCCTATCACCCGATGATAATTACCTGCTGGTTGCCAATCAGCATTCAAATAATATAGTATCATTTAAGCGTGATATAAAAACAGGCCTGCTAAACTACATGTATGAGATTAATGCTCCCGACCCGGTTTGTGTATTGTTCTGAAACCATACATATACCAAAGGATAATAGCTAATACATTGATTGCTGCTTATTATGAAGAACTCTTATAAAAACCTTATACATCAGAGTTATTCCTTTCCCAGGGAAGGTTTTGACATGCAGGATGGCCACCTTACATTTTATGGTATCTCCCTGAAAAAACTCATAAAGAAATACGGGACACCATTCAGGTTTATCTACCTCCCGAAAATAGCTGAACAGATAAACAAGGCCAGGGAACTTTTTAACAATGCCATAAAAGAAAATTCCTACGGGGGAAAATATAATTTCTGTTACTGCACCAAGAGCAATCACTTTTTTCATGTAATTAATGAAGCCCTTAAACATAAGGTGGACCTGGAGACATCTTCTTCATTCGATATAGACCTTATACTTTCGCTGTATAAGAAAGGGATACTTGATAAAGGCATAAAGCTCATTCATAACGGCTACAAAACCGAAGACTACCTGAAAAAAATCAAAAAACTTAATGAACTGGGATTTAGCAACTCTATTGTGATACTTGACAGTGAAAACGAGCTGGAACGCTTACTGGAAATAGGCAGCAAAACCAAATTCAGGATAGGTCTGAGGATGGCTGTTAATGAGGAAGCTCAATCGGCATATTATACTTCCCGCCTGGGAATACCCCCTGCCGGGATAACTGAGTTTTTTAAAAGCAAAATACTTAATGACAAGAGGGTGGAACTGAAAATGCTGCATTTCTTTGTCGATTCGGGAATTAAGGATACTCCTTACTTCTGGGGAGAGTTCCAGAAGGCCGTGCAACTGTATATAGAACTGAAAAAGGAAAGTGCCAATCTCGATTCATTTAACCTGGGAGGAGGATTTCCAATCAGCAACCACCTTGGCTTTGAATATGATTACAAATATATTGTTAACGAGATAATTAAAAACATCAGTAAAGCATGTAATGCCAATAAGTTACCTGAGCCTGACTTATTCACGGAATTTGGTAAATACACAGTTGGTGAATCGGGAGCCATTATTTTTCAGGTCCTTGAACAAAAGACACAGAATGATACAGAAACATGGTATATAATAGATAACAGCCTACTGAATACCATTCCCGATGCCTGGGCACTTCAGGAGAAATTCATTCTACTGCCGGTAAATAAGTGGCAAAATGAATATCACAGGGTTCATATAGGGGGAATAAGCTGTGATCATACGGATTACTATAACTCAGAGGATCTCAACCAGGAAGTATTATTACCTTCTTACAGCAATAATGATAAAGAGCCCCTGTACCTGGGCTTCTTCCATACGGGAGCATACCAGGATGCAGTAAGCGGATATGGAGGCATAAAACACTGCCTTATACCTTCTCCCAGGCATATAATCATAGACAGAGATAAAAATGGAAATATCACCGATACTGTTTACAGGGAAGAGCAGTCGGCCGAAGATATGTTCAATATACTGGGATATTAAGACTACTTTTATTGTGTGCATTCTTTTTGACCATTAAACAATATTAACAGTTTCGTATTATTGACTCTCCTCGCAGCAAAGCAACCAGGAACCTTTAGCTCGGCGAAGCCAATCATCGATCCTTATTGATTATTTATAATGCGCTCGCTAACCCAACAGCAAGCTACGTGAAATGCGCTCGCAGGATACAATCTGCAGAAAAAATTTTAGTGAATAGTATTTCCATGAACAGGAATAAAATTGAGGATTTGATAAATAAAAGATATTTCGTAGTTTGCCATACTTATTTCATGCATCTTGCATTAGGGCGGGTTTTTAATTACATAAACAAATCTCTTAACAAATGAGGAACATTTTAGTACTGGCAGCATTAAGTTTCCTTATAAGCTCCTGCGGAAATACAGATAAGGAAAAAACTAAAGACAGTATTTACTGGGTAAACAGCCTTGAAGTAAACTGTGAAGGAGTTGCCCCCAGGACTTGCCTGCAGGTTCAAAAAGGAGATGAACTGATTCCCGGGAACTGGGAAACATTCTATGCAGAGATCAAAGGATTTGAATTTGAGGCCGGATATATATACAAACTCCGTGTTGAGGAGAAAAAAGCCGATCAGGAAAATATTCCTGCCGACGCCTCCACGATTGAGTATATACTTATTGAACAACTTGAAAAAAGGCCTGATAAAAAAGTATTACTTAATGATATATGGATCCTTAAATCAATAATGGGAGAAGAAATTGCAGGTACAGATTCAAAAAAGCCGGTCAAAACTCCCCAAATAGAGATAAATGTGGCTCAAATGAAATATTTCGGTAATGATGGCTGTAATATTGTAAACGGAAGCATAAAAGAGCTGGATGACAGTGTTATGAAATTTGGAATTGGTATCAGCACAAGGAAAGCCTGCCCGGATATGACTATTGCAGATAAATTCGATAAATCACTGACACTTGTCGTTTCCTATAAACTGGCTGATATGCAGCTCAGTCTTTTTGATGAAGAAGGAAATGGCTTAATGATATTGAAGAAAACTGACTAAAACCTAATAAACAGCTTGTTGATATGCTAATAAATGTTGCGAAGACTGAGGATATTTTAAAACAATACCGGAACACTCCCATTGAAAGCCTGCTGAATTACCATAATCTCGGACAGGAATTTAAGGAATATAATAAGGCAGAGCTACTCATAGCAATGTGCATGGATTATCGCCTGCATCTTCACCTCCCTGAAAATTTTGCTTATATAATCAGAACAGGAGGAGCAAATCTCAAACATAATGATTTTAACCTTGCATATAGCATAGCTGTTGGAGGAATAAAACATATTGCCCTAATAGGCCATAATGACTGTGCCATGTCACATATTGCCTCTCAAAAGGATGTATTTGTGGACGGACTTGTTAAAAACGGGGGATGGAACAGGGATAAGGCAAATGATTATTTTAAGCGTTCACTTGCTGATTATGATATTGGAGATGAGGCTGACTTCATTATTAAGCAGGCTGATCTGCTGAGAGAAAACTATCCCGCAATAAGCATTGCCCCAATGATATATCTTCTGGAAGACAAAAAACTATACCTCATAGAAGAAAAGCAACTTGGCATAAAAGGGTGGTAGGAAAACACGTACCCGGATCATAAAAAAGATTTTAGTAACATGAATACAGAGTTTACAATTAAGCATGCCGAAGAGAAAGATCTTCCACACATTCTGAGCCTGATAAAGGAAATCGCAGACTTCGAGAATCTATCACATGAAGTCACAGCCACAGAAGAGATACTCAGAGAGCAATTGTTTGAGAAAAAACATGCAGAGGTAATACTTGCCCTCCTGAACAAAGAAATAATTGGCTACGCTCTTTATTTTCACAATTTCTCCACTTTCCTGGGTAAAGCCGGCCTTTACCTGGAGGATATCTACATAAAGGAAAAATTCAGGGGCAGGGGTTTTGGCAAAAAGCTGTTCAGATATCTTGCTGCACTAAGCATAAAAAGAGGCTGCGGAAGGATGGAGTGGTGCGTACTGAACTGGAACCGGAAAGCCATTGATTTTTATGAGGCTGCCGGAGCCCGGGCAATGAGCGAATGGACTACATACAGGTTAAGCGGAGACAGCCTTAAGAAACTGCAGGATAATGATCAGGGCTGATAAACAGACAAATATGCCGGCATTAAATATAAAAATGAAACAAAGATTTTCTGGAAGATCATTTATGGTTTTTCTTTTATTCCTTATTCCTGTATTTATATTTATGTATTCATGCACCATAAAACAAAATGATGATAATTATGATTTCCTCATCTACGGGGGAAGCATTATAGATGGTACCGGGAACGAGGCAAGAGATAAAGACATACTTATTTATAATGGTGAAATAATTAAAATAGGGCATTTCGATCCTGAAGACACTGATGTGGAAAATGTTATCAATGCCGGCGGGATGGTTGTAACACCCGGTTTTATTGACAGTCATGCCCAGGGAGACCCCATAGCTACTCCCGCTTTCAGGAACTTCATCGCTATGGGAGTAACAACTATCATCCTCGGGCAGGATGGTATAAGTCCCGCAAATATTGAAGAATGGATGACAGATGTGGAAGAGGCAAAACCGGCACTAAATATTGCTACCCTGGTCGGGCATAGTTCTATAAGAGATGAAAGCAGTGTTAAGGCCAGTTCCAATCCTGATAAATCAAAGCTTAACGAAATGGCCTGGCTGGTTGAAAAGGCAATGGATGCCGGATGTTTCGGATTGTCAACGGGACTTGAATCCCAGCCCGGTTCTTTCTCCAGGCTTGACGAGCTGGTTGCTGTTGCCATGCCGGTGGCAAAACGCAATGGGATAATACACAGCAGCATCAGAAGCGAGGATAAAGATAATATCTCCGAATCCCTTGCCGAACTGATAAACCAGGGAAGAATAAGCGGAAGCGCCGTGCATGTATCCAATATGAAGATAGTTTATGGAAAAGGTGAAAAACAGGCTGAAGCCATGCTCAGGCAAATGCAGGAGGCAAGGGAATCGGGAATAGAAATAACAGGAGACATATATCCTTATACGGCAAGCTATGCATCTATAGGTATTATCTTCCCTTCCTGGGCAAAAGCCCCCTACAATTACAAAGATGTTGTATCTAAAAGGCGTGAAGAACTTGCTTTGTATCTTAAGAACAAGATTATTTCAAGAAATGGTCCCGAAGCAACACTCCTGGGCACAGGAGAATGGACAGGAAAAACCCTGGCCCAGGCAGCACGCGAGCGGAATAAAAGCTATGTAGACCTGCTTATAGATGATATAGGTCCCGAAGGAGCAAGCGCAGCCTACTTTGTTATGGATCAGGAGCTGCAGGACAGGCTTCTGATAGACAGGAATGTAATGATCAGCTCAGATGGTTCCCCAACAATAGAACACCCCAGGGGATATGGTTCCTTTGCCAGGATCATAAGCTATTATGTCAGAGAAAAGAAAATCTTAAGCCTGGAGGAAGCTGTTTACAAGATGACTGAACTGCCTGCCAAAACGCATGGGATACTGAAACAGAAAAGGGGACTTATTAAGAACGGTTTTGCTGCCGACCTGCTGATCTTTGATCCTGCGAAAGTAAAAGATAAAGCTACGTTTACCCATCCCCATACACTGGCTGAAGGCTTTGAGTATGTAATGGTTAATGGCACTCTTGTAATAGCTAATGGCAGGTTTACCGGGGAAAGAGCAGGAAAGATGCTTAGAAAAAATAGTGACTAAGATTAAAACTATCTTCTGTTGATATATAATAATTAGTAATTTTAGATATACATTGCTTTCCAATGTGATTAAATATGAAATTAATTCCCATATCCCGTAACAATTAAATATACAAGGCATGAAAACACTGATCCGGAATATAATCCTGTCTCTTCCTGTTTTATTATTTACTAACGGATGCAATAATAACTCCAGTTCCGGTATTTACCACATTAATGACCTGGATAAGAAAGTTGAGGTACTTCGTGACAGCTATGGTATAAACCATATATATGCTAAGACCCAACATGACTTATTCTATATGCAGGGCTACCTGGCTGCCAGGGACCGTCTCTTTCAGTTTGAAATATGGAGGAGACAATCAACCGGGACAGTAGCAGAAATCCTTGGTGAGAAGGAATTGAAAAGAGATATAGGAACAAGACTTTTTATGTTCAGGGGAGATATGAATACTGAGCAGAATCATTACCATAGCCAGGGAAAAGAAATAATAGGGGCTTATGTGGATGGTGTAAATGCATATATCGATGAAAGCTTAAAAGACACGAGCCTGCTGCCTTTTGAGTTTGGCCTGCTTGGCATAAAACCCGGTCACTGGACCCCCGAAGTTGTAATCTCACGGCACCAGGGATTGCTAGGCAATATTAATACTGAATTATCAGTAGGCATGGCAGTAGCCAAAGCAGGAGAACAAAAAGTAAAAGAACTACTTTGGCTCCATCCTAAAGATCCGGATATTTCTCTTGATCCTTCAATAAGGGGAGAACTGCTTAATAATAAAATCCTGGATCTATACAGGGCATATCGCCAGCCGGTTAAGTTCTATCCCGAAGATATTGGCAAGACGAAGAAGCTGGCTAATAATACAAAAGAAACAACAACACAGCCTATGGGTTTTGGCCCCGACTGGATATCCATAGGATCAAATAACTGGGTTATAAATCCCGGACTAAGTGCTAATGGTCACTCCATAATGGCAAATGACCCTCATCGCAGTATTACTATTCCATCTCTCAGGTACATGGTCCACCTGGTAGCTCCTGGCTGGAATGTAATAGGAGGCGGAGAGCCCGAGATACCTGGTGTCTCAATCGGACATAATGAATACGGGGCATGGGGACTTACAGTATTCGGAACAGACGGTGAAGACCTTTATGTCTATGAGCTAAATCCGGCCAATCCTGAACAATACAGATATAAAGGAGAATGGGAAGAAATGAGTATAATTCATGACAGCATTAATGTCAAAGACAGGGGATATGTATATGTAGATTATAAATATACACGACACGGACCAGTAACATATATCGACAGTGTCAATAATATTGCATATGCAGTAAGATGCGCATGGCTTGAACCGGGAGGCTCTCCTTACCTGGCATCCTTGAGAATAGACCAGGCAAAAACATGGGAAGAATTCAGAGAGGCATGCAGCTACAGTAATATACCAGGTGAAAATATGATATGGACTGATGTGGAAGGAAACATAGGATGGCAGGCTGTGGGAATTGCTCCTATACGCAGGAATTTCAGCGGAATGGTACCTGTGCCCGGAAACGGACGCTACGAATGGGATGGCTACCTCCCTATATCGGAAAAACCTCATATACTGAATCCTGAAGAAAACTTTTTTTCAACAGCAAACCAGAATGTCATTCCTGAAAGTTATGATCACTGGGATGCAATTGGTTTTCGCTGGTCAGATCCCTACCGGGGCAACAGGATAAAAGAAGTCCTGGGTAGTGACAGCACATTTACAACAAAGGATATGATTGCACTGCAGACCGATTATTTTTCAATTCCTGCAAGCATTCTGTTAGCCCGGCTAAAAGAAATCCAAACTGACAATAACAAGATTATTGAAGCAATGAAGCTATTTGAAAACTGGGATTTTCAGCTTGATAAAGGAAGTATTCAAGCAGGGATATATGCAACATGGGAAAGGGAAATAATAAAAGCGGCAAATGATCTTTTTGTTCCGGAGGAGATAAAAAATATTGTCAGGATGCAACTAAAAACAATAATTGACTATATATCAGATCCGGAAACTGACTGGGGAAAAGACTACAATAATAAAGCTGATTTTCTTGAAAAAACTTTTCTGTCTGCAATAAATCATCTCAGTAAAGAATATGGCAACGAACCGGCCAACTGGGTGTATGGACAGGATAAGTTCAAACATATAATAATTGAGCATCCTTTGAGTAAGATTGTTGATGAAGAATTAAAGGAAAAGATAAATACCTGCTCAATGCCAAGAGGAGGAAACAGTTACACTATCGGAGCATCAGGCGAAGGAAATAATCAGGTAAAAGGTGCCTCATTCAGAATGATAGTAAATACCGGAGACTGGGATTCAGCAGTGGGTACCAATACACCGGGACAATCGGGAAACCCGGATAGCAAATATTACAAAAACCTGTTTAAGATGTGGGCAAATGACCAGTATTTCCCGGTTTTCTATTCAAAAGAGAAGATTGAATCTGTTTGCGATGAAAAAAGCTTATTTTTACCTGCCAAAAAATAAAGAAATTGTTTCCCTCAGATACATATAAAACCGATCCGAATACAGCAAAATCATGCCTGGCAGGAACATGGCTGGTTTTTGCAATAAATTTTGTGCGCGCGCTTTTAAGTGCACGTGGAAAAGCCAGGACAGGCAATTATTCATCTAAGGACTGGGAATCATCATCATACCGTAGCTTTAATATACTTGAAAATGCCGGGGCCAGGATTACAATAAGCGGACTTGATAATATAAGAAATACTGAAGGACCGGTGGTGTTTATAAGCAATCATATGAGCACCATGGAAACTATGATATTTCCCTGTATTATAAACCCAATAAAAGAAAGCACCTTCGTTGTTAAAGACAGCCTTGTAAATCATCCCCTGTTCAAAGAGATAATGCTTTCCCGTAAGCCCATCGTGGTCAGCAGGTCTAATTCAAGAGCAGACCTCCTGAAGGTTCTTACTGAAGGTCCCGATATCCTCAGATCAGGCAGATCAATAATTATTTTTCCACAGAGCACAAGGAGTATTGATTTTATTCCTGAAAAATTCAATTCACTGGGCATTAAACTAGCATTGAAAGCCGGATGCAGTGTGATACCCGTAGCTATAAAAACAGATTTTTGGGCTGAAGGAAAAATCATAAAGGACCTGGGATATTTTAAAACGGATGAAGCAGTATTTATCTCATTCGGGCCTTCACTAAAACCCTCGGGCAACGGAAAGAAAGATCACCAGGAAGTTATTGAGTTTATCAGGCAGAAAACAGATTCCTGGAAGAAAGGCTGACCTCTTAATTAACATACCTGTTTCTTTAAGCAGTATATCCCTTCATAAATATCCGGCAAACAAGCTGCATAATGCTCTGGGCCATGCTCAAAATTCAGTCACACCTGCTTCGTCCCCTGTCTTAAAAATCCGACCTTATTTATCAGGAAATATAAAATAATAAATGCTAATTTAGTCGCGCTTTAAAAACAGAATTAATATGAAAGATATATATATAAGTAAAATGAATACGAAATTATCATTCCTGGTCCTTTCTCTTTATATGACATCAGCCTTACTAAGTGCACAAAAGCTGCCTGCCGTATTATCGGGAATCCAACAAAACCAGGATGCTGAGCTTTATTTAGTGCGCCCTGACGGCACCATGCTGTTTAGAGTAATAAAAGATAATGCCTATACCCTCAGTCAGATGCAGGCTAATCCTGTCGGAACCGAAAAAGGAATTGATTTCGACTTTGGCAGAGAAGACCTGTCAGGAACAATGATATACGGACTTATTCATTATGAGGACTCAAAATACCCCATGCCTGTTTACCGAAGCAGTCCCATAAAAATCTCAGAGGGCAAAGCATCGCTTGATCTTGATGCACTGAGAGGGAGATATGACATGACTGGATGGGAAAAATCGGGATTGGGAACCATTGGTTACAGGGTAATGGATCAGAGGGGCACAATTCTGTATGACGGCATCGTCAGCTTCTCGGGGAAAGAAGGTCCCTTTAAAGTAATAAACAGCATACAAAACGGTCCCTTTATTAACCTTCTCCAGCCTGAAGGACCGACTATTTCATTTATCACAAGCCAGGAATCAATTGGAGAGATAATAGTAGACAATAAGGTTTTTAAAGACCCCTACCCGGTAATCAGGCATGAAATAAAGATAAGCGGACTTAAGGCCGACAGTCTTTATAAGTACACAGTAAAAGTTGGAAAGATAGAACAATCATATTCTTTCCATACCAGTCCCCTGCCGGGAAGCCGTAAGAAATTCGTCTTTGCTTATTCAAGTGACTCCCGCGGAGGCAGCGGTGGAGGTGAACGAAATTTGTATGGAGCCAATGTATATATAATGAAAAAGAATCTGGCTGCCAGCGCCAACATGGAAATTGTCTTCTCACAATTTACAGGCGACCTTATTAACGGCTATAGCACTACACGTGAAAACATGATGCTTCAATACAGAAACTGGTATAATGCAGTCTCTCCCTTTGCTCATCATTTCCCTGTTATTGCCGCTATGGGCAATCATGAGTCATACAAGATAATGTTTCAGGATACTGCTAAAAAATACCGCATTGATATCGGAAACTACCCCTATTCAGATAATTCCAGCGAATCACTCTTTGCAGAAGTAGCAGTAAACCCGCATAACGGTCCCCTGAGTGAGGACGGTTCGGCATATGATCCCGATCCTGAAGCTATGAACTTTCCCACTTATGATGAAAATGTCTTTTATTATACTTATGACAATATGGCCATGGTGGTACTTAATTCAAATTACTGGTACACTCCCAGCACAAGTGCTGTGCCTTTTGTAGGAGGCAATATTCACAGTTATGTAATGGATAAGCAGCTGGAATGGTTTGAAGCAAGCCTCGGGAAGCTGGAAAAAGATGATAATATCGATCATATATTTGTAACCATACACACTCCTTTCTTCCCTAACGGGGGACATGTGGAAAGAGATATGTGGTTTCATGGCAACAACTCAGCCCGGCCATATGTTTCAGGCAAAGCTGTAAAAAAAGGAATAATTGAAAGAAGAGACCAGTTGCTTGATCTTGCTGTAAACAAAAGCAGTAAAGTAGTTGCCCTGCTCACCGGGGATGAACATAATTACTGCAAGACAAAACTCGGACCGGAAACTATAATCTATAATGATAATTATAAAGGAAAAAAGATCAGGCTTAAACGAAGCATATACCAGGTTAATAACGGAGCCGGGGGAGCACCTTATTATGCACAACAGGAAACACCATGGACCCCGTTTACAACAGGCTTTACCACACAAAATGCTTTATGCTTTTTCA
Organism: Bacteroidales bacterium; assembly: GCA_029932855.1. Classification (GTDB taxonomy): domain Bacteria; phylum Bacteroidota; class Bacteroidia; order Bacteroidales; family VadinHA17; genus JAYEGO01. Next base: position 9,958 of record JAOZPG010000016.1, on the reverse strand, counting down.
CTGTTGAAGGCCCCCATGTGTCAATGAAGGTAATAAATCCTGATACACTGGAAGAAATAGACAGCCTTGACTTAAAATAATAAACCTGCAGGATATGCTCTAAACATTCCTGCAGGCTTACAATAAGATATGCAGACCGGCAGTAATTAAACCTCCGGCACAATAAAAGTTCTATTCAGTTTCTATTCCCAGAAGCTCAACATCAAAGATAAGTGTTGAGAATGGTCCTATATCCTGGCCGGCACCACGCTCCCCGTATGCAAGGTCATAAGGAATGAACAAACGCCATTTTGCACCCACCTTCATAAGCTGCAATGCCTCGGTCCAACCCGCAATCACACCATCAACCTTAAAAGATATTGGCTCTCCTCTTTCAACTGAACTGTCAAATACAGTACCATTAATAAGGGTTCCGTGATAATGAGTCCTCACCTTATCAGTTAGCCTGGGATGTGCACCTGTACCTTCATTGATAACCTCATATTGCAATCCGCTCTCAGTTGTTATAACTCCTTCACGTTTGCCATTCTCCTCAAGAAAGGCAGCACCTTCAGCCTTTGCTTTCTCAGCACCGGCAGTTGAGGCTTTGGTGAAAAAATCCTGAAGGAACATATTGGCTTCCGCCTCATTCATCTGCAGTTCACCTCCGCTTATTGCAGCCCTGAAGCCATCACTGAAAGCATCCACATCAACACTGTCGAAACCCTGTCTTAAATAATATGTGCCGGCTGTAACACCAAGGCTGTAACTGGCTTTCTTTAAGTCAGTATCGAGTACCGTCTGTTCCATGCTTTTGTTTGTTTTACATGAGCTAATAGCAATTACTGCTATAATTAATAATAAACTCTTCTTCATTCTGTTAAGATTTTGTAATTATTTGATTTTCTGTATGTTTAAAAAGTCTGGCAAAATTACATCATTTCGCAGCAATAAAAAAGCAATTTCCCTGCTTTTGATTTCTTTTCAGGAAAAACTATCTTTAGTAAAGATTGTAATTCTAACATAAGTCTCAATATTGCTATCATTTAGCAAAGAAAATACAGACAATTGAAAAACAGGGAACTCAATAAGAAAATAGCAGTAGTAACAATATTTGCAATTGCAATGGGATTCCTTGAAGCTATTGTGGTTATTTATATGAGAGAGCAGTATTATCCCGAAGGATTTATCTTCCCCCTGCAAATATTGCCTCCCGGAATATATTTCACAGAGCTTGTAAGGGAGCTTAGTACCATAATAATGCTGCTTAGCCTTGGCCTGCTGCTTGGGAAAACTGCATTCGACAGGTTTGCCTGGTTCCTGTACGCTTTCGGTATATGGGATATATTTTATTATGTTGCTCTGAAAATTTTCCTCGGCTGGCCTGAATCATTACTTACATGGGATGTTCTTTTTCTTATTCCCCTTGTCTGGCTAAGCCCTGTAATCGCCCCCATGCTTTGTTCTCTGACAATTATAATATTTTCTCTTTCAGTATTTTACATGAAACAAGACAAGTCAGGTGCTGAATATAATAAGGCAAGGAAAAGTTTTTTAGCCTTCTTTATTGCCGGGGCTGTACTGGTATTTATAAGTTTTATCTATAATTATTCAGAACTATTAATAAATGAGGGCTTCTTCTCAAAAGAAAGCCCTCTGTTGTATGATCTGGGATTTAATGAAGCCATAATAAGCTATGTCCCCGGCAGTTTCCACTGGAATCTTTTTATTGCCGGTGAACTCCTGTTTATATACGGTATATGCAGATTCATGTATTACGGCTTGTGTAAAAGGCAATAAAAATATCATTCATTCAAAAAATTAATATCTTTCCCAAATGAAATTATTTCCAATTCAGATAATTAATTGATATCCGGAAAATGAAAAAGCAATCAGCACAAAAAATATTAATAGTCAGTATTTTAAACACATCGGTCTTTATACTGTTATTCTTCACATCCATAAATGCTTTTAGCCAGCTTAATAAAAATGATAGCAGCCTTGTAAGTGCGTACGGACTTATACCTTATTCCGAACTGTCTGTTAAACTTCCAAAAGCAAGCTCTGAACTGAGAAATACTTATAATTCCGTGATCCCGGATACTGAGATTGAAGCAATAGGGGCTGATATAGATAGTTTTTATCTTGATCTCGTTCAGCTGAGAAACAGGTTTACAGATTCCGATACCGGCTTTGTGGAAAAAAGAGAACTTGAAAACCGGGTTTATTCATGGAATCAGCTGAAGATGCATAATAAAAAACTCCAGGAAAACTTATCGGGCATACTCGAGAAACTCAGGAAAGACATTGATAAAATAAAAACCACAGACCTGCTGTGGTCACAAAGCATGGAAGCCATCAACAGGGCAATGCCGGAGGCAAATACGGAACTTATCTCATCCTTCATCTCAGACATTGATTCACTGCTGGGAGAGCTTGACCTGAAAAGCCAGAAGCTGAACGGCTACCAGAAAAAAATAACAGAGTCAAGCCTTATCATCAATGAAAATATAAGATCACTGGAGACAAAAATAATTAATATTGAAAGTACACTCCTGAGTACCAAGGGTTCATCATTATTCAGTATTATCTTTTCCGGAAAAAAAGAAAAGGCTATGACTAAGCTGCCGGAAGCTGTGGACACTGATCAGGATATCCTGCCTGAAGCCTCAACGGACTCCCTGACTACAGGCAAACAGTACCTGCAAAAAGAAAGAAAATTAGCAAAACAGCTAAAAGGTATTAAATCGACAGTAGGAATTTATATTACAGACCATAAACTGAGGTACAATATATTGATCTTTATCTTCATCTTTCTTTACGGAATTCTTATTTATGCCAAATACCTCAGAAATAATAAAAAGCGGGATGATGAACAATATAATATTGTTAATAAGACCACAATATTATTAAACCACCCGCTTGCAACATCATTCTTTACCTTTCTGATTATAACAAGACTCTTCAGTCCCCTTGCACCGCCCGACCTGTATAAATTATTATTCGTTCTTACCATTGTTCCACTGATGGTACTTATACCCAAGGTCATTGATAATAAACTATCACCATATATCTATGGCATCGGGTCTTTATTCTTCATACAAAACCTTTCAGACCTGCTCTTGTATGGTTACATAATAAACAATGTAATCCTTTTGATACTGGCAGGAGTATTATTAACCGGATTAATATACTTTATTAATAATGATACCCTTGATATCTTATTCACAAATAAATTCACAAAAACTCTTATCAAAGCTTTCATAGCAATCTCGTTGCTTATGCTATCGATAAATGTAATATCGACACTTATAGGCTATTATGTTCTTGAAGAGTTTATTATAAAGGCTTTTATATGGACTTACTTCAGTATCTTCCTGTTTATTACTGCTAATATCATTACAGCCGGGATCATAGACCTTATGATACACAGTAAGGTAATTCAACAATTTAACTCTGTAAGGGCTTTCTCATCCGACATCTCTTTATGGATCAGGAAACTACTGAATACCATAACGCTAATATTCTGGTTGTATATTGTTAGCATACTATTCCGCTTCAATATTGCTACAGGTGACTTGTTACGTCTTATCTGGGAATACGAATTCTCTATCGGTGCCATAGGCTTTTCATTAGGGAACATAACGGTCTTTATTATTACAATATGGGCATCCCTACTTATTTCCAGGCTATTGCGGCTGGTACTGGAAAAAGATGTCCTGAACAGGTTAACGCTCAATCGTGGCGTTGCCGGGTCAATCTCTGTGATGATGAAATATCTGGTACTTACAATAGGCTTCTTCATTGCTGTTGCCGCTGCAGGAATGAAACTTGACAAGCTTGCATTTATTTTCGGGGCACTGAGTGTTGGCATAGGTTTTGGTTTACAGAACATAGTCAATGATTTTATTTCAGGTCTTATACTGCTTTTTGACAGACCAATTAATATAGGTGATACTATTGCCGTAGGAGAGCTTGAAGGGGTAGTAAAAAATATAGGAATACGCACGAGTACAATACAGGCATGGAACCGTTCTGAGATAGTTGTTCCAAACGGAAACCTGGTGTCAAATAAGGTCATTAACTGGACTCTTAGCAATAATTTAAGAAGGCTGGAATTAAGAGTTGGTGTTGCATATGGAAGTGATATAAAACAGGTAATGAAACTGCTTAAAGAATGTGCCATGTCTCATGAAATGGTTCTTAAGGATCCTGCTCCCTTAGTATGGTTTACCGATTTTGGAGAGAGCTCACTCGATTTTATATTATTGTTCTTCTACCCCAGATATGACGGGGGGATGAAGCTAAGAAGCGAGGTTGCCGTTTCAGTTGAACAGGCTCTCAGGGAGGCAGGTATATCTATCCCCTACCCGCAAACAGATATTCATATCAAGCATAATCAATTCCCGGCTAACGAAGCAGGGCAGCCTGAACCTTAAGATGCATGGTATAACTACTGACAAAAAGTCGCCCGGATACTATTGGAACAGTATTTGACACAAATAATAATATGATGCTGTAAAACCTTATTTTTCAGTCTCATTTAATTTATTAAAATACAACTCAGTGAATCTTAATGATATAAACAAAAAATACAATTCCGTATGTATCTCCATTAGCAATCGTAAAGTTAAAAAGGCATTTGATATACTTAAGGAACTGGTTGAACAAAGCCAGCCGGGGATATTCCATAATCGTTTACAGGAACTTGAAACCACATATGAGAATATGTTAAGATACACCATAGAAGGAGTATCTGATCCCGAAAGGGAAAAAGTGTATAAAAACCTGCTCAGGTCAATACTTGAACTTGCCGACCAGACCCTTGAAAGGATACTTGTCATGAACTCAGGATGGAACTGCTGTTCATTGAAACAGGAACTGGAAAAGGAACAGAAGCTAACGGGAAAAACAGTTGTGGAAAAGATAGAAGACCTCAGCTTTAAAAACCAGCTGGATGAAGTCCTCAATGAGATCAATGTAAATAAGGGGCCAAGACAATCATTCGAATCACAAAAACATAACCAGCTAATATCAAGAATATTCACTCATCTCCTGCTTACAGATGAATATAAAGAAGCCGAAAAAAGTTTAATAGATACCCTGCTGGATGAGAACAGGTTTAAGTGGTATGAAAGAAGCATATTTGTAAGCTCTGTCAGTCTTTCCCTCTTCAGGTATTTTGATATTCAGAAATTCACCAGCCTGTTCAGAATATACAGGCTAAAAGAAGAGGAAGTCTGGCAACGTGCTTTTATTGGCCTGGTACTGGCTTTTTATAAGTATAACTCCAGGATTGACCTATACCCCGGGCTTTCTGAGATAATGGATCATCTTGAGCAGGAAGAATCTATAGAAAAAGAGCTAGAACAGGTTCTGATACAACTCATTCGCTCGGGCGATACAGAAAGTATCTCAAAAAAAATAAGGGATGAGATAGTACCCGAAATGGTAAAGCTGGCTCCCCGCCTGACAGAAAAACTGGATCTGGACAAGCTGCTTCCCGAGGATTTTGCAGAGGAGAAAAATCCCGACTGGGAAAAGATATTCAAAGAATCGGAAGGCCTGTATGAAAAGATAGAAGAATTCTCAAAGCTTCAGCTCGAAGGAGCCGATGTATTTATGTCTGCCTTCTCCCAGCTAAAACAATTTTCATTTTTTTCCGATATAAGCAACTGGTTCCTTCCGTTTATAGCAGATAATCCCCTTATTGATGATGCCTTCAGGTTTGATGATGCTGAATTTGATAAGGAACTCTTCCTCTCGGGACTTGAAACAACTGCTTACATGTGTAACTCCGATAAATACTCCTTCTGTCTGAATATAAAACTAATGCCGGAAGCACAAAGATCTATGCTGCTCAAAATGTTTCAGGCAGAGCTGGATGGCATGAAAGAAATTAAAAAACAGGATGAGATCATTGATGAGGCCGGCATAAAAAAATCTAAAACGATATACACACAGTACATACATGACCTATACAGGTTTGTAAAGCTGTTCAGGTTTAAGAATGAATATTATGATCCTTTTAAGAGCGAGCTTGATTTTTATAACAGTCTATTATTTAAGAAACTGGTAAGTGATGACACTCTGCTTGAAAATATTGCAGAATATTATTTCCAGAATGAACATTATATCAGGGCCATTGATATATTTACACGACTGGAAGGATATGATGAAAAAGCAGATATCATTGAAAAGATAGCATATTCATACCAGATGACCGGGGACTATGATAAGGCCCTGGAATACTACAGGAAGGCAGAGATATTCAATGCCAACAAGGAATGGCTTCTTAAAAAGATAGGATTATGTTACAGGAAACTAAATAATTCTCCCAAAGCATTAAAATACTATAAACGTGCCGAATCCATTGATCCCGATAACCTTTACACCCAGGCGTCAATAGGTCATTGCCTGCTCGATCTGAAAGAATATGACAAAGCGCTGAAATATTACTTCAAGGTTGAATATCTTGATCCCAAGAATACGAAAGTATGGAGGCCCCTTGCCTGGTGCTGCTTTGTTGAGGGTAAATTTAAACAGGCGGATAAATACTACAGGAAAATCGAATCGGGAAATCCCACTTATCACGATCTTATGAGCATGGGACATCTTGAACTCTGTAAGGGAAATAAAAACAAAGCGACCGAATTATATATAGCAAGCATTAATAGTAAAGGTAATAAGCTGGAAAAATTCCTTGAAAGCTTTGAGCAGGATAAGATCCACCTTATAAAACATGGTATCTCTCCAGATGATTTACCAATTCTTCTCGACCATATTCAATACCGGCTGTTAACAAATCAGGGCATCAAAGAGTCAGGTGGCGGAGCATAACCACCACCCCTGCTATGGGGCCTGTTATGGTAAGAACCTCTTCTGCCCGGCCCCATATGCCTGTCCATATCTCTCATGCCATATCCCCTTCCGGGTACATGATTCCTCCTCCCCGGATTTTCAAGTATTCTTAACTGCTCATCTGTAAGATAAGGATCTATCTCCGACCGGTATTGTTTCATCAGCTCTATAAATTCATTCCTGTATCTTATTTTCAGCTCATAGTTCATCCTGGCATATTTCTCAACAACAGGACTTATCTGTTCCATCTGTTCCCGGCCCGGCTGAAGCATTCTGATTGAATTATCCCTGAAAGTCTGAAAGTTCGAATATGCCTCATAATCCTTTATCCTGTGTTCCCTAATATATACAGCACTCAGGAATCCAATTACTACTCCAATAAGCAGGGTAAATACCAGTATTAATAAAGTCCTTGTTTTCATCTTGATTTTTTTAAATAATCCTTATTCTTTCACTTTTCTTAAGACAGCTACTCTTCAATATCCTGGTAAAGCAAATAACTTACCAACTCATCATCACTATATGAATCACCAATAAGTATATCCCTGTCAAGGCCCCTGCCCGACAGGTAGATACTAAACAAAAGTATGGCTATTGCAGCAGCGCCAACAGTTGCAATCCTGCGAAACATACTGTAAACCATATTGTTAAAATCATGAGTAATAAGCTTCCCCTGCGTCTCATCCAGTCGCTCCAGCACCCTGCCGGCAAATCCCCCCTTGAAAACCGGCCTGTAAGAACTTAACAATTCTTCCATTTCCCTGTCTTCCCTGTTTTCATTTTCGTCCATAGCTGCCATAATATTATTTCATTAATGGTGTTAATATCTCTTTTAAGCTTTTCTGAGCCCTCGATAACCTCGACAGTACCGTTCCCACAGGCAGCTGAAGTATCCGGGCAGTTTCTTTTGTACTGTATCCCTGAACCAGCCTGAGCACAACCACCGACCTGAAAGAAGGATGCAATTGCTTCAGGGCTGTTTCTATCATTTCCCTCTTTTCATTATTCTCAAAATCATTATCCGGCTCAATTACATCCGGATGAGGGATGCTGTCAGTTCTCTCAAAAAGTGAAACAGTCTTCTTATTCTTCTTTATCTCGTTCAACGAAAGATTAATTGCTATCCTTGTAATATATGTAGCCAGCGCAGAATCTCCCCTGAACTTATCAAGAGAATTATAGAAACGAATAAAAGTCTCCTGCCCTACATCTTCTGCTTCCTGAGTATTTCCCAACATAGATATTACAGTCCTTGCTACCTGTTCTTCATAGCGGGAAATAATTACTCCAAAAGCACGGGAATCGCCTTTCTTCGACAATTCAATTAATTCATTATCCCCGAGATCCCTGAGTTCCTTCACTTAATCTTTATTATCTATTTCCTCTATAAAACCGTTATTTTTATTTAAAAAAGTACAAAAATATAATTCGAAAAAAGACCCGGGCAAAACGGACTCATAAATACTTTTCATAATAAGCTAATATAGTTAAAAACTATGTAAGAACGACCAGGGAACAAATTAAGCCCTACCCCTGTTTGACAATTTAAACTTATGTTCTATTCCCTATATATTTAATAAATATGCAGGTATGAATAAAAATAATGCAATCTGTCAAGTAATTAATCACACCAATTTATTAGATTCGCTTAAGAAAAATTAAAAAATATAAAATAATACTAAAATAAATATTATGAATAATCTGGTAAAAATAATTGCCTTAGTGGCATTGATCATTTATACATCCTCCTGCACAAACAAAGTTGAAGACGACTCATTCAGCTTTGCCTTTTTAACTGATATACACCTGACTCCTGACAACAATGCAGTTGACGGACTCAGGCAGGCACTTGAGAAGGTTGACTCAATAAAGGCTGATTTTATAATTACCGGAGGAGACCAGATAATGGATGCCCTGGGGCAGAGCTATGAAAGGGCTGACTCATTATATAACTTATACATTGAAGAGACCTCCGGTTTAGACATAGACATATATAACACAATGGGCAACCATGAAATATACGGATGGTATCCCGAGAGCCATGCAGATTCATTGAATCCTGAATATGGAAAGGGAATGTTCAGGAAAAGAATAAGTGATACTTATTATACATTTGAATATAAAGGATGGAAATTTTATATACTCGACAGTGTTAAAAAAGCAGGGAAAAGAAAATACAGGGGTTATATCGACAGCACACAGCTGGCATGGATAAAGAAAGATCTTGAAAATGTAAGCAGTGAAACACCTATAATCATCAGTAGCCATATTCCCTTTATCAGTTCCTGGACACAGATAAGAGAGGGTTCAACAATGCCAAATCACGAGGGGCTGATAGTTGTTAACTCAAAAGAAGTACTGGAAGCTTTTGCCGGGCATAACCTGAAACTTGTATTGCAGGGACACCTTCATATTTTAGAGGATATCTATATACGTGATATACACTTTATAACAGCCGGGGCTGTTTCTGCAGCCTGGTGGAAGGGTCCTTATGATCAGACTGAAGAGGGCTTCCTCAAAATAAACTGCTCAGGAAATGATTTCAGCTGGGAATACATAGACTACGGCTGGAATGTGGAATAGCTTTAAAATACAGTAGTATAATAAACCGGTAGTACAATAAGTAAAAACAAACTCACAAGAACATAAGCTATGAACAATATGCCGAAATATCTGATTTTATTACTGGCAGGAGCAATTCTCCTGACAGGATGCAAGCAAAAGCAGGGATCTGTAGATAATATCCCCTATGTAATAATGTTGTCAATGGATGGTTTCAGGTGGGATTATACAGATATGTATGACACCCCTAACTTCGACAGGATAGCCGGTAAAGGAGTTAAGGCAGAATCTATGCAGGCATGCTTCCCAACCAAAACATTTCCTAACCATTACTCAATTGCCACAGGCCTTTACCCTGATCATCACGGACTGGTAAATAATAGTTTTTATGCCCCCGACCTGGATCTCACATATACTATACAAGACAGGAAAATGGTTACAAATCCTGACTTCTACAAAGGAGAGCCTGTTTGGGTCACTGCTGAAAAGCAAGACATAATTACAGCATCTTTTTTCTGGGTTGGTTCTGAAGCAGCGGTTCAAGGCATACAGCCAA
>JAOZPG010000003.1 GCA_029932855.1 Bacteroidales bacterium | reverse complement strand
TGGCTCCTGAAAAACCACATTCCCAATACAAGCACAACACATTTGAGGATAATGCTGATGCCCACATGAAAAGACAGATCATGGGTCGCGAGGTCGTTGTTGCCATTACTGATGGACAACTTGACTTCGGTCCCTGGGAACAAATCTTTTATGGAGAGTTCGATGGCAAACGAAAAAAGAGAGTGCTTGTAAAGATTATAGGAGAATAGATAAGGAAGCCCGGTCAAACAAGGGCTCTAAACAGGTTCTAATAATCAATATCCTCTTCCCTGAGAAAAGACTTGTGGAAATTTACCAGGTAGAGCTTATCTGTAGTCCTGGTAAAGGCTGTATATAGCCACCTGAGGTATTCTCTGTTATACATATCATCAACAAACCAGCCATGATCGATAAAAACATTCTTCCATTGTCCCCCCTGAGCTTTATGACAGGTAACGGCATAAGCAAATTTTACCTGCAGTGCATTAAAAAATGCATCATCCCTGACAGCCTCATATCTTTTCTTCTTTGACTTTACATCTGCATAGTCCTCTGCAACTGAGAAAAACAAGTCCTTATGCCTGCCGGCAGGCAGTGAAGCTGTCTCCAGGTCAAGAGTATCAAGCAATAGTTTAGCCTCTATTTCCACATCATTATAATCCATCAGCTTCAGCCTGCAATCAGCAAACAGGCAATCGTAACGCTCTTCGAAATTATCAATTCTCAGTATCTCCACAATATCTCCATTAGCAATAAAATCAAACTGCTCATCCTCATCTGCATAAAAATAATTATTCTTCACAACCATAAGCAGATCACCTTTTGATATCCTGTCCTCCCTCCATAATATCTGGTTCCTTATACCTGCATTATACTTGTTGGCCTGCTTATTAGACCTCACAATAACCATTGTTTCCTCAACTCCACCGGAATCATAACACTGAGCAAGTTCTTCAAGGAGCATAGACCCGGGCAGATAACTAATATCTTTATAGCCGCCAAGATTAAAAACCACCACCCCTGGCACCACCTCATTTATTTTTTCCCTTATAAGTGTAGCATTAAACAATACACCCGATTCTTTTGATTGTCTTACAACTTCAGTTAGGGAGTATTCCTTTACTGCAAAGCCCTTGGATATGAAAGTGCCTTTATCAAGGGCCGGACTAATATCCAGACCTACAGGAGGAAGCTGAGCAATATCACCAACAAGAATAAGTTTGCAATTATTACCCGAGTAAACGAATTCCAGGAGATCATCCAGTAATCTTCCTGAACCAAATATTGATGATTCACCGGCATCATCCGGGATCATAGATGCTTCATCAACAATAAAAAAAGTATCCTTATACAGGTTCCTGTCAAGCACAAAAATACCCAGGCCGTCTTTACTGGATTTCTGCCTGTATATCCTCTTATGAATAGTATGAGCAGGCTTAGCCGTTATAGAAGTAATCACCTTGGCAGCCCTTCCTGTAGGGGCCATAAGTACTGTCCTTATCTTAAAACTCTCAAGGGTCCTGACCAGGGCACTGATAGAAGTCGTTTTACCGGTTCCGGCATAGCCTTTCAGTATTAATACTTCATTCTCAATATCCCCAAGACAAAAATCAGGTAGGGCATTATGAAATACTATCTGGCCTGAAGTTGGGGCATGCCCCAATGATTCATTTAATTTATCCCTTATATGGTTTTTAAGCATCTGCCTTCAAATAAGTGTTTTAAATAAATAGAATTATAGAAACAAATGTTAAAAAAGATAGGTAAAATTTTAACACTCTCGCATGAAAATATCATTATTTATTATATTTTTGCATACATCACATACCAAATAAACTGAAATGAGAACTGCTATTAAAAGTATTCTGGCCGTTGCAATTATTCTGGTTGCATACCTGTTAATTGAAAGTATCAACGAACCTATTCGTTTTAACCGTGAAGTAAAGAAAAGAGAAGATGCTGCTATTCAAAGACTTAAAGACATACGTACTGCCCAAGTAGCATACAGGGCTAAATTCGGAGAATATACAGGTAGTTTTGATACCCTTATTAATTTTGTCAAATATGATTCCTTCCCATTTGTCATGGCTATCGGAAGTATTACAGACAGCATGTACGACCTGGGGATAACTGAAAAGAAAGCCATGGAAATGGGACTCATTACCCGTGATACAAACTATGTAATGATCCTTGATTCATTATTTGAGACTGGCTATCCAATAGACTCATTGCGCTATGTACCTTATTGCGATACCCACCAGTTTTTCATGGGAGCCAAGGAACTGGTAACAGTTTCAAAAGTGAAAGTCAAAGTATTTGAAGCAAGTATCCTTAATGATATCCTGCTGCATGGTTTAAATAAGCAGTTAATTATAAATTATAATGCTGAAAGAGAAAAGATTGTAGGATTTAAAGGTCTCAAAGTAGGATCACTTGAAGTCTCCACTAATAATGCAGGAAACTGGGAATAAAATTCCTGATATGGTTGAATTCGAATTTCTGGATGAAACCTTAGATATTAATTCTACTCATTTTTATCATTTGTCCGTTCAGGCAAGCCTGGATGGACTTGTTTTTTCTATACTCGATACAACAAAAAACAAATATATAGCGCTGAAAGCCTATTTAAACTCTGATAAACAAATCGATCCGGGGAAATTCGACTGGTATAATTCAATACTAAAAAGCGATGAGTTCCTGTTAAAAGAATACAAGAGTACTGGATTGGTCTATGTTGAGGAAAGATCAACCCTGGTTCCGGATCCTCTTTTTAAGGAACAAAACATAGGAGACTATACAGGCCTGAACTTTCAGTTTTCCGGGCATGAAGAACTTTTTCACCATAAAATTAAGAAAATTGATACATGGGTGATATTTCCAGTTCCCTCAAAACTTATCAGTGGCTTTCAGGGGCAATTCCCAAATATAAATATCTTTCACCAGTCCGCTCCTTTTATAAACAGGATATTATCTGAAAGAACCGGAAACAAGGACAGGTCAGTTTTTATTAATATTTATAGCACCATGTTTGAGATAGCTGTCACAGAATCGGGGAATCTTCTGCTTTACAACTGTTTCGGGTATAAAAATACAAACGACCTGCTTTATTATACTCTCAATATAATTAAACAGTTAAAATTCGCTGCTGAGTCTACAAGGCTTGTTCTATCTGGCAAAATTACCAGGCAATCAAGCCTGTTTGAGAATATCAAGAGATATATAAAGAATACTGAATTTGCAAAACCCGGAGACAGATTCACTTATAGTTATACTTTCCAGAATATTCCTGCCCATAATCATCTAAATCTTTTAAGCCTCTACCCTTGCGTATCATAAGCGGGAAATACAAAGGGAAGATCATAAGTCCCCCAAAAAACTTCAGTGCCAGACCTACAACAGATTTTGCCAGGGAAGGATTATTTAACATAATAGATAATAATTTCAAAATTGAAGATCTTGAAGTTATGGACCTATTTTCAGGCACAGGCAGTATAAGCTTTGAGTTTGCCTCAAGAGCCAGTAAAAAGATATATCTATACGAATCAAACCGCCTGCATTTCGGATTTATATTAAAAACTATAAAAGAGCTTAAGTTTGAGCAAATAATTAAAGCTTTTAACAGAGACGTTTTTAAAAGCATGGCCAGGCTAAATGAACAATTCGACCTGATTTTTGCCGATCCCCCATTCAGACTGCAGGAACTTGATACTATCCCCGATCTTGTCTTCAATAATAAACTACTAAAAGAAGGCGGCTGGCTTATCCTGGAGCACCCGGGAAGTTTTAATTTCACAAATCACCCCCATTTTTTGAGGCACAGAAATTACGGAAGTGTAAACTTTAGTTTCTTTAAATAAAGAATTCTACCCTTAGCACAATGTAAATGGCTTACCAGAAGTAAATGACTTACCTGAACATAATTGTCTTCACGAAATATAAATGACTTACCTGAACAGAATTGTTTTCACGAAATATATATGACTTACCGGAACATAAAAACCTTCCAGTCTTTAAAAAAGATCGCTTTTTCATCTATTTCTTTTGGAATAAGAAAAAAACAGCTATTTTTGCAATTCCAAAATTAAATGGTCACGTAGTTCAGTTGGTTAGAATGCCGGCCTGTCACGCCGGAGGTCGCGAGTTCGAGTCTCGTCGTGACCGCAACGAGAAAGAAAACCCATTAAGCGAATGCTTGATGGGTTTTTTATTTACCAGAACCGTAAAGAACTTGTCTTTCAAGGGAATAGGAAATAAAAAATAAAAAGGCTGCGAAGCAGACTTTGGATTTTTGTATGTTGCAGGGTTCCCCCCTGGAGGGAAGAGTCCGATCGACCGAAGGGAGGTCATTCTCGTCACTAATTGATATTCCCAACTCAAAATTAAATACCCCGCCAGGGCCAGCGGGGTATTTAGTGGTAAACTCACATTTTTATTGTATCAGTAAGTTAAAAATTATTCTGTCACAACAAATAATCAGGAATGACTAATCTTTTACACAGCGAACCGAATAACCACCTGATTTTACCATACTTGAACTTCCAGCATGGGCAGAAGAATAACCTATAGTATATATCAGAACATTGGTATTATTCAAATGATATGTACTATGCCAGGTCCCTGTATAGGAAGATGCGGCAGAAATACCATTATCTCCACGACGATATCCTCCCGGAAGTGCCGTAAAAGTACTTTCGTTAGTCGCTCCTGTATTTGGACTTTTCCATACACTAACACTTTTAAGTTTTCCGCCAGCCACAAGTGGCCCTCCTAAGATATCAATTAATTCATTCCACTCGCTACTACTTGGCAAGTGCCAGCCATCCGGACATACACCCTGCACGCCACTAGGATTCAAATTGCTGCTGCCCGAACCTTTCATAGCCGCGGCACTGGTATATAAGGCTCCGTATACGCTACTTGCATTATTATTGTAATAACAATAGGCATCTGCTAAATCGTTATCGGCAAGATTCTTCCATGTAGTGTTGTTGGTAATCAAGGGGATTACCGTTCCATCGGGATAGTGTGTAACTTTCAGATTTTCCGTCATCCAAATTTGATTGCCAATGTTTACAGTTTGATATTCATTACCATCAAAATCAGTTACAGGATTAGATGCACTTATAGCCGTTGCTGTTGCTGTTACTGAAAGTGGCGATCCTGTTAAGGGTGTTGTTCCATCTAATTTAAAACTGGTGACAGTCAGTGTTTGTACTCCTTCAGTAGAACCAAGGGTCCATGTTACACTGGCTTTCCCATCTGCATCAGAAATAGCCGATGCCGATGACACAGAACCTTCCGAAACTTCAAAATTGACTGTTGCACCTTTGAAGTCATTGCCATTCGAATCCTTAACTAACACTTCTATGGGTTCCACCAAAGAAATTCCGACAATTCCTGTTTGATCTCCGCCTGAGCTAAGCTCAATACTGGAAGCCGAACTTGCAGTTGCATAAACTAAAAGAGGTGAACCGGTTAAATTTGTTGTTCCATCTGCTTTAAAAGCGGTTACTGTAAGTGTTTGAGTACCCGGAGTTGAACCGAGTGTCCAGGTAACTCTTGCGAACCCACCAGCATCCGTTATTGTTGATGAAGGTGATACAGAACCTTCTGTAACTTCAAAATAAACACTTACACCTGAAAGGCCAAGATCATTCTGGTCATTTACCTTTACTATTATTTGTTGAGGCAATGTGCTTCCGGGTGCTGCGAACTGGTCGCCACCTAAGCTTAGTCCAATACTTGTGGCTTCCCTGCTAACATTGGCAGTTGCGTTAACAGTGAGAGGAGAACCTGTTAAGGCAGTTGTACCATCAACTTTAAAGGCCGTAACTGTAAGGGTTTGTGTGCCTGCCGTTGATCCCAGGGTCCAGCTTACAGAGACATTTCCGCTGGCATCGCTTATTGCTGTTGCCGATGATACAGAACCTTCTGTCACCGCAAAATTCACAGTTGCTCCGGGGAATGCAATACCGTTTTGGTCCTTAACTTTAACTATTACCGGATTAGCCAGGTTTGTTTCAGCCTCTGCGGTCTGATCCCCTCCGGAAACCAATTCAATACTGGTAGCAACAGCAACTTCAGCTGCAATTGCATTTATAGCAAGAGGAGAACCTGTTAAAGGGGTTGTCCCATCAGCTTTAACAGCCGTAACTGTGAGGGTTTGTGTTCCTGCAGTTGGTCCCAGGGTCCAGCTTACAGAAACATTTCCGCTGGCATCGCTTATTGCTGTTGCCGATGATACAGAACCTTCTGTCACCGCAAAATTCACAGTTGCTCCGGGGAATGCAATACCGTTTTGGTCCTTAACTTTAACTATTACCGGATTAGCCAGGTTTGTTTCAGCCTCTGCGGTCTGATCCCCTCCGGAAACCAATTCAATACTGGTAGCTACTTTTTTAGTTGCAATGGCATTAACTGTAATAGGCGAGCCACTCAAGGCAGTTTTTCCATCAGCTTTAAACCCAGTTATTGTAAGACCTTGTGTTCCTACTGTTGAACCCAGCGTCCAGGTTACTTGTGCCTTCCCATTTGCATCTGTTGTAGCTGAGGATAGTGAAACAGAACCTTCGGTAACTGAAAAGTTTACTTTTGCACCCTTAAACACATTACCATCCTGATCTTTTACAATCACTTCAACAGGATTTGCTAAAGCTGTTTCAATATCTGATGTCTGTGAGTTCCCTGAGACAAGTTGAATGCTTGTGGCTACAGGCTCCGGTTTTGGAGATTCATCTTTACTACATGAAGAAATATACAGGACTAGGCCGGCTATAATGATAAGTCCAAAGCTTAACTGGGCAAGTTTGGTTTTCATAATAATTAAAAGGTTTAGTTAATTGATATTTTAAAGTCTTTTATTAAGTTGTTATTTCCTGCAAATAAAGTTTATTGTTAATGTGATTTTTTTTTATAAACTGCAATTCATGGGTTATCTGATATGTGCGATTAATGACCAGATCATAAATAGCCAATCATTTTTCTAACTGACTGAATAATCATCAACCCTGGGATGACTGGTACTGATAAGATTTCTAATATGAAATTAAGAATAATTTCTAATAATGCAACTATCTATATATATATATATGTCGTATTATTGCTTTAAGCGGTGATTAATACTAAATATGGATAATGGAATCCTGATCGGACAACAACACAATAAGCGCTTCCTCTTTTATATCAAGGGTTAGCGCTTATTTCTTTTTTGTACTACTGTAACATTACTGCAACAATTCATGGATTTACTCCCCTGGATTATAGATACTTAAAATAAAGCGATTTGAACCCCTCCCATATTTGCTACTATTTCGATTATTATTTTTATACTTTGTTCTGCTTAGTGTTTTAATATCTCTATCAATTCTTTATTTAAATATAAAATTTCTCTTCCTGTTTTCTCTGATTTTAGAACTCCAATGGTTTTTATAACCAGGACTATCTTTGCTGACTAAGGAATGTAATTGATGTTATAATCTATTATATAGGCAATCTGAGGAGGTACGAACCGCCTGCGGTGGATGAGCATTCTCGTCGTGACCACAAAAAATTTAAGTAAAATAATTATATATTTATATGCGCAGACAGGCTTAACAATAAATCAAAAACCAGAAAATCAAAATAATGATTAACAGCCGATGGTAATAATTAATATAAAAGATAAAAAAAAAGTTATACTAATTAATTCATTATTAATCGCTGCTTTATTTGCTTTGATTTCACTGAATAAAGAAATATTAAGGCCTGCATTTAGTAATGTAACTATTGTTAATATTCTGACCGCCTGTTTCCCTAATTTTATAGCTACCTATCTTATAAGTTTGGTATCTGTAAATGCCGTTTTGATAAGAAAACCAAAATATGGACGTTTGATTGCATATACAAGTTCTTTAGTAATATTTGCAGTTCTGGCATTTGAAGAACTAAACCCAATGTGGGGAGCTAGTTCTTATTATGATCCATATGATATTTTAGCCAGCGCTTTAGGTTCATCATTAGCTATATTAACTTATGAATTTATCATACGAAGACGGCAATATAAATGAATTGATAACATATATTCCCAATCCTGATTTTTATTCCACAGAACTAAAATCAAATAAAAAAAAATAGCAAATTAAATGAAACAAACAACTGCCATCATACCTGCTATATTATTATTCCTGCTTTTCTTTAGCTGCAACATGGGAACAAATAATGTAAGCACAAACAGCAGGGATACAGCATACTACAATTCAATAGAGAACTGGAAAAATGAAAGACTAAATAATCTTAAAGGCAAAGAAGGCTGGCTAAACCTGGCAGGTCTCTACTGGCTTGAGGAGGGTAAAAATACAGTGGGTAGCCACCCTGACAATAATATTAGCTTCCCATCCCGGGCCCCGGACTTTATGGGAAGCTTCATGCTATTCAATGATAAGATTATATTCATATCTTCAGAAAATACTAAGGTCTTACATGAGGGAGAAGCTGTAAAAAAAATCAATATGGAAACTGACCTTAGCATGTCCCCTACTATTCTTAACTTCGACTCTTTAGCATGGTTTATTATCCGTAGAGAAAATAGAATTGGGGTAAGGCTAAGGGATTTCAGCAGGCCGGAAATCAATGAACTGGATTCAATACCATGCTTTCCTGTAGATAAAAGCTGGAGAATAGAGGCCGTTCTTGAGAATCTTGAAGTTCCTGAAAAAATAGCAATTACTAATGTACTGGGGATGACCACTCTCAATGAGACTCCAGGAAAACTGAAATTTATGATTGAGGAAAATGAATATGAGCTGTTTCCCCTTGGGGAAAAAGATAAGCTGTGGGTGATAATTGCAGATAGTACTTCCGGGCTGGAAACATATGGTGGAGGAAGGTACCTCGAAATTGATGGTCCCAACACTGAGGGAAACTATATCATTGACTTTAACAAGGCATATAATCCACCCTGTGCTTTCACAGAATTTGCAACCTGCCCCTTACCTCCAAAAGAGAACAGGCTTGAACTTGCAATTACTGCCGGGGAGAAAAATATTGCTCATTAATACATATCCCTGATAATATACTGCTAAGTATTAACCAGGAAAACCTGTCGGACTGCGGCTCAATCTGTGAATTTTCGTAATCTTTTCTGCAACAATAAACCTTTTTGTACACTCAAGCCTGCAAACATGACTAAAACCCAAGTGCTGCTTTAAGTGTTTTATATCCAGAACGGCTGACCGGCACTAGCTTCTTGTTCTCCATTGTAATATTATAACTGTCTTTCTCGTATTGCTCCAGCCTGGATATCTTATCCGTGCTTACAAGATAAGACCTGTGTACCCTGACAAAAGACCTGGCGTCAAGCCTTGCCTCAAAAGATTTTAATGTTGCCTGCTTAAGATATCTCTTGTCAGCAGTATAGATCATAACATAATCATCCTGGGCCTCAAAGTAATAGATATCCCCCACAGCAATAACATTTATCTGGTTCTTATTCTTTACAACTATCCGGTTTAATTGTTCATACACATCCAGGGCATGAGCCAGGCCGGCATTATCGGCCGGAACGGCACCCATATCAATCCTTTGCACAGCCCTTTCAACTGCAGAAACAAACCTTTCTTTTGAAAATGGTTTAAGAAGGTAATCCACTGCATTCATTTCAAATGCTTTAAGGGCATATTCATCATGGGCAGTTGTAAAAATTATCTCAGGCTGATAATCAAGAAGCTCTACCAGTTCAACTCCGCTTATTTTGGGTAGTTTAATATCAAGAAAAAGCAGCTGGGGCTTTTCCTCATTGACAGCTATAATTGCAGAATAACCATCTGCATATTCTCCGCAGATCTCTATTCCGGGAAAAGAATCCAGGTATTTTATAAGTAAAGCCCTGGCAAGACTTTCATCTTCAATAATTACAGTCCTGATCTTTTTCTCCATAGAAGGTAAATTTACAATTAATCATCTGAAACGAACATGAACCGGGAAACAATACAATAAGCTTATGAGAGAACTGATGAAAAGGGAATCTGTATCCTCACCTTAAACCATCCGTCCTCACTCATAAGCTCCAGTTTTGCTGCTTCACCATAGTATGAAAATAATCGTTTCCTTACATTATCAAGTCCTGTACCTGTGCCTGAAACCGGGTTACTATTCTCAACGATTATATTCTTAATCTCTATTTGAAGATAATCTTCTTTCCTGCGACACTTTAATTTTATACTTACCGCTTCAGTACTTTCATGAACAGAATGCTTAATTGCATTTTCAAACAGGGGCTGCAAGATCATAGCCGGCAGTTTATATTCAAAGCACTGCTCATCAATATCTTCCTCGTAGCTGACCCTTTCGCCAAACCTTGTTTTTTCTATTTCCAGATATCTCCTGATATTTCCAACTTCAAGTTTCAGCTCTTTAAGATCTTCCTTACCCGACTCAAGAGAATACCTGAGATAATCTGAAAGCCTGACAATCATGTCCCGTGCTTTCCCCGGGTCAGTGATTGTTAATGAGTTTATTGAATTAAGGCTGTTAAAAAGAAAATGTGGATTCATCTGGTATTTCAACATTTTCAGCTCTGCCTCCCTGGCCAGTGCCCTGAGATTAAACTCACTTTCTCGTTTTTCTTCCAGGCTTGTATAAAAGATTATTAAATAATAAACCAGTGAAATTATCATAAATATCAAAATGCCTGCAAGCAGTCTTACAGGAAGTATTTCCTGATTAAAATCAAGGAAGGCCTCACTTTCCTCAAATATTATTTTTAAGAGATATGAACCACTAAGCTCCCAAAAGGCAATCGCCCCGGCAGCAAGGCCCACAAAATTCAGGATCTTTGAGAAAACAGTGCCCATGGATAAATAAATAAAACTTACAGGATACCAGAGTAACAAAGCTATCAGACTGAAAAGGGAATAAAATATAAGTGAATAGCCTATTGCCTGCTGAAGGGCCATATTATAAAAATAATAAAGCACCATTGCCTGGGAACTTATTAATAGTACCCAGGCTAAAATATACAAAGCAAAAGCTTTCTGGCTTTTAAATACGGGATGAACCATATTTAATAAATATTAAAGATAATTCAGTTCTCCACCTCCAAATATTGCCACTCCTTTTATTATCAGTTTTTTCGACGGATCATGAATAATATGAGGATCTCCAATCCGCTTATCTGTAAAACCTCCAAAAACGGCTGTCACTTCAAGCTGAATATCCCAGTCGCGTGGCACAATAAGCTTGGTCCCTCCAAAAATAGCTACAATATCAATAGTATTTATTCCATTTGACAGTCGCGCCTGCGTAAAATCAATGGTAGATCCTCCAAATACAGCAGTGATCTTTCCCCCATTAAAATTCTTTGAGGTGATCAGTTTCTGACCACCACCGAAGATTGCCATATCATCCAGATAGTCGTCATCAGTTATTTCACTACTCCTGTGATATGATCTGTGGTTACTTCGAATTATAAACATTAATCCAATAAGTATAAGTATTGAAGGCCAGAACAGGCGATGCAGGTAATAAGCATTGTCCACTAAGTCCACCACCATGAAAAAGCCACCAATAAGTATCATAATTATACCCGGGCCTTTATTTTCTTTGGTAAGAAGAAGAATAACACCAATACCTAATACTATGGCCTGCCAGCTAAACAACCATATTCTCACTGAAAAAGGTATCCAGTTCATAGTCCCCCCTATCATTAACAATCCCACTGCTACCAGTATAACACCAAGCACTGCCCTGCTGTTTTTCTTTTGTATTTCCATAACTTTTTATTTTTTATTATTTGTGCCTAATCCTAAATCCTTCTCAAACATAAACAGCCTGAGAACAAAAACAAACACAAAATCGGTGAACAATAGTTATTTATCGGTTAATGGCTCCGGCTGTAAACCTGATTCAATACTTCATGACCGCTAAGCCTTGGATTTCTAACATAAAATAGTTAAATTAGGATTCCTTCAGTCATTCCTTAATCCCCTTTTGTTTATTCCTGACTGATACTTATTGACTTATGTTTAGAATTGAAAAGAAAGATAAATTATCAAACCATTCAAGAAAAATTATCTACGATATTCTTGAAGAAAATATAGAAATTGCCTCGGTCTTTCTTAATTCAGAAAATGAAGAAGCTCTCAATAAAGGACTGGGTGAAATAGCTAACCATGTATTAAATGAGAACCCTGCAGCCAGGGATTTTCGTGCCGGCCGGTCAAAGACTGAAAACTTCTACAAATTGCGTTGGAAAGATTACGCGGCAATAAGGATACTGGATTATATCCGGAACGCAGGACAGTCCTATACCGATCCGAATAATAAGGATGAACTGGTTGTTAATCAGCCACTGCGCCTACTATGGACAGCAATAAGAACAGAAAGCAGCTCAGGCAGTGAAGAACTATTCCTGGATATGTATTACCTCTTCAGGCAACTGGCAGGAAAAGTAAGAAGGAAAATGCCCTGCTATGACAAGACCCTTGAATGGATGGAAAGGTATAATACAGGGCTTGAACCTGAGATAATAAAAAGGAGGGCAAAAAACAGGGACAGAATACTGACTGTGATTATTAAAAAGCTTGAAGAAGGCTCGATAAAAAGCTCCAGGTTCATTGTAAATCCTTCACATAGTTTTGATGAAAATCTGGAGACAGCCAGGAAATGGTGGAAAGACTACCGTTTTCACTTGAGAATGGCAGTAAGATCAACAGCCGATCTTAAGGAAATGATGGGAGATTCACTTGGGGATGAGGAATTTGAAACAATCGCAAAAGCTGAGAAAGCAGGTATCCCTATATTTATAAATCCCCACTACCTCTCATTAATGAATATGGATTTCACTGAAAAGCATAAAATATCAGACCATACTATCAGGGATTACGTTTTTGTCAATAAAGACCTTCTGTCTGAATTCGGAAGCATAAGGGCATGGGAAAAGGAAGACAGTGTTATAGCCGGCAAGCCAAATGCTGCAGGATGGATGCTTCCCGATGTAAAGGGCCTTCACCGAAGATACCCTGAAGTAGCCATCTTTATCCCCCAGACAACAGGCCGCAGTTGTGGAGGACTTTGTGTTTCATGTCAGAGAATGTACGATTTCCAGTCCGGACAGCTTAATTTTAATATCGATAAACTTAAACCCAGGCGAAGCTGGACGCATCATCTTGCATTAGCCATGGATTATTTCAGAAATGATTCACAACTCAGGGATATCCTTGTTACCGGTGGTGATGCCTTTATGAGCAGTAATCACAGCCTTGAGATAATACTTCAGGAAATACTTAATCTGGCCAGGAATAAGATAAATGACAATAAAAAAAGGCCTGAAGGGGAAAAATATGCTGAGATGCTAAGGGTAAGATTGGGGACAAGGCTACCTGTTTACTTACCACAAAGATTTAATAATGAGCTCATACAGATACTAAGCAATTTTAAAAATAAAGCTATTAAAACAGGCATTAAGCAATTCATTATTCAAACTCATTTCGTATCTCCCCTGGAAGTTACTTCCGAATCGGAAATAGCTGTAAGGAAACTACTCGAAGCAGGCTGGCTGGTCACAAACCAGGCAGTATTTACCGCTGCTGCCGCGAGGCGCGGACATTCTGCCAAACTGAGACAGGCATTAAATGATATCGGGATATTAAGCTATTACACATTCCAGGTTAAAGGTTTCAAGGAGAATAAACATAACTTCACACCTGTGTCAAGAGCGATACAGGAAATGGTTGAAGAAAAAAAGCCGGGAATCCTGAATGAGAAGCTGGCAAAACATGTCCTTTCTTTTTCAAAGAAACCTGAAAAGCTGGTTAAAAACCTGAGGCATCTGAGAAATGATAATAAAATGCCATTTATTGCTACCGACAGGAGTGTTCTCAACCTTCCTGGTGTTGGCAAGAGCCTTAGTTTCAGGGTAATCGGACTTACAAATGATGGGAGGAGAATACTGGAATTTGAACATGACAAAAAAAGGTGTCACAGTCCAATCATTAAGACCATGGGGAATGTTACAATCATTGAATCAAAATCAATAAGCGAATTCCTGAACCAACTGGCAGAAATAGGGGAAGACAGATCGGAATACCAGACATTATTTGGTTATACAGTTGGCATTACCGAGGACAGGTTCCCTTTATACGAATATCCATCCTATGATTACGAACCCACAAAAAAAATGACAAATCTTGGAATCTAGTCAATCTTTATTCCTATAACCAGAATATCATCAACCTGGTCTAGCTCACCCTTCCATTCTTCGAACTTTTCATTAAGAATCCGCCCCTGTTCTTTCATCGTTTTGTCCTGAATCTCAAGGATCAGTTTCTTAAAAGCCCTTGACATGAATTTCTTACCTTGTGGCCCTCCAAACTGATCGACATAACCATCTGAGAAAATATACAAAGAACTTCCCTTTACAATATCTATCTCATTATTTGTAAAAGGCTGAGTAGACTTTATGGATATACCTATTGGCATCTTATCACCGGGAAATGGTATTAAAACCTTTTGCTTATCATTAAGCGACCTTGGAGGCAATGTAGCAGGCTCATTTCCTTTTCCTATCTCCGTAAATTCTTCCCTGCTTAAGTCCCTTACCATCCACAGTGGATTATATGCACCTGAAAACTGTATCTTCATTTTTTTCTTGTCAATGACACACATTGCAAGGTCCATCCCATCTTTGGCCTCATCATCCTTGCCGGTCTGCTTTAGAGAGTTCATTATCTCCTGCCTCAGCATGTTCAACACCTGGTCAGATTGCAAAGTATCCATCTTACTAACTATTTCATTTAAGAATGAAATGCCCAAAAGGCTCATGAATGCTCCCGGCACACCATGTCCTGTACAATCTGCAGCCACAATAAGTATCTGGTCCCCCTTCATTGTCATCCAGTAAAAATCACCACTTACAATATCCCGTGGCTTAAACAAAATAAAATGCTCAGGCAGCTGCTCATTAAGTACTTTCTCACTTGGTAATATTGCCCTCTGAATACGACTTGCATAAGTAATGCTATCCTCCAGTTCCTCTTTCTGTCTTACTACCTCTGCTGTTCTCCTGGCAACAATGCCTTCCAGGCGGATTTTTTCCTGCTGCAAGCGTCGTGTATATAATTTAACTATTATCACTACAAGGCTAAATGCAATGATCAGATATAAAAGGTAAGCTATAATTGTTTTATACCAGGGAGGCAGTATTGTAAATGAATAGCTGGCAACAGTACTCTCAACACCATAAATATTCCTTGCTTTCACTTCAAAAGAAAAACTCTTGTTAGGCAGGTTTGTATAGATAAACTCGGTACGTTCAGACCATCTTGACCAGTTATTATTAAAACCAGTCATCCTGAAACTAAACTCCAGATTGTCTTCACCGTCAAAATAAGGACTGCCCCAGCTAAAACTAATATTATTGTAGCGATATTTAATATTTACCTGCTTCGCCTGATCCTGTTCGGAATTTATCTTAATCCGCCCTTCCTCTGACTCTGAGAAATAAACACCTCCAAACAAAAGAGAATCTTCTCCAATTAAAACATCGTGTATCAATGTATGGAACTCCTCGTCATAATCCCTGCTAAACAATGGGTTATAAGTAAAAATCCGGTCGGAGAAACCAAACCATACCGGCCCGTCTCCATAGGCATATATCACATATACCATAGATTCAGGTAAACGCCTGAAAGGAACAGTCTCTTCCATGTATTCATCATCAGTCTTTTTCAAAAGAACTACCTCATAATTGTCATCCCCGGCTTTCTTTGTACTTAACCATATATCTCCATTATCATCTGTCTCAATGAATGTGATCTCTACTCCATGGGAATATTTTTCTCCTAATAAATTATCAGGTATAAAATTGTCACCTTCTTCACTGTATTTATATAAGCCTTTTTCTGTTGCTGCATAAAGCTCAGAATTTATAATATACAGTTTGTTATTATTTAAGGTAGGTAAACCTTCCTCCGGTCCATAGCTTCTGGTCAGGACCGTATCAGGATCAGAAATGTCAATCCTGAAAACTCCGTTTATCTCTGTTCCTACCCAGATACAAGATTGAGAATCTTTAATAATACTTCTTACCGCATCGCCAACTTCAAGTTCATAAACCTGTTTCCATTGCATGTTCTCCTTTCTTAATAAGAATACACTTTCCCTGCCCCCAAGAATCAGTTCTGCAGGATCATCTGAATACAGATCATAAACATTATATATAAATTCATCTGAGGAAAGATTCTTTATTTCTTTTTCCATCAGGCTCAGCCTGTGGTTCTTATCAAGCTGAAAAAGGCCCTGCACTGTACCAACAAGCAACATCTCTCCCCTTGAATCCTCCTTATCAATTCCCAGGAATTTCCAGGACTGATGATGTAATCCGGGTATTTGCTTAAAGACGGCTAAACCTTTTTCATCCGTCGTCTGATAATAAACACCGCTATTGGTAGCGAAATAGTATTTACCATTAAAAAAGCTTATATCATTCACAGCAGACTCTATCCCGGCCTCTCTTGAAAAGATCCTGACAGGAGTATTCACTTCAAGTTTAGACACTCCATTGTTCAAAGCTAGCCATAGCTGGCTGACACCAGGACACTTATCATTAATGAACAAAGCAGTAATAATATTATTTAGCAGGCCAGCCTTATTATCAACTATATTTATTATTTCTCCCTTATTGTCTGTTATAAGCAGCCCGCCTCCCAGTGTTCCCAAGGCATAATTTCCTCCCGGTAATTGTATTCCTGTATAAAAAAGATTATCAATAATAAATTTATTGGCATCTACAGATAAGCCACCCGCTTTAGCCTTTCCGGTTTCCAGGTCATATAGGAAAGATCCTGAGTCATAAGTCAGTACAAGGATTTGACTCTCTCCGTAAGGCAGCATCCCCAGAATAGCTTTATTACCAAAAAAGGAACCCCCGGGGACTTTCTTAAATGAACCGTTATAAAACTCCAGCAGGCCTTCAATAAAATCCCCATAATATATCTTCTCATGAACTTTAAAAGCATAGTTTCCAAACTTAAAGCCACTATCAATAAGCCTGTATATTTTAGTTTCTCCAAGAGCCGGCATATATGCATAAATATCTGTGCTACTACAGAAATATATCTTTTCTCCTTCTTTATAAATTTTCCATATTGTTTTAATATCATCAGATAAAGAATCAAGACTGCTCAATATAGAAATATAATATAAGCTGCCATTTACATCAGGTGCCAGATAACCAAACTCCCCTTTAGCGCCAACATATATAAGTCCATCATCATCAACCATTAGAGACCTGACCTCCCTGTCGTTGGGAACCATGATTTTTGTCCAGCTATCCCCGTCAAAAGCAAGCACACCCGAACTATGGGTAGCAATATAAATTACACCCCTTTGGTCCTGAACCACAGCCCAGTTCTCAACCGATCCTATCTCTTCAGGATCGAAATTCCTGATCTGAGGCACACCATACCGATTGATCTGACTATAGGAAAAGCCATATACAATAAATAAAAAAAACAGAAAAAAATGCAATCTCTTCATGCCTGAACTTACTATTATTTTTTAAAGGTGAAATATATAGCCAAATTATCAATTATTCGAATTAATCCCAAATTAAAATTTCCAAACAGATAAGCTTATCTACAAAGGAAGAACAATAAATTGATTTAAAAATGTAGCAGAGGCAACCATTTAGTGTATTTTTACGTTAAATTAATAATAAACCAGGGTTATGCACAAAAATCAGACATGTGCTGTTACTCTTTTACTGAATATCAATTATTGATTCTTGAGAATAGCCGGAAAATATACATACATGCTCTTATTGCTGCTTGCAGCAGGTCAGTTATTAGTTTTTGGACAGGAAGCTGGAAAAATATTTGACCTCAAACCTGCACAGACAGGAATAAGGGATGTTTCAATATCTCCTGGAAGCATAAGGTTTCGCTTTGAACTCTCCGGGCTTAGGGCAGATGCTGTTCAATCAACTGGTGGGAGATTTACCAGGCTGAACATTAATGGCTTCAGCTCCCTTTCCGGCACAGGTACACCGGAACTTCCCGGTATATCAAAACTCATAGAAATACCACCCGGTACCCTGCCTGAAATAAAGATCATTACAAAAGCCGGAAAAAAAATATTACTTGACTCCGTGGAACTCCCCGCTAAACTTTTTCCAAGGCAACCACCACTTGCAAAAATGAAGAATAAGGATAAACCAGAATTTAAATACAAAAAAGAACTATATCTGAAGGATACGATCTTCAATAAGGAGATCGTAAGCATCAGGAAGCTGGGAATTATGAGAGGCAGGCAGCTGGCACTGCTTAATATCTCACCTGTACAGTATAACCCCGTCAAAAATGAGATCACTACTTACCCATACATTGATATTGAAGTGATATTCAAAGAGACAGGCAAATCTACTTCATCATCAGTTTTGAAATACCTGTCTGTTCCATTTGAGGATAATTTCAAAACCAGCCTTAACTATTTAGCCGGCTCAAATAAAAATGAATCTAAAAAACCATTAAAGTATGTTATCCTGTCGGATACCATGTTTAAGAAAACGCTAAAACCTTTTATTGAATGGAAAACCCGGAAGGGATTTGAGATCATAGAGCTTTATAAAGGAGAGAATGGTATTGGCAATACGGCAGATGAAATGAAAAATTATCTAAAAAACCTGTATCACTCATCCACAGCAGATGATCCGGCATTCACCTATCTTCTGATCGTTGGTGATCACGAACAGATCCCTGGCTTCTGGCTAAACGGGCATATTTCAGACCTCCCCTATGCAGAGTATGACGGTAAGGGTGATTTTATTCCCGACGTTTATTATGGCCGGTTTTCTGCACAGGATACTGCACAACTTATTCCCCAGCTTGAAAAAACCCTTGAATATGAGCAATATCTTTTCCCCGATCCCTCATTCCTGGATAAAGCCGTTATGATAGCAGGTTACGACGGAGGCGGCAATGACATGGTTCAGGGAAACGGGCAGATAAACTATGGAACGGATAATTATTTTAACCCTTCGCATGGTATAACATCACATACATTCCTTTCTAAGGCATCGGCAAGCCAGGATTCTCTTATCCGCGAAAAAATAAGCGAGGGAGCATGTTTTGTAAATTATACAGGCCATGGTTCATGGGACCGCTGGCAAGACCCTACTTTTGCCATAGCTCATATCCCCGATATGGAAAATGCAAACAAATATCCCCTGATGATAGGAAATGGTTGTGTTACATCAGTCTTTAACATTAATGAATGTTTTGGAGAAGCACTATTGAGAGCCAGGAATAAGGGAGCCCTCGGCTATATTGGTTGTACAGATGATTCGTACTGGGACGAAGACTTCTGGTGGGCAGTGGGAACAGGAACCCCAACAGCCAGTCCCGATTATGAAAGCACCGGGCAGGCTATGTATGATTTATGTTTTCATGATCATGGCGAAGCAGGGGAAAGATGGGCACAAACAATGTCGGAATTTATATTTGCGGGTAATATGGCGGTAGCCGAAGGCAACTATAATATGGCAGAATACTACTGGGAGATATACCAGCTTATGGGTGATCCTTCCCTTATGGTATATTTCTCTGTACCGGATACTATTATTGCCGATAATGCTGTCATGCTTCCCCCGGGCAGTAAAAAGCTGCAATTTATAACCCGGGCCGGGCTTTATACTGGCCTTAGCCGGGATAACTGTCTTTTGGCCGCCGGCTATTCAAATGAAGAGGGTCTTGTTGATCTGAATTTTGATGAGATCAGCCCCGGGGAGCAGCTCTGGCTGGTAATATCAGGACAAAATATGAAACCCCATATTGCCGGCATACAGGTAGCTCAGTCCACAGAAACTTATATTACTGTCGACACTATGATAATTAATGATTACACAGGCAATAATAACGGACAGGCAGATCATGGAGAAGAAATAAGTTTCGACCTGAAGCTAAATAACCTGGGTCTGAATACGGGAATAAATATTAACACAATTATTTCCTGTAATCATAAAGATGTTGAGATAATAGATTCAGTTGCTTCCTGGGGTAATATAGAAGCTGCAGGAAGCTCATCCTTAACAGGATTATTTAAAGTTATCCTTCCCGACAGCATACAAGACCTGGAAAATATTGTTTTTAGCCTAAAAATATATGAAGGCTCAGAGTTCAAAAGAAAAGAATATTTCCAGATAAATGTTGCTGCTCCCATGCTTGAGTTTGGCAGGACATTTATCATTGATACAGAAAAGGGAAACGGTAACTCACACCTTGACCCGGGCGAAGAAGCCATGCTTTGTATTGAGTTATTTAATTCAGGACACAGTGAGGCAAATGAAATATCTGCTGTCATATCCTGTTCAGACAGTAGTGTGCAATTGCTCACAGACTCGGTATTTATACAATCTGTTCCTGCATCAAATTATGAAATACTATGTTTTAACCTGGAAGCTATTGCTAATGCTATTCCCGATTCTTCCATTAAGTTTGAGCTCCGTGTCAGCTCGGTACCTTATTCTGTAATTCTTGAGTTCCGGAAAATAATTGGACATCCTGAACTGATATATGAAGATTTTGAGTCGGGAGACTTTAATAATTTCAATTGGATAATGGCTGAGAACTATCCATGGACAATTAGTAATGAAAACAGCTATCAGGGGGAATACAGTGCTCAATCCGGATACATCTCTCATAACCAGTCTACATCATTGAGTTACGAGTATTACTATTATGAACCCGATACAATCTCTTTCTGGTTTAGGGTATCCTCTGAGCATAACTATGATTACCTGAATTTCTATATTGATACACTGACGGGCAGGTGGTCAGGAAACCTTGACTGGCAATATGTTGAGTTCCCTGTTGGTGAAGGCCAGCATCTGATTAAATGGACATATTCAAAGGATGGCAATACATCTTACTATGAAGATCATGCATGGATAGACTTTATTAACTTCCCTCCTACCATGTTCAGCAAGCAGAATATAGGGCTACAAGACATTCTTGATCCTGTACAAAAAGAAGATTATTCAGATTCTGAAATTGTCAGGCTTAAGATCAAGAATTTTGGTATTGATACTGTCTGCGTATTTACTGCAGGTTTCAGTATTAATGGCGGACCTCTTATTTTAGATACTATTTACTATGACCTGCTGCCAGGCTCAAGCTATTTGCATACCTTCCCCCAAAGTATTGATATGTCTGACTATAGCATATATCAGGCCATTTTCTTCACAAGCCTGGATAATGATCCCGATCCCAGGAATGACACTATAAAAATATCATTCAACCATATCAACACTGCTGCAGGATATCCTGCGGAAAATAATTCTGACTTAAGGCTATACCCTAATCCGTTTAAAAACATTCTTTATCTACAGGATAATGACATAAGTTGTAATAAGCTAATAATCAATATCTTCAACATAACAGGCAAAAAAGTATTTCAAAAAGAATTTGTTAACCCGGCAAGCGGGGAAATAATAAAACTGGATCTCCCGGACCTTGACAAAGGATTATATATTATCAATGTCAATAAGGACGGACTTTCTTCAAGATATAAAATAGTCTGTCAATAGGCAGCAAGACTGATCAAGCGTCTATTTTTTGTATATTAAGGTCAAATTTCAATAAACATAATTATGCAAAAAATACCAAGCCGTGAAGAAGCATGGATGCTTTTCAAAAAATACAATGAGACCGAGAGCCTTACAAAACATGCTCTT
The DNA here is from genome assembly GCA_029932855.1 of Bacteroidales bacterium. Taxonomy (GTDB): domain Bacteria; phylum Bacteroidota; class Bacteroidia; order Bacteroidales; family VadinHA17; genus JAYEGO01. The sequence continues at coordinate 139,438 of JAOZPG010000003.1, read as the reverse complement.
GCCGTTGAAGGAGTAATGAGATACATGGCCCGCAAATATGGGGAGGATGAGGAAATGTGGGGAATAATTGGCCTGGTTCACGATCTCGACTGGGAAAAATTCCCTAATATGCATTGCAAAAAAACAGAAGAAATTCTCAGGTCGGAAAACTGGCCTGAGGAATATATCAGAGCGGTAATTTCGCATGGCTGGGGGATTGTTACCGACGTAAAACCTGAAAGTCTTCTCGAAAAAACACTTTATACCATTGATGAGTTAACTGGACTGGTTGCAACATCAGCCCTGGTAAGACCATCGGGATCGGTACTTGATATGGAGACAAGATCGGTTAAGAAAAAATGGAAAGATAAAAGATTTGCCGCCGGTGTGGACAGAAGCATAATTGAAAGAGGTGCAAAAATGATGGGAGTAGAACTGGCTGAGATAATTAATGATACAATAATGGCTATGCGAGAGGTTGCGGAAGAAATAGGTCTGAAAGGAAATCCTGCCTGATAAAACCATATAACACAAGGATGCTTTATGAGAAGCTTTGTAATAGGAGATATTCACGGTGCATATAAGGCAATGATGCAATGTTTTGACAGGGCAGGATTTAACTATAAAAAAGACAGGTTAATCTGTCTTGGCGACGTGTGCGACAGGGGTTCAGAGGTTGCAATGGTTTTTGATGAATTAAAAAAGATTAAAAACCTGGACTATATACTTGGCAATCACGACTACTGGGCACTGGAATGGGCAGAAAAAGGAAAGCCATCCAACACATGGCAATTCCAGGGAGGCAAAGATACAATTGACTCATATCCCAATGGTATGCCTAAGAAACATATTAAAATATTAAAAAATGCACATTACTACCTTAAAGAAGGAAAGCGCCTGTTTGTGCATGGAGGAATATTAACAAATAAAGCCTTAAAGAAACAGGGGCCTGATGTTTTTTTGTGGGACAGGAGCCTTGTAAAAAAAGCCATAAAGAAAGTTTCAAAAAAGAATATTTCCCCTATAACAAAATATAAAGAGATATATCTTGGTCATACACCAACTCTGAACTTTGGATCCAAACTTCCTATTAATGCCTGCGAAATCTGGATGATGGATACCGGGGCCGGCTATGGGGGACCGGTAAGCATGATGAATATTAAAACAAAAGAGATTTTCCAGAGCGAGGATACAAAAATGATATACGCCTGAGGATGATTTATCCATCTGTATTTGAAAAAGAGATCAGTTTTGTGTAAAACAGTAAATATATTTTAGCTAAGTAGCGATATTTATTACTTTTCTTATTTATTTCATTTAGGTTTGCAAAAAATAAAATTCAATGAGTGACTACGATAAGAAAACTGCAAAGATATACGACTCTATTCTTTTTCTTTTTATCCACCCCCTGAGAAGGAAAATCAGGAAAATTATTCAAAATAATAATTTCAATAATATACTGGATGTATGTTGCGGTACGGGCAACCAGTTAAAATACCTTAAGAAAAAAGGCATAGAGGCTACAGGCATAGATCTGTCGCCCGATATGCTGGAAGTAGCTAAATCTGCCCGGGTAAACTGCTTCGAACAGAATGCCGAAGGAATGAATTTCGACAATGACTCATACGATCTGGTAATGACTTCTTTTGCCCTGCATGAGAAATCGCATGAATCGGCTGCCATGATAATTAAAGAAATGCTAAGAGTATGTAAGCCCGGAGGACATATCCTGCTTGCAGACTACTCTCTTCCCAGGTATAAGTTTGATCCTTCAAGGAAAGTGGTAAACTATATTGAATATATTGCCGGTGAAGAACATTATGGGTTTTATAAGGCCTATTTACATTCCGGCGGACTGGATCATCTGGTTGAGCCACACAAGCTTAGAGAAGTACAAAGATGGAAATCACTTATGGGAAATGTTGAAATAAGACTTCTGCAGCTTATCTGAGATTATAATATATTTAGCTCTTATGGAAAAGACAGGTGATTCCCATAATATAAATCCTAGAAACCTGCTCAGAACTTAATACAGAAAAATAAGTGATAAATTTACAGCTATAAAAAAGCCGCCAGATAATCGGCGGCTTTTATCTTTTTTCAATCAATCCGGAACTAATACAGCTTTTTTATCTTAATATTCCTGTACCATACATCATCGGTATGATCCTGTAATCCAATATAACCTTCCTTAACAGGATCCATGAATGTGGGATATGGAGCAAACTTGCTTCCCTTAACCATCTCATGCCACTCGTCTGTCCACAGCTCATAACTAACGACCTTTTCACCATTTTGCCAGTGCTCAACCTTTCCTTTATAAACAATTATCTTTACCTGGTTCCATTCACCGGCAGCTTTGGCATTCTGAGGATTGGCAGGAATCATATCATAAAGTGAACCCGCCCTGTGGCTTTCCGTTTTCATATCAGGATGCCTCTCGTTATCAAGCACCTGCATCTCGGGAGCCGACCAGTAAATTGCCAGGTCGGGTACTTCCTGTACAAGGTAAAATATACCACTGTTTCCTGCTTCCGATATCTTCCATTCCAGGTTTAGCTCATACCACTTGAACTTCTCGGTTGTTATTATATTTGCATTACGTCCTGAGTCAAAGTCAGAATCCGAACCAATACAATGCAGGCAGCCATCCACTACTTCCCACTCCCCAACAGGGAAACTATCTTTACCATATTCTCTCCATCCTTCTGTTGTTTCCCCGTCAAACAGGGATATCCATTCATCCTCCATAACAGCTCCGGCAACTGTGCCTCCAACTGTGCCTCCAACTGTGCCTCCAACTGTGCCTCCAACTGCTCCAAGAACATCTGTGACTTCATCACCACTTTGTGATGAAGTATTTTTATCACTGGAATTACATGATGTAAGCAGTGACATTGTTAAAACACTGATCAGGAATAAATACTTAATTTTCATTTCAAAAAGGTTTTTTATTATTAATAAATTTCTATTTCGGCATCTCAGGCAGCTCCCAGCCATCCCTGTAGCTATGTTTTATATATTCTTCCGCAGCCGGTTTGGCTTTCATAGTCTGGTGCTGGGTATCAAAATGGGGATGTCCGTCTATCACTTCAAACTTGTCGGATGTTACCACCCTTATCTCATCTGTATCGCTGATATTTGTAAACTCCATCTTTTTGCCATCCCATTTAAGCTCCCTGTTAAGATCCTGCAGTCTTACTGCCACCACTCCCATTACAACCATTTCATTCAGGGGACCGGCATAATTAAAATTAGAAGATGGCTGTATCCTGTTCTCCGGACTTTCCTTACAGGCCCTTATCCAATCCTGTTCATGAGCTCCTTCCCACCATGATCTTTCCTGTTCCGCTTCAGGCCTTCTTAATCTCTTTTCAGGTTGCTTAAAATCATCCATTTTACTGTAAGGTAACAATATGGGATCACGACCATAAGCCCCACACATGAGTTTTCCATCACTTCCTTCAAAGATACAACCCCCATTACTATCCCTACCCATGATCTCACCATCCGGAAGTTCTTTAGGACGTGGTGGCAACAAGCCTCCGTCAAACCATGATACTTCAACCGCAGGCATTTTCTTACGCTCCGGGAAGTTATAATGAACTACCTGGGCACGGGGAGGGCTTTCAGTATTTAACTGAGTAGACGATCCCTGAACACTTGTCGGATATTTAAGATCCAGGGCTTTGAAAACAGGATCCATAATATGGCAGGCCATATCACCAAGTGCCCCTGTCCCAAAATCCCACCAGCCACGCCAGTTCCATGGATGATAGATAGGATTATAAGGACGTTCAGGTGCGGGTCCCAGGAATAAATCCCATTTTAAATGCTCGGGAACCGGGTACATATCTGTCGGCCTTTCCAGTCCCTGTGGCCATATAGGCCTGTTGGTCCAGGCATAAGCCTTTTGTACATCGCCAATTGCTCCGGACTGTATCCATTCTGTTACCTGACGAATACCTTCGCCCGAGTTTCCCTGGTTGCCCATCTGTGTAGCCACATTATATTTATTTGCAAGATTAGTCAGTAAACGTGACTCATAAACAGAATGTGTTAATGGCTTTTGAACGTAAACATGCTTGCCCATTGTAATGGCATGTGCCGCAATTATTGCATGAGTATGATCGGGAGTTGCAATAATTACTGCATCAATTGAATCTCCCATCTCATCTAACATCTTCCTCCAGTCGTGATATTGTTTTGCCCCCGGATGATCTTCAAAGGCAGCTGCAGCATATTTCCAGTCAACATCACATAAGGCAACAATATTTTCCGTAGCTGAATTCTTCAGGTTTGACCTGCCCATTCCACCAACTCCGATGCCTGCAATATTTAACTTATCACTTGGTGCCCTGTATCCTAATCCTCCCATAACATAAGACGGCAGGATAGTAAATCCGGCAGCAGCAGTTGCTGTCCTGCCAATAAAATCCCTCCGTGAAAGATTTTTCTTGTCATTCTTCATAATTATATATTTTATTTTGATTCATTCAGGGAAACATCTAAATTATTAAAAAAAACCTATTTCCTGACAATAATTTCTAAAATAATATATACAATTAACAGGGAAATATAGACGTCGACAAAATGATATTTCCTTATATTTACCTTATAACTTTTATCTTTGTTTAATAATTCACAAAACAATATCTCCCGGCAGGAAACGGGTCCGGAAAGTTCATGAAGCAGGTAAAATGAAATAAGCTGAAATACCAAATATAACATACAAATAAACCTGATACAGAATCAGCAATAATATAATTAAATAATAAAAATGGCTGTAAACAGAAAACTTCGGATGGGAATGGCAGGTGGTTCAAGCGATGCATTTATCGGGGCCATACACCGTAATGCTGCCCTTATGGACGGAGAGATTGAACTGGTCTGCGGAGCTTTCAGCAGCTCAGCAAAAAAATCAAAAGAGACCGGAAAGATGCTTTATCTGCCTGACGACAGGATATACTCCAGCTATGAAGAAATGATAATGACAGAAAAGGAAATGGATCCCTCTATGCGAATGGACTTTGTTTCAATAGTCACACCCAACTACCTCCACTTCCCCCAGGTAAAAATGGCCATAGAGAACGGCTTCCATGTTATCTGCGACAAGCCCATCACAATGAACCTGACAGAAGCAGAGAAGCTGGCTAAAATTATTGAGAATAACTCCCTGGAGTTTGCCCTTACACATAATTATACCGGCTATCCAATGGTAAAACAGGCCAGGGAAATGGTGAGAAGTGGTTCACTGGGAGCCGTTCGTAAAATTTTTGTGGAATATTCCCAGGGATGGCTCAGCAAGCTTATAGAAGAGAAGAAGGAAATATGGCGGGCCGACCCGGATAAATCAGGCGACACACTTAGCCTTGGAGATATCGGGACTCATGCCGAGAACCTTGCAGAATATATTACAGGACTCAAATCCATGGCAGTGCAGGCCGAATTGCAGGCACTGCTGAAAGGAAGAAAAATGGACGATGACATTAATATTCATATTAAATATAAAAATAATGCCCGTGGTGTTTTCGTTATCAGCCAGGCAAGCACAGGGGAAGAAAATAATCTCAGGATAAAGATTTATACTGAAAAGGCCGGGTTGGAATGGTGGCAAATGGAACCAAACAGCTTAGTCGTTAAGTGGGATGAAAAACCCATGGAAGTGCTGAGAGCAGGAAACAACAGGAATGAACTGTGCCAGGCAGCAAGAAATGCCTGCAGGCTGCCGGCAGGTCATCCCGAAGGATTTATTGAAGCATTTGCCAACCTTTACAGAAACTTTGCCAGGGCGGTGAGATATAAAATGCAGGACAAGCAGGACCATATTGAAAATAAGGACCTGCCTGACCATAATGACGGTTTAAGGGGAATGCAATTTATCCAGGCTGTAATAAATTCCTCTGCAAAAGAAGGACAATGGGTAAATGTTTAATCAGCTATTTACTGAAACAGCCTGATTAACAATATATTAAAAGTAGTCAGGCTGAGAAGTAAACTATCGCAAAATGCAGACTGAGCGACGAAGTATCTGCAGAATACAAACTGAGAGATGCACTATCTACAGAATACAAACAAAAAAAACCGGAACTATATTTCCAGACTCTTTAAATAGTCCAGACTGGTCTGTATGCTGTCCATAGATGATATCTTAAAACTATCATCCTGTTCAACAAAATATTGTTTCAGTCCCGCTTGTTTGCTGTAAGTACAAATCTCATTGAAGTCTATTGTTCCTGTCCCCAGCTCAGTAACATTTCCCCCCGCTTTGCTATCCATATCTTTAAGATGCCATAAGCTAAAACGTCCGGGATATTTCTTAAAATACGATATCGGGTCTGCTCCGCCCTTAATTATCCAGTAAAGATCAAGTTCCATACATACCAGGGAAGGATCTGTATTCTCAAGCAGGTAATCATAAGGAATAACATCTTCAAGCTTCCGGAATTCCTTATTATGGTTATGAAAACCAAAACTCAAACCCTTTTTAGCCAGCTGCTCACCATATTTATTATAATTATCCGTTCCCCTCTTAAAATCATCCAGGCTGTTATAGGCCATGCTGGGTTGTATAATGAATTTAAGGCCAGCTTCAGCAGCATTATCTCCCAGGCTTTCTATATCTGCATTATTTACATCCACATGAATGCTTAAAAGCCTCATATTTAAAGACTCAACAAGGTCCCTGATCTCCGCCGGTCTCATCCCGTAAATATTTCCATCATTATAACTGGCAGCTTCCAGCACCTGGTAGCCCATAGCTGAAATTTTTCTAAGCGTTGCCACAGGATCTTTTTCCATCTCATCCCTTACCGTATAAAGTATCAGTCCGAATGGCATTCTTTGTGAACTACTACACGCTAATACAGTCGGCAGCATACTTGCAGCCAATAAAAGTGATGAATTCTTAATAAAATCTCTTCTTGTTTGCATATAAATTAAATATTAAGCATAAAAATCATGTGAAATCTTAAAAGTCCAGCAATCTCTTTTCCCCTTCAAGTTCCTGTATTCCTGAAACTTCCTGGGAAACCTCAATAACTCCCCTGTAGTTCCCCTCATCATCATGTAAAGCAAAATACCGGATCAATATAAATTCTTCTTTCATCCTGATCCAGAAACTAACCATATCTTTCCTGCCTGATCTGAAACTGTCAATGATCTTCTCCACAATATGAACACTCTCCGGGGGATGACAATTATGAACATCACGTCCAATTATAGTATTGGTACGGGGAAATATTCTGTGCTCAGGTGTTGAGAAAAACTTAACCTTATTGTTCTCATCTACAAATGTTATATCAACAGGTAAATGATTAAAAAGCAAAATTATCTGTTCAACAGTTAAACTTCCGCTTTTCAGATCAATAGCATTCAAATCCGGCTGTGCGGAAGAATGTTCTTTAGTTGTTGTTGCAGCCGGGGTATAATAAGGAAAGCCAATCTCAAGGCTGTCTTTAAATAAAGACTGAAGATCATCTTCTACTATTATCTCTTCCAGATAAGGGAATAAGATTCTTTCTTCACGAAAAATAATTGCATACATATTGAAAAAGATATCCCCGGACAGGCGGTTAAGCTTTTTCATGTCAGGCTTCTCATCTGAAAGAAGTATGCTCAGGCTCTTAATATTTCTTTTAATATCATCATGAAACGACCACATTAGCTGCAGGCACCTGTACTCCTCAAGATTACTTTCAATAAAAGGAAAGAGTACATTTTCCTTAATCTGGTAATACTTTTCATACTCCAGTAAGCCCGATACTATCCCGGCCATTTGTTTCCTGAGCACCTGGTCTGCAGGAGTCTTATTTAATTGCTTAAGGAGGGGGCGGATCTCCTTCAGACGCCTGTCAAGCTCATTATTATTCTTTATGCAGCAATCGAAATACGAAGCATCCGAAGGCTTATTATATGGATAATTCTTAATAGCTGAATATAAAACATTTAAGAGTTTGTTTATACCTGTTTTCAACTCTCCGACAGGAATATTACTTTTTACCAGTCTGTCAACTGCAAAAATAATATCTGAAGGAATTAGCTTGTCTATCAGGTGCTGGTTTTCATTAATTACATTAACTGCATTCTTTTTCCCGGATATAGTATAATACAGGGAAACAATAAAGTCAACTCTTTTTTCTTTATTCTTTGAAATCTTTGACATATATCAATCACTTTGATCCGCTTTCTTAGAAGCAGGAATTGTTTATCAGGCCCCTTTGCATACAAAAATAAAAACAAGAGTATCTGAGGATCAGATTATTTTTTCATTTTCAGCATCCCATTCCACCCTCCTGCCCTCCTTGTATGCAATAGTCCCCATATGAGCGGTAATGGCCTCTTCAAATCCCCTGTCAATATTGCAACTGGTCTGTCCCCCATTACGAATTGCCTCAAGCCATTCCCTTATATGCAGATGGCTTGTATCAACCCTCCTGCCATTCCTGTATGTATATAGAAGGCCCCGGCCTGCAAAATACTGCTCAGTAGCCGATGTAACAGCATCTACCTTCTTCCTGCCGGGAATAAATGAAAAAATTGGCCTTGAAGGGTCAATGATCTTTTCCTTTATCTTGTCTCCGTAACGGGTCGAGTCCCTGTCAGCTTTAATTATCAAGGTATTGCTTAACTCCATACTTGCATCATGTCCCATTATCACTTTGCCCCTGCTATTACTGCTTGCAAGTGTAGCACTATATAACATACTTAGCTCCTTATCCGGAAATTCAAACACTGTCTGCAATACATCCGGCACGGTCCTCCCATCCTTGAAATAATAAATACCTCCTGAAGAACTGGCATACTTAGGAATACCCAGGTCAAGTATCTGATTCATTGCATCATATTCATGAGTAAGCAGGTCTCCCGAGAGGCCCGTACTGTAATCCCACCAGCAACGCCATCTAAAGAATCTTTCCTTGCTGAATTCATGCCATGGGGCGGGACCAATAAACTGCTTCCAGTCTATTGTTTTCATACTTGCTTCCGGGTGTATATCATAGACCCATGCTCCATTAGGACTGTTCCTGTTGGTAGTTACCTCAATAAGATTTACTTTGCCAAGTATATTCCTGGCAATAGCCTCCCTGGCCTTTATATAACTTTCCGTCTGCCTTCCCTGGTGTCCCAGCTGGAACACTATACCACTTTTCTTAACTTCTTCTCTTACCGCATAAGTTTCAGGTACCGTCCATGTCATGGGTTTTTCACAATAAACATGTTTCCCATTCCTGGCAGCTTCAAGAGTAATAGGTGCATGCCAGTGATCGGGTGTTGCAATAATAACAGCATCGATATCATCGGCAGCAAGGAGCTCCCGGTAGGTTTTATATCTTTTTGCTTCGTGCTCAGGCTTTGAATCACTACCCTTCCTGCCAGGATTACCGGCTGTTGCAAGTGCTTTTTCTGCATTAATGTCAAAAATATCACACACAGCATTCAACTCAATATTAAGATCCTCCTGCTCAAGATATTCCTCATATCTCTTATCAGCAGAATTATTCATTGCCGCCTCTTTTACGCTATCTATCCATTTCGGCTCTGCAAAACCTGCTGCCCTTAATAGGTATTTACCACGTCCTCCATATCCAATAATTCCTAGTCTCAGTTTCTTTCCCTTGGACAGAGGCCTGATTTTTTGATCTGACTTCTGACTTATACCAAGTTCATCAAGTATACTTGAATTCAATATCCTGTCGTAACGGGTTTTCCTTAGCTGGGCATATGCAAATGCGCCCAATACAGGCACAGTAGCAAGCGATTTCAACAATTCTCTTCTGCTAAAGCGTCCCTGGCTTAACTTATCATTATTCTTCTCACTCATAATCTATCTAATACTTGTTATTTCGTAAAAAAAATCTGTCAAGGCCCAGTCTTAGCCCCGTAGGAAAAACATATAAAACGGCCAGTGCAAGCATCTCAATAAGGTTTTTATCTATCCACAGGTATTTCCCCTCGGAAGGAACAGCATATTCAAGTCCCGTAAAGGGAGGATGTGAAAGATAATAAAGTGCAAGAAGAATGATACCACCTATAGCTGCAGGCCTGCTAAAAAGGCCCAGTATCAATGAAACACCTATTAATACCAGACCCCATGCATTTGCAAAGTCCACAACTCCCAACACCGCCGGGTTATTCGCCATAGCCTGAAAAACCCCCTCAAATATCCAGCCTGAATCAAGCAGATAACCATAAGATGTCCAGTCGGGGTTCATTAATTTAGTTATTCCTTCATACAGAAAGTGCCAGCCTATAGATACTCTTAAGATCACCAGGAAGAATAACTGGCTTTTGCTATAGGCTACTGCCCCTGATCTTGCTCTTAAAATATTCATTCAATTCATTTACTTTGTTGAACCTAAAAACAATCCGTTAAACAACAATTTAAAAGATGCCTGAGTTGAAGCCCTGAACTGGGGATTGAATCCATAAAGTACCACCTGTCCCTTAGCTTTCTTCAGCCACACCATAGCAGACCTGTCTGATAAAAATTCAGGTTTTGCAATATATCCGCTCAATAAAATATCTTTTTCAGGATAGGTAGCAATCACCCTCCTGTCCATATCGAAACGTGGTAATGATGTTTGAAAAACCGGTCTGCCCCTTGAAAATACACCTATCTGCTCCGGCAGTCCATAAGTGAGAGGATGACCCTGCAAAACATTTATCCTTAACAATGAACCTGAAACATTGAGCCCTTTCTTACTTAAAGAAGAGGAAATATCTCTTACCGGGAACTGGAATTCTTCCTTTTCATCCCCTGAACCTATGTTAAGCATGCCTGTAAAAAGCTCAGTAGATCTCCCCCATGAAAGTACTACACCTCCCTCATTCACATATTTAAGAATATTCTCAAGACCTTTCTTCCCCATTCCTTTCACATACTCAGGTGCATAGCTGCTCATAGAGTAATTACCTTCAGACCCGTATTTACCGGTCATAAGCTGAGATTTTCCATCATCAGCAAAAAGAATTACATCATAACTATCAAGCTCTGCTTCCGCCAGATCTGCAGGATGCAGCAGGCTGAAAGGGATAGCATAATGATCCAGGATATAACGGGTCCATCCGGCATCCATATCATGGAACCAGGTTTCCACAAGTGCTATCCTCGGCATCTTTACCAGAGTACTTTTAAGTTCAATCTTTTCTGCCATGTAAACAGGCGGAAATAATATTTTTTCATTGATCTTTGTCCATCCCGAAGAAGTCTTCTTAGAATTAAACACTACAAAACTTCCCTGTGGCAACACTTGTCCGTCTATCTCAATATCCTCATTCAGTCGATGTACTTCCATTCCATTGTTCATTGCTGCAAATGCAGCCATGAAGCTCTCATTATAGTTCACAGTATAAACAGCGGCATAAAAGTTTGCAGGGGCTTCTATACTGTAATCAAGGTCCTCTGTAAGAACTGTAAGACTTTCTTCCAGAACAGGATATTTTTTATTTACTTCAACAGACTCCACCTGCCTGTGCAGAGGCAATGACCAGCTGGTAATATCATAAGGCTTTATCAGGTCTCCACCCGGGGTGTAATGCCTTTCAGGGTATTCCTGTGCCTCAAGTATCTCCTTTGCCATAGCACGGTAGGCCTGTGCCAGTGGAACAATAAAATCGCCCTTAAGATAGAGTCTGTTATCCAGTAATACATCTTTATCAAGCCTGTAAACCTGCAAACCATGCCTTCTGAGCAGGTTCACCAGATTAATAAGTTCACTGATATCATGCTGTTTTTCAGGAATAATATAATAGTAAGGAGCCTGATTTTTCCCTTTTTCTATCTCCCTGCGACACATGTCATTCCTGAAAAGTAATATCTTTTCCTTATACAGTGAGGCTGTTTTTATTATAGACATGGTGGAAACAAGTTCGTATTCCACGATATCTCCCAGCCTCCACCAGCCACCTTCCCAGGGCAAAGGCATATTAATACTCTTCTTATACTCTGAAAGCCCCTTCCCTCTGACACTTAATTCATTGGGCTCAACATAAACAGCTGTGGCATCTTTTACGCTTGCTGCTTCGGTAAGAAAAGCAATAACATTGTTCCACAAACAAGTCTCAGTTGATCCGGGCCAGTAATTATCGAAAGCATAATGTTGGGAAACCCCAGCCAGTCCTGCATTGGTCATATCATTCTGCATGTTCTGACCAAATATCCCTACCCATGTCCACAGGCCTCCATCAATATTTTCTGCTATAGGATCATGATTAGGCGGCACAAAATACCTCGTGCCCGTTGAACCCATCTGGTGCTTTTCCACCATTACCTGCGGTAACCAGGTCTGGTTATACACTTTTGCAATGGCCCTGGAATCATCCTGCGACAGGATAACAAAATCCCTGTTATTATCATGACCAACATATTTATGATAAACACCCGGAAGAGAAGCACCCTCATATTTTGTCCCTTTATATTTAAGGTAATTGTGTACAACCATATCCATGCCATCAGGGTTATGACAGGGAACCATCATATATACCACATCTTTCATCCACTGAAGCTTTTCAGGATCCATGGTACTTGCCAGGTCATATGCTACAAGTGGGGCTGATTGTGAAGGAGCAACCTCCCCGGAATGCATTGAAAGTGTAGCATATACAAATACGCGACCTTCTTTTGAAAGCTCACTCCTCTCCTTATCAGTAAGGTCGGGATCAAGCGCCAACTTGTGATTTATCTGCCTGAGGCTTTCCAGATTTTCAATATTCGATTCATCAGAAAGGAAAGCAATATACATTGGCTTACCCATTGGTGATTCCCCTATTTTTTCCAGCTTAAGCCTGGATGATTCAGCATCCAGCTTTGTAAGATATTCTATAAGCTGCTCATAATCCATCAATTGCCTGTCATCACCCGGGGTAAATCCAAAGAAATCTTTAGGATTAGTAAATTTTGGCTGAGCTTGCATTGTGACTGCTGTCATCATTACAATAACTGCGAACAGAACTGTTCTTAACATAGTTTTCATTTTTAACAAAGATTTTATTGTTGTTGTATTGCCGGTCATAAGAATGTTGCCAGCTAATTATAATTCTTTTATCATGATATTCTTCCAGTACAGCCTGATCCCTCCTCCTGAGTGTATTTGCAGGGCAATTGATCCTTCAGCCCTGCCTATCTCCTCATCTCTTATATCCACCATCTGCACACCATTAAGCCATGTGATCACCCTGTCCCCCTGCACCTTTATCTCCATACTGTTCCACTCTCCCATTTTCAATATATCTTCCTTTTCTTCCGGAATCTGAATTAGCCATCCCCTTCCATATGATTCATAAATACCCCCGGTATCATGGCCAGGGGGGGCCACCTCAACCTGCCAGCCTTTTATCTTAATCCCCTCAACAAAAGACCTGAAAAACACACCACTGTTACCATCAGATTCCTGCCTGAATTCAAGCTTCAGATAAAAGTCCTTATAAATCCGGTCTGTTACCAGATAGCCGTATTCCTTATCGGGACCACTCTCACAAACAAGAAGTTCATCCTCCACATACCACTTCTCTGTTCCATGTACCACCCAGCCATCCAGGTCTGATCCGTTAAATAAAGCTTTCCAACCGGTCTCATCTGTAGTTGTTTGCCACGAACATGATGAAACCAAGACTATCAATAACAGAAAAAGTCCGGATAAAATTGTTCTCATTACTCTAAGCTGATTCTATAGTCCCCTGATCTTTATATTCCTGAAATACACCTTACTGCCATGATCCTGAAGGGCCAGGTGTCCCTTTGAAGCCTTTCCATAATCAGGATAATCAGCCCATTTTGAAGATTTAACAAGCTTCTCCCATTCATCAGTCCCCGTTTCAAACTCAACAACCAGTACATCGTTTAAATAATGCTTTACATGGCTACCCTCCACTATCAGCTCTGAACTATTCCACTCATTGGCGGGTTTTAGCCTTGGCTTAACAGGTGAATGCATTGCATAATCCGCTCCACACGACTGCCATTTCTCCAGCTTCCCGGGATAACCAATATCATCTATAAGCTGATACTCTGGTCCCGTAGCATAAGGAGCAGGATAATCAGCCTCCTGTACATGATACATTATACCACTATTTCCACCTTCAGATATTTTCCATTCCAGTTTAAGATGAAAATCTTCAAATTCTTTATCTGTAACAATATCTCCGCCTATGTCACCACCTGCACCTAATGCTACAAGCATTCCATCATCCACTATCCAGCCTTCGGGAGCTTCTTCAGACTGGAATTTCCTCCAACCATCCAGACTACTGCCATCAAACAATAATTCCCAGCCGCTGCTGATCTCTGATTCAGTCAGTTCATTAACAAATCCGGTTACCATTAGGGTATCACTGTAATCATCTGACTGCTGATCCTTGTTCTTTTTATTGGCACAATCAACAAGAAAAACAAGAGTCACCAATAAAAGAAACAAGAAAAAAAGGCTATTTCTGAATTTCATAAATAAATCTGTAATCGGGCTTTTAACAACTGCCACTAAGTTAATAAATAGCTTATTTTTTAAGTAAGCACTAAGTTAATAATTTTACTGTGTTATACTCAATCTGAAATACATATAAATATTGAATAAGAATTATTTTTGCATTCAAGACCGGTTTTCTCAGTATTTTTTTCTATTTTAAAGCATATAACATCCTCATAAGTAATACATAATTTGAACGGGATCTGGAACATACTTGCCGCTATTATCACCTTTGCGATAATACTTATATCCTCCAATAAAATAGGTGGTCTGATAAAATATATTAAGCTGCCGCTTATTACAGGATTATTACTAATGGGCATTCTTACAGGTCCCGAAGTATTGAATATTATTAAGCTTGACTCCATTCATCACCTTAACTTTATTAACCAGCTGGCACTTTCATTTATAGCTTTTGCCGCAGGCGCGGAATTGTACCTTACCGAATTAAAAAGCAGGTTAAGAAGCATACGATATATAACTGCCATGCAAATAATTACTACCATAGTTCTTGGCAGCCTGGGAATTTATATATTAAGTGCTTATCTGCCTCTTGGGATAGATCTGGATAAAAATGGCAGAATAGCAATATCAATAATCATTGGTACTATATTCATTGCCCGCTCGCCGGTGTCTGCTATAGCTATTATTAATGAATTAAGGGCAAAGGGACCATTTACCAGGATGGTACTTGGCGTTACAGTGCTTACTGATTTTCTTGTAGTTGTGATCTTTTCCATAAGTTTTTTATTTGCCAGCTCATTAATTACAGGTGAAAGCTTTTCATTAGGAATGACATTGCGAATGCTGGCTGAAGTATCTAGCGCATTAATTGCCGGCTACCTGCTTTTTCAACTCATCAGGATTATACTTTCCCTTAAAACCCGCACTGTTATTAAAACCATCATGGTTTTACTTGCAGGATGGGGAACTTATTTCTTTTCAGATGCCCTGAGCCATCTTGCCTCAACAGGACTTGGACATGATTTTTATATTGAGCCACTTCTTATTTGTATTACTGCAAGCTTACTTGTAACAAACCGCTCTCCTTTCAGAAGAGAGTTTCAAAAAATAATTAAGGATGTGGTTCCCCTGGTTTATGTAGCTTTCTTCACACTGATAGGAGCTTCACTTTCATTGAAAATAATTTCCCATACCTGGCCGCTTGCCCTCGCATTATTCTTTATACGTATCATTACTATGATCATAGGCAGCTGGGCCGGTGGCAGTTTTGCCGGAGATCCCGGGAAGTTCAACAAGATAGCCTGGATGCCCTTTGTCACACAAGCAGGTATTGGCCTGGGCCTGGTAACTGTTGTGACAAATGAGTTTCCAGAATGGGGAGTACAATTTTCATCTGTAGTTGTTTCGGTGATAGTATTAAACCAGATAATTGGTCCCCCACTGTTTAAATGGGCAATACAACTGCTTCATGAAGATCATCCAAAAGGTGAACATGATGATTCTTCGATTCGCAGGAAAGCATTAATATTTGGCTATGAGCAACAATCCCTTGCGCTGGCCACACAGCTGACAAATCATAACTGGGAGGTTGATATAATCACTAAAAGGGAAAAATTTTCACAACCGGACAACAATAATATTTCTATCTGCGGCTGCAAAATACTGAGTCTGGATCTGTTGGACTCACTTGACATGGCAAATACCGATGCCCTTATCGCAATGAAAACCGATGAAGAGAACCTTCATATATGTGAAATGGTTTACGAGAACTATGGTACACCACAGCTAATCGTTCGACTGAACAACAGGGAAAATATCCGGAAGTTCCATGAACTGGGAGCTCTGATAGTCCAGCCCACTACTGCAATTGTGAGCCTGCTCGATCATTTTGTAAGGTCACCCCTTGCCACATCACTGCTTCTTGGAATGGAAGAAGGCCAGGAAACCTCTGACATTATTATCAGGAATAAGGACATTCACGGGGTGCCCATACGAAATCTACACCTGCCGCTTGACATACTTATAGTTGCGATAAAAAGAAAAGGACAACATATAATATCTACCGGTTATACTCAATTGAAGAAGAATGATATATTAACACTGGTCGGGTCACCGGAAAGTATAGAAGAAGTAAAACTGAGATTTGAATAAAAAGTCATAGCCCTTTCATGCCGGCATACAGGATAAAAGGACAGAAGTATTAAGTTATGAACAAAACAATAAAAGATGCTTCTTTTTACAGGAAAATGGAGAATAAAAAGCTTCAATGCCTTTTATGCCCGCAGAACTGTATTATAGGAAACAATAAGACCGGCCTGTGCAAAGTAAGAAAGAATACAGATGGCAGGCTGATAGCCGAGAACTACGGATTTATTGCAGCTAAAAACATTGACCCCATAGAGAAAAAACCACTCTACCACTTTCACCCGGGCAAGGATATTTTTTCTATAGGAACAGTTGGCTGTAATATGCACTGCCTGTTTTGTCAGAACTCCGAAATATCGCAGGTTGGGATAAAAGAAGCCCCTTATGCCAGGTATATCGAAGCCGGGGATCTTGTTGAGGAAGCATTATCTGTTGAGAATAATATAGGTATAGCCTATACTTACAATGAACCGGGCATTTGGTTTGAGTACATAAGGGATGTAGCAGAAATTGCCAGGAAGAAAGGCCTCAGGAATATAATGATATCCAACGGCTATATAAATGAGATACCTCTCAGGGAGATCATTGACATGATGGATGCTTTTAACATAGACCTGAAGAGCTTCTCTGAAGAGTTCTACCAAACCCAGACCTTCTCGTCATTAAACCCTGTACTCGAAACCATAAAAGAAATAGCGATCTCCGGTAAGCACCTGGAAATAACAAACCTTGTCATACCACTCTTAAATGATGATCCCAACCAGTTTGAAGAAATGGTAAAATGGATAGCCAGGGAAACCACAAGAAGCACAGTACTACACATCTCAAGATACTTCCCAAAGTATAAAAAGGCCTTACCTGCAACACCAGAGACAACAATGAAACAGTTCTATTATATTGCAAAAAAGCATTTACATTTCGTATACCTTGGTAATCTCAGCAACTCGGCTATTGGACAAAATACTTACTGTCCCGAATGTAAACACACAGTAATTAAACGTAATGGATATTACACGGAAATAGTAAATCTTGATGAGCAGGGAAAATGCAGAAACTGTGGTGCACAAATTGTTACAATATAAAACCAGCTGCCCTACACTATCTTAAAACCATTATAATTCCCTTCGGGCAGTTCCTGTATCTTCATCTCATCCACCCTGGCCCATGCCGGTCCTTTTCTGATTGTTGCCAGAAATATATCCAACTCTCCGGGTTGCCCCTGTACCTCAATCTTTACATCACCATTCTCAAGGTTCTTAACATAACCTTCCAGCATAAGGCTGCTTGCTTCATTGTATGCAAAATACCTAAAACCCACATGCTGTACGCGTCCACTGATGGTAAGTGCAAATGTTTTAGACATATTTCTTTTCAGCCTGATATAAAAAAATGTATCCGGTATTCTTTGCCCTGTAGCTCTTATCAGTTTGCAAGTTTACTAAGTTTCTGAAAAGATTTATCCATGCCTGTATGCAGATCTTCCCTGATCTTTGTATAATGGATCTTTACCAGCCTGGCCTTTCTCTCTCCCTCATAATGCCCCAGCCTGCTAATCAGCTGATTACGCAAACTAACTGCTTCAGATATTATTTTAAGGACTTTGTCCTTGTTCTTGTCATTATTAACAAGTATGTAAGTAAAACAATCGGAAACCACTTCATATGTAAGGTCTCCAATTTCCTTTTTTAATCCTTTAATGCTAGACATAAGCGTTTTTTTCTAATTAATTCTGTAAATATTTATTCCCTGTACGACCCGGCTATCGCCTGACAATCTTAAAGTTATTACAATTTATTTTGGATATATTCTTCAATCTTTAAATTATAAACTTTCATTAATGTCTTAACCAGTTTATTGCTGTATTGAAAGCTTGTATCATTTATTCTGCTCAATGACAGAAGCCCCGGAGATGTACCACTTATGAAAACTGCATCATATTCATCTATCTCTCTAAAGTGTACCCTGCTGTAACTAAGCTCAATACTATTATCCAAACATGCTTCTATAATATATTTCCTGGCTATACCCGGCAAAACGGTTCCATCGGGAGCAGTATAAATACTATTGCCCTTAACAAAGAAAACATTAGACCTGCTTCCTTCGGTTACATACCCCTTCTTATCGACCAGCAAAGCTTCATATGCACCTGTCTCTATCAGTTTCTTAAAGATTGTCGACCTGAGCTTCATATTTATGATCTTTGCCGAAGGAAAATCTCTCTCAGCAAAATAAAGCAAGGCAGGAACACCATTACTGTATTGCTCATCTGTCGGATAATGATGTTCAATAAAAAATACTGTAAATACGGCTAATGCTTTCTTTTTACCCGGAAAGCAGAGCACAAGCTTCACATTACCGGACTCAGTATTATTTAATTTCCCAAGCAGTAATATCTGCTCACGTATCTCATTGTCATCATATGGTATTTCCCATCCATTTATGCTAAGGGTATCAGCAAGCCTCTGCATATGATCATTAAAAAATAAAGGAATATTTGTAATTATTCTTAGAACTTCATAGGCCGATTCACCTGAATACAGGTCAGCATGAGAAAAATCTTTACAGGCTTTCTTCGTCCCATTCAATAAATAATATTTATGATAACACTCACTCAATATTAAGGAACTTAATTTTCTTATCCGGCTCCAAATACATTCTGATGCCAACTTATGCTAAAGATAAACATAATATGAATACAGATATAAGTTATATTTGCTACACTTAGTACACCATAACAGATATAGAAAACACTGTGACCGGCCCCGGCATAATAAGATCACAGAGATCGCTGTTTATGTACATGATAATATAAAGATCAACGGCAGTTTTGTGAGCCTGGAAACCCCGGGCCGGCTATCATCCATTTCATTACAACAGGCATATTCAATCAATAATAAAAAGATAATTAAGAAATAAAAAATCTGAAAAATTCATTCCGCTTTAAAAAAAGCCTTATTTTTCACAGCTAAAATATTTGTTTTGTTTAACAGCTAATAAAACCATTAGCCTGAACCTGACTTAAGCACATTCATGATAATTAGTCTGGTACAATCATCAATAGTACTACTGGGAATCCAGATAAACGAACCTGTAACAACCCTGACAGACCTGATAGTTGCAGTTATTTGTCTTTATGCATACCTGAAGCTAAGAAAAATCCCGGCCACACAAAAGTCTCATAATTATTACCTGTATTTCTTTTTCGTTATGGCTATAGCTTCAGCTATGGGAGGATTGATAGGCCATGGATTTATTTACCTCTTTAACAAATACTGGGTTTATCCCGGCTGGGGAGCCAGCATAATCGGAATTAACCTGTTAACCAAGGCTTTGATCCATGATTCCCGAATTTTTCTTAAGCAAAAAGTATGGAAAGCTATCTACCTGATAAATATAATTGAATTGCCTGTATTACTGTTCATGCTGTCATTTTACATGAAATTTATGCTGGTTATTCTTTATTCTGTTTACGGACTGGTATTGATCACCGGTATATTTAGTTCATTGTTGTATTTTAATTCATCTGTCAAAGGATATGGTTTCTTTATGCTTTCTGCAGCTTTTACAACAGTCACCATAATTATATTTGTAAACGAACTGAACATACATCCATGGTTTAACCAGGCAGATATGGGTCATGTTCTCCTTGCTGTTAATTCATATTTTTTATATACGGGAACAGAAAAAATATTTAGTTCCCAGCCTGTTCCCTGTATCTAAGGCTGACAGGTTTTTTATATTCACAGCTAAAACTAAATATATGAACAACAGAGAAATACTAAGCACCAAAAATAAAGCCCTGAGCCTCAATATGAATAAAGAGATCTATGGGAGCCTGGCAGAAATTGGCGGGGGTCAGGAGGTTGCCCGTTCATTTTTCCAGGCCGGGGGAGCCTCCGGAACTGTGGCCAAGTCAATATCTGCATATGATAAGACCTTTAGTGACACCATATATAATCAGGGAAAAACAGGAAGGTATGTTTCCAGCCACAGACTTCAGAAAATGCTTGATAAAGAATTTACAGAACTCAACATGGTTTTTCAGAAGGAAAGGAAAGAGAAAACCCTGTTCTTTGTTTTTGCCAATACTGTTGAAACTATAAACTATACAAAAAATAATGAAGGTCATGGCTGGCTGGGCATGAGATTCCAGCTGCACCCCGAATCCACACCAAACGAAGTTATCCTTCATATCAAACTTCATGAAAACGACAGCCTATTGCAACAATATACTATTGGTGCTGTTGGTATTAATCTTATATATGCTTGCTTCCATTACCACGAATATCCAAATACTTTTCTCCAGTCACTGATGGATGGACTTGCAAACGACAGGCTTGAAGTGGATATGATAGAAATGAGTGGCCCCGATCTTAACTATATCGACAACCGATTGCTCAGCCTGCAGCTGGTAAAAAATAATATGACAATTGCCACCATGTTTGATAAAGACGGAAAAGTACACCAACCGGCAGATATGCTGTATAAAAAAAATGTACTCGCCTTCAGGGGTAGCTTCAGGCCCATAAGCATTGTAGGGGCAGATGTTATCAGATCAAGCTTTGATATCTTTAAAAGGGACAAAGACTATGAAAAGGGAAATACCATTTCATTATGTGAGATAACCCTGCAGAACTTGCTGAAAAAAGGAGATTTTGATGAACGCGATTTCCTGAACAGGGTTGATATGCTTAACGGCATTGGTCAGAATGTTATGGTTTCCAATCTGCCTAAATACTTTGAGCTGGTTTCATTTTTCTCAATGTTCAGGATAAAAAACCTGAGGATAGTAATAGGTGTTCCAACCTTTCTGAAAGTATTGGATAAAAACTACTACAAAGATCTTAAAGGAGGCATACTCGAGGCTTTTGGTAAACTGTTTACAGATAATATGAAACTGTATGTTTATCCCAGCCTGGAATTCGGAACAGATAAGCTGCTTAGCTCAAAGAACATCCCATTGCCTCATGATCTGAAACACTTATACCGCTACCTTGTTGAAAACCGCAAGATCATTGATATAGAGGACATCAATACTAAAAACCTTCATATCTTCCCGGATAAGATCCTGGATGCCATTAACAACGGCGCCCCCTCCTGGAAAAGCATGGTTCCAAAGGAAGTGGCAGACATGATAATCTCAAAAAAGATGTTTGGCTATTCAGATGATTAATTTTTTTCGATATCAGAGATCATATTCCGTACAGCGGACCATAAGCCTTGCAGGCCCTGTAGTCCTGGCCCTCTTTGTCTGTGCCGAAAGAACTCCATGAAGCAGGACGGAAAATATTTTCATCATCTACATTATGCATATTAACGGGTATTCTGAGCATTGAAGCCAGAGTGATCAGGTCGGCCCCAATATGTCCGTAGCTTATAGCACCATGATTGGCTCCCCAGTTTGCCATAACCGAATAAACATCTTTAAATGCTCCCATACCTGTCAGCCTTGGAGCAAACCATGTTGTAGGCCAGCTTGGGTTAGTACGTTCATCAAGTATATTATGGATATCTTCATCTATCTCTACTGTCCATCCTTCAGCTATTTGCAACACCGGTCCCAGTCCCTTTACCAGATTCAGCCTGCACATTGTAACAGGCATCTCCCCTGCTGTTCTGAACTGGGATGAATAGCCTCCACCGCGAAAATATTCTCTAACAGCCTGTGGCCATCTTGTATTATCAAGGCATTTTCTTACTTCCTCCTCTGTAATTTCCCAGAATGCTTTCATGGCAGGCTCACCTGCCTGGTTACGTTGCTGTGCAGTAGCATCAAGTGTTGTAGAACCGGAATTTATAAGATGGATAATACCATTTGAAGCTTTCCCGCCAAGCTCCCTGCCAGATACTCTTTTAACCGATTCGGGACTCCAGTAAGTACGTACATCTGAAAATATCTGGGCCGTGTTTGTAAGTAAATGGCCGAACAACATGGAAACTCCATTTAAACTGTCATTCTCTGTAGCCACTATAAAAGCCTGGCGAATACCGTTCCAGTCGAAAGAGGAGTTAAGTATTGCCTCCGGAAAATCTGCATTAGGCATATGATCCGTCCACTGCCTCTGTCCCTGAAAACCGGCCACCAGGGCATTCCTTCCAGGAGACTCCTCTCCATAGCCCATCTCTTTGAGCTTTGGATTCCCAATCATTAGATCGCGTATTATAAGGCTCATTTTCACCACCGTCTCCCATTCCCAGTCCTTACGTTTCTGATCGGCCTTATATTGTTCGCTATTATAATCTTTCCCCTCTTTACAATTATTCCTGGTCCACTCCAGGGCTTTTTTAAATTCATCCTTATCATATATTTCCTTGTCAATTCGTCTCAGCAGTTCGGTCATATCAACAAACTCGGCACGCATTCCAAGATAATCGTGTAAAAAGTTCTGATCAACCATTGATCCTACTATACCCATAGAAGAATAACCCAGTGATAAATATGATTTGGATTTCATCATTGCAACTGCCAGGGCAGCCTTAACAAAACGAAGAATTTTTTCCTTAACATCATCATGTATATCTGTATCTCCTGCATCCTGCACCTCGTGACCATAAATACCAAAGGCAGGCAATCCTTTCTGTGCATATCCTGCCAGTGCTGCTGCCAGGTAAACTGTTCCCGGACGCTCTGTACCATTAAAACCCCATACGGCCTTTGGCAATGCAGGATTGGCATCCATAACCTCTGTTCCATAGCACCAGGCAGGTGTTACTGTCAGTGATACTTCAACACCCTCCCTCTTAAATTTCTCCTCGCTCATGGCTGCCTCAGCCACTCCCCCTATGCTGGTATCCGAAATCACGCATTCCACTTTTTCACCACTTGGAAAACGAAGATTTTCCTCAATCAGGGCAGCTGCAGACTTTGCCATGGCCATTGTCTGCTCTTCAAGTGACTCCCTCACTCCCATTTCACGTCCGTCTATTACGGGACGAATTCCAACTTTTGGTAAACTCCCTATCAGCCTGTTCATATTATAATATGTCTTTGTTTATTATATCCTGATTATATAACACCAGGAATACTAATTTAGGTCATTGATGCTATTTTTTATTTCAATAAGCTCCTTCATAACACTGTAGAGCCCGGTATTTGTTCCTTCTATTCCAAAAGAATCATGTAGCTTCAGATACAGCTGATATAATTTATCATAAACGCCGGCAGAGCCTGTATCCGGCTGATAGATCCTATCCTGTATTTTACAACTTTTATCCTGTAACTCCCTGTAAGTAATATCTTTCCCTATGGCCCTGTATGCAGCATATGCTCCCGTCAAAGCAGCACCAAGTGCAACTGTCTCATCTGTTGCTGCAATTTTCATAGGCTTATTCATCACATCCGCATAGATCTGCATGAAAAGCTCATTTTTTTGACTTATCCCACCACAATTAACAAGCTCGTTTATTAGCACTCCCTGCCTTTCCATATCTTCAATAATACGCCGGGCACCAAAAGCTATTGACTCTATAAGTGCCCTGTATATCTCATAATCCCTGGTCTGCAGGCTCTGTCCCATTATCAGTCCCGAAAGAAGGGGATCTGATAATATGGAACGGTTACCGTTATTCCAGTCCAGCCCCAATAGTCCGCTTTCCCCTGCCTTCAGCTTTGCAGCCTCCCTGCTTAGCTCAGCATGGGTCCTGGTATTTCTTAAGAGCCCGCTTATGTACCAGTTAAGAATATCACCAACAGCACTTTGTCCTGCTTCTATTCCGTAATAGCCAGGCAATACAGAATCGGCTGCTACTCCTGCTACTCCCTGGATGCCGGAATTACCACTTTCCAGGTCACCCAGTACCAGGTCACAGCTTGAAGTACCAATTATTTTAACCAGTCTTCCTTCTTTAATTCCCGACCCCACCGCTCCGGCATGGGCATCAAGAATTCCCATTGCAACCGGTATCCCCGCCTGCATACCTGTCTTTCCTGCCCATTCGGCAGACAGTTCCCCGCTGCTGTATTCTATTGAAAAAGTTTCTTCCGGCAGGCTCTTTAATACTTTCAGCAGGTCGGGATGAAGTTCTTTAATAAACTCCCTGTCAGGGAAACCTCCCCACTCATTGCTGTAAAGGCCCTTGTGTCCTGCCGCACAAACATTTCTCTTCACTTCAGAAATATCCTTTTTCCCTGTAAGCACAGCAGGAATATAATCAGACAGCTCCAGCCATGTATCAGCTGCATCAAACACCTTTTTGTCTATATTCCTGCAATGAAGGATCTTTGCCCAGAACCATTCCGAAGAATATGCTCCACCTATCTTATCAAGGAAAACCGGCCTTATCCTGCTTATTACTTCCGTAATTTTATCTGCCTCTTTATAAGAACAATGGTCTTTCCACATCCATGAATATGCATTAAGATTATTCTTAAAAGCAGCTATATCTGATAAGGGAGTTAAATCATGTTTTACAGGAAGAGGTGTTGATCCGGTGGCATCAACACCTATGCCTGCAACTGCAGACATTTCAATTCCTGCCTTCATATTTTTATCCTTTGCCTTTTGTAAAGCAATCTCCATTGAGTTCATGTAATCGGAAGGACTCTGCCGTGCCAGATGGATATTATCTGAACTTAGCACACCATTATTTCCGGAGGTATAGGGCTGCTCAATGCTGCTAAGCAGTTCTCCGCTCTCAAGCTTCATGCTCAGCACCCTCACTGAGGATGAACCAAAGTCCAGTCCTAATACAATTTTAGTCATGAATTAAAAAATTTCAGTATTCATTCAAATAATCCTGTATCCTAAAGAGTTTCCGGGAATTGAAGAAAAATTCTCAAAAGAACTCTTAAAAATAGGAAATAATTGAATTGTCCATACTGAAATTTTCAACTTCTTTTAAATAAAAGTCAGGCAATCAATTAATAATAATACCGGGTTTATTACGGTTATCGTTTCCCCATAGCTAAAAGAAAAATCAATCCTGCAGCTAAAAAAGCACTGAATTAAATCTTTGCCTCCCGAAATACACTTTTATAGAAATGAAATCTATCTTTCAACTGTATGAGTTTTATTTAACCTGATGTTAAACTTTTTAGATGAAACTGAGGGAAAATCATCGGCAGGGACATCATTGATTCTCACAATAAGCCAATCATTCTTCTTTGCATAATCAGAAATGCTTTCCTGCTGGTCAGGAGCAATATGTTCATCGGGATTTACTATCATCTTAAGTCCCCTGCTAAATTCAATCATCTCTTTATCACCTCTGCTGTTGCCGGCAACTAATAAAGGCACATCCTGAACAAATGATTCTATTGCCCATTTTTTACCATGATCCTGGGGAACAGGATTAATTATTTCATCAGTTATAATACCATCCTTAATAACAGACTTGATCCCAACAATATTTGTAATAGGTATCTCAAGTGCTTTACTCAGAAACTGTTGATACATTCCCTCCGGTGAAGCTGTAATTATCCAAATCTCAAATCCGTTTTGTTTAAGGACTGATATCAGGTCACGCATAGGTTCAAATATTTTATTTGAATAATACTTGTTAAAAAAATCTTCCCCGAGATCCCTGTACTCCTGTAAGGACATTCCTGAAATATACTTTACCCTGTTCTGCACATAAGGTATTGAAACATTTAACTGGCCAATCATTTCCTGAAATATCTCCGGATTTTTATCAGGATGACTAAGTGCATAATTATACATCGCTTCATCAGCAAGGTAGTGTGGTGTTTGTCCCAGCACCGTGCCATCACCGTCGAATACGGCTATTTTTCTTCCGCTTTCATTTTTTGTTTCCTGCAGAAATCTGTCCAATTGCAAATTGGCCTCTTCGCTAAAGCCCTCTATTGGTCCGGTAAAGTCATTTACATCCCGGTTCTGGCATGCTGAAAAGCCAATAATTATCAATAAATAGATAATTGTCAATTTAGTTGAATAAATATTCTTCATAATTCTTCTTCGCTTATGATCTTATAAATATACAGTTCATGAATTTCTTTTTCGTAACCCGGATAAAACCCTGTTGGCATTCCATTAACGACCCGTGTCCCCCTGTTAAAATGAACTATTATACTATTAATTGTTTCATCATAACTTAATCCTTCAATTTCGCCATTGAATTTTACGTCATCGAATGTTTTTAACAATGATATTTCCACACTTGTTTTATTATCTAATACCGGAATGCTATATAAGTGATCAGGTTCGTTATATTCCGCATCGCCATCATCTGAAGTTATAAGTATTTTGTTGTTCCACACTTTAACTCCCTGCTGTTTTTCCGGAACAGGAAAGATATGCTGCTTAGCAAGATATTTTCCTGAATTCAAATCATACTTATAGAGGTAAGCACCATCTATCCAATCAGCCATCCAGATTGTATTATTCTTTGCATCCACGGTAATTCCACAAACCTCTTTCTGTCCCGATTCAGGCTCCAGAGTATAGAATCTCTTAAACTCCAAAGTTTCTGCGTCATAAATAATTATCTGAATATTAATTGCCTTTCCATTATCAAAAAATTCTACCCCGGTAAATATTTCACCATTGTGATAGTCAATATCACCAAGGTGATTTGCCTTTAATGTTAACTGCTTAAATGGCGTATCATTCGAAGCAAGGAGCTTACCGTCTTTAGCATATTTGTAAAGAGACTTGCTCCCACTAACATAGTAATAATTAGAATCAGCTGTTACGCCTTGCCTCCCAGCCACTTCAATGGTTCTAATCAATTCAAATCCTTGTGCTAATGTTGTTGTTACAGAAAAGAGGAAAACAAATATTAAGTATACATTTCTAATCATCATTTGTTACTACTTCCATTTAATACATTATGAAGCACATCAGGATAGTTTGTAATAATAGCATCTACTCCAAGTTCAATCATCCTTTTCATATCTTCCGGCTTATTAACTGTCCATACAGCGACCTCCTTTCCGGCATCTCTGGCTTTCTTAATAAAATCAGCGTCAACAATTAAATAATTTGTGCTAAGTATGTCTATATCTTCAGAAAACACATCAACATCATCCGGTAATTTCTTAAATATATAGCCTACCCTGGCTTCTTTATTTAAAGCACGGATTTTTCTTATTTCATCAAACTTGAAAGAAGTAAACACAACCTGGTCTAAAAAGTTATTGTCTTCAACAATTTTCAGAGCTCTCTCCGCTAACATTTTTTCATGTTTATTGGCTTTAAGTTCAATGTTCAATTTCATTTTACCCCTAACCAGATCAATAACCTCGTCTAAAGTAGGAATTGGTTCTCCCTTATACTCCTCAGAAAACCATTCTCCTATATCAACAGCTTTTAAATCATCATAATTCAATTCCCAGATATTTTTTTCTATCCCCGCAGTTCTTTTCAAGTTTTTATCGTGTAATAAAATTATTTTTCCATCAGCAGTTTCCTGTACATCCAGTTCACTCATTCCGGCATTCATCTCAATTGCTTTACTCATTGCCGACAAAGAATTTTCCGGTGCATATCCGGAAGCCCCTCTATGGGCAACAACCATAAGCTCTTGCTTATCTGAACAAGCAGTAATCAGAAATAATGATATTAAGAGTGCTAAATATTTCATATTAATCTTTAGTTTATAATTTCCTTTAAAAACAGATCTATCGTTTAAAGTCTGATAACCGTACAGATTGAATGCTAAAGTTAAGAGATACTTTTTAATTATTGAAATCATTTTGAATGATGACTTCAATGCTTTCCATGATGTAAGTTTTTGATTCTTTTTCCTGCTTTGATATAATTACTGGAAATAAAAATATGCATAAGTGCAGCATATGAGCATGTAAATTATATCCCATGCTCCCCCCCGATAGCAGGGCTCTTATTTTTTCCTTAAATAGCTGTCCATAGAGGCCGCAGCAGCCCTGCCATCACCCATAGCAAGGATAACCGTTGCCCCTCCTCTTACTATGTCGCCACCGGCAAAAATGTTTGGTATGGAGGATTGCATATTGTCCTTCCCTACCTTAATTGTACCCCATGATGAAACTTCAAGCTCAGGAAGGCTTTGAGGAATAAGCGGATTGGGAGAAACCCCAACACTCACAACTACGGTATCCACATCTATCTCATACTCCGATCCTTTTATTGGTACCGGCCTGCGCCTTCCGGAATCATCAGGTTCGCCAAGCTTCATCTTTTGAAGCTTCATCCTGCATACCCTTCCGTTTTCATCACCAAAATATTCAAGAGGACTGTTCAGATTAAGAAATTCAATCCCTTCTTCCTGGGCATGTTTGATCTCCTCATCCCGTGCGGGCATCTCTTCAATCGAACGCCTGTATATGATCATTGCATGTTCTGCACCAAGACGTTTGGCTGTACGTACAGAATCCATAGCCGTGTTTCCCCCACCAATTACAGCAACCCTGTTTCCACTTAACACAGGAGTATCATAATCAGGATCTGCAGCATTCATCAGGTTCACCCTTGTGAGGTATTCATTTGAGGAATATATCCCTATGTAGTTCTCACCGGGGATATTCATAAAGTTCGGCAATCCTGCACCCGATGCCACTAAAAAAGCTGCAAAGCCATCCTTCTCCAGATCCTCAATGGTAGCAGTCTTACCAACAATAAAATTGCAAATAAACTTCACTCCCATTTTCTTTAATATCTCTATCTCCACATCAACAATCTCATTCCTGAGCCTGAACTCGGGGATACCATATTTCAATACCCCTCCAATTTCATGAAGAGCCTCAAAAACCGTCACATCATAACCCATCTTAGCCATATCCCCGGCCCAGGCCAGTGCAGCAGGGCCAGAACCGACAGAAGCTACTTTAATCCCATTTTTTTCAGCTATCTCCGGAATAGATACTTTGCCACTGTCTCTTTCGAAATCGGCTGCAAAACGCTCTAGATTACCAATTGCCACGGGCGTCTTACCCAGTTTCTGTGTATAAAAGCATGACTGTTCACATTGTATCTCCTGGGGACATACACGACCGCAGACTGCAGGAAGGGCATTTGTTTCTTTAAGAACCACAGCCGCATCCAGGAATTTACCGGCCTCAATCTTTTTAATGAACTTTGGAATATTTATACCTACAGGACAACCTGTAATACATGTTGGATCAGGACAATCGATACATCTCCTGGCTTCGTGAATTGCCATCTTTTCTGTCAGTCCCTTGTTTACTTCACTATAATCCGTACTTCTTTTTGCAGGGGATTCCTCAGGCATAGCAAGACGTTCCATCCCGATACGCTCCTTTGTTTTCAGGGAACTTCTAAGTTCTGCGCGCCACTCCTGTGCTCTTTCTTTCTTAAGATATTCTAGTATTCTTTCCATAGTTATGCCTTTTGATATTTAGAAAGGTATCTTTTATAAGCTTCTTCCTCTTCCTTCTTATATGACTTAAGCCTGGACAGCATCTCATCAAAGTCTATTTCATCGGCATTAAATTCAGGACCGTCAACACAAACGAACTTTGTCTTTCCGCCAACAGTAACCCGGCAGGCACCACACATACCTGTGCCGTCAACCATAAGGGTATTAAGACTGGCTTCCGTTGGGATCTTATATTCTTTAGTTAAAATCGCCACATATTTCATCATTATAGCCGGTCCTACCGTAATACACTTATCTATCTTTTCCTTGTTTATTATCTCCTCCATACCCTCTGTAATAAGTCCCTTT
Organism: Bacteroidales bacterium; assembly: GCA_029932855.1. Classification (GTDB taxonomy): domain Bacteria; phylum Bacteroidota; class Bacteroidia; order Bacteroidales; family VadinHA17; genus JAYEGO01. The sequence goes on along the minus strand of JAOZPG010000003.1, from coordinate 109,265 downwards.
TTCCCATATGAACCATCATCTGTCATTATTATCAGCTCATCAGAATGCTTCTTTATCTCCTGTTCAAGTATTATAAGATCTTTATTCCTTGCAGCAATAACAGAAATCACCTTATTCCCGGCAGCTTTAAACGCCTCAACAATCGGCAGTAAGGGAGCAACCCCCACACCACCACCTGTGGCAAGGATAGTACCAAGCTTTTCTATGTGAGTTGCTTTTCCCAATGGCCCCACGAGATCGGTTATTTTATCTCCCACCTCAAGTCGTGAAAGCTTATCCGAACTTACTCCAACCGTCTGTACAATAAGGGTAATCGTTCCTTTTTGTGTGTCGGCGGAAGCAATTGTCAGGGGGATACGTTCGCCCTTCTGTCCCACTCTTAAAATAATAAAATGGCCGGCCTTTCTGCTACGTGCTATTTCCGGTGCTTCAACAACCAGTTTTACCACATGTTCGGAAAAAAATTCTTTTTCAACAATTTTATTCACGTGTTTAGATTTTTATAATTACTTAATAATAAATTAATTAAGAAAATACAACCTCGCGTAAGTAGTTATTTCTTATTTTCAGTTTCTCATAAGTCCGTTCTTATGTTTCTCCTTATAAAGATTAAAGCATCCTTTATTACAAAATTATTCTATAATAATGACTTCAAAAATGACAGATTTCATATATTTATCAAACAAGCTATAAAACTAGCACTTATTAAAACATAGTCAAGAAACATAAATATGTTTTATAACTCATTTTATAAGAATACCGAATAGCTTTTTGAAACTACATAATTACAGGGTAAAACAAATATTTTTAATGACAAAGAAAAAAATAAATTCGAATTTTCTAATGCAGTGTATGTATATTTATCACATATATTCATTGTTTAATTAACTGATAATTATATTCTTAATAACTAAAACTTAACTATGAAAAAGTTTAAATCAATTGATGACATACTTGATATGGCTATCAAGGATGAACAAAGGGCTTCAGACCTTTATGCAGACCTTGCAACCAGGGTGGCCAATAAAGAAATGGGAGAAATATTTGTGCAGTTCTCACGTGAAGAGCTGGGGCATAAGAAGAAATTGCAGCATCTCAAAGCCAATAATAAGCGCAATATCTTCTTTAAGAACGAAAAAGTACAGGATCTTGAGATAGGAGATTATCTTGTTGAAGTCAATTCTACGAGGTCTGACCTTAGCTACCAGGATGCACTGATAATTGCCATGAAGGAAGAAAAAGCAGCATTCAGGCTGTATTCCGACCTGGCAGGGAAAACAGACAACCCCGAGTTCAGGGATATGTTCCTCATGCTTGCCCAGGAAGAAGCCAAGCATAAGTTAAGGTTTGAAATAGAGTACGACGATAATATCCTTACAGAGAATTAATAGTAATAATTCTTTCGGGCATCTTCTTAACTCAGAATGTGTTAATAAGCTCAAAAGCTTATTTGGCATATTATTGGATTAAAATACCACTATTCCTTTCTTACACTGTAAATACTGATTTCTCCAGGTTCAATTTTTTGCACTACATTCAATTTAAAGAACATTAAATAATCCTTTTGTATTCCCGGAACCTACTTGTTTTTCGGAATTTTTTCCATAACATTACTTTTCGTGTAAGGCTATTTCAGATCGGGGCAAAGTACTTTTTAACTATTTCGATTATATTATACTTGTTCTTATTCCTGTTTTTATCGAAGCTAATAAAACTTTTTGTAGCTTTAAAATTATCTGTACACAGATGAGACTTTTTGTAGCTTTAAAATTATCTGTACACAAATGAAACTTTTCATTGTTTAAAAATTATCTTAAGTAATAAAATATACCTGATGAAAAAACTAACTTTTCTTGTCCTTCTCTTTACTTCTGCTTCATTTGCCTTTACTCAAAGTATTGATAAAAAAGAAATAAATAAATTCATAAGTGCGAATATGGAAGAGATCGGGGAGCTTTATCTCAATCTTCACCAGAATCCTGAACTGTCACATTACGAATTTGAGACAAAGAAAAAGATGGCAGCCGTACTTGAACAACTTGGATTTGAAGTTACAAGGGATCTTGGGGGAAACAGTGTGGTAGGTGTTTTGAAAAATGGTTCCGGCCCTGTCATAATGGTCAGGACAGATATGGATGCCCTGCCAATAGTTGAAAAAACCAATCTTCCATATGCCAGTACAAAAGAAGGCATCATGCATGCCTGCGGACATGATACACATATGAGTGTCTGGACAGGCACTGCCCGGGCACTTGTAAACTTCAAAGATCGCTGGAGTGGCACACTTATTCTCATTGCGCAGCAGGCCGAAGAGACAAGCGGAGGAGCCAGTTCTATGATAAACGCCGGACTATTTAAAAAGTTTCCTGTCCCCGATTATGCACTTGCTTTGCATGTTTCTCCCAATATACAGTCGGGAAAGATTGGTTACTGCCCGGGACCGGCTTTTGCAGGTGTTAGCTCGGTAGATATTAAGATATTTGGTGAAGGGGGACATGGAGCCTATCCTCAAAGTTGTATAGATCCTGTTGTGCTGGCTTCCAGGATAATCCTCGACCTGCAGACAATTGTCAGTCGTGAATTATCACCCCTTGATCCGGCTGTTATTACAGTTGGTTCAATTCATGGCGGCACAAAGCATAATATTATCCCCGATGAAGTTAATCTTCAGCTAACGCTCAGGTACTATAAGGATGAGATATATGATCAAATGATGGAAGCCATAAACAGAATATCAGCAGGAGTTGCTGCTTCGGCAGATCTGCCAGCAGAAAAATACCCCCGGGTTGTAAATGCAAAAGAAAATACCCCACCTGTATATAATGACCCGGATCTTACTGAAATAGCAGCAGGCTATATGCAGGAAGCAATTGGAAGCGATAATACACTGAAAGTGGATCCGGTTATGGCAGGCGAAGATTTTGGCAAATATGGACGTACGGAAGAAGATATCCCAATATTAATATTTTGGCTGGGCGGAGTATCAGAGCAGCTAATGAAGAAACATCTTGAGGAAAGAACAAGCCTGCCACCCCTGCATTCACCACTTTTTGCTCCCGATTACAAAAAGACAATTGAAACAGGAATACTTGTGATGACAAAAACAGTTGTAGAACTTTTTAACAAAAAAGTCAATCCTTAAAATATATAAAAGGATAAATAATTTCAAAACAAGCTACTCTTAGTATTCATAATAGCTAATCATTGTATTTATAATAACTTCATGCTATTCATAAAAACTAAAAAATGAAAAGGTTTATTTTAATTCAATTATCTTTTACTTTTCTAGCAATTGTTACTGTAGGACAGGACCGGCTGACCGGACATAGCTTTGCTACCCGCAGCGAGGTTATTGCCCAGCATGGAATGGCCTGCACAAGTCAGCCTCTGGCCACACAAGTAGCTCTCGACATACTGAAAAAAGGAGGAAATGCAATCGACGCAGCCATAGCGGCAAATGCCACACTGGGACTAATGGAACCTACCGGCAATGGTGTTGGGGGCGACCTGTTTGCAATAGTCTGGGATGCCAGGACCAAAAAACTATACGGACTCAATGCCAGTGGCAGATCTCCGAAATCACTGACACTGAATTATTTTAAAAAAAATAACTATACAAAGATACCTTCACACGGTCCGCTTCCAATATCTGTGCCGGGAGCCGTGGACGGCTGGTTTGAGCTGCATAATAAGTTCGGCTCAATTCCCATGACCGACATTCTCCAGCCTGCCATAGATTATGCCAATAATGGCTTCCCTGTTAGCGAAGTTATCGCATATTACTGGCAGGGCGGCGCAAAATACCTTCATAATTACCCCAACTTTAAAGAAACCTATATGCCAGGGGGACATGCCCCTGTTAAAGGAGAAATTTTTAAGAACCCATACCTGGCATCAACACTAAAAAAGATTGCAGAAGGGGGAAGAGATGCTTTTTATAAAGGAGATATTGCAAAAACCATAGCTGCTTTTATTAAGGAACAGGGAGGCTTCCTGTCATATGAAGACCTTGCTAAACATAAATCTGAATGGGTTGAACCATTGTCTGTGAATTACAGGGGTTTTGATGTATGGGAATTGCCACCAAACGGACAAGGGACAGCAGCCCTCCAGATGCTCAACATACTTGAAGGATTTGATATCAGCTCTATGGGTTTTGCCAGCGCTGACTATATACACTTCTTCCTTGAAGCCAAAAAGCTTGCCTTTGAAGACAGGGCTAAATATTATGCCGACCCTGCATTTAATGATATCCCGCTTAAACAGTTATTATCTGATGAATATGCACGCAAACGAAGAGCTCTTATTAACCCGGAAAGAGCAGCCAGAAGCTATCCGGCAGGAGAGCTTGAGCAGGGTAATACCATTTACCTGACCGTTGCGGACAGCCATGGAAATATGGTATCACTTATACAAAGTAACTATCGGGGCCTAGGATCGGGCATGGTGCCTCCGGGACTGGGCTTTATGCTACAAGACAGGGGTGAACTGTTCAGTCTCGAAGAGGGCCATATGAATGTTTATGAACCAGGAAAAAGACCATTTCATACTATTATCCCTGCATTTGTCACCAAAGACGGTAAGCCTTATATCAGTTTCGGACTAATGGGTGGCAGCATGCAGCCCCAGGGACATGTACAGATAATTGTTAACATAATCGACTTCGGCATGAACCTGCAGGAGGCAGGAGATGCTCCGCGAATACGCCACAGTGGTTCCTCGCAGCCAACAGGAGAAATAATGAAAGACGGTGGCATGGTGTTCCTTGAATCGGGAATTGATTATGAGGTAATAAGGGAGCTAAAGAATCGTGGCCATAACATACAATGGGCACATGGCGGATTTGGCGGCTATCAGGCAATAATGTGGGACGAAGAAAACAAGCTTTACTTCGGTGCTTCAGAATCGAGAAAAGACGGACAGGCAGCAGGTTATTAATTCCCAGCTGAACATCTGTATCAACGAGTTCCTTAGCTTATATCTTTTATTCTTTTTCCGGTTCTATCTCCGGTTCCACTACCTGCGGCGCATCCTGCAAAAGAAATGCTGTGAACCATGGAATAACCACAAAAATAAAAGCACCAAAGGAAAGCACCAGTAGAATACTTGCACCGGGCCAGTGCATAATTTTGAACATATAAGCCACAAGCATGATCAGGAATACAATACCAGCAATAGCTAATGACTTATGTTTTATCGACTGTGAAGCCAGGAAAGCAGCTATTGCAAAAAGTAAAAATGAAAGTGCAGGCAATGCTGCCATAGGTCCCGGATCCACACTTACTCCACTATCAATCAGGATATCAGTTGCATCTTTAGAATAATTAAATGTCCAGTGCTGTAAAAATGCAAGAAGATCGAAAACGAATATTGCAAGACCAAGTGCAGCAATAATAATTGAAAGTTTTTTCATAATAAAGATTTTTTATGATTCCCGTTTCAGTTTCCTGACTCCAGTACAATGGTGTATAGTCTGTCAGCCATTTTATACCATTGGTTCGCCGGATTCAATTTTTGATATTATATCAATCAGTTTATTTTCTTCATTTTGCCAGCATAGTTCCTCACGTGCAAGGACCAGATTCTCCTTCCACTCTTTCACTTTACTTCTGTCACCAAGCATACGGCTTATCTGCTCTCCCAGCCTGGCAGGCTCACCAGACAACATGCTTTCACCAATATTATAATTCTCCACCAGGTTTTTCATCTCAGGGAAAGGAGATACCAATACAGGCACCAGAGCATGAATATAATCAAAAAGCTTATTTGGCAATGCATAATAATAATTAAGGCCCAGGTTCTCTTCTATAGAAAGACCCAGGTCGGCCTGTGCTGTAAGTATTCTCAGGTCGGATGGTTTCAGCCTTCCGGTAAGCTGTACCCTGTCATCCAGCTTATTGGCCTGTATAATATCTATAAGTTTTGATATTTCCGGGCCATCACCTGCAATGATAAGCAATGCATCTTCAATATAGTTCATTGCCTCTACCATTATATCCAGCCGCCTTCCAATATTCAACACTCCCTGGTAAATGATTATTTTCTTTCCCCCGGGATGCTGATCTTCCTTCCTGTTCATGTCAGAATTATCAAGTAACGGAAGGTTCCTTATAACAGCCATCCCCATCGAATATTCCTTTTTGTACAAATCTGCTATTGACTGGTTAACTGTGTATGAATATTTAATGCCCGGCAATAATAAGCCTTCAACTACTTTCCATATTTTTTTTGTAAAGGGCCTTCCAACCAGTTCAGGGAGTTCAGTGAAATACTCATGAGCATCATAGAGCAGACTAATCCCCTTTATGCGTCCGGCCAGGTAATTTGGTAAAAGAGTATCCAGGTCATTCGATTGAAGTATATCTGCTTTTCTGACCAATAAGAAAAAGAATAACCTTATGTTAAAACAAATATATGACAGGGGCCCCCTGCTAAAAAGTATTCTGAAACGTCTGAGCCTGAAAGCTGCCGGCTTATAATTACTGCTACCGGGAAGCTTTCTGCCAACTATACACACATCATATCCACTTGCCATAAAGCTTCCGGCAGTTCGGCCTATCCTTTGGTCGGTCTCAATATCGTTATTAACTGAAATGATTACTCTTTTCAATGTCTTTTGTTAGATACGTTGTAACTATAAGTTTAAGCCATTTATATGATCACTTTTTCAGTCGAGACTATTTATTGTGTTATATGCTTCAAGCAATATCTTTTTTGCCCTTTCCATATTTTCACCCTCGGCATATATTCTTAATACCGGCTCAGTCCCCGATGGTCTTATCATCAGCCATTCATGATCGTTAAAGAAGTACTTCCAGCCGTCAAGGTTTTCAATCCTTTTAACCTTAAACTCCCCAAAATTCGAGAAGCCATCATCTGTACACTTTCTTATAATCCTGGATTTCAAGATCTTATCTATTCTTAGATCTTCCCTGGCATATTCAAACTTTCCGGTTATACTATAAACCTCATTTAATAGCTCTGCAATTGATTTTCCCGACTCAGCCATAAACTGCATTAAAGTCAGTCCCATCCATATACCATCCCTCTCAACAATATTCCCTTTAATGGATATCCCACCCGACTCTTCACCTCCCAACAGTACATCTTCCTTAAGCATTATCTCTGCTATCTGTTTAAAGCCTATCTTTACCCTTTGAACACTTAATCCATAATGTGCAGCCAGCTTCTCAATCTTCAGGGTGGAAGAAAAACCTGTTACTATTTTTCCTGTTTGCTTCCTGTATCCTGCCAGATAATGAATAAGAAGAAGGATAACATTATGTGAATTTATATAGTTGGCATCAGCGTCAAACATTGCTATCCTGTCTGCATCCCCATCCACTGCCAGTCCCGCATCAACCTTCCAGCTCTTGCCTATCTTTTCAGCAAATGAAATAAGATTACGCTCCAATGGTTCAGGAGGTATTCCATTAAAAAAAGGATCATTACTACAGTTATGACATTTTACCCCGGGGAGGATTTTCTTAAACACCCTGCGCCCGGAGCCAAACATTGCATCAAAGGCAAAATTAAGCTTAGAGTCCCTTATAAATGAAAGATCAAAGTTTTTCTCTATTTGTTTCAGGTAAAGATCCTCGAGGTCAACATACTCTATCAGACCATGTTCAACCTGCTCTTCCCAACTAATATTATCCAGGTTTATGTCATAGTCCTCTGTAATGAGATCTTCTATATCCTTTAGCTCATTATCAAACAATGGTCCTCCGTAAGCTCCCTTCAATTTTATCCCATTATATTCCGGCGGATTATGACTTGCAGTGATCACCACTCCAAGTGAGGCCTCCAGCAGTACCACAGCATTGGAGATCATAGGAGTTGTTACAAAATCAGGTGCAAGCTTCACCTTTACACCTTTCAGTGCCAGTACCGTTGCAAAGCTGTTTGCAAACATCTCCCCTCCAAAGCGGCAATCATGACCAACAACCACAACAGGCTTCTCTCCACGGTTAAGCAACCAGGTTGATACGGCCTGTGATACTTTCACCACATTATCAACTGTAAATTCCCTGGCAATAACTGCCCTCCAGCCATCCGTTCCAAATCTTATCTTTTCCATTTTAAAAATACTTACTACCAAAATTAAAAAAACAGCTCTTTCAATCGTCAAAACCGGTGGTTAATTTGACAAAGCCTGAATATTCGTGGACTGATAAATATTGAAGCTATTTATATATCCTTCTCCTGTTCAGAGCCTGCTGATATTTTTGAGCATTACGATTGTGCTCAATAAGGTTCCGGGCAAAGTTATGATAACCGGAAAAGTCTTCTTTTGCACAAAAGTAAAGGTATCCTTTCATTTCCGGATTCAAGACCGCATCGATTGAAGCTATTGAAGGAATAGAGATAGGTCCCGGGGGAAGTCCGTAATTCCTGTATGTATTATATGGCGAGTCTACCTCGAGGTCTTCCTTTAAAATCCTGTTCGCCTCAAGCTTACCCGTAGCAAATTTTATAGTGGGATCTGCCTGCAGGCGATATCTTTTTTTCAGCCTGTTAAGGTACACCCCTGCAATCAGGGGAAGCTCATCATCCCTGTATGTTTCTTCATCAACAATCGAAGCCAGCGTGGAAACCTCCACCGGGACGAGTCCCAGCTTTCCGGCTTTTTCCAGCCTGCTTTGTGTCCAGAAAGCATCATACTCCTTTTGCATTCGCTCAACAAAACTTTTTGCTGACACATTCCAGTAAAATTCATAGGTGTTGGGAATGAACAATGCAGGAAAGGTCTGTAAGTTCCACTCCCTGTCCTCCCCCGAACAGCTCTCCTTAAAATATTCAAGCAGGCTTAATGAATCAATCTCAAGCTGTTGTGATACAAGCCCTGCAAGCTTCTCAAGGCTGCGAATATTATTAAAAACCACCTTAACAGGCTTCTGCTGTCCGGAACGGACCATGTTTACCAGGTCGGTATTGGTCATATCCCTGTATAAAATGTAGTGCCCCGGGTATAAATTATTTCCAAGATTCTTTTTCTTTGCAAGCCACCTGAAGCCGGATGTATCAGATACTATTTTTTCCCTGCCAAGCAATTCAATAAAACTATCCATATCGGTTCCCGTGGATATATATAAATGATATTCACTCTCCTCCCCGGGAAGTATCAGCGGAGTCAGTATCCTGTTATAGTAACGTGAACCAAAATAGATGATTGCCATAATAATCAGGGCAAACATCACTATCCATCTGTCTTTAATCCTTATTTTCATTTCCTGGTAATCATTATGTATCCGCCGGCAAACTATTATTTTTGTTTAATAAGTTCAAAAATAAACATATTGCAGATAATTAGGACTTAAGTATTATATTCTCTTTGGTCCGGCTTTCAACACCTCATCAGGCACACCATCGGCAAAAAGCTTAAAATTCTCGATATACCTGGATGCCAGGGCATCGTATTTCTTCCAGTACTCATCCTTATCCCCCCAGGCCATGGAGGGATCAAACACATCATCCGGAACATCAGGGCATGATACGGGTACTTCAAAACCAAATATTTTATCTTTCCTGTACTTAACCTCATCCAGTTTCCCTTCAAGGGCAGCATTAAGCATATTCCTCGTATGACGAATACTTATCCTTTTTCCAATACCGAATTTTCCCCCTACCCAGCCGGTATTTACAAGCCATACTCTGGCATTTGCTTTCTCTGCTTTCTGTCTTAAGAGATTGGCATAATAGAAAGGATGATGGACCATAAAAGGAGCACCGAAACAGGCACTAAAAGTAATTTCAGGCTCTATTCCCAAACCCAATTCGGTACCACCTATCTTAGAAGTATATCCACTGATAAAATGATAAATTGCCTGGTTCATATCCAGTCTTGCAATAGGAGGAAGTACACCCTGGGCATCAGCTGTAAGGAAAATAATATTCCCGGGTTGTGAATCTACCATCTTTTCCGGAACTGCATTCGGTATAAAATCCAGGGGATAACTGGCACGGGTATTCTCGGTAAGCTGCTCATCATCAAGATCAATCTTCCTTGATGCAATGTCAAAGACAACATTTTCAAGAATAGTCCCATATCTCCTTGTACAGGCATATATCTCAGGCTCATGCTCCGCTGAGAGCCGTATTACCTTGGCATAACATCCGGCCTCGAAGTTAAATACCCCAAAATCGCTCCAGCCATGTTCATCATCTCCAATCAGCTTTCTTGCCGGGTCAGCAGAAAGGGTAGTCTTGCCCGTACCGCTTAATCCAAAGAAAAGGGCAACATCATCTTTCTTACCTACATTGGCCGAACAGTGCATTGCCATTACATTCTGTAGCGGCTTAAGGAAGTTCATAATAGTAAAAGCCGTCTTCTTAACTTCCCCTGCATAGCTTGAATTGGCAATTACAGCCATCTTCTTTGAGAAGTCAATAATAATACCGGTACTGCTAAGTGTTCCGTCAATCCTGGGATCCAGCTTAAATGAAGGGGCCGCAATAAGAGTAAACTCAGGAACAAACTGCCTGAGCTCGTCACGATTATTTATTGTATGGAACATATTTCTTACAAAAAGACTCTGCCATGCCTTATCGGTAATTATCCTGAAGGCTACCCTGTAACGAGGGTCAGCACCTGCATATACGTCCTGTACAAAAAGCTCCTCCCCCTGCATATATGCCTGCAACCTGCCAAGCAGGGCATTGAACTTATCAGTACCCATAGGCCTGTTATACTCACCCCAGTCAATTTTCTCTTCAGTAGAAGATTCCTTTACAAAGTACTTATCATTGGCAGCCCGGGCAGTCCATTTACCGGTCTCAACCAGGAAGGGACCACCATCCACCATTTTTCCTTCCCCCCTGAAAACTGCCTCTTCATATAAAGCTGAAGACGGAAGGTTCCAAAATACTTTGTCCAGATGATCAAGGCCGTGATTTGAAAGGTCATAATCACTGGCAAGATCTCCTGCATGCTTAATAGCCGGTGTATCGAATTTTAAATATTTTGTCATAACCAGTCTCTTGTTAATTTACGTTCACCAATATATAATTCATTGGGGGAATTTGGATCCAAAGCCCACTTTATACGCTCCAGTCCCTCGGTAATACCTTTTATTCCTCCACAAAAAGAAAGACGCAGATATGAATCAAGACCAAATTCCACCCCTGGCATTGTAAGTACCCTTACTTTATCAAGCAGGAATTTAGATAAACGTGCTGAATCTTTATCATATGCTGAAAAGTCAACAAAGACATAAAAGGTCCCGTCGGGTTTTGTAAACTTCAAGCCTTCAAAAGCTTTTAAACGGGCCAGCATTATATTCCTGTTGTTCTCAAGTGTAAGCCTCAGACTCTCAACCCCTGTCTGAACCCCGTTTATAGCTCCTATAGCTGCTTTTTGCAATAAAACTGCCGGTCCCGCAGTCTGATGCCCCTGTATATTTGACATAACACTTATTAGCTTCTTGCTTGCCACTGCCCAACCTATCCTGAATCCGGTCATTCCATACTGTTTGGATATCCCGTTTATAACTATAAGCTTGGAGTTCTCATCCAGGTTCTTTGCATACTTATAACAATTAACGGCTTTCCGTCCATCAAAAAGCAGACGTGCATAGATATCATCCATTATCAGGTATAAGCCTTCCTTCTCACAATACTCAACCATATCCCGAATAAAATCCTCAGAATACTGCACGCCTGTCGGATTATTTGGGGAATTAAGAATAATGGCTTTTGTATAGGAAGTAACATTCTCAAGTATGTCCTGCATCCGGGGATGGAAAGAACCGTCCTCCGGATGTACAGGAACGGGAATAGCACCACATAGCTTTACCATCTCAGTATAACTCACCCAGTAGGGTGCCGGAAATATCACTTCATCCTGGGGATCCAGAATAGTCTGCAGGGCCACCATTATGGACTGTTTAGCTCCACTTGAAGCAATTACATTTTCGGGTTCCACTTTACGGTCGTAGTATTCCTGCGTATAACGGATAATAGCCTGCTTCATCTCAACTGTACCGTCAACAGGAGTATATCTGATCTCACCGGAATTCAAAAGTCCCGTAAAACTGGTAATAGCATCTATGGGTGTTTTGCTCTGAGGTTCCCCTCCCCCAAGATGAATAAGGGGCTCCCCCTTGGCACGAAGAAGGGCAGCCTTTTCATTTAGAAGAAGAGTAGCTGATTCTCCTATTGATCTTCCAATAATACTTATGCTCATATCAAATAGACTTTAATTTAATGTTCTATACTAAACAAGCAAATCCTCTTGCAAAAGGATTTTTACGAAACTTATAAAAAATAATCATAGAAATACTGATGAAAAACATGTTTTGCATATATTGTACAACATATTTTAGATAAAATAAATCCTTAATTTTACAGAAATGGAAGTACTTGAAATATTAAAATACACATTGCCTGCATTAATTGTAATGCTGACATCGATCTTTATTTTGAGGGAAATGATCAAACGCGACCAGACCAGAAGGAAATTTGAAGTCTTATTGCAAAATCAAAAAACAATAACTCCCATACGCCTGCAGGCCTATGAAAGGCTTGTCCTTTTTCTTGAAAGAATCACCCCTGATTCATTAATACTAAGGGCAAATAAAGCTGAAATGACAAGCCGGCAGCTTCATAATGCCATGTTGCAGTCTATCAGGAACGAATACGAACACAACATGTCACAACAGCTTTATATCACTCCCCAGGCATGGGAAATTGTTAAAAATGCCAGGTCTGGGGTAATAAAACTGATTAACACTTCATTTGATACAATAAAACCCGATGATCCTGCAATTAAACTCAGCAGACTAATCCTTGAAAGGTCTATGCAGGTTGAGAAGCATCCCACCCAGGTTGCCATAGACTTTCTGAAGAAAGAGATAGCTGAAATAATTTAATCAGGCTCATATCTGCTCAGGCATAAAAAAACCGCCCCTGATCAGGCGGTCTTTTTGTTTGGTCCGGTAAGTTTTTTCAGAATGATACAGATAATAACTATTATATCAGATCAATACTTCTCTTTACGAATTTTGAGAGGTTTTCACCTTTTAGCATATTGTTCGACAACAATGCAAGGTCAATAAGCTGGCATACCAGTGAGTTTTCTTTTCCAGCCTTCTCAAGCTTTTTGTTCTTCTTGTCTTCAATCTCTCCTATCTTCTTATTAATATCCTCAAGCTTATCTTTATCTTCCTGCTTTATTTCTTCCTCTTTTTTAGCTTCCTTTGCTTTTTCCAGTTCTGTCTTATGTTCCTTCAGGGATTCAACCTTTTCATTCAAAGATTTCATCTCTTTCTCCATCTTCTTCCCGCAGTCTTCAAGCACCTTGCCAATAAGCGGATGATTTGAATTTACCACAAGGTTATAACTATCAGGCAGTGTACCATAGAAATCCATTCCACCCCCCATTGCAGACATATCCTTCATCCTCCTGGTAAATTCCGATTGAGTAATGATAAGAGGATTTTCCGTTTCACTCAGGTCTTCAAACACTACATTAAATCCTTCTTTATTAACAAGCGGACCCATAAACACACCACTAAGAATGTTTTGCTGATCACCTGTAAGACTGGATCCTTTTGTGTCCTCTTTTTGTATAAGCTTATCCGGCACATCCGCATCGACCCTTACAAAACGTGAGCCCGTAAGCTTCTGTTCCAGTTGACTAAGGAAATGAGTATCAAGCTGACCGTCCATAAGCAGAACATCATAGCCTTTGGCCTTTGCAGCCTCAATATAGCTGTGCTGATCATCCTTATTATTTGCATAGAGGTAAACCAGTGTTTTGTTCTTATCGGTCTGGTTCTCTTTTATCAGTTTTTCATACTCTTCAAATGTAAAATACTTATCATCAGTGTTTTTAAGAAGGGCAAACTTCGAGGCCCTGTCATAGAATTTCTCATCCGAGATCAGTCCATATACAATAAATAGCTTCAGATCATCCCATTTATTTTCAAATCCGGACCTGTCTTTCTTAAAAATCTCATTCAGCCTGTCTGCAACTTTTTTGTTAATATGGCCCGATATTTTCTTAACATTCCCATCACTTTGAAGGTAAGACCTGGATACATTCAAAGGTATGTCGGGCGAATCGATAACACCATGCAGGAGGGTTAAGAATTCAGGAACAATACCTTCAACAGAATCTGTTACATAAACCTGGTTACTAAAAAGTTGTATCTTGTTTCTCTGAACCTCTACCTGGTTTTTTATTTTTGGGAAATACAATATACCTGTAAGCTTAAAAGGATAATCCACATTCAGGTGTATCCAGAACAGGGGTTCCTCCTGCATGGGGTACATATCACGATAAAATTCCTTATAATCTTCATCCTTCAGGTCAGCCGGCTTCCTGGTCCATGCCGGGTGGGTAATATTAATTATATTATCCTTTTTTGTTTCTACCTCTTTACCGTCTTTCCATTCTTTTTCCTTACCAAAAGCAACCGGGATGGGAAGATACCTGCTATATTTTTTCAAAAGCTCAGATATCCTTGATTCTTCAAGAAACTCTTTTGATTCAGTATCAATATGAAGAATTATATCCGTTCCAACATCCTTCTTTGCCTTTTCTCCAAGCTCAAATTCGGGACTTCCGTCACAGCTCCACAGAACAGCTTTTGAACCAGGCTTATATGATTTGGTGTGTATTTCCACCTTTTTCGAGACCATGAATGATGAATAGAAACCCATTCCGAAATGACCTATAATAGCATTAGCCTTATCCTTATATTTCTCCAGGAATTCTTCAGCACTCGAAAAAGCTATCTGGTTAATAAATTTCTCAACCTCCTCAGCTGTCATCCCGATACCATGATCGGAAACGGTAATGGTTTTCTTTTTTGCATCAAGCTTGATCCTGATTGTTTCGTCTTTGATCTCTCCTTTAAAATCACCTGTTGACTGAAATGTCTTAAGTTTCTGAGTAGCATCCACAGCATTTGAAATAATTTCCCTAAGGAATATTTCATGATCGGAATACAAGAACTTTTTGATGATCGGAAATATATTCTCCGTTGTAATGTTGATTTTTCCTTTTTGCATAATCAATTGCTATTATAAGTTTTAACAATAAATATAATTTTGACAGAGACAGGACAAAGTATATGCCATTTGATAATAACTGACAAATAGTCACTCCAAAAAAGACTAAGACATTCTTATCTGGCAGCCTTCAGACAATGCCGGATAAATACACCCGGCTAACTAAAAATATTGAGGAAATACAAAATAGCTGACTGCAGCAATAAGGATAAAGAAAAGGAGGAAAGCAAGAAATAGCTGCACTGCGCGCTTGGCAGCAAAATACTTCCTATCCAGGTTCTCTTTGCTTATTATTCCAAGAACATGATTTGTTATACGAAGAATGACATTATCATTATTCTGAACCGTTATGCATGAAAGAGGGTAGGTATACTTCTTCTCCTCTTTTTCAGGTTTATTAAGTAAGCATATAAAACTTAAGTTATCGTTGATACTACTTAAAGATGAAATTAAGTCTTTTAAGTTGTTAAGGCCCTCTTCACTTTCTGTCATTCCATTCATTACATAGATACATATCTTTGTAATATTATTGCTTTTAGGAGCAGCTTCAACAGTCTTTAAAAGGCTATCATGATCTATACAGCTCTCAATCTTATATTTTAAAATATTTTTAAACCTGTCATGTATCTCATCACTTATAAGGCGCGTAGGATCATAAAGGAACAGGTAACTGAGATTGGTCCGGGTTTTTGCCATTGAACTATTTATAAAGAAAAGATTCCTGTTTTTATGGCAATTTATAAAAAATAAAGACAGCCTGCTAATAAACCTGCGTGGCTTTAATATCCAGGTCTTCTATCTTATTCCACCTGCAGTTTTTAAACAGATAACCGTCGTAGGAAAAGTCTGGACCATAATACTCGAACTTCCCTTTGAACTCAGGCTTTGCAGGAGACAGGTGATCAAAAATTATCGTATTTTTCTCCTTCAAATATCTTAGCATCATCGACACAGCAGCAGAAAACTCAAATACCTGCCTGCAGTTAAGCTCTTCTTTATCCGCGAATACGGGTGAACCAAAACTTAGTTTACCACCGGAAATTTCCAGTATATCGATTATCTTCCTGCTTGTATAATAATCATTCAGATCCAGTCCCAGGAGCGTATACATGGTTTTTCCATCACACTGTCCTGCAATTGCAGAATAATAAAGAGCTCCATACCATGAATCCTGATCATATATGCTATCAGTGTTCAATACTGATCCAATATTTTCATTAAGAGGAAACAAACTGACATCAGTGGAATCTTCCTGGTTCAACTCCTGTACATAACCAAAATATCTGTTTGAACCATTCCCCAGGGGAATATTCCAGGTATAGATTCGTAAAAGACTGTCGGTGGAGTAAATTTTGCCA
The DNA here is from genome assembly GCA_029932855.1 of Bacteroidales bacterium. GTDB lineage: Bacteria > Bacteroidota > Bacteroidia > Bacteroidales > VadinHA17 > JAYEGO01. Next base: position 92,892 of record JAOZPG010000003.1, on the reverse strand, counting down.
AGGTATTTGAGCGAATCAAATGCATAATTAAAGCTCCCGGCCGATTCCAGTATTTCTGCCATGGATAAGTTTATTACTTCACATATCTGCAACTTCAGGCTATCATCTTTTGTTTTAGCTATTTCAGTCCAAAGAGCAGCAAGCTCTCTTTCTGCCTTAGCCGGCGAAACGTCCTGAGCATGAATATTTCCAGGCAATAGAAAAACCAGTAAAATATATGCTAAAATAAAAACTACCCCTGGTTTCATACAACAATAAAATTTCATTCTGTTTACAAGCTTAGATTATATCCAGGGCATCAAGAATTGTTCCACATACATTTCTGATTTCATCTTCATTTATTATCAGGGGCGGGGCAATACGAAATGAACTGTCCCTGAACAGGAACCAGTCCACTATCACTCCTTTCTCCAGGAGTTTGCTTATCAGTTTTTTCACCTGCCCGCCATTCTCCATATCAACAGCCAGGAAAAGTCCAATACCTCTTATCCCTTTGATCTTCTCATGTACCAGCAATTCCCTGAACAGATCCCCCTTCTCTTTCACTTTACTAATCCATCCCTCGTCAAGCAGTGCAGCAAGACTGGCATGTGCTGCTGCACAGGAAACAGGATGTCCCCCGAAAGTGGTAATATGACCCAGTACAGGATTCGACATAAATGACGACATTATTTTTCTGGAAGAGACAAATACTCCAAGGGGCATGCCTCCTCCCACACTTTTTGCAAAACATATTATATCCGGAATCACATTGAATTCCTGAAAAGCAAACAGAGAACCAGTACGTCCAAATCCTGTTTGTATCTCATCAAATATCAGCAGGCTGCCGGTTTTCCTGCACTTCTTCTGAAGTGCACTTAAGTAATCATTAGGTGGAATAATTACACCTGCTTCACCCTGTACGGGTTCTATTACTACACAGGCAACAGATGTATTTATTTTATCCAGGTCTGCAATATTTCCAAATTCAAGGAATCCTACTCCCGGCACAAGAGGCCTGAAAGAATTCTTAAATTCGTCATTACCCATAAGACTAAGTGCTCCATGGGTACTGCCGTGGTAGGCGTTCTTAAAGGCCAGAACTTCCTTGCGACCAGTATATCTCTTGGCAAGCTTCAGTGCCCCTTCAATTGCTTCACTGCCTGAATTTACCATATATACATTATCAAGATTTCCTGGTAACTGCTTAACCAAAAGCCTGGCAAATTTAATCTGCGGACTTTGCACATATTCTCCATATACCATCAGGTGCATATATTTCTCAAGCTGGCCATATATGGCCTTTAAGACCCTGGGATGCCTGTGCCCCAGGTTGCTTACAGAAACACCTGATATAAGATCTATGTATTTCCTCCCACTCTTATCAAAAAGATAAATCCCTTCTGCCCTGTCAATCTCAAGCATATAAGGGGAATCGGAAGTTTGTGCCACATAATCAAGGAAAAGCTGTCGTTCAGAGATCATTCAGCTGCAATATTGAGTATAAAAATGGACTACCTGGCAATAAGGTTAATGTCCTTTAAAAGTTTTTCTTTATATGACTTGCCTATTGGAATACTATGTACCTGGTTATTATAGCTAATATCCACAGCATTATCCTTTATAATGGAAATGTTGCCGGTATTAACTATATATGATCTGTGGATCCTTGTAAAATTAGGCTGGGGAAGTTTTTTTTCAATTGCCTTCATGGTAAAATGAATTGTAAACTTTTCATCCTTTGTGTTCAGGATAACATAGTTCTCCAGTGCTTCAACCCACAAAATATCATTAAGCTTCATCTTAATCAGACTGGCCCCTTTCTTTATAAATATCTCCTCATTGCTTTTCATCTCCATCTTTACAACCGAGTGCTTTTTAAACGCCCTGTTTATCGCCCTGCTGAATCGTGGTAATTCAATAGGCTTAAGAAGATAGTCAGTAATCTCAAAATCATAGGCTTCCAGGGCATATTTTTCCCTTGAAGAAACAATAATTACCTGAGGGAGGTCTTTAATTGAGCTAAGGAAATCCAGGCCAGTCATTTCAGGCATTTCAATATCAAGAAATATCAGGTCAACTCCATTATTATCCTTATTGAACATTTTTGATGCATCCAGTGCATCAGGGTAAGAAGCAACAAGACTTAAATCACTTCTTTTTGCTATAAGCCCTTCAAGTACTTTCCTGGATAGTTTGTCATCATCGATAATAATACAATTCATTCTGCCTGAATATTAATTCCTTATATAAGACATGGGCACTTCGGTCTAAAGAAAAATGCCCTTCGTCAAAAATATGAAAAAAGGCTGAATAATAAAATATTAAACAGATAAAAAGCCTGTCAATCAGTTATTTTCTATTCTTATAAGATGATATGAACTCTTTTTCCAGCAGGTCTGAGCGTTTAATACTCTTCCTCAACCAGTCAAGTTTAAGGGAAGATACTTCCTCATCAGAAAGCCTCCAGTTTAGATTGCCTTCCCTTAGCTTTTTCGATAAACTATATAAAACTATTGCCGCTGATACAGAAATATTTAAGCTTTCAGTAAATCCCTGCATATTTATATGCAGGTGTTCATCTGCATTGTCTATGGCAGTCTTTGACAGACCCTTCAGTTCTGTCCCGAAAACCAGTGCAATTTTAGATTTATTAAGGTCAATATCTTCAAGCGACATTGATTTGTCGCCCGGAGTGGTTGCAACTATCCTGTATCCCTCACTGCGCAATGATGAAAAAGCAGAAATAGTATTTTCTGCTTTTTCATTGTACTTATAAAGATTCAGCCATTTATCACTCCCCAGGGCTACATCCTTATTAACAGAATATTCGTTATTGTTTTCAATTATATGGACATCCTGTATCCCAAAGCAATCGCAACTTCTTAAGACTGCACTGGCATTATGTGGCTGGTAAATATCCTCAAGCACAACAGTAATGTACCTGGTGCGCTGGTCAAGGATATCTAAAAAAAGCTTCCACCTCTTTTCGGTTATAAATCCTGAAAGAAAATTTAAAAGATCATCCTGCATATAGTAAGTAAATATAACTCAAAGCTAAAGTAAAAAAAAAGGGAGTACCTAAGGCACTCCCTTTGTAAGCAAAATTCTTATTATTGTACAGTATCAGCAAGTTCGCTACCTGCTTTAAACTTAACAACTTTCTTTGCTGCAATCTTAATGGGAGCGCCAGTCTGTGGATTACGACCGGTTCTTGCATTTCTTTGTGAAATTGCAAATGAACCAAATCCAACAAGAGCAACACGGTCACCGCCTTTAAGAGCGCCTGTAGTTGCATCAACAAATGCATCGAGAGCTCTTTTAGCATCAGCTTTAGATAAGCCAGCTTGCGCTGCCATTTGATCAATTAATTCCGCTTTGTTCATAATTAAATTGCTTTAAGGGTTAGTAAAAAATAATTTCTTTAAATTGTTCAAGCCTCTACAAATATAGACTATTTAAGGGTTCTGGCAAATAATCAGTAAAAAAAATATCTACTTTATGTTTAGAAAAAGTAAATATAAGTGTGGAAAACTGACAATAAAACACCTATACCTCTGATTATCATTATTTTACAGTCCGGATACCCTGTTAATAACAAAATATTCAAATTCCATAAAAAAAACACTGAAATAGCGTTAAACCTCCTATTTATCTGTATTTGCGACCTTTATTAGCTTCCAAAAATCGCATAATTTGTAAAAGAAATGACTGCATTTTAATCTTTAAAGCAAAAACATATATTTAGTAACAGAAACAGTCAAAAAGGGCTATATCATATTTTTCTTGATAAAGTTTTAGAAATTTATTAATTTTGCCGCTTGTTTTAGAAAAACCGCACAAGGTACAGATGAACTCACGACCTGCTGAAAGCAGCGAGTAATGCTGCGGTCCTGAACCATGATAAAAATACAGAATGTTCTTTTAAATTAATGGAGAACCGAGGAGTGAAACGACGAGCTCACGAGCGTAGCGAGTAAATGGCAGAGTGGTCGAACCGGGGATGAGCAGAGCGAAGACGAGCTCATGAGGCCAGACCGAAGGGAAGGCCGAATAATGCGGCGGTCCTGAACCATGATAAAAATACAGAATGTTCTTTTAAATTAATGGAGAAATGGCAGAGTGGTCGAATGCGGCGGTCTTGAAAACCGTTGTACCGCAAGGTACCGGGGGTTCGAATCCCTCTTTCTCCGCAAAACTCAAAAAAGCCCGGCGTCAGCCGGGTTTTTTATTTTTAGAAGCAACTGTTGAAAGCTTGCTTTCATAAGAGAGCTACTGAAAATTAAAACAAGTTCGCCGGAGGCGAATAGCTTTTTTGAGTTTTGCAGGGAGCCCCCAATGGGATCACGAGCAAAGCGAGTAATCCCATTAATTTTTAAGAACATTTGAATGGATATAAACTTTAAATATTGGTTGGGTTTTGTAAGTTACCCCACAACGGGATCACGATCAAAGCGAGTAATCCTGTTAATTCTGAAGGATATTTGAATTGATTTAAACTTTAGATATTGATTCGGGTTTGCAGGGAGCCCCGTAATGGGATCACGAGCAAAGCGAGTAATCCCATTAATTTTTAAGAACATTTGAATGGATATAAACTTTAAATATTGGTTGGGTTTTGTAAGTTACCCCACAACGGGATCACGAGCAAAGCGAGTAATCCTGTTAATTCTGAAGGATATTTGAATGGATATCAATATTAGTTTAGTTTTGCAGGGAAACAAAACATGTAACACTAATTATATTCAGTATGCAAATCAAAGCAGTAATATTCGACCTTGACGGAACATTGCTGGACAGCATTGAAGACATTGCAGATGCAGGAAATACCATGCTCAGGATCAATGGCTATTCCGGATACCCAGTATCAAAATATATCGAATGGATAGGTGAAGGTGCGCGTAAGCTGGTAGCCAGAACCATTCCCGATGGAACTAATGAAAAAAAAGAACTGCTGGATAAACGCCTAAAGCAGTTCAGGGATATTTACGAGGATAAAATTGCTGTTAAGACCCGCATCTATGATGGCATCCCGGACTTACTTGACTTTCTTAATAAGAACAATATTCCCATAAGCATACTTTCCAATAAGCCTCATTATTTAACTGAGAAACTGCATGCTTTATTATTAAAGGACCATGGTATAAAAATTGTATTTGGCCAGAGAGATGATGTGCCCAGGAAACCTGATCCTGCAGCAGCAATTGAAATAGCAGCTATGATTAAAACAGCCCCCGGAAACATACTCTTCGTTGGCGACTCTCCTGTGGACCTGCAAACAGCAAAAGCAGCAGGCATGATCCCCCTGGGAGTAACATGGGGTTATAACAGTGAAAGCATACTCAAAAAGGCCGGCTATAAACATTTAGTGAACAAGCCCACAGAGATAATGGAGTTTATAAGCTTAAACAACATGCAGGATTAATCTCTTTATTGATACTCAGGCTGGTATAAACTATTCCCTGTAATCTGCCTCCCCTAATCATCCCCTTACCAGCTTTCGACAGACTTAAGCTGTTCAGGTGTCAGGAAGTGCGGGCCTCCGAACTGTTCTGAGAGATAACTTATCTTCATCATATCTGTTATAACATCCTTAACCGTAGCGAGGCTTTTCTCTGAACGCTCCACAACAATAATCCCCTGTTTCTCTTCAAAGATCAGTTTTGGGAAATAAGCATGTGTTTCATAATAGCTTTCTGTCCTTCTTATTGTTTCACGTTCAGTAAGGCCTTGTTCAAGATAAAGCAATGCAGACCTGCAATAGCTTATATTTTCAGGTGTAAAGGGCCTTTCTATCTTTCTGAAAGCATCCCTGCCTGAACAAAAATGATCACTAAGGGCACTGCGAAATGAAGCCGTAAGCAGATTTTTTGACCTGAAATAAGAGGATACCGCCTCAGCCACCGGTGAATTATATTCCTCCATATCACTGCCGGGCAGGTACATATCCCGGCCCTCCACTATCCTGGTATTTATAAAATCATAGAGACTGTCCACCTCACCGGTTGTATCGGCTCCCACAAATACCCCGTGGTTTTGAAGAAAAATAATCTTTGGAGCAATCTTGTACCTGTCACTGTATTCATTTATACGGCCCATTAACTTTTTAAACAGGCTATAGCCCGGTTCTGTATATTCAACATAAAGCGCTTCATCCCCGAATAATTCCTCAACAGTTTCCCTTGCGCGCTTTGAACACATAACCGAATTCACAATGCAGGGATGCGTATGAACAATATATTTATAATCGATAATATTATGCAATGAGGTCTCAATAGAAGGCCTCAGTCCGCGGGGAGAGATAACAGCTCTTTCAAGGTCTTTCCTTACTTCCTCTCTGAGCTTAACAGAATCCTGGGGATAATCCTTACTGTTCATCAGGCCAAGTTTATCCCTTGCCATGCAAACAAATCCTCCCTCATCGATATCTGCAAGCCGTATCCCGCTTGCCTTTACCCATAGTTTATTCTCATCCTTATAAGATGTATTGCCCCCGCCTGCAATAATATAGTTCTTATCTGTTCCGTATTTACGGGATACCTCAATAAGCTTATCTATAAAATCCGGCATAAGAGCATTAGATTGATTGATCGTTCATAGTAAAAACCTTATTTACTGAAACTAACAGACCACTCAACCTGTTTATCGCCCCCATCAAGATTAAGCTGCAGGAGATGAACATCAAGCTGTTTCTTTTCAATATCCCCGGCTGAAACACTCAACTGCCCTGCAGCCATATCATCAGGAACGAAAATATACAAGCTGTATATATCACCCGGCACTGTTTCTGACACCCCGCTGAGCCTAAGCTTGTCATTATCCCATTTCAGCGACTGAATGCTGTAGGCCGCAGTGAGATGCCGCGATGTAGCCATTAATTGCGGATGCTTTGCAGATTGACGTATGATAATTGCTTTTGAGCCGTGCCCCGGTATTGTCTCCCGTATCCTGTTGTCCACAACATTTAGCATCTCAGCCTCCCAAAAATCAAAAGCAAGGTATTCTTCAGCCTCTTCAAGTCCCAGGTCATTATACAGGTCAAGCTCACATATACTGTCTGTATCTGCCCAGTTATAAAGTGATACAACATCATAGCTGCCTGATACGGCATTTACCTTCAGATCAAGTGCTTTTGGAAAAGCAGCAGGTGAAGGTGAACGTACCGGATCAGCTTTATAGGGATACAGGTCCATGGCCCTGACCGGCATGGCAGGCATGGTCTTTTTATAAAGTGTCAGCTTCTCAGCGGGAAGGGCCTTTACAAGCTGAGGATAATCCTCTGCCCAGCCGGTAGTGTAATCCGAGTTAAGGAATTGCTGAAGCCTTTCTTCTGAGAAATCCGCTATAAAATCACTTATTACGTATGCCTGTCCTGAAAGGGAAATAGTATTAACAATAGTTTTTCCTTCTTCAAAAGTCAGAGGATCACGTATCATAACATCATCGGGGTCTGACCACCAGCCGATGCCGTTTATATAGTTTGCACCAAAGAGTGATTTAAAAAAGGTTTGCATTCCATCCGACCAGTTCCCTTCTCCTTTCCAGCTGGCATAATCATCTCCTCCTGTACGGGAACCGTTAAAGTAGTCAAAACCAACCCCTACCTCATGCATTGCACAACCCAGTATATAATTATCATCACCCATAACCTCCCTGACTGTCTCCAGTGCTTTGCGGTATGCTTCACGGCTGTCCATTGCGGGATTAAAGGCATTTTCGCGGCTTTCTTCAAAATGATCCATCCATGTCCCCCAGCCGGCAGCCTTCAGGTAACCGAGGCCCCAATCATTTACCAGTGTTTCAAACAATGGCCTCAGGTGCTTCTCAATCACCTCCGGGTTTGTATAATCAAGCCTTACAACTGTGGTATCGGCAGAACAACAGGCCGGTGACAGCTTCCCTTCTTTGTCCCTCAAATAAAAATCTTCGGGGTACTTATCCGCCATGGCAGGCTTTTCATAATTGGCCCCATAAATGTTTATCCAGAGTCCGGGCTTAAGCCCCTGTTGAATAATATGATCGAACCACCATTTGCCTCCGCTGGGATATAATTCCTTGTTCCACTCAAGCCAGTTGGCCTTATCCCCCCTGGTAAAGGCAGCGTCAAGCTGAACATATCTCAGTCCGTATGGCTCCAATTCCCTGGCCAGCGCATCAGTTTCTTCTACCAGGTCTTCCTCCCTGGGCGACATATAGTAGCAATACCAACTACTCCATCCCGTAGGGGCAGCTTTAAAATTATCGGGTATAGCTTTAAAAACCGGTTCAAAGTCCGTCTTCTGGTACTTCTTCAGACCCACCACACTTGTATAGTAATCCCTTGTAAGTGATATTTCCAGTCCCTCTGTCATGGGCAACTGTATATCCATCAGTTTGTTATCCTCTTTATTTCTTGTAAGAATGCTTTCTTCCGGGAATCCTATCATAATATCTGTGTTCATATCAAACAGATGGTAAATATCCCTGGCGGAAACATAGCCCATTTGTGTATACATAACATCATTGTCCTGGCATGCAACACGGGCAGGGATCCGCTGCTCCCCGGCAGGGGCAATAGCTGTAACAAAAGCATCAGTATCCGGACAGGAAAAATCAATACCCTCCCCGGATATAAGAATGGTCCATTGCGTTTGCCCAGGATCATCAACAGTAATCAGCAGTGTCCCCTTATCTGCATCTGTTTCCACTTTTGAGAATCCGGCTTGTTCCTCATTGTCCTTCAGGCACAGTTGCAACTGATTGAATACAGGTCCCAGGTCCTGATGAGAAATTGTAAGGTATCCATCCTTTCTGTCAACACTTATCTCCCATCCGTTTCCGTTGTATGAGGATGACTGTTGACAGGCAGTCATTGCAGCCAACAAGCTTATTGCAACACTAAGCCTTAAAGTTGATTTAAAAATCTTCATAATTGTTTGATTATTGATATTGCGCTCGCTAACCCCACAGCAAAGCTACGGGGGATGTGCTCGCAGGATTCAAGTATAAATATATATATAACTTTCCCTCCAAAAAAACATTATTTTTGTATTAATCCGGAAGCGCAAATAGTATCCGGGATTATTTCCTGCAAAATACTTAAGGATAATGGAGATGAATATTTCAGACTGGAAAAAGCTTCAGAACGGATCGGACATCCGCGGAGTGGCCATGGAAGGCATTGCAGGTGAGCAGGTAAACCTCACTGCCGAAGTAGCAGGCATCCTGGGCAGGTCACTTGCAAAGTGGTTAGACGCAAACACTGAAGGTCCGCGAAGAGTTGCAATTGGCAGGGATCCCCGTTTGTCCGGACAGGAACTAATGAAAGCATTTACCGGGGGACTGACATCTATGGGATATGATGTAATAGATTGCGGGCTTGCATCAACTCCTGCCATGTTCATGACTACCACAGATCCTAAGCTTAATGTTAAAGGAGCAGTAATGATGACAGCCAGCCACCTGCCATGGAACCGCAACGGACTCAAGTTCTTTACTGCAGGGGGAGGATTTGACAGGGATGATATTAGTAAGCTGCTGAAGATTGCAGGCACGGGCAAGTTCACATCTGAAAGGGATACTGGCAAGCTGAGTAAATACAATTATATTTCTGACTATGCAGATCATCTCTGCGACATCATACGCAAAGGGGCAAACTCTGCTGTGAACTACGAAAAGCCGCTAAATGGCACTAAAATACTGGTAGATGCAGGAAACGGTGCAGGCGGGTTCTTTGCCGAAAAGATACTTGTCCCCCTGGGTGCGGATATATCAGGCAGCCAGTTCCTTGATCCCGACGGGCACTTCCCCAACCATGTGCCAAACCCCGAGGACAGGGAAGCAATGGATTCTGTCTGCAGGGCTGTTTTAAAGGAAAAGGCTGAGCTGGGAATAATATTTGATACAGATGTTGACCGCGCTGCCCTGGTGGACTCAGAAGGCAATGCCATCAACCGTAATGAGCTCATTGCACTTATCTCATCTGTTATCCTTAATAAACACCCCGGATCTGTTATCGTTACCGATTCCATTACCTCAACCGGACTAAAATGGTTTATCGAGGAACATCTTGGCGGAGTACACCACCGCTTTAAGAGGGGCTATAAAAATGTAATAAATGAATCAATACGTCTCAATGAGGAAGGAAGGGAAAGCTGGCTGGCTATAGAAACCTCGGGGCATGCAGCACTTAAAGAAAATATGTTCCTCGACGATGGTGCCTTCCTGGTGGCCAGGCTTCTGATACAGATGGCCAGGATGAAACAGGAAGGGAAAACACTTGTTAGCCTTATCGACAAACTCCAAAGGCCGGCTGAAGAAAAGGAATTCAGGCTGTCAATACATGCAGAAGATTTTACCGGCTACGGCAAGCAGGTACTGGAAGGACTGGAAGCCATGATCCACGATCAGCCCGGATGGACGATAGAAAAACCCAATTATGAAGGAATACGCGTTAACTGCAACAAAGAGGATGAAAAGGGCTGGTTCCTTTTAAGAATGTCGCTGCATGACCCGGTCATGCCCCTGAATGTGGAATCAAGCCTGCCGGGAGGAGTTGGAAAAATAAGTGAAAAACTGAAAAAACTGCTGGAAGGATTCGGCAGACTAAAGTGGTAAGAAATTTATCCTCTGTCAAAACTATTATCATATCCACGACCTTAATATCTGTTGCTTATGCGTGCGGGACGGCACCCAATTTATTATTTATTCATACATATCTGAAATATCTGCTTCAGCCAGCTCTAAAAAGAAGCGGGCTATCTTTCCGGAAACAAAATCAATATACTTTTCACCCTTTTCGGCCGTAGCTAATTTTGGATCTCCAATGCCTGTATCCTTAGAGATTTTTGTCCATTCCCTCGGTGCCCATGCCCACTTCTCCCTAAACCCGGTTATTTTAAAACTTCTTGAACTGCCATCCCCGGCTTCAGTTAAAGGAAGTACCAGCTTTGGATGTACATGCATCATAAAGCTTGTCTCCATCTCGTTTGCATGATCTCCTCCTGTCTCAAAAAAATCATCCCAGTCACCTATCTCATACCAGGCAAGGCTTGAAAGAAATATATCAGTGTCTTTTTGCAGTTCTCTTATCATCTGCCTGAAGTTATTACCTCCATGTCCGTTCAAAATAACTAACTTCTCTATCCCATGATATTCAAGGCTCTCAATTACATCTGCAAGAATCATTGCCTGCGTTGAAGGGTTCATATTTATTGTTAGCTTGATATCAAGTTGCTGGGTATTTACTCCGAATGGAACAGTTGGCAATACAATTATCCCGGATCCTTTTTTCCAGGCCATGCCGGCAGCCAGTTCTGCAATATGTTCGGCTTCATAATTATCCGTTCCGTAAGGAAGGTGATAATTGTGAGCTTCAGTAGCTCCCCACGGAAGAACCGCAAGTTTATATTCATTGTCCTTAACAGTCTTCCAGTTTGTTTCTTTTAGTATGTATGGCCTTGCATTCATATTACATATTTTTTTATTCAATAGTATCCCTCAATTGATAAACTTCTCTCAAATAATATTCTTTCCATAATTCCTGTAGCAGCATATTCCTTTTAGCCTTTTAGTCCCCGCTAAGCAGTACTATCTGAACATCCATAACATTTGTCCCTGTGGGACCGGTGACCAGTAATCTTTTTATTGCCTTGAAAAAATGATAAGAATCATTCCTCTCAAGATATTCCTGTGCCTCCATCCCCAGCTTAGTGCCTTGCCTGTATGTTTCTCCGTCACAAACAGCCCCTGCAGCATCGGTGGGACCGTCATTTCCGTCGGTTCCCCCGCTGAGTATTGTTATACCCCCGGTATCCTTCAGCTCTATGGCAGCTGCCAGAGCCAGCTCCTGGTTCCTTCCACCCCTGCCCTTTCCTTTAAGAGTTACCGTTGTCTCTCCCCCATATAAAAAACAGTATTTTTTGCCCGGAAGGGCCTGGTCCTTTGCAAAGGAAACAGCTTCCCGGGCAATCCTCCTGCCAACTATCCTGGCCTCACCGGTCAAGGCCCTGTCCATGATCTTTGTAATATATCCCAGGCCGGCTGCTTTCTCCCTTATCTTTTCCAGTGCCAGGCCATTATTACCAATGATAATATTCTCAGGATGAGGCAAATAACCCGCACCCGTGTCGTGCCCCGGCTTTGCTCCTGCTCCGGTTTGCAAATGCTTAAGCACAGCACCCGGGAGACTTTCTCTTAGCTTATATTTATCCACTATCAGCAGACATTTTTCATATGATCTTTCCACGGGGACTGTTATGCCCGAAGCAATAACATCCAGCCTGTCACCGACCACATCGGATAATATAAGTGAAACAAGCCTGGCAGGAGCAGAATATTTTAACAAGCCTCCCCCTTTGATATCAGATAAATGTTTTCGAATTTGATTTATTTCCTCAATTGAAGCGCCAGAGCTGAGCATCTGCCGGGTAAACTCTATCTTATCATCAAGAGATATGCCTTTAACAGGCAGAGGCAATAAGGAGGAAGCTCCCCCGGAAAGCAGGCTTATTATCAAATCATTTGCACCAGCCCTGCTGCATATTTCCAGGATCTTCTCAGATGCTTTCACCCCGGCTTTATCCGGCACAGGGTGTCCTGCCTGCAGTAGCTTTATCCTGCTCAACTTTTCCCCGAATCCATATTTCGTAACCACAGCACCGAATGAGATCCTGTCCCCCAGCACTTTCTCCAGGCCAGCAGCCATAGCTGCCGAAGCCTTGCCGGCGCCAATAACAATTACATTATCATATTGCGACAGATCTGTGCTAAAAACTCCATCGGGGTAATTGATCAGCAAAGTACCAGACTCCAGGCTTACGGTCCCGTTAATGATCACTCCGGGCCTTACAGCCTCAAGCCCTTCATTGAACAAACCTGTTATTTCAGAAAATAAATTCATTTTTCAGATCAGAATTTACAATAAATTCTTTATTCTGCATGCATATCTCCCTAACATAAAATATTTAACTTTATATTTTTCATAAAAAGAATTGAAGATGCCACGAAACAAAGAAGCACTTATACGCTACAGGGTAATAAACCGCTGTCTTATTGGCGGGAAAACAGCAAGTAAGGAAAAACTCATAAAAGCCTGCGAGGACACACTGGACATTAGTCCCCTGGGAGAAAGAACCATAGACGGCGACATTCACGATATGCGCTTTGACAACGGGCTGGGATACAATGCTCCGATAAAATTTGATAAGGAAAAAGGAGGCTATTACTATGAAGATCCCGGCTATTCAATAGACAATATTCCTCTTAACGAAGAAGAACTGGAAAGTCTTTCCTTTGCATCAATTATCCTTGATCAGTTTAAATACCTCGACCTGTTTTCGGGCTTCACGGGCACAGTACAAAAGATTATTGATGCCGTGAACATACGCCGCATGAAAAAGGAGGTTCCTGCATATGATTTCATTGATTTTGAGAAGGTTCCTTTTATTAAGGGTAGTGAGTTCCTTTCAAAGATCATAGAGGCCATTCGAGGAAACACTGTAATCTTACTGCGCTACCAGCCCTTTTATGAGGACAAGCCTTACATGTTACACCTCCACCCCTACCTCTTAAAAGAATATCGTAACCGCTGGTATGTGATAGGCCTTAACGAAGAAGTGAAGGAGATCAGGACCTATGGCTTCGACCGAATACAACTGATAGAATTCACCGAAATGGAATATATTCCCAGGGACTTTAATGCCTCAGACTACTTCAAAAATACCGTAGGAGTAATATCCCTGCATGGCAATCCTCCCGAGATAATTATTGAAGTACAAAAACCACAGGCAGCATACCTTATGACACAAGCATTGCATGAAAGTCAGAAATTGCTTGAAGAAGATGAAGAAAAAGCAATCTTCAGCTTCAGGGTTCATCCCACTTACGAGTTCAAGGTATTAATCCTGGGACTGGGGAATGATGTGAAAGTGATCAGGCCCAAAAGCCTCAGGGACGACATCACCAGGACAATGAGGCTGGCACTCAGGCAATACAGTTAAAATACAAGATATAATTACTTTGGTATCCCTGTTGTATCATTTTGTTTAAGATAAGCATGTGTTTTTCTTTACAGATTTATTTCTCAACCTGCATATTGTTCAGCTTGTAGTAATAGCCTTTCTTTTTTAACAGCTCCTCGTGCTTTCCTTTTTCAACTATCTCTCCCTCGTTGATCACGCAGATCATGTCTGCATTTTTTATGGTTGACAGCCTATGGGCAATAACCAGTGTAGTACGGTTTTCTTTCAGTTTCTCTATTGCATCCTGAACCAGCCTCTCCGACTCTGTATCAAGGCTGGATGTAGCCTCATCAAAAATAAGTATTGAAGGATCTTTCAAAAGGGCCCTGGCTATACTCATCCTCTGCCTCTGTCCCCCCGATAATTTACTGCCACGCTCTCCTATATTTGTATCATAACCATCCTCAGATTCCATAATAAACTCGTGGGCATTAGCTGCTTTGGCAGCATTTATCACATCCTGGTGTCTCGACCCGTTCACTCCGAATGCTATATTATTATAGAATGAATCATTAAAAAGAATCGGCTCCTGATTAACAATGCCCATAAGGTTCCTGAGGTCAATGATCTTATACTGCTTTACATTGATACCATCCAGCAGGACCTCTCCTTTCTGTGGCTCTATAAAACGGGGTATCAGGTCGGCCAGGGTTGACTTGCCACCCCCCGACTGTCCCACCAGGGCAATGGTCTGCCCCCTCAACACCTTCAGGTTAATATTTTTCAGAACAGGTTCTGTGCCATATTTAAACTCAACATTCCTGAACTCAATAGATTCCCTGAACTCTGAGATTGAGATTGGGTTTTCAATATCCTTAATAGTCTCCTCAGCATCCAGTATATAATTGATCCTGTCCATAGATGCCAGTCCCTTCTGTATGTTAAAATAGGCAGAAGAAACAGCCTTGGCCGGAACTATCACCTGAGAAAAAACAATAATATAGGCAACAAAAAGCTCGGATGACAATCCAGCATCACCCTGCAGTACCAGCTTACCGCCATAAAACATAAGTATCATCATCACCGTGGTGGACAGAAATTCACTGAGCGGATTTGCCAGGTAGCGCCTTCGGTGAACTCTCTTTTGCAAACGGGCAAAAGTTTTATTGCTGCGCTCAAAAACACCCTCAAAATGATCTTCGGCATTGAAAGCTTTAATTATCCTGAGACCCGAAAGGGTTTCCTCTATGACCGACATTAAGAGCCCCATCTTCTTCCTTCCCTTAAATGCCGTGGTTTTTAACTTTTTTCCCATCCTTCCAATCAGCACTCCGCTTATAGGCAACAGGATAAGGGCAAAAAATGTTAGCTTAACATTAATGCTAAACATGAATGTAAGAAAGATAATTATTGTGATAGGATCACGAAAAAGCATCTCCAGAGAGCTCACTATTGATACTTCAACCTCTTTTACATCTGTTGTTATCCTGGATAATATATCACCCTTGCGTGCTTCGGTATAATATGAAAGAGGAAGACGCAGTATCTTACTGTATATATCTTTCCTTATGTCTTTCTCAACACCGGTACGAACCGGGGCAAGAAAATGATTTGCCAGGTAACGCGAACCTGTCTTAAGGAAAGTTACAAATACAACACCAATACTTACATAAAATAAAGCTTCTCCTTTACCGTAAGTATCGATAACATGACTGATAATGTAATTAAGATATTGCCCTATTGCATCTTTATTCAGCTCAAAGGGAACTTTCTCATAAACCATTTTTTGAGTGTCAAAAAGTATCCTCAAAAAAGGAATGGTCATGGATATAGAGAAAAGGGCAAATACGGCCGACAGAATGTTAAAGACCACATTTAATATCGACCTTAACCAATACGGATATATATATTTCAGAACCTTCAGAAACTGCTTCATATAAAAGAAATTAAAATCTATCCATGGTTCCCGTATAATTAAATGGTGTAATTTTAAGAATCTCTTCTTTTATCTCCTTTGGAATTTTCAGTTTTTCCACAAAATCCCTGATCGATCCCTCAGATAGCTTAACATTCTTTCTTGTCAGGTCACGAAGTTGCTCATAAGGATTCGGAAAAGACTCCCTCCTGAGAATTGTCTGAATAGCCTCAGCAACCACCAGCCAGTTGTTTTCCAGGTCTCCTGATATCTTTTCCTCATTAAGGATAAGTTTGTTTAATCCTTTAAGACCTGACTTAATCGCCAGGAGCAAATGAGCAACAGGCACACCCAGGTTCCTTAGCACTGTAGAATCCGTAAGATCTCTTTGCAGTCGTGAGACAGGTAATTTTGATGCAAGAAACTCAAAAAATGCTACAGCAATTCCCAGGTTACCCTCGGAGTTCTCAAAGTCTATGGGATTTACCTTATGCGGCATAGCTGATGATCCCACTTCCCCTTTTTTTATTGACTGCTTAAAATAATCCATGGATATATAAGTCCATATATCACGATCGAGATCAATAAGTATGGTAGAAATTCTTTTCAGGTTATCCAGTGAGGCAGCCAGGTAATCGTAATGCTCTATCTGTGTGGTTGTGCGGGAACGGGTCAGTCCCAGCCTGTCCCTAAGGAAACTATCCCCGAATGCCGGCCAGTCAATACCGGGGTATGCAACCATATGGGCATTGAAGTTCCCCGTGGCCCCTCCAAATTTCCCGGTCTTTGGTATCCCTGCAAGACTCTCCAGCTGCTTCTCAAGCCTTTCAACAAAAACGCCTGTCTCTTTTCCAAGCCGTGTAGGTGAGGCAGGCTGTCCATGCGTCCTTGCAAGCATGCTTACATCTTTCCACTGTGCAGATCTATCCTCCAGAACAGAAACAAGTTTTTTAATCTCCGGCACAAGAACCTCTTCAAGTGCTTCATAATATTGCAGGGGGACAGCTGTATTATTTATATCCTGCGAAGTAAGCCCGAAATGAATAAACTCCTTATACTTTCCCAGGCCAAGCAGTTCAAATTTTTCCTTTAGAAAGTACTCAACAGCCTTAACATCATGGTTGGTCTCCTTCTCTATCTGTTTCATTCTTTCAACAGATGCCTCAGGGAAGTTCCTGTAAAGCTCCCTGACAACTTCAAAACTCTTGTTATCAACTTCCTTCAGCTGGGGAAGGGGCAATTCACAGAGAGCTATAAAATACTCCACCTCAACCCTTAAGCGATACCTAAAAAGGGATGCTTCGGAAAAATAGGCTGATAATTCCTTAAGTTTATCCCTGTATCTTCCATCTATGGGTGATATAGCATGATAAGCAGCAGTATCCATAAATTCTTTTTAATATAGCATCAATAAAACAAGATAAAGGTAGGCATATTTCCTCTTTTATACCTACAAAAAAGATGTCCTGTACAGTTTTTTATAAAGCCTGTACATTTTTTATTATAAACAGTATGAAGGTATAGCTACAATTTGTAAATTCACTAGCTGTAACTTATTATACAACCAGGCCCGGCTTGTTATGAACAAAAGATATAGGATTTCTGTAGTTTCTTACCTGAACACAATTCCCTTCATATACGGACTGGAAAAACAACAGTTCCTGAAAAAAGCCGACATATCACTGGATTACCCCTTAAAATGTGCAGAAAAACTAATTAATAATCAGGTAGATATAGGATTAATACCTGTCGCTGTCTTACCCCTTGTAAAAAATCATAAGATAGTGGCTGATTATTGCATAGGATCACAAGGCAAGGTAAGATCTGTAATTCTTTACAGTAACAGCCCCCTGGACAAGATAAGCAGCATTATGCTCGATTACCAGTCAGGCACTTCGGTAAGGCTGGTAAGGATACTGGCAAAAAAATACTGGAAAATCAAACCCCAATGGCTGCAGGCAAAAAAAGGATATGAGGACAGGCCTCTGCAATACGGAGAAGCTGCAGTGATCATAGGCGACAGGTCTTTTAGAAAGAGCCTGGACTATAGCTTTGTCCTGGACCTGTCGGAAGAATGGGTAAAGTATACAGTGCTACCATTTGTATTTGCAACATGGACGGCTAACAAAAAGATAGATGAAGAATTTCTCAAAGAATTCAATGAAGCATTATCCTTTGGGGTAGCAAATATAGCTAAGGCTGTTAAGAATATAAAACCGGGGGGAATACTCAATGAAAAAGAGCTTTATACTTACTTAACACAAAACATAAGCTATGAGCTTGATAAAGACAAGTTAAAAGGAATTGAACTTTTCCTCAGTGATATTAAGAAGCTGGATATATAAACCGTCCCGTCAATTAGAAAAATATGCTATTGGAAGCAAGTAATGACAATGGGACAAACTTGCAGACAATTGTAAAGTACAAAAGCTAAAAAATATTAAATTTGGCATGTAAGGATATCATAGCTTACGCTCATAACCAAAATATGTAAAAATGATCAGATACCTGTTAAATATTATTACGCTATTGCTTTTCTCCGCTGTTTCATCTGCCATATTTGCACAGGCCGACAGCAGTGATCACAAAACACTGGTTTATAAATTTGATATAAAAGAAGAAATTGCAAAGCCCGTATGGCGTACGACCAAAAGGAGTATGGACGAAGCCGAAAGTATTGATGCCGATCTGATTATTATTCATATGAACACATATGGGGGACTGGTTACTATGGCCGACTCCATACGTACAGAGATACTCAACTCCAGTATCCCGGTATATGTTTTCGTTGATAATAATGCAGCATCTGCAGGAGCACTTATCTCTATTGCCTGCGACAGAATATATATGAGGCGGGGAGCAAACATTGGTGCAGCCACGGTTGTAAACCAAAGTGGAGAACAGGTGCCCGACAAATACCAGTCCTTTATGAGATCTACAATGAGGGCCACTGCCGAAGCACATGGCAGAGACACCACCATTACCGGCGGAGACACCCTTATCCGCTGGCACCGGGATCCTGCAATTGCTGAAGCAATGGTCGATCCGTCTATCTACGTAAAAAATATCAGTGATACAGGCAAGGTGCTGACATTTACAGCCGAGGAGGCTGTGAAGGCAGGATACTGTGAGGGGATTGCGGATGATATACCCGAAGTGCTGAAACTTGCAGGGGTGGAGAATTACGAATTAAAACAATACCAGCCTTCATCTCTCGACAAGATCATCCTTTTCTTAATAAGTCCCATTATTTCAGGGATGCTTATTATGGTCATAGTAGGTGGCATATATTATGAATTACAGTCCCCCGGCATAGGCTTCCCCCTTGCTGCAGCAATCCTGGCGGCCTTGCTCTATTTTGCACCACTTTACCTTGAGGGGCTGGCTGAGAACTGGGAAATGCTACTGTTTATTGTGGGACTATTGTTGATTGCGGTTGAGATATTTGCCATCCCGGGATTCGGGATTGCTGGAATATCAGGAATAATCCTTATGTTAAGCGGACTCACACTCAGTCTTGTCGATAATATAGTGTTTGAACTGGATACAGAGCTTGCCATTGGAGCGCTGGTAAAAGCACTTTTTGTTGTGATGCTATCCATATTCCTGTCAATAAGCATTTCTCTTATTGCTTCAAAAGGTATTTTTGGATCACGAAAACTGAGATTTGCCCTATATTCAACACAGGATACAAAAGAAGGATATGTAGCTGTGGAAGCAGCCCGGCAAAAGGAGCTGATAGGCAAACCTGGAATAGCGGCAACCATCCTGCGTCCTGCCGGGAAAGTTGAGGTTGAAGGCAACATATACGATGCCATGTCACAGGTTGGATACATATCAAAAGGAGACAAAATAAAGGTGGTTCGCGATGAGGCAGGACAGCTATATGTACTAAGGGAAGATTAGTGTTTTTTATTAATAAAATCACTACCTTTATATCTTCTTATCTTAATCATTTAAAGTCGCAAGGTATGACAAGAACAATCACATTCAACGAGTTACGAAAAATCAAAGATGAATTGCCAGACGGGAGTATGCATGAAATTGCAAAAAGGCTGGACATGAATGTTGAGACTGTCAGAAATTATTTTGGTGGTTCCAATTACAATAAGGGAGAGAGCATAGGCATACATATTGAACAGGGGCCTGATGGCGGTATAGTAACTCTCGACGACACTACCATTCTTGATCTTGCTTTGGAGATCAAAGAGAAAATTTAGATTATGGGTAAATGGTAAAAAAAAGCAGGAAAAATAATTTCCTGTTTTTTTTTGCTTTTATTTATCTGCCCTGCAGACAGCTTAATTAATATAATATGAAATGCCCAATAATATGACTACTTCACATAAAAATCCAACAGCTTTTTTTGGCCTATATATCCCTGCAGGTGGTCATTCCTTTTAACAGGTCCCACCCCGGCGGGAGTGCCCGTAAATATAAGATCACCTTCTTTCAGGGGGACAAACTGCGACAGGTATGAAATAAGATGATCGAAAGAAAAGATCAGCTCAGCGGAACTGCCTTCCTGTATGGTCTTATTGTTAATATCAAGATGGAAATCAATACTTCTCATATCTTCAAACTGCTCTATTGAAAGGAAGTTTCCAATCGGGGCAGATCCCTCAAAGGCCTTGGCCACCTCCCAGGGAAGTCCTTTTTTCTTGCACTCCGCCTGCAGGTCCCTGGCAGTAAAATCGATCCCGAGTCCTATCTCATTATAGTAACGGTATGCAAACTTCTCCTCTATAGCCTTGCCCAGCCTGCTTATCTTAAGCACCAGCTCTATCTCATGATGTATTTCATTTGAGAAATCAGGATAAAAGAAAGGCTTCCCATTCTTAATAATCGAAGAATCGGGTTTCATAAAAAACACAGGTTTCTCAGGTAAGGGATTATTCAATTCTTTTGCATGATCCCTGTAATTTCTTCCTATACAAATTATCTTCATCCTGCAACTGTATTATTTTTTTTCTCCGAAAGTTCTCAGCTTAATATCAGTAAGTACCTTTTTTGTATGTCTGGGAAAATCCCCGTTCAGTATCCAGTTAAAATAGCCTGGTTCTTCTTTCAATATTTTCTCCACAGGCTGCCCCTTATGTTTTCCAAAATTAAAAATCTCCACATCATTATTGTCCAGCACTATCCTGCCGGCAAGGTCCACATTTCTTGTATGAGATGAATACGTGCTTAAAAACTGTATGTCATTCTCAAGATCATCATACCTGTCAAGCTGGGATTTTAACACTTCATATGTAGCCCTGGTATCCGCCTCTGCACTGTGAGCCTCATGAAGTTCCTTTGAACAATAAAACTTATAAGCGGCACTAAGTGTTCTTTGTTCCTGCTTATGGAATATTACCTGTACATCTATGACTTTCCTCTTCGCTATATTAAAGTCAACATCTACTCTCAGGAACTCTTCAGCAAGAAGGGGTATATCGAACTTATTACAGTTATAACCTCCCAGGTCACATCCCTCAAGGTATTTAGCCAGCCTTTTTGCCACCTCCCTGAATGTAGGTTCATCTTTTACATCATCATCGCTGATGCCATGAATAGCGGTAGCTTCCCCGGGGATGGGCATTTCAGGATTTATCCTTAATGTTAAAGTATCTTCTCTTCCGGAAGGATCAACCTTGAGTATGGATATCTCTACTATCCTGTCCCGGGCAGGATTAATACCGGTAGTCTCAAGGTCAAAAAAAGCAATTGGGTTTTTAATATCTAAATCCATACATTAGTTTCCTATCATCATAGGCATAAGAAGCATTAATACATCCTCATCATCATTATCCCTCTCAACAGGCAATAATATCCCTGCTCGTGAAGGATCCGATAATTCCACAACCACTTCCTGTGATGAGAGGTTTGCAAGTATTTCTATCAGGAAAACCGATTTAAAACCAATCTCCATATCTTCTCCGTCATACTGACAGTTCAGCCTTTCATTAGCCGAGATAGAAAAGTCTATGTCCTGGGCAGAAACCGTGAGCTGGTTACCTGTCAGCTGTAGCTTAACAAGATTACTTGCCTGGTTTGAAAATACCGAAACCCTTTTAAGGCTGTTATACAGCTCTACCCTGTCTATGTTCAGCTTATGTGGATTATCCTTGGGAATAACAGAATTATAACTAGGGTAATTTCCCTCAACCAGCCTGCAAACAAGCTTAAAATCAGACAATGTGAAAAAAGCATTCTTATCGTCAAACTCGATACTTACCTGGTTCTCCTCTTTTGGTAATATCGACTTCAGGAGTGAGGCAGGCTTTTTTGGAAGAATAAATGAGGCCTCAGCCTCAGCCTTTGCATCTGTACGGGTATATCTCACCAGCTTATGTGCATCGGAAGCAACAAAGTTTATCTTATCCGTAAACATCTCCATGAATATACCATTCATAACGGGCCTTAATTCATCATCCGCTGTTGCAAACAATGTTTTTGCAATTCCCTGCAGCAGTACTTCGGGACTCATCAGCAAAGCTGTTTTCTTTTCCTCTTTAAGCTCAGGCAGTTTGGGATAATCAATTCCTTTTTGTCCCACTATATTAAACTGTCCGTTCTCGGAGATGATAACCACTGCCATGGTCTCGGTATTGATATCAAAGGTAAGAGGCTGCTCGGCAAACTCCTTTAATGTTTCTGTCAGTATCCTGGCGGGCAGTGCAATACTTCCCGATTCGCTGGCATTTTCAACACTCAGACCGGTTGTAAGAGTGGTCTCCAGGTCAGAGGCAGTGATCTCGAGATCTTTGCCCTCCAGTTTAAAAAGAAAATTATCAAGAATAGGCAATGTATTTTTGGTACTTATTACCCTGCTTATGGCTAAGAGGTGACTTAATAATTCAGAGCTTGAAATAACGAACTTCATTTTTCTATTAGTTTTTTATGAGTCGGAAAAAGCAATTTTTTTATAAAGAATTCAGTTATCAAACCTACAAAAAAAATAGCTATCATCAAAAACACAAATAAAGCATAATCAGCCGGATAAAAAGCTCACTTTTATTAAACTCAGCGACCATATCTTCTTTTTCGCATAAAGCTAAATATTAAGCCGGCAATTACAATCATCAATACGGGAACTATGATATTTATAAGTTGCCATAAGAGCCTGGATTTATTTATTTTTGCCCTGTCGAGCAGTCTGATACGCATCTTGCGGGTTCGCAGCTCCATCAGTCCGGAATCATCTACCAGGTAATTAATTGCATTTACAATAAAATCCTTGTTCCCGTATAACTCTTGTGTAAGCCTGTCGCGGCCCAGTTCAAGAGGATACACCTTACCTCCCTCCATTCGTATCCCATTCCTTATGATATCTGCATCGGAGACTACTATCATCTTCGTGGGAAGACTCTTTTTCCTGTAATTACTCCCCACCTCTGGTAATATCTCAGATATCATCCTGTTCTTAAAGGGCGACACAAACTCACCCTCCAGCAACACGGCAACATCTATCTCACCGGCTCTAAACATTTTCTCATCAATTGCCCTGCCGGCATCTCTCAGGTTAATTAAAGCCGGCACACCCATGATACGTGAGTTAACAGATGTATGCAAAAGAAATGTCTTCTTAATACTTCCCTGTCCCCTCACCGTATCCAGCTTGCTTGCAAATTCAGACCTTACCAGGTTAAGGTTACGAGTTATGGAATGCCCGTAGCCACTCAATAAGGGAAAATAAAGCCATGGCAGCGGAGTATACTGGGGAGGATTCCCCGCCAGCGCAGTATTTACCGGGATATATGAGCATTGCATGTCCTGTATCAGGTTGGTCTCAATCCTTACACCCCAGGTAAAAAGAATATCATTCAGGTTCAGCCCGTAATAATAAGCGGTGGCAAAGCTGGAGTACATCAGACTGTCTTTATCAACAGCCACAGGCTCCAGCAACCATAATATCCTTCCCCCATTCATCAGATACTGGTCAAGAACCAGCTTGTCCTTCTCGCTGAACCTTTCAACCGGACGGGCAATAATGATGGCTGCATAATTATCAAGAATTCCGTACCTGCCCCCCGGCTTACCCCTGTCTATTGTATAATAATACGACAGAGCCCTTGAAGCATCTGCAAGTTCGGCCTCAAAATACTCTCCATGTCCCTCAAGAAAAGCAATCTTCAATATTGAATCACTTGTTATGGTATGTATAGCATTTACCAGCTCATACTCCAATCCTTCTGCCGAATTATTCAGGTTCTCATAGCCTGAAAGTCCCGGATTGTTCCTCAGGAAGTTTACAGGAAATTCTGCTTCCCCGTAACGTATGACTGCACCCGGGAAAATGATCTTTTGCGACATGCTCCCTTCCTTATCACGCCACTGCGCATTTGATGCTTTCAGACCTTTGGACACTAAGCTCTCCTGGATTTGCAGTCTTTTATTCTTGTCCTTTTCTTCCGAGGGATTTATAAACTCATACTTAATTTTCCTGTCTGAATATATCCTCAGCTCCTCAAGCATTTCAAGTACAGAGGTCCTGAGCTTCCTGAAACCAACGGGCAGATCCCCGTCAAGGTAGACTTCTATCTCAATTTCCCCGGGAAGATCATCAAGTATGGTTTTAGTAGCATCCGACAGGCTATATCTCTTCTCTGAAGTAAGGTCTATCCTGAAATACCATAAAGAAGAAAGAAATCCCACAAGAGAAATAACTGCAATAGTTATCAGCAGTTGAACCAGGCTCTGTATTATCCTATTCTTATTGCTCATTATTTCCATTTCCTGCTTTGAATTACAAGCCTGGTAAAAACCAGGAAAAGGCTTATCACGCCCAGGTAGTACACTATGTCCCTTGAGTCTATCACCCCCCGGCTCATAGATTTGTAATGCTCATTAATTCCCATTCTTACGAACCACTGGCCGGAAGAACTAAAGACAGGAAGAGATCCCAGGTAATCTATCCCCATATATAAAACAAAGCCTGTAAGCATTGCCGTAATAAAAGCAATTACCTGGTTATCGGTAATTGAAGATGCAAAGACAGCTATTGCAACATAAATGGCAGCAAGGAAGAAAAGGCCAATATATGAACCCCAGAAACCACCTGTATCAATATTTCCCTGGGGATTGCCCAGTTTCCAGACTGAAAAATAATAGACCAGGCTGGGCAGGAGTGAAAATAATACAATGCTAAGGCCTGCAAGGTACTTGGCAAGCACTACCTGTATATCGCTGACTGGCCTGGTAAGTAAAAGCTCAAGAGTACCTGAACGTTTTTCATCTGCAAACAACCTCATGCCTATGGCAGGAATGAGAAAAAGAAATATCCATGGAGCAAGTACAAAAAGTGTTTCAAGGTCGGCATATCCGCTATCAAGCACATTCATACTACCGGGGAACACCCAGATAAACAGGCTATTAACAAGAAGGAATACAATTATCACAAGATATCCCGTAAGCGAGCTGAAAAATGTATTTATCTCTTTTCTGAAAAGTGCTATCATCCTGAAAAAATATATTCTAAATAAACAACTGCAATAGAAGTATTATTATTGCTGCAACAAAGCTGGCACCAACAACGCCACGATATGAGTATTGTAAGTCTTTCCAGATAAAAGCATAAAAGAGCAGTAAATTGGGAATGACCGAAAGGCTCATAAACTTTGTAATAACATGATGTGATACTGCCCTGTTTATAAAATCAAAAAGGCTAAGATCAGTCGACATAAATAACATCATTATCAGGAAACTTATCACAGGCAGTAACAGGCCTGTGATAAAACCAAATGCAAAACTATTTGTTTTCGATTTCATAAATTATTCTTCTTTGTTATTTCATTCCTCTTTCAACTTGTTCAGCCCCACTGTTGCAGTTCATACAACAGGCATAAACCTGAAGCATAGCCTTAAAATTTACGCTTGCTTAATGGTTCTATATAATCGAAGCAGGTATAATCAATCCTTATGGGCACTATCGACACATAGCCGTTCTTCAGTGCCCATTCATCGGTATCCTCCGCTCCTGGTTCGTAATTATTAAAATAACCTGTCAGCCAGTAATAATCCCTGTTAAAAGGATCTGTCCTTTTGTCGAACTCTTCCTGCCAGTGCCCTTTTGTCTGCCTGCACACCTTAACTCCCTTTATCTGCTTCTCAGGTATTGCTGGGATATTTACATTAAGGCATATCTCTGCAGGAATACCATTCTTCATTACTTCCTTAAGTATCCTTCCTGCCATCTTCCCTGAAGCACTAAAGTCAGCATCGGGCGAATGATCAAGCAATGAAAAGCCCACCGACTTAATACCATTCACTCCTCCCTCAATTGCTGCTGCCATGGTTCCCGAATATATTACGCTCACCGATGCATTGGACCCATGATTTATGCCGGATAATAATAGATCAGGTTTCCTGTCTAACAACTGGTTCAAAGCAAGCTTAACACAATCAACAGGTGTCCCCGAACAGCTATATACTGTCAGACCCTCCTCCTCTGATCTTTTTAACACCCTCACAGGCCTCTTTATGGTAATCGCATGCGACATCCCGGATTGGCCGTCGTCGGGTGCAACCACCACCACGTCTCCTATCTCACGGGCAAGCTCTGTCAGAACCTTTAGTCCCTCTGCCTGAAAGCCATCATCGTTTGTTACCAGTATTAAAGGTTTTCCCATATCCTGTTTTTATAAACCTTACAAAGATATTTATTTAAGTCTAAGCTGCATCCCTAAAATTGAAGATTAAATACAAAAATGAAAGGATAAAACTTTAATTAATTAATTTTGTATTCTCAATTAGTGCTATTTTAAAAAGTATATATCTTGAAAATTTCATACAACTGGTTAAAAGAATATATCGACATCGATATGGAGCCCGGCAAAGTATCTGAGATACTGACAAATACGGGACTTGAAGTAGAGGGGCTTGAACAATTCGAGTCGGTAAAAGGAGGGCTTGAAGGCATTGTTGTCGGGGAGGTGCTTTCTGTAAAGAAACATCCCAATGCTGATAAACTTAGTATTACGGAGGTGAACCTGGGAGATGGTAAAATAACTTCCATAGTTTGCGGTGCCCCTAATGTTGAAAAAGGCCAAAAGGTGCCGGTAGCTACAACAGGCAGCACACTATATAGTGCTGAGGACTCTTTCAAAATAAAGAGAACAAAGATTCGCGGGGAAGTGTCGGAAGGTATGATATGTGCCGAAGATGAGCTGGGGCTGGGAGATTCGCATGAAGGGATAATGGTCCTCGACAATAATGCAGTTGCAGGAACACCGGCCGGGGAATACTTTGAAATTGTTAAAGACAGCATTTTTGAAATAGGGCTTACACCAAACAGGATAGACGGAGCCTCACACTATGGTGTTGCCCGCGACCTGGCAGCATTCTTAAACCAGGAAGAAGCCACAAGCGCCAGCCTGCCTTCAGTAGATGCCTTTTCAATTGACAATGAAAAACTTGTGATCCCGGTTGAAATAAAAAACCCGGAAGCCTGTCCCAGGTACACAGGACTTAGCATTTCCGGAATTAAGGTTAAGCCTTCTCCTGCATGGCTTCAAAACAGGTTAAGGTCGGTTGGCTTAAGTCCTATTAATAACGTGGTTGACATTACCAACTTCGTACTGCAGGAAACAGGCCAGCCCCTGCATGCATTTGATGCAGATAAGATAAAAGGCGGAAAGATTATTGTAAAAACACTTGAGAAGGGGAGTAAATTTATTAGCCTTGATGGAGTGGAGAGAGAACTTTCAGACAAAGACCTGATGATTTGTAATGCAGAAGAAGGGATGTGCATAGGGGGAGTTTTCGGAGGCATAGATTCAGGGGTAAAAGATGAGACCGTCTCAATATTCCTGGAATCTGCCTGTTTCGATCCTGTATATGTCAGGAAAACATCCAAACGCCACCAGCTGAATACCGATGCCTCATTCAGGTTTGAGAGAGGCTCTGATCCGGAGATGACTATTTATGCCCTGAAAAGAGCTGCCATGCTGATAAAAGAAATAGCCGGCGGAGAGATCAGTTCAGCCATACAGGATGTTTACCCCAGGCAATTTACTCCCGTACAACTGGAGCTTACATGGGCGAACATGGACAGGCTGACAGGAATAAAGATTGAAAGAGATAAGGTAAAAAGCATATTGCTTTCACTGGATTTCTTAATAATTCAAGAATATGAAGGTGGAATTAAGCTAAGTGTCCCCTTATACAGGGTTGATGTAACAAGAGAAGCAGATGTGATAGAGGAAGTTTTGAGGATCTTCGGTTATAACCAGATACCCCTGAAGAATAATATTAGCAGCAGCCTGAACCATCCGCCAAAACCGGACAGGGAAAAAATAGTGAACCATATCTCAGACCTGCTGGTTTCCAATGGTTTTTATGAAATGATGGCCAACTCACTTACAAAAGCCTCTTATTACGAAGAAAATGATGCTTTCGATGAAAAAGCCTCAGTGAAGTTGCAGAATCCTTTGAGCCAGGACCTGAATGTGATGAGGCAATGTTTGCTTTTTGGCGGATTGGAAGCCATTATACATAATATTAACAGGAAGCGTTCAAACCTTAAATTCTTTGAGTTTGGTAACAGTTACAGGCTCAGTCCTCCTTATTCCAGGGATGATCTTGCCCTATACAGTGAAAAAAAGATACTTGCCATCTTTATTACAGGAAATAAAAATGAAAAGTCCTGGAACAGCAACAGCTCCAAGAGCGATATTTATGCCCTGAAGGGTGTGCTTCAGCTTATTTTTTACAAAATGGGCATTAAAGAAAACATACTGGAAAGATCGGGTAAAACGAGCAAGCTCTTTTCTGAAGGTGAGGCCTTTAATTATAAAGACAAAGAACTGCTACAGTACGGCAGCGTCTCAGATAAAAGCCTTAAAGCATTTGAGATAGACCAGGATGTCCAGTATGCATTTATCGATTTTGATGTTCTTGTTGAAATACTGTCAGAAACAAAAACCAGGTTCAAGCCCCCGGCACCTTATCCGGAAGTAAGACGCGACCTTGCACTTCTGCTTGATGAGGAAATAAATTTCAGCCAGCTTAAGGAATTAGCCTTCCGGGAAGAAAAAAAGATACTTAAGAGCGTAAATATCTTTGATGTCTTCAAAGGTGAAAAACTTGAAAAAGGGAAAAAATCATATGCTATCAGCTTTATTCTCCAGGACCCGGGAAAGACCCTTACAGATAAACATATTGACGGCCTCATGAACAGGCTTATCAGACTGTATGAAGAAAAACTGGGTGCACAGATACGATAAATGATGAAAAAGATCATTATCAGAAAGGCCGATATTACAAGTCTTGATGTTGATGCCATAGTAAATGCTGCCAACAAGAGCCTGCTTGGCGGAGGAGGAGTGGACGGTGCGATTCACCGTGCTGCAGGTCCCGGCCTGCTTAAAGAATGCCGAACACTTAAAGGATGTAAAACAGGTGAGGCAAAGATTACCGGAGGATACAGGCTGCCTGCAAAGCATGTCATCCATGCTGTAGGTCCTGTATGGAAGGGTGGCAATAATAATGAAGAAAAACTGCTGGCATCTGCTTACAGGAACAGCCTGCAGCTGGCCTTGAATGAAAAGCTTAAGAGTATTGCTTTTCCCAATATCAGCACAGGCATATACGGTTTTCCAAAAGAAAAAGCCGCAGAGATTGCATTAAGAGAGGTTAAGTCATTTCTCGAAGAGCATACTGAAATAAATGAGATAATATTCAGCATCTTTGATGAAGAAAATTACAACATCTATAAGAATTTAACCGGATAGCCGCCTAAATGCTAAAACAATCACTTCAATCAGCCCGGCGCTATATGTCACTCGTAAAATTCAGTCACACTGTATTTGCAATGCCTTTTGCCCTTATAGGATTCTTTCTGGCTTCAGGTAATTTTGAGGAAGGTCTGTCTGTAAAATTATTAATCCTCATACTCCTTTGTATGGTCTTTGCAAGGAATGCCGCAATGGCCTTTAACCGTTATGCAGACAAGGAAATAGATATTAAGAACCCACGCACAGCATTAAGAGAGATACCTGCAGGTATCATTAAATCCAGGTCAGCTTTGCTCTTTGTAATAATAAATTCAATTTTATTCATCGCTGCAACATACTTTATTAATCCTTTGGTATTTAAGTTATCGCCGGTGGTCCTGTTTGTTGTACTGGGCTACAGTCTTACAAAAAAGATCACTGCCCTCTGTCATTTCATACTGGGACTGGGACTGTCGCTGGCCCCCATTGGTGCATATCTGTCAGTTACTGCCAGCTTTAACCTGCTACCCCTGATATATTCATTTATAGTCTTTAGCTGGGTAAGCGGCTTTGATATTATTTATGCATTGCAGGACACACAATTCGACAGGAATGAAGACTTAAAATCAATCCCCGTGCTTATTGGCAAAAGGAAAGCTTTGAACCTGTCACTCATGCTTCATGTGCTAACTGCGATATTGGTGATATGGGCCGGAATCGAGGGAAACGGGGGACTTTCTTACCTGATAGGAGCAGGAATATTTATTCTCCTTCTTTTCTACCAGCACCTGCTGGTCAAGCCCCATGATCTTAGCAAAGTTAAGCTCGCTTTTTTCACTACTAACGGCATTGCGAGCATATTATTTGCATTATTTACTATTCTTGATCTGTACACTTAATAAATTTATTTCATTTCAATAGCGAAATAATCAATATTATTAGTAGTTTTATATTGCAAAATAATATGTTTAATCCCTAAAAACTAACTTTTACCATGAAAAAACTCTCATTAATCCTAATCTTATTTGCTTTTGTTGGATTTATTAGCCTGAACTCTTGTTCACAAAATCCCAAAGCTACTGAAGCTACTGAGGAAGTAGCACCTGCAGAAGAAACTGTTGAGGAAGTTGCTGAAGAAGCTGAAGAAGTTGCCGAAGAGGCCGAAGAAGCTGAAGAAGCTGCCGAAACTGCTGAAGAAGAAGCTGAAGAAGGAGAAGTACATTAAACTTAGGAAAAAGTCAAAAAAAATTAAAAGGCTGCTTCAATTAATTGAACAGCCTTTTTTTTATGATTTTTTTCTTATTCCTTTTTCAATCTCTACCATTCCCATTGTCTCCAGACTCACCAATACTGAACTGTAGTTTGATCTTTTCAATCAGGCATTAAAACAAAACCTGAGCTTTTAAAACTTGTAAGCGATACCAAAACCCAGCCATTCCCTGAATTGTATCTTTGGCTTTCTGTCTATTTCTGTGCCACTGTCATCCAATACCGGAAATTTAATATCTGTATTATATAAAACATGACTTGTGAGGTTGACCGTAAAAAAGGGACCCAGTGCTATCCTCAGGTTCATTTCCCAGTCAAAATCAATCTTTTTAAACCCCTGGTAATCAGCAAACAATTGGAGCCGGTTCTCAATATTCACATCCTCACTAAACTTATGAGTATGTGTTAGCTTAATAAGCACACCAAGCTCTGATTTTAATTTCTTATTAAGCGGAATACCAAACTTGGAATGATTGATATTAACTGTATCCGTAACAAATGTCGATCTGTAGGTAAGTGGTGAAAAAGTAAGGAATATTGTTTTATCAGGATTATATTCAAATCCGGCAGTGGTATACAGGTAACCCGGAGAAAACAATCCTGAAACTTTTGTTGAGTCATCAGGATAATTATAACCGGGAGCAAACTGGCTCTTCAGGTTAAAACCAAAACTATAATACCATTGCCTGTAAGCCTTAAAGCCTGCTGTAGTACTAAACTCCCAAAAGTCCTCATTCTTCCTGACCCTTTCATCCCTGTGTTTAATAATACCAAATTTTGCCCTGAACAGGTTCTCATACTTAAACTTTTCAAGCTTATAATCGAGGTGTACATCTCCTTTTAAAAGAGATGATACAGAGCTTTCTCCTCCTTTTGCCCAGTTTTTTGTAAAAACCTGGGATATTAAAAACTGTCCCACACCCCTGAACTCCCATGGATCTGGTTTTATTTCCCTCAACTTCACACTTCTGAAACCCGGATCTATATAATTACTTATTGAAATATCTGTATTGCGTTTTTTCCGGCCTCTTAGCCTGTTTATAAGCACTCCGTCTTCCATAACTATCAATAGCCTGTCATTATCCAGCGCATTAAGCCACAATCCCACGGAATCACGCATTTTATTCTTTATCCAGAACCTCTGACTGGTCTGCATACCTGCACTCATAAGCAGCTCAAGTGAATCTCCTTCAGTATTGGATAGCCATATCCTTACAGTATCCGTCTTAACATAATTCAATATATAGTCGAGAGCAGCTTTTACAGAATCATTTACTGCCATATAGCTTTTTCTCTTTTCTTCCCTGGCAATAAGACTGTCAATTCTAACAGACATAATACTGTCTGATGCCACCAACTTAAGAGGATCAACTTTCTTCTCCCCGCCCATAGGAGCTATCTTCTTTAAGCTTAGACTGTCTGTTACAAGAGTTGTATCACTTGCATGCCCTGCAAACCCGGCAGACACACTGTCTGTTACAAGCTGTCCTGCATCCGGTTCACTTATATTAAAGGGATAATTTCTTAAAAGATTAAGGCTGGGATCAAGGGGCCCATTTTCAATATATTCCAGCAATCGTCCTATCGCATCTTTAACTGAGGCATTGTCTTCTTTCCATATACCCTTTCTCATATAAAAGTCCTTCAGTATATCCATGGCCTTATTGATACTGTCGGATGAACTGTAAGCGTTGGTTAACAGGCTGTCGTCTACGCTCATAAGCGAATCAGGCAGCATAAGACTATCTGCCTGTTCAAACAGAAAAATATTTGAAGGATGTACCAATATACTGTCTACAGGCTGAGCCGACAGGCTGTCTGTATTGGCAATAGCTATAACAGGCATTAGAATGAACAATAATATCTTTGTTATCCTTCGCAACATCAGATCAGATCTTTACAAAAATCCTGCCAATAAATATTTCTATGTTTTTTCAATTCTTAAAAAACTTTTATCTTTACACTCAGCTTAAATCATGAAAACCAACACTGCTTTTTCATACCGGATCCTTCATCTCTATATGAACATCAAAAATAGAGACAAGTATTCCATTTTCAAATTTTAAAAGGAGCTTTCTTTTTCTTATTATCCTGTTTTATTTATATGGCTCCTGCCCGGCTCTGTAAGAATATCTAATCATTAAAATTTGTAACAATGAATATCCCGTATTCTGAACCTTATAAGATAAAAATGGTAGAACAAATACATAAAAGTTCTGCCAAAGAAAGACAAAAATGGCTTAAAGAAGCAAACTATAACCTTTTTAAACTAAGAAGCAAACAGGTATTTATAGACCTGTTAACCGACTCGGGGACAGGTGCCATGAGCGATAAACAATGGGCAGCAATAATGGAAGGCGACGAAAGTTATGCCGGATCGGATTCCTTCTTTCGCCTGAAAGAAATGGTCAGGAGCCTTACAGGCTTTGAGTATTTCCTGCCAACGCACCAGGGCAGGGCTGCAGAAAACGTATTATTTTCAGCACTGATAAAGGAAGGTGATATAATCCCCGGGAATGCCCATTTCGACACTACCAAAGGTCATATTGAATTCCGGAAAGCAGAAGCCCTTGACTGTACGGTAAGGGAAGCTTTCGATCCTGACATTATAAATGATTTTAAAGGTAATCTCGACCTGCAAAAGCTGGAAAATGCACTTAAAGACAACTATAAGAAAGTACCATTTATTATTGTCACAATTACATGTAATACTACAGGGGGACAACCTGTAAGCATTGAAAACATGAAAGCTGTGCATAAGCTTGCAAAGAAATACAGTACAAAAGTGATATTTGACTCTGCACGTTTTGCAGAAAATGCATATTTCATAAAAACCAGGGAAGAAGCATGGAAAGATAAAAGCATAAAAGAGATAGTTCGTGAAATGTATAAATATGCCGATGGCATGACCATGAGCAGCAAAAAAGACGGCCTGGTAAATATAGGAGGCTTTATGGCATTTAATGATAAAGATATTTATGAAAAAGCATCGGTGTTCAATATAATGTTTGAAGGCTTTTTAACATATGGAGGAATGGCCGGAAGAGACATGAATGCCCTGGCACAGGGACTGGATGAAGCAAGCGAATTCACCTACCTGGAATCAAGGATTAAACAGGTAGCTTATCTGGGTGAAAGATTATCCTCTTATGGCATACCTCTCCTGAAACCCTATGGCGGTCATGCCATATTCGTCAATGCAACAGAATTTCTTCCCCATATCCCACGTGAGGAATTCCCTGCACAAAGCCTGGCAATTGAATTATACCTTGAAGCAGGAATAAGAGGTGTAGAACTGGGAGCCATAATGGCCGACCGTGATCCTGTAAGCAGGAAAAACAGGTTCCCTGAACTGGAACTGGTGCGCCTGGCCATTCCACGAAGAACATACAGCCAGAATCATATGGACGTAGTAGCGGCTGCCCTGAAGAATATTTACGAAAGAAGGGATAAGATACGCAGGGGGGTTAAAATTGTTAAGGAAGCCCCTATATTAAGGCATTTTACCGTTGATCTTGAAAGGCTTTAGTGCTACAACTCCCTTTTCCGGTTCATAAGCAAAGCATCAGTTATCCCGCTGTATATTTCCAAAAGGGATTGTGATACCCAGCCAGGGAATGGCAAAGAACATCTCTATCTCTTTTCCAACAGGGATAATCAGTCCGTAATCAATAGCTAATCGTTTTTGTACACTTCGGGCACCAATGGAGAGTATTCCAAATGACCATCCGGGATCAATACCCATACTCAGGTAATAATTCTCTGTCAGCAGGTAAGTCTTCCTCCCCACCCTTTTCATCCCGCTCAGCATAAATGTGGGCCTGTCTGAGAATCCCGATTCTGTAAAACTCTGTCCCATCCCAAAACTCAGGTTATTATCCCTGTTACCTATACTAAACGTAGCATAGCTGATGCCAAAACTGCCTCCGTCTCCCAGGATATGGGCATACATCACCCCTCCCCCAATATTGAATTTATCTTTTACCACAGGAACAGATAACTTAGGTGTAATCCATACAGGGGTTGAGCTTCCTGCGAAAAGAAACAGGGGCATCATGCCCACTCCCATAGAAAAGAAATCTGTTATTCCATAGCTTAGCTGATTGAACATTATCCATGTATTCTGATAATAAGCTTCTCCCTTATTCAGTCCATATCCGTTTGGCCCGTAAAAATACCTGGTAGAATGAGGATTGGCGAACCAGTGTTCCCCCTCAATAATGCTTGAAGCCTTTATCTCCCTTTTCATCTTTATTAAGCTCAAAGCAATATTTATTTCCCCGAAATCATCAGTCAGAAGAATAAGCCCTGTAGAATCTTCTAAAACTATCTGTCCAACAAACTCATTACCGTCAGTTGTTTCTATCATCCATTTTAAACTTGTATCATTCAGCTCCTGCGAATACACGCTGGCAGGGATCCTGAACAGAATGATCAAAGCCACAATAATGACCGGATATTTCTTCATGACATTGATTTAAGTTTTACTTATGTTAAAATAAATATTTTTATCGTAGCTTACCAAAATATTCAAACGATTTGAGATTTTTTTTGCCCGGGACCGGAATCGAAGCAGTACGACTATAAGCCAAAATTATTGACAATCATTTTGTTCACAGGAATTATTTCTTCAATTTCGCAGGATATTTTGCCAGAATGAAAGACCTTACCGTCGGGAAAGAAAGCAAGCTTATTTTCAATTTTGCCATGCCTATGCTCATAGGTAATGTGTTTCAGCAACTTTATAATATTGTTGACAGCATCATTGTAGGTAATTTCCTGGGAAAGGAGGCCCTGGCAGCTGTAGGAGCATCTTTCCCCATTGTTTTCACCCTTATTTCCCTTATCATAGGTATTGCCAGCGGGGCAATGATAATTATTTCGCAGTATTTTGGCGCCAAAGACATTGAAAGGGTAAAAAGAACCATCAGCACTTTTTATATATTCGTCTTCATTGCCTCCCTGGTTATAACCGCCACAGGCATTTACTTCAGTGAAGGTATCTTTAAATTAATGCAGCTGCCTGAAGAGATCATGCCCCAAGCCCTTAGTTACCTCAACATCTACCTGTTAGGAATGATTTTCTTTTTTGGGTTCAACGGAACAAGCGCTGTACTAAGGGGACTGGGAGATTCAAAAACTCCCCTTTACTTTCTGATAGCAGCCACACTGTTCAACATTATTTTTGATATCCTCTTTGTTGCAGTTTTTGACTGGGGAATAGAAGGAGCCGCATGGGCAACGGTTATTTCACAGACAGGAGCCTTTTTCAGTACAATATACTACCTTAACAGTACTCACGAAGTAATACAGTTAAGGCTCAGGTCTATGGTCTTTGACCGTGAGCTGTTTATGAAAAGCTTCAGGATAGGCCTCCCCTCAGGAATACAGCAAACAGTTGTTGCACTGGGAATGGTTACCATTATGGGTATAGTAAATAGCTTCGGTACCGATGTAATTGCCGGCTATTCGGTTGCTGTCAGGCTTGATTCCCTTGCAGTGATGCCTGCCATGAACTTTTCTGCTGCCCTTGCCAGCTTTACAGGACAGAACATAGGAGCCAATAAGCTTGCCAGGGTTAAAAAAGGCCTGATGTCAACCCTTGCAATGTCAAGCGTTGTTTCAATCTTCGTAACTACAGTACTGCTAATATTCGGAAAAGTCCTTATGTCTTTATTTACCAAAGATCCCGAGGTTATAAGAATAGGCTATGAATACCTCAGCATAGTTAGCATGTTTTATATTGTTTTCTCTGTAATGTTCTCACTTAACGGGGTACTTAGAGGAGCAGGAGATACACTTATACCCATGTTTATAACTTTCTTTTCCCTCTGGATAATGAGAATACCCATAGCATGGCTGCTCTCCCGAAAGATAGGGGAAACAGGTATATGGTGGGCTGTGCCCATAGGAATGCTCACAGGAACCTTATTATCTTTTCTTTATTATAAATCGGGCAGGTATAAGAACAAGGCTGTAGTAAAATACCCGGGCAATAATACCGGAAAAGCTTAATAATACCCTAAATTCCTTCATGGCTTTTATCATTTATCTTCCTACCTTTACCTGAAAGAAAACACAAGCCATATGCTAAAATCAATGACAGGTTTCGGGAAAGTTTCTGTAGAAAATGACAGAATACGTCTGAACATTGAGATAAGATGCCTTAACTCGAAACAACTGGATATTGTTTGCAAATGCCCTGCTATGCTCAGGGAAAAAGAACTGGAGATAAGAGGACTGCTGGGCAGCAGGCTACAAAGAGGTAAAGTTGAAATCAATATTTTCTATGAAGAGCTTCAGGAACAGCAAGTCCCCCTTATTAATAAAGATGTTGTTTCAGGATATTATAAACAAATAAAGGAACTTAATACTTATTTGGATAATGCTTCAGAGGAAAACATCCTGCAGTTAATAATGAAATTGCCGGATGTACTTAAAAGCCAGAGAAAAGAATTAAAACCGGAGCACTGGAATGAAATCAGGTCACATATAGAAAAAGCTGTTGAAGATACCCTGTCTTTTCGCTCACAGGAGGGGACATCATTAGAAAAAGACCTGATAAAACGCATTAAGCTAATAGCTGAATACCTGAAAAAGCTGTCTAAATTCGAGAAAGCACGAATTGAAAAACTGAGAAGCAGGCTTGATGAAAAAATCAAAGACCTGAACAGTGTTGATATAGACACAAACAGGTTTGAACAGGAATTGATTTACTATCTTGAGAAACTTGATATTACCGAAGAAAAAACAAGGCTTGTCAATCATTTGGATTATTTTCTCGAGAATATTTCTTCTGATGAGCCTGTTGGTAAGAAACTGGGATTTATAATCCAGGAAATAGGTCGCGAAATCAATACCCTTGGCTCTAAAGCCAATGATCATGAAATACAGAAACTGGTTGTTAAGATGAAAGACGAGCTTGAAAAAATAAGGGAACAAACACTTAACGTGTTATAGAAAATGACAAACAGGGGAAAACTTATTGTAGTATCGGCACCCTCAGGAGCAGGAAAAACCACAATTGTACGTTATCTTCTGGGTGCCGGACTGAACCTTGAGTTTTCCGTTTCAGCATGTAGCAGGGCTCCCAGGCCAGGCGAAAAAAATGGAAAAGATTACTATTTTATCAGCAAGGATGAGTTCAGGGAAAAAATAGATAATAAGGAGTTCCTGGAATGGGAAGAGGTCTATCCGGGATCATACTATGGCACACTGCTTTCAGAGCTTGAAAAGATATGGAATTCAGGGAAACATGTAATATTTGATGTAGATGTTGTTGGGGGTCTGAAACTGAAAGAAAAGCTTCCGGAAAGATGTCTTTCAATATTTATAATGCCTCCCTCGGTTGAAGAGCTGGAAAAAAGACTGATGAACAGATCAACCGAAAAGGATACTGAAATTGAAAAACGAATTGGGAAAGCTGTCAAAGAGCTGGGTTATTCCCCGAAGTTTGATGCGATAATTGTGAATACAGACCTGGAGAAAGCCAAAAGTGAAGCAAAAAGCCTGGTAAGATCTTATTTGGCAAACTAAACAACAAACCGGCATAAGCATCTTGTGTAAGGCCTGATGAATTACATTATTATAATACTATTAAATCAATGAAAACCGGACTATTCTTCGGATCCTTTAATCCAATCCATATAGGCCATATGGCTATTGCCAATTATATGCTGTCTTTTACCGACCTGGATGAATGCTGGTTCATTGTAAGTCCCCACAACCCCTTAAAGAAAAAAGCAAGTTTACTGGCTGACCGACAGCGCCTGGAGATGGTCAGAATGGCCATTGGAGACAGTCCCGGATACAGGGTATCTGACATTGAATTTGGCCTGCCGCATCCCTCATATACAATAAACAGCCTTGCTTATCTTAAGGAAAGATATCCCGACCGCAACTTTGTACTTATTATGGGATCTGATAATCTTAACAGTATTCATAAGTGGAAAAACTTTGAACGTATTATTGAAGAGCACCAGATATATGTTTATCCCAGGCCGGGAGATACAATGATCAATACAAGCATCTCTAAAAAACCCGGAAGCATTGTTATCACCAGGGCCCCTATAATGGAAATATCCTCAGCTTTTATTAGAAATGCAATTAAAGAAGGTAAAGACATAAGCCATTTTCTTCCTGAGAAAGTAAATATTTATATTGAAGAAATGCACTTCTATGAAAAATAAAAGCTGCAGATACAGTTTTCTACAAATCAGAAAAAAACGACAAGGGATTACAGCTCCCAGCCAAAAGAGGTCTGCATAATATAATCTGTCCCCGAAGCACCCGCAACAGGCTGATTATCAAAGTTGTAAGTATAGCCCAGTTTAACATAAAAATCCATTGGAAGATCATATTTAATATCAATATTAAAATCAGTTCTTATTCTTCCTCTTTCAGTTATACTGGGATATGCATAGAATGCTGACAATATGCTAATGTCCCCGGTATTGAACATATTTATGTCAAAACCCAAATAAGCTTCAGCACTGTTTCTTGATTCTTCAGAAGCAGTAAAATAATTTTCAAATAACCAGGCAGTCCCTGCACTTACACCGAAACTCATTTTATAGTTATGTATTAGATAATTCCCTAAACCTGCTTTTACATTAGATCGCATTTTCAGGTCCATTTCTTCATTCTGAAGATAATCAAATGAAATGTTAATAAACCAGTCTCTCTTTAAGAACAGTTTAAAGTCAATATTGGCATCTGTGCGCTTGGTGGCATCAACACTGTCACGTACAGACTTAACCATATTATATAAAGAGCTTAAACTCCAGGTGTCTGCAGTATAGCCTATATAACTGCGACTGGTATATTGCCTGAGCTTATTTGCCTTGGTCAGGGTAAGACCTATATCTATGGAAGCATCCAGTCGCCCAAGCAGGTCTTTATTTACCAGGTTTATATATACCATATCGAGATAATCTGTAATAACATCCTCCTCTTCTGTCCGGATCAAAACTTTTGAGCTATCCCCGGAAACAGGAAAAAGGTTGCCGTTAAGCCTCCTCCCATCATCCAGGCTAATCATGAAAGACTCAGTGCTCTTAAGCCTGATCACCTTATTCCAGTCTGTCTTAAAATCACTGTCACTGTAATCTGTTTCAATTATAAGAACACCTTCTTCCATTGACTTAATCTCTCCTACTATTAAATCTCCGTTACTGAACCATACAGAATCGGTCTGAGCAAATGCATCAGAATTAGGTATAAGCATCAGAACCACAAGAAAGTATCCTGGCATAATAATCAGTTTTTTCCAAAAATATGCAATTTTGTTAAAGACTGGAAAAGTGGATTTTTTTTTACTTATGATATAATAATCTTCCATTTGGATTAAATAATCTCCCTTATAATCTTACAATATAAGACTTAGACATAATAGATGGGAACATCATGAGAAACATTATCATATCCCGGTCCCTGGAAATAACAAACAATAGGAAAATGAATAATTAATTAGAAGAAAAAACTAAAGGATATGTATCTCCTGAACAATCTCAAAACCACGTTGCAGTGCTTTTTCGTTAAGGCCTAAGAGATGGTGATACCTGGCCGGAAGTGATTTCTCCAGTCCTTTGAGTACATTCTCTACCTTAACCAGGGGTTTTACTTTCAGGTAAGCTCCAAGCATAATCATATTAAAGGTTTTGGCACTCTCCATTTTTGAAGCTTCGGCTGCAGCATCTGCCCTGTAGATATTAATATCCTTCCTTTCAGGCTCCCTTGTGATCCCGTTCCCGTCAAATATCAATACACCCCCAGGTTTAACTGTTTGTTCAAACTTATCCATAGACTGCTGGTTAAGGATAATTGCCGAATCAAAAGCATTAAGTATGGGAGAACTTATCCTGTTATCGCTTAATATAACGGTAACATTTGCTGTTCCACCCCTCATTTCCGGACCATACGAAGGCATCCAGCTCACTTCCTGGTCTTGCATAACCCCTGAATAACACAATATCTTACCCATAGATAATACACCTTGACCTCCAAAGCCTGCTATTATTAATTCTTCAGTCATAATTTCTTATTGTATTGAAAAAGTTTTTCTTATGTTTTTATCAGTCCTCTTCAGGCACTTTAATATCACCCAGCTGGAAGAAGGGAAACATATTCTCCTCCATCCATTCATTGGCCTGTACCGGTGGCATCTTCCATCCGGAATTACAGTTAGACACCACCTCTATAAAAGAAGTCCCTATATTCTTCTTCTGGTATTCCAGGGCTTTTCTTATAGCCTTCTTTGTTTTTCTGACACTAGAAGGTGTATGTACAGCCTGCCTGGTAACATAGCATGTTCCCGGCAGCTGAGCAACCAGTTCTGTTATCTTAAGGGGGTTACCCATCATGGCTATATTACGTCCATAAGGAGTAGTTGAAGATTTCATACCTTCCAGAGTTGTAGGAGCCATTTGTCCACCGGTCATACCGTATATACCATTATTTATAAAAAATATAGTAATATTCTCTCCCCTGTTGCAGGCATGAATGGTTTCAGCAGTCCCGATTGCAGCCAGGTCACCGTCACCCTGATAGGTAAAGACTGTTTTATCAGGCCATAGTCTTTTAACTCCTGTAGCCACAGCAGGTGCCCTGCCATGAGATGCTTCCTGCATATCTATATTGAAATAATTATACATAAGCACCGAACAGCCAACAGGCGCAATGCCAATTACATCGCTCTGTATATCCATTTCTTCAATCACCTCCGCTATCAGCCTGTGCGCAGTACCGTGACCGCAACCCGGGCAATAATGCATTACATTATCATTAAGAATCTTCGTTTTCTTATATACCAGGTTTTCAGGCTTAATAAGCTCTTTATTTAATATTTGATCAGCCATTTATTACCCTCCGATTATTTGTTTTTTCAATGCGAGAACAATCTCCTCGGGAGTAGGGATCATCCCTCCCATTCTCCCGTAATGCTCTACTTTTATCTTTCCATTTACAGCCAGACGCACATCCTCCACCATCTGTCCGGCACTTAGTTCTACCGATAGTATTCCTTTTAGCCTGTCTGCAATTTTTCCTACCTCCTTATATGGGAAAGGCCACAGACTTATAGGCCTGAAAAGGCCCACCTTTATTCCCTCTTCTCTGGCCAGCTCAATGGATTTCTGACATATCCTGGCACTTGTTCCGTAAGCAACAAAAGCATAATCAATATCATCACAGGCTATTTCCTCAAATAACACCTCTTCCTTCTGAATTTTTTCATATTTCTTCTGTAGCTTGATATTGAATCTTTCATGTCTTGCAGGATCAAGATCCAGGGATGTAATAATATTTGGTTCCCTGTCGGGAGTTTTTCCAACCGTGGCCCAGCCGGGCTGAGTCTTCATCCTTTCCTGCTGCTTCTTAAATTTTACTTTCTCCATCATTTGCCCTATGGCTCCGTCTGAAAGTATCATTACCGGGTTCCTGTATTTAAAGGCCAGGTCATAAGCCATGGAAACAAAATCAGCCATTTCCTGAACCGAGGCCGGAGCAAGTACAATAAGATGATAATCTCCATGTCCCCCGCCCTTGGTTGCCTGGAAATAATCAGCCTGTCCCGGCTGAATAGTCCCAAGACCCGGGCCTCCCCTTGCAACATTAACAATAAGACATGGCAATTCAGCACCTGCCAGATATGAAATCCCTTCCTGCATAAGACTTATTCCGGGAGAAGAAGAAGACGTCATTACCTTCTTCCCCGATCCGGCTGCACCGTAAAGCATATTTATTGAAGCAACTTCACTCTCAGCCTGTAATACTACCATACCTGTTCTTTCCTCAGGCTTTTCCATTGTAAGGTACTCCATCACCTCACTCTGGGGAGTAATAGGATAACCAAAATAGCCATCAGTTCCGGCAAGAATTGCCGCCTCAGCAATAGCCTCGTTACCCTTCATTAATTTATATTCTTCCATTATATGAGTTTGATTTTAATATCATTTTACTTTTGCCCGGTAAACTGTAATCACACCATCGGGACAAACAATAGCACAATTTGTACAGCCTGTACAACCATCAGGATCATTCAGGTATGCATATTGATAACCCTTAGCGTTTACTTCCGTACTCATGGATATTACTGATGTGGGACAGGCTCCTACACAAATTTCACAACCCTTGCACTTTTCGATATCCACAACTATAGTACCTCTAACTTTTGCCATTTTATATATATAATTTTTTTAACAGAATCTGAAAATCAAAAATAGAAATTTTATACTTGATTATGCATGATATGTATCAGTAAAGATTATTTGTGATCTTTATTAAAATGTTCCAAACGCTGCTGCAAGATATCAAAATCCTTCTTATGTATCTGTGACACACAAGCTCTCACACCTTCTGTCCTGCTACTCCCGGTAATATCAAGTGAGATTGCACTTATCCCGTAATACAGCAGTTCCTCAATCAGGTCAACCCCACTGAATCCCCGGTATGAAAAAGTAAAATAAAAACCATCTGCTATGGGCTCATCAATATCCTTATCATACACTATATCAAATCCGCTGTCTGTGAATATTTTCTTCATAATCTTCGCCCTTTCGCCATATTCCAGTACATCATCCCTGTATTTATATCTTCCGCTATTCACCTCCTTTAAAATACCTGCCAGCCCATACTGTGCCGAATGAGTAACTCCCGCCGACAAAGCATAGAGTGCTCCGTAAATAATTGAATAACCGAAACCATCGGAAGTATAATACCTTTTCAGGTCGGGATATTGTCTTGAATAAAGCGCATCTGATATAACCATCATCCCTACTCTTTGTCCGGCATAACTGAAAGCCTTGGAACTTGAGATAAGTAAAAGATAGTTATCGGTATAATTAGCTACTGTTGGCTGATATGGGGGTTTTCCCGGACTTGAATAGTCTTTTCTAAAATCCATCCCAAAGTAAGCCAGATCTTCTATAACAATAACATCATATTCATTTGCCAGTTCTCCTATAATGCTAAGTTCCTCTTCGGTGAAACATATCCATGAGGGATTATTGGGATTGGAATACAGTATGCTTGATACCTTGCCTGTTTTTAAATAACTAAGCAGCTTGGCCCTAAGTTTTTCTCCCCTGTAGTCATAAATATCAAACGAACAATAATCATGTCCGAGCACTCTCACCTGTTGCTTTTGTACCGGGAACCCCGGGTCTATAAAGAGGGTACCCTCCTTGGTATGATCATTCCTGTTTGCAACAAGAAACGCAGCCATTGAACCCATCATTGAACCAACAGTAGATATGCATCCCTGGGGATCAACATCCAGGTTCAGAAACAGTTTAACAAAGCGTGATATCTCTTCCTTCAGCTCCTTAACTCCTTCTATCATCGGGTATTTTGAAGCTACCCCCCTCCTGAGAGCTTCTATCTCTGCTTCTATACCGGCCTGTGCAGGATGAAGCCCGGGAACTCCCATTTCCATCCTTATAAATTTCTCACCTGTAGCTTCCTCTATCCTGTTCACCAGCCTGACTATCTCCCTGATAGTCCCCCCACCAACCTTCCTAAGCCCGCTTTGAGCCTTAATCTTGTCAACGACACCCATATCTATAGGCGTTTTCCTGTCTGCTTGTGTCATATTAAAAAGTAAAAAAAAACGGTCATTTTCTGACCGCTGTTATTATACAATTATCTATACAAACTCTTCCATTAAACGACTTAACCATTTATCAAGCCTGCTATCTGTTTCATGGGGAGTAAAATCCTCATCAAGTGGCAGGCCGATAAATTTACCGTCAATTACAGCCTGCGATTCATTAA
Source organism: Bacteroidales bacterium (assembly GCA_029932855.1). Classification (GTDB taxonomy): domain Bacteria; phylum Bacteroidota; class Bacteroidia; order Bacteroidales; family VadinHA17; genus JAYEGO01. The sequence continues at coordinate 48,322 of JAOZPG010000003.1, read as the reverse complement.
ACTCATAATCATCAGTATCGCAGTATCCTGTGATCTTTGCCCCCTGAGACAACAATTCCCTGGCAAGAATTCCCAGAGAATCAACAAAATGATTTGCATAACTAACATGATCCCCAAGGCCATAAAGGGCAAAAGTCTTATTACTGTAATCCACTTTCTTAAGCTCTTTGATAAACAAGTCCCAGTCCTTTGAAGGAGTGTCATGATTCCATGTATGTGCACCAATGGTAGAAATGCCCATTATTATGAATTTATAGTTGTCAAAATCCCTGGCAGCGGCATCTCTCACAGGGACCAGGTCTATCTTATCCTCTCCCAGCTTGTCCTGAATTTTCTTCGCAATTCTTTCAACCGAGCCTCCCATGGGACCATAAAAAAGACCTGTTTTACTCATATATAATAATTTAAGTTGTTTAGAAATTCGTATTAAATTCTTTCTTACAAATATAAAATTATTTCCTTGTAACAAACTTGTTAAATAACATAGCCTCAACTCAGGCCAGTCTAATCCTTGCATCCACTGCAAATACCTTTTCACTATTGCCAAAAAGAGGATTCATATCCATTTCTTCTATCTCCGGTGCTGCCTCTGCAAGCATAGACAGGCGCAACAATATCTCAACAAGTACTTCCTCATTCACTCCTTTTTGACCCCTTGTGCCTCTTATTACCTTGTATCCCTTTAATGTCCTTATCATTTGCCTTGCCTCTTCCCTGCCCAGGGGTACAAGCCTGCTACTCACATCCTTTATTACTTCTATCAACACACCTCCAAGGCCAAACATGATAATATGCCCAAAATTGCCCTCCTTTTTGATCCCTGCAAAAAGCTCAATACCCGAACTATATGTTTGTATAAGAACCGCGCTGGTACCGGGTATTTTCATAAGTTCTGAAAAACCAGCTTTAAGTTCATCTTCTGTATTCACATCTAGAATAACCCCTCCCACATCAGATTTATGCACAGGGCCAACTACCTTCATAACCACAGGAAAAGCTATCTCCCTGATCACTTCCGGCAGCTCAGCCTCAGAAGCTGCAATTTTTTCTTTCACCCTTGGAATACCGGCAGCATCCAGCATAGCCCCCAGCTGCTGCGGATCGAGATATCCACCCCCTGCATCTCCTGCAATCTGTCTAATTCTTTCCCTGTCAATTGTTACGGAAGACTCAGCTGATATAGCCGGTGGCGGACTATTGCAGATCAATGAAAAAGCCCTGGCAAAATCAACCTCGTCGGGGAAAAACACATTTCCCCATTCCATGAATAATGCTGTTTCCTTTTCTGCATTGATCACCGAGGGCAAAACCGGATAAATAGCTTTGCTGCAGCTTCTCATTTTATCATGTATCATCCTGTACACATCCTCCACAGAAGTAAGGCCGGGACTACCATGTATTACTACCATAGCATCTATCTCCCCGAAATCATTCTCGCAGGCATCAATTATCTGTCCTATCTGCCAGGCAGTCCCGGTGGCAAGCACATCAATAGGGTTGGCCACCGAAGATCCGGGATGCAACTTTTCGAGAAGGGCTTCTGCTTTTTCACCACTTAAGTGAGGAACATTGAATCCTTCATCTGTAAGAGTATCAGTGATCATTACCGCCGGTCCCCCTGCATGGGTTATAACAGCAATATTTCTCCCGCCCGGCTTTTTATGCCTGAACACACATGCAACATTTGTCAACTCGCTCCGGCTGTAACAACGAACAATACCTGCCTTCTTAAACAAGGCATTAACAGCCGTGTCTGATGATGACAGCGCACCCGTATGAGAAGAGGCAGCCCTGCTGCCCGCCTCGGTCCTACCTGCCTTAAGTGCTGCTATTTTGCATCCCTTGGAAATAAGGGAAGAAGAATGCTTCAGCAGCTTTTTCGGATCAGCAATATTTTCAATATACAGCAGTTTTATACCCGGACTCACACCATGCCTGTATTCATTATCCATATATTCAAGCACATCCTCCACACCTGTCTGTGCAGCATTTCCAACCGAATACACCGAAGAAAAAGTCAGGCCCTGCTTTATCCCCGACTCCATAATAAATACCGCTGTGGCTCCCGAACCGGAAATAAAATCAACCCCCCTGGAATCAGGTTTAGGTAAAGGAGTAGTAAAAACCCCGAAATAATTGCTGTTCATAAAGCCTATACAGTTGGGACCTATCAGGCAGGCCCCGGCCTCATTAACAACCGACAGCATCTGGTCTTCCAGTAGCTTTCCCTCTTCATTTTCCTCTCCAAAACCGGCAGAAACAACAATAAATGCTTTGCATCCCTTTTTCTTTGCCAGCAAATCAATAGTTGGAGTACAAAATTTCGCAGGAATGGCAAGAATTGCAAGTTCTACCTGTGGCAACAGGACCGGATCCCTGTAGCTTTCAACACCCTGTATCATGTCTGCTTTTGGATTTACCACATATAATTTACCCTTATAGCCTCCGCTAAGAATATTTTCCAGGACCTTGCCTCCGGGTTTAGACACATCTTCCGAACCACCAATAACTACGATACTTTTTGGGTCTAAGAGCTGCTGATTTATCATTTCTTTAAATTTATTGTTCTAAACAAGGCAAACTGCCGGTAAGCTTGCTTTGTGATTTTATCGAAGCTTTAGGAATTTCTTTCATTTGAGGAGGAAAGTTAACAATAAAAAAGTTTTATGGTTTGACATTTTTTGTGAAATTTGTCAACAATTATACTAAAAGCATAGCTCTGCCCCGGCAAAACATATCAACAGGCAAAGCCTGGCAACTGAATAAAATAATTAAAGCTGCATAAACAAAGAGATCAATAAACTTAAACCCATGAAAAAGAAACTTACAATTATCGCTGTTTTAGTCCTTTTGTTAAACTCCGGGCTTTCTGCCCAGGACTCGGGCATAGGTGCCGGAGTAATATTCGGGACTCAATCCGGTCTCAGCCTGAAAATGTGGACAGGTGAGATCACAGCAGTCGACGCAGCCATGTCATGGTCAATTATTGACCAGGCCAGTTATTTCATTATCCATAGCGATATGCTTGTTCATAAATTTAATCTTATTCCGGTTGACGAAGGAAGGCTGCCTGTGTATTTCGGACTGGGAGCTAAACTGGGAATTGCCAATGATCTGATATTTGGAATACGTGTTCCATTCGGCCTCGATTATATGTTTGATTCCTTGCCCCTCGACATTTTTGTTGAAGTGGCTCCGGGAATAAGACTCCTTCCAGCCACTGCCTTTGATATTGACGGCGGACTGGGAGCGAGATATTACTTTTAAGACCGGCCCATTTAGGGATTCGCCTGAGAATTCCCTGAAATTCCCTGAAATAAAGTTTAAAACTTCAGAAACAATTTGATATCTAGCAAACTACAAAGACCTATTTGTTTTAATATTTCTGTATTCTGTCAAAATATGTTGTAAAACATAAAGTATTCGGTATTTTTGCACCAATCTAATTTAATCTACAAACAGAAAACTATGAAGAAAAAAATTACACTTCTTGCAGTAGTCGCATTATTTGTAACTACAAATATTTCAGCTCAAAGCTCAGGATTTGGTGTTGGTCTTATTACAGGAAATCCCACAGGCCTTTCACTTAAGATGTGGACTGGTGAAACTACCGCACTGGATGCTGCAGTAGCCTGGAATTTTGATGCCGACTGGATTGGGGTTCATGCTGATTTCCTCTTGCACAACTTTAACCTGATCTCTGTTTCAAAAGGACAACTGCCCCTATATTATGGCCTTGGAGCTAAACTGGGACTTGGAAATGATATTGCTATAGGCGCAAGGGTTCCGATAGGCCTGGATTATATGTTTGATTCTGTGCCAATTGATATTTTTGTTGAAGTTGTACCCGGACTGATGGTTGTTCCTGCTATCGACTTCGATATTGACCTGGGTCTTGGTGCAAGATTTTTCTTTTAAAACTCTTTTTATTGTGATTTCATGGGCTTGTCTCAACAGGGACAAGCCCTTGTTGTTTACTACCATGAGAGTTCATGGCAGCTTTTTTATTCTTCGGACTGCTTTACAAAATATGCCACTTTTTCAAGTGAAGTGATCATATCATATTCCTCCAGAAATACATTATCAGGAACAGTCAGTGAGACATGAGTAAAATTCAGTATTCCTTTTATCCCTGCTTTACATAATAACTCACAGGCCTCAATAGCTGCACTCTGGGGAACAGTCATGATTCCTATTGAAATATTTTCAGAATCAATAATACTTTTAAGCTCTGAAAGAGCATGACATTTTACCCCGCTAATGATCTTTCCGCTTTTTGAACTATCCACATCAAAGCCTGCCACAACCTTCAGTTTCGGACGCACGCTTGCAAGATACTGGCTTAAAGCGCTACCAAGATTACCCATTCCCATTATGGCTACATTCTGTCCTTCGGGGCTTTCCAGCTTAGTGCCAATTGCCTCTATAAGTTGTCTTACAGGATAGCCCTTCCTGTAAACACTGGAATAAGCCAGTAACATGAGGTCGCGCCTCACCTGCACAGGAGTAATATGATGCAATTCTGCAAGCTCATGCGAGAAAATATAATCCTTACCATTCTCCACACAGACCAGTAAACTACGCCTGTACTGGCTAAGCCGCTCAATAGTCTTTCCGGGAAGTTTTGTCATAATAAAGTGTGAATTGATTCACAAATTTAAGATAACTTAAGCTAAAAGAAAAATCCGGGACTTTAAGTCCTGAAAATATATTTTCACCGGTACCAGAAGATACATGGAACCAGAAGATATGTTTTCACTAATGCTCAAGAATGAGCCTTAAGTCAGGGTTTTAAGTTTTTCCGGTTCTCAAAGAATGTATCTTAAGTCTGGGGTTTAAGTTTTTCCAGCCATGAATACCATTTATCCATGTTTTCCCCCGAGCGAACCGATAATTCAATAAATTCCAGGTCAGGGTTTACCTGCCTGGCATACTTAAGGGATAATGGCAGGTCGTAATCAAGATATGGAAGCAGGTCTGTCTTATTGATCAGGCACAGATCGGCAGTACTGAACATTTCGGGGTATTTCACAGGTTTGTCTTCTCCCTCTGTTACACTCATAATAACCACTCTTTTTGACTCACCAAGGTCAAAAAGCGCAGGGCATACCAGGTTACCAACATTTTCTATCATCAGGAAACCACCTTCCTGCTTAATCTCTATCTGGTCAAGAGACTTCCTTATCATTGAAGAATCCAGGTGGCAACCCTGCCCTGTATTTATCTGAACAGCCTGTACGCCTGTCTTGCTAATACGATTGGCATCATTCATTGTCTGCTGGTCCCCCTCAATTACATAGAAATTATTCTTATCCTTCATATCCTTTATTGTCCTTTCCAGAAGGCTTGTTTTTCCCGAACCCGGGGAACTAACCAGGTTTATGGCAATAATATTCCTGGCTTCAAAATAGCCCCTGTTTCGTTCAGCCAGCAGATTATTCTTTTGCAGAATGTCCTCTTCCACTATAAGCTCCCTGCCATCATTGGCATGGCTGTGAGAATGAGCATCATTATGGGAATGCTTGTGCTCATGACTGTGATGATGATGCACATGTCCCTCATCGCCTGCTTTCCTTATTATTACTTCATCATGTCCGCATCCGCATGTATCACACATAATAAATAATTTTTAATTAATAAAAATCACTACTCTCCCCGAGAAGACTTAAAAATATTAACTCAAAGAAACATTTTCCATTTTACTCAACTAACAGGCATCTTACTCAACTATCAAGGATTTAACCCTCATCTCCTTTCCCTGTTTTAATTCATGACCGTATTCTCCGCAAAAGGGACAGCTTGAATACAGGTCTGAAACATCATATTCCTTTTTCTTTTCCGGACAAAATGCCTTTGCCCCAATATGAACTATATTCCATTTGGCATGCCTGCAAATAGTATCCTTTATAGCAGCTTCCATGGCAAAATCGAGGGCTTCGGTTTCCACTCCGGAAAGATCACCCACCTCGATTTCAATCTCTGTAACAATCTCAGCCCCATCTTTAAGAGCATGATCAGTGGCAATCTCCACTATGCTCATTGCTATTGACAGTTCATGCATACAAAAAGTTATTTATACAATATCTGCAATAAAATTAATCCAATTTCAATTAACTCACCGTGACTTTTATCAGCTTGCCCGGTATCATCTTTCAGGCGCCGGATCAAATATTTATGTTATAAATACAGAATTCGTCTTATATATTATGTAATAATGTCTTTCCGGAAGAAATATTATTAAAATCTTAAAAATCTCTGCTATATATCTAAATTTTTCCTTAATTTTAAACAAACTGTTAATTATTTAACACATGGAGAAATTTGTAGCCTTAAAAGTAAAATGCCCCAGGTGTAAAAAATCACTTATGGATCCCTACCATACTTTACATGGCAAACCGACAATACTGCTTAATATAGAGCACAATAATGAAAAAGGCAAGATACGGCTTTGTTCATATTACGGATGCTATGACTCTGAAGCAGATATTGAATTAGTTGATAATGAGCTTATACATTTCTTTTGTCCACACTGCAACGAGGAGCTTACAAGCAAAAACCATTGTGAAGAATGTGATGCACCCATGGTACCCCTTTCCATGGAAAAAGGAGGTCGTATTTATATGTGTACAAGAAAAGCCTGTAACAAGCATTACCTGAACTTCGAAAATGTTTCCGATGGCCTCAGGAAGATGTATAATGAGTTTGGATATTTTTAATGTTTCCTTCTTTTTGCGGCTATAAGCAGCTGTCCGAGTGAGATTCCACCGTCATTTGAGGGGATCATGGAGGGCGTGTAAACCATAAATCCTTCTGCCTCAAGCCTCTTCTCTGCCTTTCCAAGTATATAACGGTTCTGGAAACTGCCCCCGGATAAAACAAGTTTGTTCAGCTTTTCCTGCTCCCTTATACTTATACTTATTTCTACAATAAGTTCAATTATTGTATTATGAAATTTTGCTGATATAACTCCTGCTGCTATGCCCTGGCCAATATCCTCAACTATCTGCTTAATCATGGGGCTAAATGAAATCTCCCCTCCGCTTATTTTGTAATCATAATGCCCCTCCTGCACATCAGTAACTATTGCTGCCTCAAGCCTCATTGGGGCTTCAGCATGAAACGAGGTGCTGCTGCATATTCCTGTAAGGGCTGCCACTGCATCAAAAAGCCTCCCGGCACTGGAAGTGAAAGGAGTGTTTATCCCCTTGTTCAGCATGTCTCTTACCAGTCTTAATTCATTCCTGTCAATCCGGCTGAGAAAAGGAAGATCAGGCCCGGTAATACCGGCACCGAAAGTATTAAAAAGATACGACACAGCCATCCTCCACGGATTAAGGGTTGCCTTGTCTCCCCCGGGCATCATCACATACTCAAAATGATATAGCCTGCGGTAGTTTTCATAGTCACATAACAAAAACTCCCCGCCCCATATATTACCATCATCACCAAGCCCCACTCCGTCGAAAGCTATTCCAATTACTTTTTCATCAAGCCTGTGTTCTGCCATACATGATGCTATATGAGCATGATGATGTTGCACCTCCATAAGCGGAAGTCCCGCCCGGGCAGCATATTTCGATGAAAGATAATCGGGGTGCATATCGCAAACTATCATTTTGGGAGTAATTCTGAAAAGCTTTATAAACCTGGCCATGGATTCTTTATAAAACTCATATGTCTCAAGATTCTTCAAATCGCCAATATGCTGACTAAGAAAAGCCTGGGAGCCCTTGCCAAGGCAAAATGAATTAACAAGTTCTGCACCTGCAGCAATTATCCCGTCCACATCAATATCCAGTTCAACCGGGGAAGGCACATATCCACGCGACCTGCGGATTATCCTTTCCCTGTCATTAACCACCATCCCCACTGAATCATCCACCCTGTTATATATCTCACGGTCATAGCACAGTACCGCATCATAAGCAGCAAGGAATTCATTAAGTGCCATATCATCACTTATTAAAATAGGTTCATCCGAGAAGTTCCCACTGGTAAGCACTATGGCATCCAGTCCGCTCCTCTCAAACAGAAGGTAATGAAAAGGCATATATGGCAGCATGGCTCCAATGCCGGGAAGCCCGGAGCTTACTCCTCCTGCAAGTTCCTGTACGCCCTTTAACTCATCCCCCTTTTTACCGTCAAGCAAAACCACAGGCCTTCTCCATGACTGCAGCCATTTCCTTTCAGTGTCATTCATCCAGGCATGTTTCTGAATTGATTCAAGCGAGGAGAACATAACAGCAAACGGTTTTCCTTCTCTTCTTTTCCCATCACGCAGACTGTTTACCGCATCAGGGTTAAAAGCATCACAGGCCAGGAAATAACCACCCAGGCCCTTAACGGCAATAACTTTACCCTCCTTAAGAAAAGAGCTCATAGCAGCAAGAATATCGTCAAGCCGGTTTATTCTTTCAGAATTATAATAAAGGCTGTAATGCGGGCCACAATTATTACAGGCAACAGGCTGAGCATGAAACCTCCGGTTACTTACATCCGAGTATTCTCCGGCACATTTATCACACATTTTAAAGACCGACATGGTAGTAGAAGGCCTGTCATAAGGAAGATCTTTTATAATTGTAAAACGGGGACCGCAATTTGTGCAATTTATAAAAGGATAGTCAAGCCTGTGAGGCTGGGACTTCATATCCTCAAGGCAATCGTCACATACTGCAATATCCGGACTTACAAGAGTGACCTCAGCCGACACACTGCTGCTTTCCTTTATAATGAATGCATTAAAACCGGAGAGGTCTGATTTCTCAACATTCATAGAAAGAACTTTTGAAGCAGGAGGAGCTTTCAGCTCCAGATCCTTTAGAAATTTATCAATATTCTCAGGCTCACCTTCTGCATATATCACCACCCCGTCATTCCTGTTCTCAACTGTCCCTGTCAGCTCATTCTCAAGGGCAATACGATATACAAAGGGTCTGAAGCCCACTCCCTGTACCAGTCCTTTTAAATGTATTCTCCTGCCTGTTTTCAAAATACCCGGTTTGCTGTTTTATATAAAAACTTAAAGCATTGACATTATCACTTCCCTAAAGGAAAGAGAATCCTTATACTTAAACAAATCTGAAACAGTATTTCCTTCCGATTTTCTGCAAGTCACTGCTGTCACTTCTTCACCAGCAATGCTGATTTATATATTACTATTACAATGACAATAATCATAAAAAAAATACGAGCCCGATTTAAACTTTTATTTCCTTGTATTTCAAAGTGTTAATGAGCTGTTTATGACAAATATCATCGCATGTTTATTAAAAATCAGGAAATCTGCTCTCAAGTTTTTGTCAAATAAATAAAAGCTGATACTTTTACTGTTAATACTTTCACAGTACTTTGATTTTGCATCAAATTCAGGATTATGACAACACAAGAAATTCACGGCATCCTCGATAAGTATAAGCATGACAAGACCAGGTTAATGGATATATTGTATGATATACAGCATAAGACCAATTATATCCCCATGGATAAGGTTGATATAATAGCCGATGAGCTGAATATGTCATCTGCTGATGTTGAGCAGACTATCTCCTTTTACCATTTTTATTCCACTAAACCCAGGGGAAAGTATTCCATATGCCTGAACAACAGTGTTGTAGCAAATATGAAAGGAAGGGAATTTGTTGCCCAGGCCTTCAAAGATGAGCTGGGCTGCGAATTCGGCGAAGTAAAGGATGATATAGGACTTTTTGAAACCTCTTGTATAGGAATGAGCGATCAGGAGCCTGCTGCCCTCATCAACGGGAAAGTATTTACCAACCTTACAACATACAGGGTTAGGGAACTGATAAGGGATATGCGCCTGGGAATGAAGGTGGATGATATGTTTGCAAATACTTTCGGAGATAGCATGAACTCATCTCCACTGATAAAAAGCTGTGTTCGTAATTCGCTTAAAAGAACCGGTCCGATTCTGGGGCAGGAATATATTCCAGGAAAAACCCTGAAAAAGCAGGTAGCTCTAATGAGTCCACAGGATGTTATTAACGAACTTAAAAAATCGCACCTCAGGGGAAGAGGAGGCGCCGGATTTCCAACAGGTATCAAGTGGGAATTTGCCAGGAAAGCCAAAGGAGAAAAGAAATATGTATTCTGTAATGCCGATGAAGGTGAGCCGGGAACTTTCAAAGACAGGGTAATACTAACTGAAAAACCCGGGATGGTTTTTGAAGGAATGGTGATAGCCGCCTATGCAATAGGAGCCTCTGAAGGAATACTCTATTTAAGGTATGAGTACAGGTACCTAAGGAAATACCTCGTAGATGTTCTGGATAAGATGAGAAAGAATAATAGTCTTGGGAAAAATCCCGGGGGTATTAAGGATTTTGAATTTGACATAAGGATACAACTGGGTGCGGGAGCATATGTTTGTGGTGAGGAATCGGCACTTATTGAATCTGCAGAAGGTAAGCGCGGAGAACCCAGAAACAGGCCTCCTTTCCCTGTGGAAAAAGGATATTTAGGATTCCCCACTGTAGTAAATAATGTTGAAACACTGATAGCTGCTGTTCGCATAATACAAAACGGGGGGGAATGGTATCAGAAACTAGGCACCAAAGAATCAACAGGTACAAAGATACTGAGTGTTTCAGGCGACTGTTTGTTCCCGGGCATATATGAACTTGAATGGGGCTTTACAGTAAGGACATTACTTGAAATGGTAGGAGCCCGCAACACACAGGCCGTACAGGTTGGCGGACCATCCGGAGCCCTGATAGGTCCTGAACAGTTTGACAGAAACGTTTGTTATTCCGACCTTGCCACCGGAGGTTCTATGATAGTGATTGACAACAGAAGGGACCTGCTAAAAGATGTGGTTCTTAACTTCATGGAATTCTTTATTGAAGAATCATGCGGTTCATGTGTACCATGCAGAAATATACCCACACTTTTAAAACAGAAACTTGAAAAAATTCTTGAAGGAAAAGCTACAAACAAAGATTTCGACGATATAAACAACTGGGCTAAAATGATGCCCATAAATCGTTGTGGATTAGGACATACTGCAGCAAACCCTATAATCACCAGCCTTAAGAATTTCAGGCACCTGTACAGGGAAAGGTTAAAGAAAGATATTGAATTTGAATCGGGATTCTGCCTGGATGATGCAATCAGGGAGTCATGTGAATTTGTAGACAGGATACCCAATATTTAAATAAATGAACATGGAAAAGAAAATAGCCCATTTTACCATTGATAACAAAGAATGTACTGCAACAACCGGGGTAAGCATCATTAATGCAGCCCGCGAGAATGGTATTTTTATTCCTACGCTCTGCCACTATGAAGGAGTAAAGCCTGCAGGCTCATGCCGGGTATGTACGGTAAAGGTAAACAAGCGCCACCTTACAGCCTGTACAACACCTGTGGCTGAAGGAATGGAAATTGAAGTTGATACGGCTGAGCTGAATGACCTGAGAAGCTCGGTTATAGAGCTGCTTTTTACAGAAGGCAATCATTATTGCCCTGCATGTGAAAAAAGCGGTAACTGTGAGCTACAAGCTCTTGCATACAGGTTCGGGATAATGGCCCCCAGGTTCCCCTACCAGTTCAATGAAAGAGATGTTGATGCCAGCCACCCCAAAATATATCATGATCACAACAGGTGTATACTGTGCAAAAGATGTATAAGGATAATTAAGGATGAAAAAGACTTGCCTGCCGGCAGCCAGGGCAGAAGTATTTTTGCATTTAACCAGAGAGCAAAAAAAGTAAAGATAAAACTGGATGACAGGCTGGGAAAAGAGCTGTCGGATGAACTGGCACAAAAGGCAATGGACATTTGTCCCGTGGGATCCATCCTGGTTAAGGAAACAGGATTTAAAACACCCATAGGACAAAGAAAGTTTGACAAAGAAGCTATCAGCCTGGATAATTCAATTAACCTAAAAGCTATGAAGGAGGCACATCATGAGTAAACCTGTAATAGCAACCACATCACTGGCAGGCTGCTTTGGCTGCCACATGTCTTTTCTCGACATCGATGAAAGGATACTGGATCTTATCGAACTTGTTGAGTTTAACAAGTCGCCGATAGATGATATAAAAAGCTTTACAAAAGACTGCGACATAGGCCTTATTGAAGGAGGATGCTGCAACACTGAAAATATTCATATACTCAAGGAGTTCAGGAAAAAATGCAAAATACTTGTCTCATTTGGTGAATGTGCCATTATGGGTGGCCTTCCTGCAATGCGAAACGATATCCCTGTTAAAGAATGTCTTGCAGAGGCATACCTGTCGGGTCCGTCAACGGTGAATGAAGAAGGGATACTTCCCAATGATGAAGAATTGCCTATTATTCTTGACAAAGTATATCCATGTCATGAAATTGTAAAAATGGATTACCATCTCCCGGGATGCCCTCCCCGTGCCGACCTGATATGGGAGGTACTGCACGCACTGATACTTGATGTAGATATTGACTTGCCTTACGAACTAATTAAGTACGACTAAAAACCAGGAAAATGCCAAAGAAAATAACTATAGAACCGGTAACCAGGGTGGAAGGCCATGGAAAAGTAACCATCCACATGGATGATGATAACCAGGTTGTTCAAAGCAGGCTTCACATTGTGGAATTCAGGGGATTTGAAAGATTTATACAGGGAAGGCCCTACTGGGAGGCACCGGTACTGGTTCAGAGGCTCTGCGGAATTTGTCCCGTGAGCCACCACCTGGCAGCAGCAAAAGCAATGGACATGATTGTGGGTGCAGGAACAGGTGACGGCCTTAGTCCCACAGGAGAAAAAATGAGAAGGCTTATGCATTACGGACAAATATTCCAGTCGCATGCCCTTCACTTCTTTCACCTGGCATCACCCGACCTGCTCTTTGGCATTAATGCAGATCCCAACATCAGGAATATCATTGGAGTGGCACTTGAACATAAAGATCTTGCCGTACAGGGTGTAATGATGAGAAAGTTTGGACAGGAAATAATTCAGGCTACTGCAGGAAAAAAGATACATGGTACCGGAGCCATCCCCGGAGGAATAAACAAAAGCCTTAGCAAAGAAGAAAGAGACAGCTTCCTGAAAGGAGAAGACCCTCTTAATATTGATAAAATGATAGAATGGTCGCTGGGGGCTCTTGAGTTTTTCAAGGGATATCATAAGGCAAACAGGGAACTGATTGACGATTTTGCCAGCTTCCCCTCCTCTCATCTCAGTCTGGTTAGAAAAGACGGGGCAATGGACCTTTACCACGGGGTTCTGAGGGCTGTGGATTCTGAAGGAAAGAAGATACTTCACGACATTGATTACCAGGACTATGCCAGCTACATAGGGGAAGAAGTGAAAAACTGGACTTATATGAAATTCCCATTCCTTAAAGAAATAGGTAAACAGGACGGCTGGTACAGGGTTGGCCCGCTGGCAAGGATGAATACAGTAGATTTTATACCTACACCACTTGCACAAAAAGAACATGAACTATTCAGGGCATATACTAATGGTAAGCCTAATGGAATGTCAATGCATATGCACTGGGCAAGACTAATAGAGATCCTTCATTCAGCAGAAATGATGAAAGAATTATTGAACGATGATGATATAATGGGTAATGATCTCGTGGTTAAGGGCAATAAGACCCTTGAAGGAGTGGGCCTGCTTGAAGCGCCCCGTGGCACATTGTTTCATCATTACCGCATTAACCGGAACGACCAGATAGAAATGGCAAACCTTATTGTTTCAACAACTAACAATAATATTCCCATGAACCTGGCTGTGGAATCTGTTGCTAAAAAGTACCTGAACGGCCATGCAGTTATCTCAGAGGGAATGCTTAATGCTGTTGAGGTTGCAATAAGGGCATATGACCCATGCCTGAGCTGTGCCACGCATGCCCTGGGGAAGATGCCTCTTGAGATATCACTGGTAGATAAGGATTCTAATATTATTGATAAAAAATATTCCGGCTAAGTTTAGCTGCTAACATTTCTTCTATATCGCTTTCTATGACAAAAACTGACAAAAAAATACTGATCTATGGCTATGGCAACCCCGGCAGGTATGATGACGGACTGGGAATAAAACTGGCAGAAGAAATAGAAGCATGGACAGAAAAAACAGGCATAGGGAATGTTTACTGCGAAACCAACTACCAGCTGAATATAGAAGATGCCGAGATAATATCAAATTATGATATAGTTATCTTTGCGGATGCCTCGGAAGAAGATATAGACAATATAAGCCTTAGCATGCTTAGTCCCTCAGATTCAAAGATAGAATTCAGTATGCATGCAGTATCCCCGGCTTTTGTACTCGATCTGTGCAAAAAAATTTATAACAAGAAACCCGAAACATACCTGATACATATTAAGGGATATGAGTGGCAATTCAGTGAAGGCCTTAGTAAAAAAGCTCAAAACAATCTCAATCAGGCCATTGAGCAGGCCAGGTCCATCATCCTGAATCCCGGGAAACTAGCCGGAATACTTAACAAAACTGCCTGATATTCATAATAATTTGCCGTTTTTTGAGCATTTAGATAATATTATAGTATATTTGGCGCAGATTTATGGCTTTTAATTGATTGGTACACTTGTTAATTGAAGGTTTTTATGATTAAGTGTACAGTTTTAAATTTTTTTTTATGAATATTTACGTAGGAAACCTGCCTTACAGTGTTTCAGAAGATGACTTGAAAAATGTTTTTGGTGAATTTGGTGATGTTGAAAATGTTAGCATTATCACTGACAAGTACTCAGGTCGCTCAAAAGGTTTCGGCTTTGTTGAAATGCCTAACGATGCGGAAGCAAGCGAAGCTATTAGCTCATTGAATGAAAGCGATCTTAAAGGTCGTAACATGAGAGTTAATGAAGCTAAGCCCCGTACTGAAAGATAATAATCCAATTAAAATTTTTCAGGGCTGATCAATTAGCACCGGAAAACTCCGGTGGACTTATTGATATTGTATAAACATATAGTTTTAATGCTATATTGTTATAGTATGATTTCTATTTATGGAGACCATTAAAAGGTTCTCTTAAAATTATATTAGAAAATCGTTTTACTTAATTGTGAAACGATTTTTTTTGCTTGTCACCCTGAAGAAACCATTGCTATTATAAGCAGTGATAAAATAATCGATTGCCACAGGGAAAATTATTAAAGTGCAAAACTGTTTTTCTTCAATTATACTTAGATTCACAAACCGGCTAATAACATGAATTGTAATTAAGTATTGCCAGGATGAAAAATATAAACTATTCTATAAGCCAAGTCATGCCATTTTTTATAAATTTAGTGATTAATAATTCACCCTCTCAATAAGAAGCTTCCGACAATAAAAAATGAAATTAAATCCTGCAAAAAACTACCAGTCAACAAAAAGAGCCACCGGCTACGTGTCCAGGCTAAAAGCAAGACAGGAAACATACGATAAGATAGGTTTTATGTCGGGACTTGAAGTGCACCAACAGTTGCTTACCAGCGAAAAATTATTCTGTCATTGCCCGGCTGGTATATATAACAAGGATAATGATTACGATGCAGAGCTTGTAAGACACATGAGGCCGACACTAAGTGAGCTCGGTGAATACGATGGCACAGCCCTTATGGAGTTCAAGACCAGGAAAGAAATACTTTACCGCATAAAGAACAATACGGCCTGCACCTATGAAGTAGATGATACGCCTCCTTTTCCCATGAATAATGAAGCACTGGATATAGCAATTGAGATATCCCTCCTGTCAAAGCTGAACATTGTCGGGGAAGTGCATATTACACGCAAACAATATCTCGATGGCAGTATCCCTACAGGTTTCCAGAGAACAGCCATACTGGGTGTTGAAGGGGAGATAGAACTTCCGCATAAGAAGATCCGCCTGATCCAGCTCAGCATTGAGGAGGACTCATGCCGGGAGATATCAGATAAAGGACATATAAGGGTCTTCAAGACCGACAGGCTGGGGATGCCGCTTATTGAGACAGTAACTTACCCCGACTGCATAAACCCGGATGAAGCAAGACAGGCCTGTGATTATATAAGGTTCCTGAACAGGAGCACAAACAAGGTAAGAACAGGAATGGGAGCAGGAAGGCAGGATGTAAATGTAAGCTGTAAAGGAGGATCGAGGGTTGAGATAAAAGGAGTAGCACATAGTAAGTGGATACCCGAACTTACTCATAATGAGGCTTTCAGACAATGGGCATTGCTAAGAATCATGTCCCTCTTAAAGAAAAGGTTCACAACAGCTGAAAAGTTTAAGATAAGTCATAAGCCTCTTGATAACAAGATAAATATACTTATTGAAAAACCCGGCGAAAAGATGACAGCAGTTAACCTTCCCGGATTCAAAGCTATTATGTCGCACTTCACCCAGCCCGGAAAAGTATTTGCAGATGAGATCTCAGACAGGCTTAAAGTTATTGCCTGTCTTGAAAAGCCTAACATGATACATTCTGAAGATCTGGAAAACAAACTTGGAGCTAAAGACTGGAAACAAATAAGGGAAGTCCTGGGATCGGGTGAAGAAGATGCCCAACTCATTTTCTGGGGACCTGAGCAGGATATAAAAACTGCCATTGAAACAATTGAAGAAAGATGCATCATGGCCTTTACCGGAGTACCCGGGGAAACACGTAAAGCACTGGCAGATGGCACTACTGTATTTGAAAGGGTATTACCAGGAGCAGACCGTATGTACCCCGATACGGATACAATACCAATTCCTCTTAGTTCTGAATATATTGAAGAAAGGGGCAAGGCTCTTCCATCATATATCATTAACAGATATTCTAAACTAAGATCATGGCAAATTCCTGAAGACAGCTACACTTATATTTTCTCAAAAAACCTGTTCCCTTTGCTGGAAAGCATCATTGAAGAGCTGGGCACAGATCCCGGATATGCCGGCAGGTTTATAGGACAAACAATCAAATTCTATGAAAGCAGGATTCATGGCCCGGAAAAGCTCCATACACAAAGGATTTTTGAATTATTTGCCTACCTGCTAAAGAAAAAGATAGATCTTAAGCTTGCCGAAAAGATGCTTCCTCTTCTACTTGAACATCCGAAAATGGATTTTGACTCAGTTCTGGAAAGCCTTAAGTTTAAAAAGACCGATAAAGAACATATATTCAGCAGGATACCATTACTTATAACAAAATTCCGGGAAACAGCTATAAATAGCAACCCGGACAATGAACATAACTGGATAATGGGACAGCTGAGGAAATTATCCACAGGCAACATCAAACTACATGACTTAAGCAATAAAATCAGGGAGGCCCAGACAAATGGATAATGATATATTTCAAGGATACCGCGGAGAGGCACTGGAAATACTGAAAAAATACCGGGTAAGAGTATGGGGACAGGCTGAAGTGATAACCACAAGGGGAGAATTCAGGGGAACGGTTTTGCCACGGGCCGAGAATGATGATGATAAACATATTGTTATTAAAATAATCACAGGTTATAATATAGGAATTGCCGTAGATACTATAAGCAAGATGAAGGAAACTGGTTATAAAAAGGCAAGCTATAAGATACCTGAAAAGGAATTCCCTGTCACCCCCGGACTTCCCAGGGTAAAGTTATTCGGTACCGGGGGCACCATTGCATCCAGGCTTGACTACAGGACAGGTGCGGTAATACCTGCCTTCTCGCCGGGAGAGCTCTATGGAGCTGTACCAGAACTTGCTGATATTTGCAACCTGGAAACAGAAAAAGTATTTGCAGTGTTCAGCGAAAATATGGGGCCCAAACAATATATAGCACTGGCAAAAGCCATTGGCAAAGAAATTGAAAAAGGTGTTGATGGCATTGTTATAGGTCACGGTACAGACACCCTTCATCATACAGGAGCTGCCCTGTCCTTCATGTGTCAGGACCTGCCTGTGCCAGTAGTACTGGTCGGTTCCCAAAGGTCTTCAGACAGGCCCAGTTCTGATGCAGCCCTCAATCTTATGCATGCCATGAAAGCAGCCGGCCAATCGGATATAGCCGAGGTAATGGTATGTATGTTCGGCCCTACGTCTGATGATTATGGCCTGCTGCATAAAGGAACAAGGGTGAGGAAGATGCATTCATCATACAGGTCAACCTTCCGTACCATAGGCGACACACCCCTGGCAATGGTAAGCAGAGAGAAGATAGACCTGATTAAAACCAGCTATAACAAGAGGAGGAATGACAGGAAGGTAAAGATACTCCCCTACTTCAGCAAGGATGTAAGCATGCTCTATTATTACCCGGGAATGCGGCCCGATGTATTGGATGCTATGGTAGATAAAGGATACAAGGGAATAATATTCGTAGGCACCGGACTGGGCCATGTAAACAAAGAACTTTACCCTGCCATAGACAGGGCAAGGGAAAAAGGAGTTCATATGTATATGACCCTTCAGACACTGTGGGGATACGTACATATGTTTGTATATGACACCGGAAGGGATATGATGGCCAGAGGGATCATCCCCGCAGGGAATATGCTGCCCGAGGTAGCATGGGTAAAACTAAGCTGGATACTGGGCCAGACAAATGAGCCTGAAAAGGTTAAAAAGATGATGCTTACACCAATTAATGACGAGATTACCAAACGAGAACCATATAATGGCTACCTTGTTTACCAGGGAGGTATACCCGAGGTTGACGACTTTGTAAGAAGGGTGCATAAATAGCTTATCTTTTGCAGTTTTTAAAGCCCCATGAAGATAATTGCAATACCACTTAGCATTATTGTACCGCCGGCCAGGGCGTGGGTATATTTCTCAAGCTTGCCCAGGGGAAGGAAGTTCAAACCAAAATAACCGACTATTACTACTGCCAGCATGCTAAGTATTGTGATAAGCGAAAATATGGAAGTAACCAGGAATAAGCCTGTAAAATCACCCTCTGCGGCCGGATACATCAATATGGGTATCAGTGGTTCGCACGGACCCAGCACAAAAATTGTAAAAAGTATCCAGGGAGTAAGATTCTTTTTTCCTTCCTTATGTACATGGCTATGAACACTGTTATGTGAATGAGGATGATCATGCAATGTACCATCACTGTGAACATGTATATGTGTGTGTGGCCTGTTCCTGTAAACTCTGCGTATTCCCCATATCATATATGCCAGTCCGAAAGCAATAAGCATCCATGCAGCAAAGTTCCCCCTCCCCTCTTCTATCCCCGACATTTTGTTTACCCCTACACCAAGTGCTATTCCAATAATGCCAAGCACAACTGAACTTAATACATGACCCAGGCCACTGGCTGCCGTAATCCACAGGGTTTTTGCCAGCGACCATTTCCCCGATCTCGACATTACTATAAATGGCAAATAATGATCGGGACCCAAAAGGGTATGAAACAAAGCTACAGAAGCGGCAGTTATTGCAAGCAGTTGTATTTCTCCGGTCATGATTATTTATATATTATAGCACATGATTCCTGCTAATTTACTATCAATTTCTATACCCAGAGTGCATATGTAAATTTAAATATCAACTGGTTAGACTGGTAAGACCATCGCTCTGTAATATCATTCAGAAGGTTATGGTTATACACTATATACAGGTCTCCCCTGGGACTAAAAGTCCACCTGAACCTGGTATTTGTGCCCAGATTCCTGCTCTCATTATCATATTGGATAAAAGATGAAATCTGCAGGTCTGAGGAAAAGTTAAAAAGTGCACGACCTGCCCAGAGCTCCTGGGTAAAATCACCTTCAGGAAGCCTTGCAATATTTTTTTCGTAACTAAACTCAAAATTTATAAATGAGAAAGGCCTCAGGTTCAGATTCAGCTCCACCTGGTCGAGACTGCCATCATAGAATTCACCAAACCACCATGTTATCTGCCCGTTAAGCTTTCGTTTACTTGCTGTTTCAAATTCCAGACGGTAACGTAGCCAGTTATATTTACCGGGCTCAAGTATTACACCGTCTGATATTTCAAAAGCTTCTACAAGCTGTTCCCCGGCAGGAGAAATATTAAATTCAAACCTGTCAGCGCTCTCCAGCTTAAAATGTACGGGAGCAGTAAATAAGCGATAGCTCTCCCATTCATTATCAAGATTTGTAACATAGCTAAAGGAAGACTCAAAAAAGAACTGTCTTATTATATCCCAATCCGGCCGGGGCATATAATCAAGCCCCATCCTGAACATCTTCACACCTCTCCTTGGCACAAATCCCAGAGAAGGATCAAAAGCATCACCTATCCTCTTGAAACTCAAATATATATCCCATGTGTCATTGGGGTAGTCCATGGAAAAACCGAATGAGGACTTATCACCTATAAGGCTGTCGCGACCATTTATCAATGCCCATCCCCCTACAAGGAAGTTCTTATTTCCCCAGAGTGATGAGGTTTTATATGTAAAATCTACCCCTCCCGTATAGCTGCCTGCCCTGCCATAAGGGTCTCCAACAGTTGATAAGAGCCCAATGCTTGATTCCTTGAATATATTTTGCTTTATCCTTGCAACCCCCAGTGTTGTAGGGCCGGTCAGTGAATCCACTGCACCCATGTGTGTTACCAGTCCCCCGAACTTTGTATTCCCTATATTCCCGTCTAACTTTCCACCTGCAAGCAGGGGCACGGGCTGGCCTTCAACAAGTCCTATCCTCCTGGAAAAATATGGCATAAAATCGCGCCCCAGTCCCCCGAACTCATAGAGGTCTGCTCCCTGGAGAAAGAAACTGCGCTTCTCAGGATAAAACAATGGAAACCTTGTAAGATTTGTCCTTCTTGAATCAACTTCTGTTTCTGCAAAATCGGTATTCACAGTCAGCTGGGCCGTAATATCGGGTGTAAACTTTTCTGTAATATCAAGACTGGGCTGCCAGCTCTGCGAGGAGCCCTCATCAAGGCTTTTACTAAAATTCACATTTGCAGATCCCTGCACAATAAGTCCTATTCCAAGGTTAAAATCGGGCAGACCTGTCAATAAACCGGCATTTGCGGTCTGTCCCAGTCTTATATCCTTGCTAACACCAGTCCAGCGATCTGTTTCCATTTTGCGCTGTATCCTTCTCTCTATATTAAAACCCCATGTCCTCAGGTCCTTATCGAATGTCAGGGTTTTTACAGGTATCATTATTTCAGCCGTCCATCCTTTATCATGCATCCTCACCCTGGCATCCCACACAGCATCCCAGTTCTGGTTCTCCCTCTCTCCAAAATAAGCCACTAAAGCATCATACCTGGCACCATAAGGATTTACCGCAAAAATAAAACCCGACCTGTTATCCAGATAAGTATCAAAAACAAACTTTATATAATCTTCCCCTCTCAACTCAGAGTCACGTGCTTTTGAGTAAGCAACTATATTTTCGGGATCATCATAACATATTACTCCCAGGTAAATATTGTTATCATCCATCAATATCCTTACAGTTGTTCCTACAGAGGCATCCATTCCTGTTACAGGTTCAACCATTGTAAGCGACTCCAGGCCTGAAGCTCCCTGCCAGTCAGCCTCATCAAGAAATCCATCCAGCAATATTTTCCCGCTTGCATTGTATGCTTTTAACAGGGGCTTTTGCTCCTGTGCGGAAAGTAAAATAAGAGAATGTGTAAGTAATATCGTAAGGATAATCTTCAGGTACTTCATTATTTATTACAATTTAGAAACTCTCATATATAAAAAGGATGTCTCTGTCGGGGTAATAATAGTCATCTCTATAATTTAACTATCACTCCACTATTTCCATTTCATCAAGCAGGTAGCCTGCGCCGGCAAACTTATCAATAATAAACAGGGCATAACGAATATCAAGGGATATATTCCTGCACTGTCCGGGATTAAACATAATATCGCTCATTACACCTTCCCATACCCTGTCGAAATTCACACCTATCAGCTGTCCTTCAGCATTAAGCACGGGACTACCGGAATTTCCCCCTGTGGTATGATTTGTTGCAATAAAGTTCACATGAAGAATATCATTGCTGCCATAGCGGCCATAATCTTTTTCTTCATATAATTGAATAAGCTTTTCGGGAACATCATAGTCATATATTTCCGGGTCAAGTTTTTCAATTACTCCCCTGAGGCTTGAATAATGCTTATAAAAAACAGCATCCCTTGCTTTATAGGCACTTACTTTCCCGTATGACAACCTGAGCGTAAAGTTCGCATCCGGGTAAAAGCACCTGTCTTTCTCATACTCCATCATTGCAGCCATATAAAGCCTGTTAAGTTTAGCCAGCTCATCACCAAGCCTCTTATACTCGGGCAATATTTTAGTATTATATAAAAGGCCGGCACTCTGGTTAATCTCATATACCGGATCATTTATCAGCTTTTTTGCCCCGGATAAGCCGGGATTATCCAAAAAGGCCATAAGACCGGCCTTATCTGTATATCTTGTCTTCTTATATACATCTCCCGTATATTTATTAAAATCATCCTTATACTTTGAATGCATATCAATATAAAACGAAGGATGAAAACTTTTGTCAATGGTCTTATCAAACATCTCCATCAGCAGGGCAAAAAGTTTCTCGTCTGTTGGCTGGTTATAGTTCCTGAAAAACGACTCCACGGCAGACTTAAGACCGGCTGCTTCAATCGTTATTTCTTCTTCCGTAGCTGTCTCAAGCAATCTGAACAGCTTTTTAAACCGCCCTGAGAAATATACCAGTTCGGCACCCCCGCCGGAGAATACTTCATTGCTATAATACCTGGCCAGGTAATATTCAGAATACTCTTCATATAGTCTCTCAAAATCTTCAAGGAGCTTCCCGTATTTTACTTTCCTGCCGGCCTCCATCTCCACCCACTCCCCAAATCCTTTCTCAAACTCCATCTTTTTATCTAT
Source organism: Bacteroidales bacterium (assembly GCA_029932855.1). Lineage (GTDB taxonomy): Bacteria > Bacteroidota > Bacteroidia > Bacteroidales > VadinHA17 > JAYEGO01. The sequence goes on along the minus strand of JAOZPG010000003.1, from coordinate 25,542 downwards.
GGCATTTAATTTTTCAAGTCCCCGTATTTCTCCCCTCCATCTTTTCCATGAATTACTCAACCTGGCAGCTTTTGTAGCATACTGTATCCTGATTTCGGGACTCAGTTCCATATCTGCCTTTATTATTTCCAGCTTTTTCCCCCTTATCTCTATAAGGGCAGGATACACATAGTTTGTAAGCATCTTGATATGTGATGAATGAACATAACTGGCAGTACTTCCCGGGTATCCAAAGACCATGGTAAAATCTCCCGGTTCATATCCTTTTAAAGAGACCGGGAAAAAAGCAGCAGGCTTATAAGGGACATTTTCGGCAGAATACTCAGCAGGCAGGTTATCCTTACCGGCATATATCCTGAATAATGAAAAATCACCTCCATGCCGGGGCCACATCCAGTTATCCGTGTCACCGCCAAAACTACCAATAGAGAAAGGGGGTGCTCCAACAAGTCTGACATCAGGGAATGTTTCTTCAACAAAGAGAAAATACTGGTTACCGGCAAAAAATGGTTCCACATGGGCCGAGAAATGAGTTCCTTTAATTGCTTCCTCAATTATTTTATCAATATTCCTGTGAATTAATTCCTTCCTGTCCTTCCCGGTCATATTATCATTTACTCCATCTGTGACCTTTATGCTTACATCCTCCATCCATTTCAGGAACCTGACTGTCAGGCCGGGGTTTGTCAGTTCCTCTCCGGCCGACATTGCCCAAAAGCCTTTTCTCAGGTAATCATGCTCAAGTGTGGAATGCTGCTGTATATTCCCCAGGCCGCAATGATGATTGGTGATCAATAATCCCCTGCCAGATATCAGTTCTCCTGTACAGCCTCTCCCAAAGATCATAACTGCATCTTTCATACTGGCCTTGTTTACGCTGTATATATCCTCTGCTGTGAGCTTAAAGCCTTTCTCCTGCATATCCCTGATATTCAGCTTGTCAACAAGCATAGGAATCCACATCCCTTCATCTGCCCTTGCCATAAAAACAGGACTGCCAAGCTGAATGATCATTATTATTACTACTATTTTTCTCATTATATATATTTATTAGTTATGCATATCCTAACTATCCATGTAAAGCTATGAGGCTTTACTTATTAGCTTATAATGTTTTCAATTCTCTGTACAGGCTGTGAAGGGGAAGTCCCATTACATTGAAAAAAGAGCCCTTGATCCTCTCCACTCCTATATATCCTATCCATTCCTGTATTCCATAAGCACCTGCTTTATCAAGGGGCTGATATTTATCTACATAATAATCTATCTCATCATCATCAAGATTATTAATGTAAACCTCTGTAGTTGAAGAAAAGCTCTTGTTCTTGTCCCTTGTTTTCAGGCATACAGCTGTAATAACAGTGTGCCAGCATCCGGAGATGCTTCTCAGCATTTCCCTTGCAGCATCGCTGTTAGCCGGCTTATTAATTATCTTTCCCTTACACAAGACTATAGTATCGGCAGTAACAAGCACTTCATTCTCATTTATCTCTCCTTTGTAACTAAGAGACTTCCTGTCTGCCAGGAGTAGCGGCACCTTGTATGGATCCATACCGACAGGGAAAGACTCATCAGTACCAGGTGGGTCAACAAGTTCCACAGGCATATCCAGACCCTGGATCAGGCTCCTTCTCCTGGGGGATTGCGAAGCAAGCAGAATTTTCCAGTTAAGCATAATTTTGTGTGACTAATATTGTATAATAAAATATGCCAGGATTGAATATGACAGGCCTGCAAGCATAATTATTTTAATAAGCCTGCTTGCAGAGTGATAGCCTGTTGCAGAATCAGCTTTCCACAACCTGTATATAAACAGCAACATAGGGAGAAGCAAGGCGACTATCATATAAACGAAAGTTATCGTATCGCTCAAATAAAGTATAACTACCAGGAACAAAGCTATAATACACAAGGCCACAAGCACAGATACCAGCACCCTGGTCATATTCAGTCCCACCACAACCGGCAAGCTCCTTCTTCCATAAGCCTTGTCGCCCTCAAAATCCTCCATATCCTTAACCAGTTCCCTGATAAGTGTTGTTATAAAAGCAAAAAAGGAAAAACCTCCTATCCAGAAAAGTATATGGTTTAGCTTAAATCCATATTCAAGAATCAATGAATTATATTCCCTGATAATCATTGGCAGCTCAAACAGGGCTACCATAAATGGGACCAGTCCGGTAAGAATAGCTACAAGTAAATTCCCAATAAGAAACTGCCTTTTATAAGTGGTAGAATAAAACCATAAGAGTCCCGATACCAAAAGAAACACAAATCCCAGAAAAAACATTCCTATAGACCATGACAGATAGAATCCAAGCAATACGCCTACACCATTAAAAAAAAGATGTATGGTCATTGCAGCCCTGCGGGATATTGACCTGCCAACAATTACACGATCGGGACGGTTCAGCTTATCGGTCTTTGTATCGAAATAATCATTTATTACATATCCTGCTGCCGTCAATAATACCGTCGACATAACAAGGATCAGGAATTGCAGAGATGACAGTTGCAGTTCCATTTCCGGAACCTTAACAATATCTGAGCCCCGCATTACATATATACTATCAAGCATACTATCAATAATTGCATAACGCATCAGATACTGGGTAACAATTATTATTAAAAGATTTGGCCACCTTATTAACTGAAAAAATGCTTTCATTTAGTATTATATTTTAATCCCGGTTACTATAACTCCCGGATCATGTTTCTTTTCCTGATTATAGGCTTTGGTTTATGTATCTACCAGTTAAAGGCATCTCCGTCCATCCATTTATTATGAAGCCTCAGCACCTGTTCGATAATATCCCTCACACAACCATCTCCCCCGTTAAGGTTTGATATATACCTGGCTATTTGCTTAATCTCCACCACAGCATCGGCCGGACAGGTAGGGAAGCCCACCATATTCATTACTTCATAATCGGGCAGGTCATCGCCCATATAGAGTACCGATGAAGCATGCAGGTCATGCCTGGCAAGGAAACGGGCAAAATCCTTTTTCTTATCTGATGAGGCAAGATAAATATCTTTTATTCCCAGGCTAACAAAACGTTTCTTTACTGCTTCAGTGTTTCCCCCGGTAATCACGGCAACCGGGTAATCTTTCCTGACGGCCAGTTGCAAAGCATAACCATCCTTAATATTCACCGTTCGCATAGGCTCGCCACTGGGATGTAGTGTTAAAATATGACTTGAAAGGACCCCGTCCACATCAAAGGCAAATGCTTTTACTTTTCTTAATTCCTCTTTAAAGTTGCTCATTATATAAATTTATTAAGGCTATTCATCCCTGCCGGACCTGCTTCAGCCTGTCATTACTTATCTCTATGCTTATCTCTCAGTATTAAAATGCTTTTGCTTAATTCTGAATATATCCTTTTATACTGCTCATTATCCGACAGGAACTCAAGATGCTCCTTAATAATCATTTTATCGTTTCTTTTTGCCGGACCGGTTTGCAGATCAGCCGGATGTTCTTTTTGTACCCTCTGCGCTGTCTCCTCAATAAGAGGCAGGAGCAAGTCAAACGGAAGATCATGTTTCTCCATCAGATCAGCAGCAATATAATAAAGATGATTTACAAAATTATTTGAAAAAACAGCTGCCAGGTGCAATACATGTCTTTGGTGTGAGCTAAGGTGGTAATGATCCGAACCAATCTGCCCTGCCAGCACAGCAAGAAACTCAAGCATCTCATTATTACTGGCCTCAATACATATGGGGATACTGCCAGGATCAACTTTAGCCTGCTTATTAATAGTCTGTACAGGATAAAAAACGCCATAATTATCTATCCTGTCTTTAAATAAGCTCATATCAAGGCTTCCGCTGGTATGAACCGCCATAGCATTTTTAGGAAAAGAAAAACTATTTATAAAGCCTACAACTGCATCATCGCTTAGAGCAATAATATAAAGATCTGCATCCCTTCTGACATCTCTTGTGTCGGTGCAAGCTTCACATCCGACAAGCCCGGATAATTCTCTTGCAGACTTCCCTGTCCTGCTATAACACTGGAGTATCTTATACCCTGCGGTATCAAGTGCTCTGGACATATAACTACCCACATTCCCGGCACCTAGCATAACAATTTTCATATACTCCCTTATCTCCATAATTATCCCATAAACAGAAATCTAAAAATAATTGAAAATTACGGATTAAAACCAAAAAAAGCCTTGAAAACAAGGCTTTTAATAATAATTCAGGCTATTATTATTTGTTATTTATAGGATCCAGCGCCACACTATCAACACGAAGCACATAAAGATTATTGTACATATAACTCATTTGCTTCATACAATCATCCGAGACACGACCCCATACAAGTACCTGCTTTTCCATAGGATATTGAGTTATCATATCCCATACATCATAAGGATCACATATTGTAAACTGGGCCGAATAATAAGAATTCTGTGAATCCGCATCGGAAAATGAAGCAAACTTGGTCTCTTCATTATAATTAAAATAACCGGCCACTCCGGTCAGTTCAAAAACAACCTCCCCCTCACAACCACATTTCTCTTTCTTACACCCATTATTAATAAAAAAGAGCGAGAGAAATAATATAAGACCTATTTTCTTAAGCAACTTCATCATAATTCAAAGATAAGTCTTTTATCCTGTATTTTAGAATTTATACTTATTATCATCTATAAGCTTATCGGCTATCCTTCTCCTTGCATCCCTGGTATTCACACCCTCAGACTTGCTGAAATGATCAATCGCTTCCAGGTACTTATCTGTGTTTCCATCTGCTTCAGCCGAATATACAATATCCCTGGAGGCTTTTCTCATCAGCTCAGATGCATCGAAAAGAAAAACATCCAGTATATCCCTGTACACTTCAATGCCTGCAGGCACATTCATTGATTCGAGCTTTTGAACCCTAAGAAGTATTGATTCAGCAACATAAATGTTCATGATTATATCTGATAGGTTATTGAGTATCTCCTGTTCATAAACAAGTTTCCTCTGGAACCTTGCTGAAACAGCATTAATCAGCACAAGGGCAAGCTTCTTGAAATTAGAAACATAAAATCTCTTCCTTTCATAATAATCCGTTGATCCCGGCTTTTCTCCCATATACTTATCCAGGCCGGCAACTATTTTCTCTGCCTCACCAAAGAGGTCGAATTCTTTCCTGGCACCTCTTTTCAGAAGGGTATCAATTACCAGTATTCTGTTTATCTCATTTGTGCCTTCAAATATCCTGTTTATCCTGGAGTCCCTGTAAGCCCTTTCAGCACCCATCTCTGCAGAATAGCCCATTCCGCCAAGTATCTGTACATTCTCATCAACAACATAACTCAGAGCTTCAGAACCAAACACTTTTAGTATGGCTGCCTCAACAGCAAATTGCCCATATGCATCTACAAGTGCCTGCTCCTTCGATATAGTGTCATCAGTATTTTGTTTAACGGCTTCATCCACATCCTTACTTGCCCTGTAAACAGCCGATTCATTGGCAAATGTTTTTATAACCTGTTCGGCCAGTTTTTGCTTTATAGACCCGAATGATGAGATCAGCGATCCAAACTGTTTTCTTTCATTTGCATAATTTACAGACTGATTGATAGAATACTTTGCAGCTCCAATCACATTACCACCGAGTTTAATACGACCCATGTGCAGTATCTGCAATGCAATACGGAATCCTTTTCCCCTTTTCCCCAGCATGTTTTCAGCAGGTACCACACAGTCATTGAAAAATATCTGCCTGGTTGATGATCCTTTTATTCCCATTTTTTTCTCTTCAGGATTAAAAGATATCCCAGGGAATGATCTCTCAACAATAAAAGCACTTAAAACACGGTCGTTATCAATTTTTGCAAAAACAGTAAATACATCCGCAAAACCGGCATTGGTGATCCACATCTTCTGTCCGTTAAGAATATAATTCTTTCCATCCTCGCTCAGCACAGCTTTTGTTGTCCCCGCATTTGCATCCGACCCGGCACCCGGCTCGGTAAGACAGTAGGCCCCGATCCATTCCCCCGTAGAGAGCTTAGGAAGATACTTTTGCTTCTGTTCCTCGTTGCCATAGTACAATATAGGCATGGAACCAATTCCCGTATGACAGGAATAAGCAACAGAAAAAGAATAACCAGCCCCCATTCTTTCAGATGTCAGCTGGGTTGTTACAAATGACTGGCCAAAACCATCAAACTGCTCAGGAACAGAGATACCCAATAAGCCCAGTTCACCAGCTTTCTCCAGCAGGCTTCGCATATAGCCCTCTTCCTGCGAATCAACCCTGTCAAGATTGGGCAAGACCTCAGTTTCTATAAAATCATCACATGTTTGCGCAATAAGTTGCTGTTCTTCATCAAATTCCTCAGGAATAAATACCTCATCAGCAGTTATATCCTTAACAATAAATTCTCCTCCCTTAATAGAAGCTCTTTTCTCCATAATACTATTTTTTTTTGATTTTTTCTACTACAGATTCAGTGACATAGCTACCAATTCGGCTATATCGTAATTTTTTATTCCTTCCTCACGGTTTAAGTATTTGATGCCGTCTGTAAGCATAACCATACAATACGGACAGGCAGTTGCTATCAGTTCAGCCCCCGTAGCCACAGCCTCTTCAGTTCGTTCTATAAAGATTTCCTTATCTCCCTTCTCTGCCTCCTTGAACATCTGTCCCCCGCCTGCGCCACAGCACAGGGCAAAGCTCCTGTTTCTCGGCATTTCCACCCTTTTCACACCAAGTGAATCAAGGACAGCCCTTGGCTCTTCATATACTCCGTTGGCCCTTCCAAGATAACATGGATCATGATAAACAAGCTTCTTCCCGCCAAGTTCAGAACCGGGCATTTTCAGCCGGCCCTTTGTTATCTGCTCAAACAGGAACTGTGTATGATGAACCAGTTTGTATTTCCCTCCCAGGTCGGGATATTCATTCTTAAAAGTATTAAAAGCATGCGGATCACATGTGAGAATTTTCTTTACCCCGTATCCGTTCATGATCTCAATATTCATAAGTGCCTGCATCTGGAAAAGCATCTCATTACCGGTCCGGCGGGCAATATCCCCGCTTGATGATTCCTCTGTACCAAGCACGGCATAATTAATCTTCAGGTACTCGAGTATCTTCACAAAAGCCCTTGTTACTTTCTTATAACGGTCATCAAAAGCCCCGGCACTTCCAACCCAAAACAGGTATTCCGGCACCTCCCCGCGGGCTGCCAGATCGGCCATCAAAGGAACTTTTATTTCTTTAATTTTTTCTTCCATATTAATATCAGCTTCCCGTTTATACCGGCAGCCGGATTATTATTTTTCAACATTCATTGTAAGACCTTCTGTCCAGTTCATTCTATCATCCTGGGAAAACTGCCAGGGGGCCCCGTTATTTTCGATATTTGAAAAAATTGCATTCAGCTCTGCAGGTGCTGCCGATTCTTCCATTACCAGGTATCTCCTCATCTGTATTATCAGTGCTGGCTGGTCGATATTAATCGGGCACTCATTGGCACAGGCATTACAAAGGGTACAGGCCCATATCTCCTCTTCAGATATATAATCCCTTAAGAGCGATTTATTATCATTATAATCTGCTCCTTCATTTATCAGTCCGGGCGCCTTCTCATCCATCCTGCTACGCAGGTTCATCATCAGCTTCCGGGGCGATAATTTCTTTCCTGTAATGTTAGCAGGACAAACAGCCGTACACCTCCCACACTGAGTGCATGACAAAGAATTAAAGTAATTTACCCAGTTAACATCCTCTACATCCTTAAGTCCAAAACGCTCTATTGGCTCATCCCCCACCGTATCGGGCAAGGCAGCCTGTGGATCAAGCATCAACTTAACCTCCCTGGTAATATCCTCCATTGTATCTATCCTGGCAAGAGCACCCAGCTTACTGAGATAAACATTTGGCACAGATAGAAAAACATGAAAATGCTTCGAATAAGGCAGGTAATTGGCAAAGACAAAGATCAGCACTATATGTACCCACCAGTTAAGCTCATGCATTAAATGAATATTTTCCGGGTTCATGCCTGAGAACCAGCCTGAGATAATCCCGCTTGCCGGGTATATTCCTTTTATATCATGTGCACCAAGCAAATAAAATGAATTCATTCCCAGGAGTGAGACCATTAATAAAAGAATAAGTGTAAGGGCAATATTGGCATCGGTATGCGACCATTTCTTCATCTCTATACCCTCGAACCTTCTTATATGCATGAATACACGCCTGAAGATAAAGGCCACAATAATTACCAGTATCAGTAATGCAAACACATCACCTGCAGCAATAATAATATTATAAAATACACCCAGTTTACTAAAAGCCCTTTCAGTACCAGATAAACCGTCAACAATCATTTCGGCGCTGCCAAAAAGTATCATCAGGAATCCCCAGAATACCAGGGCATGCATCAGTCCTATTACCGGCTTGCGAAAAATTGTTTGTTGAAGCAGGGCAACCTTCAGTGTAATAAGCAAACGTTTTCCCGGTGAGCCAATAGTTTTTGGCCTGGTAAGCTTAAACTTTTTTATAAGTCCCCTTAAGGTATAGCTAAAAACAGCAATTGTTAACAGCAGGGTAATAGTAAAGGCTATTTGTTTTATCATAGGATATTGCCCCCTGCTTAAGCTTTCATCTCTTTAACTGCCTCAATAAGTTCGGGCAGAACTTTTAAAGCATCACCAACAATACCATAATCTGCTGCTTCAAAGATAGGAGCATCTTTATCGGTATTTATGGCAACTATATATTTCGATGAACTAACACCTGCCAGATGTTGAATGGCACCTGAAATTCCTGCAGCAATATAAAGATTAGGAGCAATGATCTTACCTGTCTGTCCGGTATGCTCATGGTGAGGCCTCCAGCCTTCATCCGACACCGGGCGTGAACATGCTGTAGCCGCACCAAGAAGGTCGGCAAGTTCCTCAATCGGGCCCCAGTTATCGGCTGACTTCATGCCGCGGCCTCCTGATACTACAATGTCGGCATCTGTTAATATAAGCTTACCGCTCTGCTTCTGAACATCGCTAATGCTTGTCCCGCCCTCCCCGGCATTAGTTTCAGGACTATAATCAATTATTTCGGGACTGCTGTTTGTTTCTTTAAGCTCAAATGAGTTAGCTGCAAGACTAACTATCTTCCTGTCTGTCTTAATTGTCTGATGCACAAAGCCTTTACCTGTAAACACCTTCTTGGTCAGGACAAAAGGACTATAAGATACCGGCAGGCTTACAGCTGCTGAAACCAGTCCGGCCTTTAACCTTACAGAAAGCCTGGGGGCAAGGGCCTTCCCCGTATTATTATGTGCCAGCACAATGATAGCTGCATCCTCTTTTTCTGAAACTTCAGTGATCAGGCGTGTATAAACCTGGTTATCAAGCCCCTTAAAATCTTCAGATGAAACACTTATTATCTTGTCTGCTCCGTATTTTCCAAGCTTAATAAGTTCATCCTTTTCAACCCGTCCAATTGAAAGAACTACTGTTTGTGTTCCTTCCGACTCAGCCATGGCTCTGGCATAAGATACAAGCTCGAAAGATGACTTCTTAAATCTGCCATCCCATGATTCTGCAAAAACTAATACTGACATATCTGTATATTTTTAGTATTCTGTATTTTTTTAATTATTAAAGCACTTTTGCCTCGTTCTGAAGCAGGCTGATAAGTTCACGTGCATTTTCAGGCTCTATCATTTTACATGGAGGCTTGACCTGTGGCAGTTCAAAATCAGCCATTTCTGCCAGGGCTTCAGGAGCCTCTCCCTTAATGACCTCAAGCGGCTTTTTTCTTGCCATCATAATACCCCGCATTGCAGGTATCCTCGGTTCTTTGGCAATGCCTTTCTGAACAATAGCAACAAAGGGGACACCAGCTATTACCTGCTCAGACCCTCCGTCTATTTCGCGCAGGAGACTAACCTTATCGCCTTCAATATTCAGGGCAGACACCGCAGAAACAGATGGTACATCAAGGAACTCCGAAAGCATTCCCCCAACAGCCGAACCATTATAGTCACTGGCTTCAATCCCGGCAAGCACAATATACCCGCCTTCATAGCTTTTAAGATATTCCGATAACAAATAAGCTACAACATAGCTGTCAGCAGGCTCCGCATCTATCCTGACTGCATTGTCAGCACCAATAGCCAGGGCTTTTCTGATTGTTGGCTCTGTATTAAGCCCGCCAACTGTAAGAACAGTTACCTCATCTACATTATTCCCGCTGTCTTCTTTAAGCTCCATGGCCCTGGTAAGAGCCAGCTCGTCCCATGGGTTTATTACCCACTGCACACCTGTATCATCAAATTGCTGATTGTTATCGCTGAATTTAACTTTTGTTGTGGTATCCGGCACATTTGCCAGGCAAACAAATATCTTCATTGATATTGATTTTTATAGTGAATATTGTTATGGTTTATTAAACGGACAAATATAAAAAAATTATACTACAGCTTTTATAAAAATTAACAAGGATTAATTGTAACTCTCTAATTAGATTATTTAATATGGATTTAACAAAACAAAAATGGCTTAAAAAACCTATGAATATTTTGCGGTTATACCAGCTTTCAATTTTGGGGAAAAGACGACTTGACAAAGAATTAAAATAGTTAATGAGTATGAATAAAATCCCCGCCAGGCTGTATAATCAGAGGCATCAAATAGAACAGTAATGAATTGCCTTTCCCTGGCAGCTTATTCTACAGCAAATTTTCCAGTATATATTTGAGTCGATTGATTGCTTACTTTATAAATGTATATCCCTGGTTTAAAATGATTCCTGTATAGTTTTAATGATCCTTTTAAAGTGCTGTTAAAAACTTCCTTGCCGTGAATATTGAATATTCGGACTAAAAAACTTGTTTCTTTCCCGGGTAGTTCCAGAACAGAAACATCCCTGACCGGATTTGGGAATAAGTGAACTGAACTTTCAATGCCTGTCACATTTAAGGATAATAATCTCACATAATCGCTAATAGTCCCCACTGTATCATTTCCTTTTACATAACCCTCCAGCCTGGCGTTTGACCACCATTCAAAACCCCTGATATCATAATATATCTCTCCCAGTCCCGGTGCATAACTTATTTCCTGAGCCTCCATTGGAAATTTAATTCTATCCAGGATTTTATTGGCGCTATCATATACATTGAAATAATCCCATGACTCAGATGAACCCAGTGATTTAACTATTTGACCCTTTTCATCCCTGTAGCATTTCAATTTTGAATATTTAAAATCAAAAAAAGGGTTATACCCGTCATGATAAACATAATCCACACTAAGCAGTTGATTATTAGACTTGTTTAGCGGATGACCAGAAGAATTTATATATCTCAATTTTTTGTTGTAGTCATGATAATGAGGGTCCCAGTGAGATATGGGAGCACTATAATTCCTTTCGTAATACTGACCGTAAATATCATACTCAATAGTGTCATTGGATTCATACCTCGACAATATTTTAATTTGTTCTATAAATAATTTACTGTCAGATTCGGTCACCCAACTCTCACCATGAAATTCGAATATATCGCCAACATTGAAATCCATAATATCATATAAGCCGGGTATTGACTCACCTGCAATATTATTTATGCCAATAAGCTTATATATATGATCTTCATATATAGAACCAAACTTTACTATTCCATAATTTTTTGATATTATTATTGAATCGCCGGTCGATAAACCTATGATCTTTATTGAATCATTCTCACCAAATACATAGCCTTCCGTTTCTTCCATTACTGTTGCCTGGATATTATTATTTTCATCAAACAGCCAGGATCCGGCAGTTTTTTCATTTATTTTAATTATAAACTGCCCGGGATAACTAAAAAGAAACGAATTCCCGGTTATCCTAACCTGTTCCTGCAGGAATTGAGGCTGGTCATACCAGGCATATTTCATATGATCATATGAAAGCTCACAGGTATCACAATCCACTACAATACGATTCAGAAAATAAACAGTATCTGTTTCAATAATGTTTAAGGAGTCAACCCTAACTGTAATTATGCTTCTGTTATTATTAACCGAGTAGTTATATGAAAACTTACTGTTTAGTAAATTCCAGTCTTGCGAATACAGGTCAGAGGAAAAAGAGGAAGATAAGTATATAAAGACAAGCAGGTATAAGGCTTTTTTCATGATGAATTAGTGAGTAAAGGCCGGTCTCCTACTAGCTAAGATACAAAAAAATCCCAGCCTGCAAATGCAAACGGGGATCTTTAAATATAAGAATCTATGTAATTAAGTTGACTCTAAAGTTAAACCGGCACAATTTAAGCCTGGGCTGTCGGACCACCGAAATTCATCGGAATGACCGGTCCGCCTGAACCTTTAACATCCTTGATAGCACCATGTACCGATTCAAACTTGCCGATATTATCCTTCAGGGCAAGCATAAGCCTTTTGGCATGCTCCGGCGTGAGTACTATTCTCGATTTTACCTGAGCTTTCGGAACACCGGGCATTACCCTTACAAAATCAACAACAAACTCTGAGCTTGAATGTGTAATAACCGCCAGGTTTGAATAAACGCCCTGTGCCACTTCTTCATTAAGCTCAATACTAATCTGTCCCTGATTTGGTTTTTTATTGTCTTCCATGATTTTATTCTTCTTCTTTTAGTATTATACCCTCTTCTTCCTGCCTGGCTTTCATCATTGCATCATACTCTTCCTGTGATCCTACAACCATGTCGGAATAGCCCCTTGTACCTGTACCTGCGGGTATCAGGTGTCCTACAATAACATTCTCTTTCAGTCCTTCCAGCTTATCTTCCTTGCCAAATATAGCTGCTTCGTTAAGAACCTTTGTGGTTTCCTGGAATGAGGCAGCAGACATAAAGCTCCTTGTCTGAAGTGCAGCCTTTGTGATTCCCTGCAATACAGTGTTAGAAGTTGCAGGCACAGCATCCCTGGCTACGGCAAGCTTCAAATCTTTTCTCTTAAGAACTGAATTCTCATCGCGCATTTTCCTGGCTGTTATTATCTGTCCGGCCTTCAGATTTTCAGAATCACCCGGATCAACAATATATTTCTGATCATATATCCAATCATTCTCATTCATGAACTCCCACTTGTCAACGACCTGTTTCTCAAGAAATTTAGTGTCTCCCGGATCATCTATAGTAACCTTCCTCATCATCTGTCTTACAATTACTTCAAAGTGCTTATCATTTATCTTCACACCCTGCAACCTGTAAACTTCCTGAACCTCATTTACTATATATTCCTGAACCTCTGTGGGACCTTTTATAGCAAGAATATCTGCCGGGGTTATAGCCCCGTCGGAAAGCGGTGTTCCTGCCCTTACAAAATCATTCTCCTGCACAAGGAACTGTCGTGAGAGGGGAACAAGGTATTTTTTTACCTGTTCTGTCCTGCTTGTTATAATTATCTCCCGGTTACCCCTTTTTATTTTACCAAATGAAACCTCACCATCTATCTCTGAAACAACGGCCGGGTTAGATGGGTTCCTTGCTTCAAACAACTCTGTAACCCTTGGCAGACCACCGGTTATATCACCGGATTTACCAATTGCACGCGGAATTTTAACAAGAATATCTCCCTTTTTCACCTGCTTGTTTTCATCAATCATCAGGTGGGCTCCTACAGGAAGGTTGTAACTCTTTATTCCGTCATTCTTGCTTCCCTCAACCTTGATAAGTGGGTTTTTGGTCTTATCACGTGTTTCGGTAATTACCTTTTCCCTGAAGCCTGTCTGCTCATCGGTTTCTTCCCTGTACGTAATACCTTCAATAAGACTGTCAAATTTGGTTTTACCGTTGATCTCTGAAACAATTACAGCATTATAAGGATCCCAGTCGCAAATAAGATCTCCCTTTTTTACTTTGGAACCACTCTTGATGTAAACTGTTGCACCATAAGGAATATTATGTGTGCTCAATACTACATTTGTCTCAGGGTCGATTATTCTTAGTTCCGCCAGACGACCTATTACAACCTGAACCTTCTTGCCAGCCTCATTCGTCTTCTCTATAGCACGGAATTCTTCTATTTCTATAATACCATTATGCCTGGTGACTATGCTTGACTCTGCCATAATATTACTTGCGGTACCACCAACGTGGAATGTTCGCAGTGTAAGCTGTGTACCCGGTTCACCTATAGACTGTGCAGCAATAACACCAACTGCCTCACCTTTCTGTACCATGCGTCCTGTTGCCAGGTTACGTCCGTAACACTTGGAACATACTCCCCTCTTTGACTCACATGTAAGCACAGACCTGATCTCTACTCTCTCTATTGATGATTCCTCTATCTCTTTTGCTATAATCTCTGTTATCTCTTCTCCCGATGCAACCAGTAACTTACCGCTCTCAGGATGGTAAACATCATGAACAGTCGTACGGCCAAGTATCCTTTCACCAAGAGTCTCAACAACCTCCTCATTCTTCTTAATTGCAGTTGCAATAAGTCCCCTTAATGTACCACAATCGTCTTCGTTAATAATAACATCCTGGGAAACATCCACCAGACGACGTGTAAGATAACCGGCATCGGCAGTCTTCAGGGCAGTATCGGCAAGACCCTTACGGGCACCGTGTGTAGAGATAAAGTACTCAAGAACTGAAAGTCCCTCTTTAAAGTTCGAAAGAATCGGGTTTTCAATGATCTCCGAACCTGTTGATCCCGACTTTTGCGGTTTGGCCATCAGTCCCCTCATACCTGAAAGCTGACGTATCTGCTCTTTTGACCCCCGAGCACCTGAATCAAGCATCATATATACAGGGTTAAATCCCTGCTTGTCTGATGACAGCTGATTCATAAGTGTTTGGGTAAGCTTTGCATTGGTATGAGTCCATACATCAATAACCTGGTTATATCTTTCATTATTTGTAATGAAGCCCATATTGTAATTATTCATCACCTCATCAACCTGCTTATAACCCTCATTAACAAGAGTCTCTTTAGCTTCAGGGATAATAACATCATCAAGGTTAAACGAAAGACCACCCCTGAATGCCATCTTATATCCCAAATTCTTAATGTCATCAAGGAATTTGGCAGCTACATTTGTTCCTGCCTGCTTCAGTACCCTTCCAATAATATCCCTCAGGGATTTCTTGGTAAGCAGCTCATTCAGGTAACCAAGTTCTTCAGGTACATGCTCATTGAACAATACCCTTCCAACAGTAGTTTCAACAAGCTTGTTTACTTTCTTACCATCCTCAATATCATCAACCTTTACTTTAATTATAGCGTGCAGGTCAACCATCTTCTCGTTATATGCTATGGTAACTTCCTCCGCTGAGTAAAAACTAAGTCCTTCACCCAGCACTTTTTCTTTTGCTGTACTCTTCTTTGCCTTGGTAATATAATAAAGCCCAAGAACCATGTCCTGTGACGGAACAGCAATAGGTGCACCGTTGGCAGGATTAAGGATATTGTGTGAAGCAAGCATCAACAACTGTGCTTCCAGTACGGCAGCATTTCCCAGGGGAAGGTGAACAGCCATCTGGTCACCGTCGAAGTCGGCGTTGAAAGCAGTACAAACCAGGGGGTGTAACTGTATGGCCTTACCTTCAATAAGCTTTGGCTGGAATGCCTGTATGCCTAAACGGTGAAGGGTCGGAGCCCTGTTAAGCAAAACAGGATGCCCTTTAAGAATATTCTCAAGTATATCCCATACTACAGGATCTTTCTGATCAACCAGTTTCTTAGCTGATTTAACAGTCTTTACAATTCCCCTTTCAATAAGTTTACGTATTATAAAAGGTTTATATAGCTCGGCAGCCATATCCTTGGGTAATCCGCATTCATGAAGGTTCAGTTCCGGACCAACAACAATTACCGACCTTGCTGAATAGTCAACCCTTTTACCCAGCAGGTTCTGACGAAATCTCCCTTGCTTACCTTTAAGACTATCACTCAACGACTTAAGAGGCCTGTTAGCTTCAGTCTTTACAGCATTGACTTTCCTTGAGTTATCAAATAAGGAATCAACTGCTTCCTGCAGCATTCTCTTTTCATTCCTAAGGATAACTTCCGGTGCTTTGATCTCAATAAGTCTTTTCAGCCTGTTATTCCTTATAATCACCCTGCGATAAAGATCATTCAGGTCGGAAGTAGCAAAACGGCCACCATCAAGCGGAACCAGTGGACGCAGTTCCGGTGGAATAACCGGCACTACTTTAATTATCATCCATTCAGGCTTGTTGACCTTTGCCGATGCACGAAAAGCTTCAACAACCTGTAGCCTTTTTAATGCTTCATTTTTCCTTTGCTGTGAGGTTTCATTATTTGCCTGGTCTCTCAGTGAGTAAGCCATACCATCCAGGTCGAGCCTTGACAATAACTTGAGAAGTGCATTGGCTCCCATATCGGCAATAAACTTATCGGGGTCATTATCATCGAGGTGCTGATTCTCCTTTGGCAATCCCTCCAGAATATCAAGGTATTCCTCCTCTGTAAGAAAATCAAGATAATTTATCCCATCAGCCTGCTTAATGCCAGGGTTAATTACTACATAGCGTTCATAATAAATAATAGTATCCAGCTTCTTGGTTGGAAGACCAAGCAAATACCCTATCTTATTTGGTAATGATTTAAAATACCATATATGAGCCACAGGTACAACAAGTGCAATATGACCCATTCTTTCGCGCCTTACTTTTTTCTCAGTCACCTCAACCCCGCAACGGTCGCAAACAATACCTTTATAGCGTATTCTCTTATATTTCCCGCAGTGACATTCGTAATCTTTCACAGGCCCGAATATCCTCTCACAAAATAATCCATCCCTTTCAGGCTTATAAGTCCTGTAGTTAATTGTTTCAGGCTTTAAAACCTCCCCTTTCGATCTTTCAAGTATATCTTCGGGTGAAGCCAGGCCTATTGTGATCTTTGTAAAATCGCTTTTTACTTTGGTGTCTTTTCTAAAGGACATATCTAAACTATTATATTTTTATACCTAAAAAAGTAAACTTCATCTTTCGTACTAAGAGGTTAGCTGGAGATTAAGTCCCAGTCCTCTTAATTCATGAAGCAATACATTAAGTGATTCCGGTATTCCCGGTGTTGGCAGATTCTCACCTTTCACTATAGATTCGTATGTTTTGGCACGACCGATAACATCATCCGATTTCACAGTAAGTATCTCCTGTAATATATTGGCTGCACCGAATGCTTCAAGTGCCCACACTTCCATCTCACCAAATCTCTGGCCACCAAACTGGGCCTTACCGCCAAGCGGCTGCTGTGTAATAAGGGAATATGGTCCTATTGAACGGGCATGCATCTTGTCATCAACCATATGGCCCAGTTTAAGCATATAAATAACACCTACGGTTGCAGGCTGGTCGAATCTCTCGCCCGTACCTCCGTCATAAAGATAAGATCTTCCATAATCAGGAAGTCCTGCTTTACGTGTATAATCGGTTATCTGCTCAAGACTGGCTCCGTCGAAAATAGGAGTTGAGAACTTAAGTCCCAGCTTCAATCCTGCCCAGCCAAGCACAGACTCATATATCTGTCCCAGGTTCATCCTTGAAGGCACACCAAGCGGATTCAGAACAATGTCAACAGGCGTACCATCTTCAAGGAAAGGCATATCTTCAGCCCTTACTATCTTGGCAACAATACCTTTATTACCATGACGGCCAGCCATCTTATCCCCTACTTTCACCTTTCTCTTCTTGGCAATATATACCTTGGCAAGCTGTATAATACCTGCAGGTAATTCATCTCCAATAATAATATTGTATTTCCTGCGCTTATATATACCGTCAAGTTCTTTGTACTTAAGCATATAGTTATAAAGCAGGGCCTTTATTGTTTCATTCTTTTTCTTGTCTGTGGTCCACCTGTTAGGATTCACATTCATGTAGTCTATTTCCTGCAAAGCTTTAAGGGTAAACTTAACACCCTTCTTTATCAGGTCTTCACTCAGATAATTCTTAACACCCTGCGATGTCTTGCCGTTAACAAGAACAAAGAGCTTATCAACAAGCTTTGCAGAAAGCTCTTCAACCACTTTCCTGAATTCAGCCTCTATCCTTTCAACTATCGGTTTCTCCGATGACTTAGTCCTCCTGTCTTTAATTGAACGTGAGAAAAGCTTCTTATTTATTACCACACCATGCAGCGACGGACCTGCTTTCAGGGAAGCATCTTTTACGTCACCGGCCTTATCACCAAAGATAGCCCTGAGAAGCTTTTCTTCAGGTGAGGGATCAGATTCTCCCTTAGGTGTGATCTTACCAATCAGTATATCACCGGGTTTAACATGAGCACCAATACGTATAAGTCCGTTCTCATCCAGGTTCTTTGTGGCTTCTTCGCTAACATTAGGTATATCCGATGTAAGTTCTTCAAGACCACGCTTGGTATCCCTGACCTCCAGTTGGTACTCATCGATATGTATAGATGTAAATATATCTTCCCTTACAACTTTCTCAGATATTACAATTGCATCCTCAAAGTTATATCCCTTCCATGGCATAAATGCCACTTTCAGGTTCCTGCCCAAAGCAAGCTCTCCGTTCTGGGTTGCATAGCCCTCTGTAAGAGGCTGTCCTTTAACAACCTTTTCGCCTTTCTCAACAACAGGCTTAATAATTACAGAAGTATTCTGGTTGGTTTTCCTGAATTTCGAAAGTTTATATCGCTTGATATCATCATCAAAAGAAATAAATTTCTCTTCATCTGTTCTTGAATAACGAACCACAATCTCGTTGGCATCAACATAATCAACCACACCTTCACCTTCCGCAACAAGCAAAATCCTGGAATCCTTTACCATTGTCCTTTCAATTCCTGTCCCCACAATAGGTGCTTCAGGATTCAAAAGAGGCACAGCCTGCCTCATCATATTGGAACCCATGAGGGCACGGTTAGCATCATCATGCTCAAGGAAAGGAATAAGTGAAGCAGCAATGGAAGCGATCTGGTTAGGAGCAACGTCCATAAGGTCAACATCCTTAGCTTCCGAGTGAGGAAAGTCTCCAAGGTACCTTGATTTTACTTTCTCGTTTACAAAGGCTCCGTCATTTTCATTGAAAGGAGCATTTGCCTGTGCGATTATTTTCTCCTCTTCCTCCTCGGCACTTAAGAAAACTATATTTTTATTATCAAGATCTATCTTTCCTTCCTTAACTTTCCTGTATGGAGTTTCAATAAAACCAAGCTCATTGATCTTGGCAAACACACATAAGGATGAGATAAGACCAATATTCGGACCTTCAGGTGTTTCAATAGGACAAAGCCTTCCATAATGTGTATAGTGAACGTCTCTTACCTCGAAACCGGCTCTTTCCCTTGAAAGACCTCCTGGTCCCAGTGCCGACATTCTTCTTTTATGAGTCATTTCAGCCAGCGGGTTGGTCTGGTCCATGAACTGTGACAGCTGGTTGGTCCCAAAAAATGAATTGATAACCGACGAAAGGGTTTTAGAGTTAATAAGGTCTATAGGAGCAAACACCTCATTATCCCTCACGTTCATTCTTTCCCTGATAGTCCTGGCCATACGGGCAAGACCTACCCCAAACTGGTTAAACAGCTGCTCTCCAACTGTCCTTACCCTCCTGTTACTGAGGTGGTCAATATCATCCACATCAGCCTTTGAGTTCAGGAGTTCTATTAGGTACTTAATAATTTCAATTATATCTTCCCTGGTAAGCACCTTAATGTCCATATCGGTATTAAGGCCAAGTTTCTTATTCAGGCGATAACGCCCAACATCTCCAAGGTTATATCTTTTAACTGAGAAGAACAGCTTATCTATTACGTCTCTTGCGGTTGCTTCATCGGGCGGTTCGGAATTTCTCAGCTGCCTGTATATATGAAGTACAGCTTCTTTCTCAGAGTTACACGGGTCTTTATGCAATGTATTGTATATAATTGCATAATCCGACATGCTCTGATCTTCCTTGTGTAAAAGTATGGTCTTTGAGCCCGATTCAACTATTTGTTCAATATGGCTGCTCTCGAGTAAGGTCTCCCTGTCAAGGATAACCTCATTCCTTTCTATAGAAACCACCTCACCGGTATCTTCATCCACGAAATCCTCAAGCCATGATTTAAGGACCCTTGCTGCCAGCTTCCGGCCTACAACTTTCTTAAGTCCTGTTTTTGTTACTTTAACCTCTTCTGCCAGGTTAAATATCTCGAGAATATCTTTATCACTTTCAAATCCTATTGCCCTCAATAATGTGGTTACCGGCAGCTTCTTTTTCCTGTCGATATAAGCATACATCACATTATTAATGTCTGTGGCAAATTCAATCCATGAACCTTTGAAAGGGATTATCCTTGCAGAATAAAGCTTA
Source organism: Bacteroidales bacterium (assembly GCA_029932855.1). Taxonomy (GTDB): domain Bacteria; phylum Bacteroidota; class Bacteroidia; order Bacteroidales; family VadinHA17; genus JAYEGO01. The sequence continues at coordinate 5,246 of JAOZPG010000003.1, read as the reverse complement.
GTACCATTTGCATGCAGGCTCTGCCCAAAGAATACGCCGGGAGACCTGTGCAACTGTGACACCACAACACGCTCGGCACCATTTACCACAAAGGTGCCTCTTTCTGTCATATATGGCACAGTACCAAGGTAAACCTCCTGCACCTGGGTCTCAAAATCTTCATGTTCAGGATCTGTACAATAGAGCCTGAGTTTTGCCTTCAGCGGAATGCTGTAAGTAAGGCCTCTCTCTATACATTCATCAATAGTATAACGAGGTGGGTCAAGAGAGTAATCTATAAATTCAAGCACAAAGTTATTCCTGGTATCAGAAATTGGAAAATTCTCGCTGAAGACCTGGTGTAAACCTTCTGCTTTTCTGTCTTCAGGTGTTGTCTCAATCTGAAAAAAATCCGTAAACGATTTCAGTTGTATCTCAAGGAAATCAGGATATTCCAGTTGACTTTGTGATGTCGCGAAATTTATCCGCTCGAGTTGTTTTGTTGAAGCCATTAGAAAAGCTTAGTATTTAAAACCTAAAGTATAATATTGCCAAAAAGGTTTAGAATCCTGAGTTAACAAGATTCTAAACCCAAAGAGTTCATAAATGATATGTTACTTAAGCTCAACTTCAGCTCCAGCTTCTTCAAGTTGAGTCTTCAGAGATTCTGCTTCTTCTTTACCAATTCCTTCTTTAATAGGAGCCGGTGCGGAATCAACCACGCCTTTTGCTTCTTTCAGTCCTAAGCCTGTTAATTCCTTAACCAGCTTAACGATCTGCAACTTTGCTCCACCCGGAGCCTTAAGGATTACATCAAATTCTGATTTCTCTTCAGCTGCACCTGCTTCGCCATCGGCTGCAGGAGCGGCAACTGCTACTGCAGCTGCAGCTGGCTCGATACCATACTCATCCTTAAGAATATCAGCCAGTTCGTTTACATCTTTTACAGTCAAATTAACCAATTCTTCTGCAAGTTTTTTTAAATCTGCCATTTTCCTATGATTTTGATTGTTTTTTAAAAATTAATTTTCTTTTTCTGATAATGTTTTAAGAACACCTGAAAGGGTCTGCCCTCCTGACTGGAGCTGAGACATTACTGTTTTCATCGGTGATTGCAATAATGCAATTATATCAGCGATCAACTCTTCCTTAGACTTAAGCATTGAAAGAGTATCCAGCATTTCATCACCTATATAAACCGATTCTTCAACGAATGCAGCTTTCAGTATCGGACGGTCACTTTTCTTACGAAACTCCTTAATAAGTTTAGCGGGAGTATTTCCAAGTTCTGAAAAAATCACAGAAGTGGAATAATTCAGAACTTCGTAAAGTTCTTCATAATCTCCTTCTGCCTTTTCCAGGGCTTTTTTCAGGAAAGTGTTCTTAACAACCATCAGTTTAACATTCTTCTCATGACACTTTCTTCTCAGCTTGCTGGTATCACCGGCATTAAGATTAGAAATATCTGCCAGGTAGAAATGATTTGACTCATTAATACTTCTGGTAAGACTGTCAATACTTTGATTTTTTTCTTCACGTATCATTTTTCTACCAATTAGATCGATTAATTATTCATCGAAAGCCTTGGTATCAATCCTGATCCCAGGGCTCATAGTGCTTGAGAGAAAGACACTCTTAATATAGGTCCCCTTTGCAGCAGTAGGCTTAAGTTTATTGATTACTGAAATAAATTCGCGCACATTTTCTTCAATCTTCCCAGACTCGAATGAGACTTTTCCAATTGCAGAATGTATGATACCAAATTTATCTACTCTAAAATCAATCTTACCCTGCTTAACTTCTGCAACGGCTTTCGCTATCTCCATGGTAACAGTACCTGTTTTTGGATTAGGCATAAGTCCCCTTGGACCCAGTATCCTACCCAGTGCACCTACTTTACCCATAACCGGAGGCATGGTGATCATAACGTCAAAATCGGTCCAACCTTTCTTTATCTTTTCAACATAGTCGTCCAATCCGACATAATCAGCACCTGCATTTTTGGCTTCTTCCTCTTTATCAGGAGTACATATAACCAATACCTTGGTTTCTTTTCCTGTTCCATTAGGAAGAGTAACTACTCCGCGAACCATCTGGTTTGATTTCCGGGGATCAACACCCAACCGCACATCTATATCTACAGATGCATCAAACTTGGTGCTACTCACCTCCTTTACCAAAGCGGATGCTTCAGATAGCTTATAATGCCTAGCTTCTTCTATCTTCTCTAAAGCTGCTTTCCTGTTCTTAGTAATCTTTGTCATCGTTATAAAACGCATTTAGTTATTTAACCAGGGAATTCACCTTTTACAGTTATTCCCATACTTCTGGCGGTTCCAGCTACCATTTTCATTGCCGATTCAACCGTAAATGCATTCAGATCGGGCATTTTGTCTTCAGCAATTGTTTTAACCTGTTCCCAGCTTACTGAAGCAACTTTCACCCTGTTTGGTTCGGCTGAGCCCGACTTTTTCTTAGCGGCCTCTAATAACTGAACTGCCACAGGGGGAGTCTTTGTTACAAAATCAAACGACTTGTCTGCATAAACAGTAATAATCACCGGAATGACTTTACCCATCTGTTCCTGGGTCCTGGCATTAAACTGCTTACAGAACTCCATAATATTCACTCCTTTTGCTCCTAAAGCGGGTCCAACAGGAGGAGAAGGGTTTGCTGCACCACCACGAATCTGCAACTTAATTAATCCAGCAACTTCTTTAGCCATAACTGATTTGGTTTCTACTATTTATTTGATTGTACTACCGGTTATTATTCAGGAAGCATTATGAATATTACAACTCCCGGTAATTTTTTAATTCAATTTATTTTATTCTTTTTCTACCTGCATAAAGCTTAATTCAAGTGGCGTTTTACGACCAAATATCTTAACCATCACCTTAAGCTTTTTCTTTTCATCATTAACTTCTTCAATTGTTCCGGAGAAAGAGTTAAAAGGTCCGTCAACAACCTTAACTGTTTCTCCCACAAAAAACGGGATATTGATTTCTTCTTCACTACTTGCAAGTTCATCAACCTTCCCAAGTATCCTGTTTACCTCAGATTGTCTTAAAGGCTCAGGCTCACCCCCCTTGGTTGCACCGAGAAATCCCATAACATTCGGAACCTCCCTTAAGATAAGGGGAACCTCACCAACAAGAATAGCCTCGATAAGAATATAGCCGGGGAAAAAATTCCTCTCCTTACTGATCTTTTTACCCGATCGTATCTGGTAAACCTTTTCAGTAGGGATCAAAACCTGCTTAATATAATCCTGCAGGTTAAGCCTGGATATTTCACTCTCGATATATTCCTTAACCCTTTTCTCTTTTCCGCCTATAGATTTAAGGACATACCATTTAAAGGAATTTTCGCTCATCTACCCTTTTTTAATAAAACAATCCGTAAATAAATTTCATGATCCTCTCAAACGAGAAATCCATGGCAAAAATGATAATAGCAAATATTAAAGATGCGATCATCACAACTATTGCACTGTTCTGCAGCTCCGGCCAGGTAGGCCAGGTTACTTTATGAACAAGCTCGTTATAGGATTCCTTAAAATAAGTCTTTATCTTCATTATCAGCAATTTTGCACGGGAGGAGCGACTCGAACGCCCGACACCTGGTTTTGGAGACCAGTGCTCTACCAACTGAGCTACACCCGTGTCTCTCAAAAGAATCTATAAAGAAACAAGGCAGGGTTAATCACAAAATAATCAACCCATATCCTTTCATTTCATCTCTCTAATAATTAATCTATCAGATCAATTACCTGTCCGGCTCCTACTGTCCTGCCACCTTCACGAATAGCAAAACGTAATCCCTTATTAATAGCCACAGGATAGATAAGCTCTACAGTGATTGTTACGTTATCACCGGGCATTACCATTTCAGTTCCTTCAGGAAGCTGAACCTCACCTGTAACATCAAGAGTACGAACATAAAACTGAGGGCGGTAATTATTATGGAAAGGAGTGTGGCGACCACCTTCTTCTTTCTTAAGTACATAAACCTCAGCCTTAAACTTGGTGTGAGGAGTGATGGAACCCTGTGGAGCAAGAACCATACCTCTTTTAATTTCATTTTTGTCAACACCCCTAAGCAGAAGACCAACATTATCACCGGCCTCACCCCTATCGAGTATCTTACGGAACATCTCAACACCTGTGCAAACAGTTTTTCTCTTGTTGGCACCCAGACCAATGAGTTCAAGCTCATCACCTGTATTAACAATACCAGTTTCAATTCTACCTGTAGCTACTGTACCACGACCTGTAATTGAGAACACATCTTCAACAGGAAGAAGGAAAGGTTTTTCAATATCCCTTGGAGGAATAGGAATATATGAATCAACAGCTTCCATAAGCTCTATAACCTTTTTCTCCCATTTTTCTTCACCATTCATTGCACCAAGTGCAGAACCCTGAATAACAGGAGTGTTATCACCGTCAAACTCGTAGAAGTCAAGAAGTTCCCTGATCTCCATTTCAACAAGTTCTAAAAGCTCTTCGTCATCAACCATATCAACCTTGTTCATAAAAACAACGATCTTAGGCACATTCACCTGGCGTGCCAGGAGGATATGCTCACGAGTCTGAGGCATAGGACCATCAGTTGCAGCAACAACCACAATAGCGCCGTCCATCTGTGCAGCACCTGTAACCATGTTCTTAACATAGTCAGCGTGACCAGGACAGTCAACGTGTGCGTAATGCCTGTTTGCTGTTTCGTATTCTACGTGTGCAGTATTAATAGTAATACCCCTTTCTTTTTCTTCAGGAGCATTATCAATGGAATCAAAATCCTTAACAGTTGCCAGTCCTTGCTTGGCAAGTACCATAGTAATAGCAGCAGTCAGGGTTGTCTTACCATGATCAACGTGACCGATCGTACCAATGTTAACATGCGGTTTTGACCTATCAAATTTTTCTTTAGCCATAATTCAATAATTATTAATTAACAGATTCTTTATTTATTTTGTTTCTCTTATTTAAAGTAAACCTATTTTTCCTATATCTATTTAAGCAATGTTCTTTAAACATCCTTGAGCCAATGACGGGAGTTGAACCCGTGACCTCATCCTTACCAAGGATGCGCTCTACCACTGAGCTACATCGGCTTGATTGAGCGGGAGACGGAATTCGAATCCGCGACCCTCAGCTTGGAAGGCTGATGCTCTACCAACTGAGCTACTCCCGCAAATCTCCTATTGGTGGGGAGAGCAGGATTCGAACCTACGAAGGCGTACGCCAGCAGAGTTACAGTCT
>JAOZPG010000038.1 GCA_029932855.1 Bacteroidales bacterium | reverse complement strand
GATGAAGGGACTCGAACCCCCACGCCCGAAGGCACTAGATCCTAAGTCTAGCGCGTCTACCAATTCCGCCACATCCGCAAAATTGCTGCAAAGATATTTAAATTTTTGAATTTGCTTCTAATCTTCTTATTCCCTATTTTTAAATAAATTGATATATTTATTTTATTCCCCTTCCGTTATAAACAATCTATAATGAAAAAACTAAGCAGTATAAACCTAATCCCCAGACTGTTGCGGGCGATATTAACATTAGTGGCAATTAGTTTTCTTGTTTCATGTAATCAAAATAAACAAACAGAAGAGAATAAAAAGCTTTTTGATGAAAAGGAAGAATTCCAGCTAACATTTTTGCATGACAATATTATGTTTTTATGGGAAACAAGAAATGGCCTAAAAATCCCGGAGTCTGTTCTTGAATCTGACGACTATGTGTTTGTGTCCAATATTAACGGTAAACCAAGTGAAAAAAATAATAAGGGCTATATAAGTAAATTGTCGAAAGAAGGTAAAATCATTGAAGAAAAATGGATAACAGGTCTTAATGCTCCCAAAGGTATGGGAACTTATAATGACAGGATTTATGTTAGTGATATTGACCGGCTGGTGGAGATTGACCTGAACAATGGGACTGTTCTTAACAGCTATCCCATTGAAAATGCTATTTTCCTTAATGATATAGATGTAAGTGCTAAAGCTGAGGTTTTTATATCAGATATGACTAATAATGAGATCTATTTATTCAAAGAAGGCAAACTTGAAAGCTGGTTAAAAAGTGAACAACTCAGATCAGTAAACGGACTCTATGTTGATGACGGTTTTTTAATGGCAGGGACTGAGAATAATATCCTTAAAATAAATATTGACAGTAAAAAGATTGATGTTTACATTGAAAATACCGGTCCCGTTGATGGGTTGGAAGCCTATGGTGACGGACGTTATATCTATAGCGACTGGGTGGGACATGTTTATATTGCCGGACCGGAAAGCGAAAAGATACTATTGCTTGATACTTCTAAGGAAAACATTAATGCTGCAGATATTTGGTTTGAGAAAGAAACTAAGGTGCTTTATGTCCCCACTTTTATGGATAACAGGGTGCTTGCCTATAAGCTGAACTGCAGATGACAGGCAGCAGGCAAAAATATATATTTATCTTCTTAGTTCGAATTTCTTACCCAGGTAAACCCTTCTTACCTCTTCATCGTTAGCCAAATCTTCGGCAGTACCATATTTCATTATCTCTCCTTCAAAAAGAAGATAAGCCCTGTCGGTAATGGACAGGGTTTCGTGTACATTATGATCTGTGATCAGTATTCCTATATTCTTTTCCTTAAGCCTGGACACTATCTCCTGTATATCCTCCACTGCAATAGGATCAACGCCTGCAAAAGGTTCATCAAGCAGTATAAACCTTGGATTCAGGGCCAGGGCTCTTGCTATCTCGGTACGCCTTCTCTCTCCCCCTGACAGCTGTACACCCAGGCTTTTTCTTATTTTATTCAAACCGAACTCAAGCAGCAGGGTTTCTGTTCTTTCATTCTGCTCCTCTTTAGATATATCCGCCATTTCCAGTACTGCCCTTAAATTATCCTCAACACTAAGCTTCCTGAATACGGAGGCCTCCTGTGCCAGATAGCCAATCCCTTTTCGGGCCCTTTTATAGACCGGCATAGCTGTTATATCTTCTTCATCCAGGTATATCTTACCTTCATTCGGCGCAATAAGTCCCACTATCATATAAAATGAAGTTGTTTTACCTGCACCATTCGGACCTAAGAGACCAACTATTTCTCCCTGTTCAACTTCAAAGGATACACCTTTTACGACCACCTTGTTCCTGTATTTCTTTACCAGTGATTCTGTACGAAGTTTTGTGCTCATAATATCTGTTTATTTATTCTGCAAGTTCTGCTTCCTGCTTCCTTACAATTCTCCTTGATATCCCTATACCTATTTCATACAGGGCAAGAAGCGGCAAACAAACCATTATCTGGCTAAAAATATCCGGAGGCGTAATGATAGCCGAAAGAGTAAGGATCACAACCAGGGAATGTTTCCTGTATTTCTTCAGGAACTCCGGTGTAACAAGTCCTATTTTTGAGAGGAAATATACCAGCACCGGCAACTCAAAAATAATACCTGCTGCCAGTGAAACGGAAGCAACAGTTTGAATATATGATTTCAGGTTGATCTGGTTAAGTACATCCGCACTTACCGTATATGAACCCAGAAAATGAACAGACAGGGGACAAATAAGAAAATAACCAAAAAGTACTCCAAGCATAAACAATGCAGAACTGTAAAATACAGCACCACTGGCAACCGTTTTCTCCTTGTGGTAAAGTGCAGGTTGCAGGAATCTCCAAAACTCATAAAACACATAAGGAAATGCCAGGATGAAACCGGCAAGTATGGATACCATAATATGGGTCATAAACTGACCGGCCATATTGATATTTATAACCTGGAATGGTTTTGAGTTAATGCATAGCTTATCAATATTTACCAGTTCCCCCAGCTTGCAAAATGCTTCATTTGTAATAAAGTCTGATGATTTAGGACCAAGGATAATAGCATCAAAGATAATATCCTTGAAAATAAAGGCAACAATAGCTATAAGAACTATAGCAACAACAGATCTTACCAGATGCCATCTTAACTCTTCAAGATGTTCAAGAAATGAAAGTTCATTTGGGTCTTTCCCGGACATAACAGATAAAGGATTTCTATAACAAGTTTTGTTAGCATCAAAAATACAAAGAAATAAAAACCTGGCTAGTGTGAACTACGTTTTTGTTTGTTTTCAAATAAAAATAAAGCTATTGTCAAAAAAACTTATAAATTACTTATTAGTATTAACTAAAATATTATGTATATTTATAACTAAAGAATACATTTAATAGTATTAAGGGCCAAAGATAAACAAACAGGAAAGTGTTTGTATAAACAATCTTGCAAAGTCCTGATTGAATAATACAACATGACAGTGGGAGTAGATATATCTCTATCAGAATACCTGAAAAAATATTTTGGATTTTCCAATTTCAAGGGTAACCAGGAACCAATCATAAGGAATGTTCTTGCCGGGAATGATACCTTTGTGTTAATGCCTACCGGAGGCGGCAAGTCTCTATGCTATCAGTTGCCGGGCCTGATACTGGGAGGAACAGCCATTGTGATTTCTCCCCTTATCGCCCTGATGAAAAACCAGGTGGATGCAATGAGGAATTTTAGTATGGATGACGGAGTTGCTCATTTTCTGAACTCATCACTTTCCAAGGCTGCCATTCAAAAAGTAAAAAGTGATGTTTTGTCGCAGAAAACCAAGCTTCTATATGTTGCCCCTGAGTCCTTAACAAAAGCCGACAATATTGATTTCCTTAAAAAGGTAAACATTTCTTTCTATGCTGTAGATGAGGCTCACTGCATATCGGAATGGGGACATGATTTCAGGCCTGAATACAGACGTATCAGACCCATTATTAATACAATCGGCTCTGCTCCTTTAATAGCTCTTACCGCCACAGCCACTCCCAAGGTACAACATGACATACAGAAGAATCTCGACATGCTCAATGCAAATGTCTTCAAATCTTCATTTAACCGGGAAAATCTTTATTATGAGGTCCGTCCCAAGACCAATGCAACAAAAGAAATAATCAAGTTCATTAAAGATAATCCCGGCAAGTCGGGCATAGTGTATTGCCTTAGTAGAAAGAAAGTGGAAGAACTGGCTGAAACACTTATAATTAACGGCATAAAGGCATTAGCTTATCATGCCGGCATGGACTCGGCTACAAGAACAGATAACCAGGATAAGTTCCTGATGGAAGATGTTGATGTTATTGTGGCCACCATTGCATTTGGTATGGGTATTGACAAACCGGATGTTCGTTTTGTTATACATTATGATGTCCCTAAAAGCCTGGAAGGATACTACCAGGAAACCGGTCGCGCCGGCAGAGATGGTGGTGAAGGAAAATGTATAAGCTTTTACAGCTATAAAGATATTCAGAAGCTTGAAAAATTTATGGAGAAGAAGCCAATCGCAGAACAGGAGATTGGAAGGCAGCTACTTCTTGAAACCGTTTCATATGCTGAATCGTCTGTGTGCAGAAGGAAACTCCTGCTTCACTACTTTGGGGAAGTATACGAAGCCGAGAATTGTGAGAATTGTGATAACTGCCTGCATCCAAAAACCAGTTTCGAGGGACAGGATTACGTTGTTAAAGTCTTAAAGACCATAAAGGAGGTTAAAGAAAAGTTCAAAGCAAACCATATAGCAAATATTCTTGCAGGACAGAGCAGTTCGGATATTAAGGCTTATAAGCATCATAAACTGGATATCTTTGGCTGGGGTAAAGAAAAAGATGCCAGGTTCTGGGGTGCGGTAATACGTCAGGCACTGATCAAAAAACTCATTGAAAAAGATATTGAAACATACGGACTGCTGAAATTTACACAGGCCGGCAAAGATTTCATAAACCACCCTTTTTCCATAATGCTCACTGAGGATCATGATTATTCCGGGGCAGATGATGCTGACCAGGGAGGAGGCGGAAAAACCAGTGTCGTAGATGAACAGCTTTTCAATATTTTAAAAGATCTGAGGAAAACCATATCAAAAAGAGTAAACCTGCCTCCTTTTGTTATTTTTCAGGATCCCTCACTCCAGGATATGGCTATTCAATACCCTGTCACACTTGAAGAAATGCAAAACATTTCAGGTGTTGGTGTGGGTAAAGCAAAAAGGTATGGTAAGGAATTAATTGATATTATAAAAACCTACGTTGAGGAAAATGAAATAATAAGGCCACAGGATATGGTGGTAAAGTCTGTGGTTAATAAATCCGGGCTCAAGGTATATATAATACAGGCTATAGACAGGAAAATGCCGCTGGATGATATCGCTTCTTCCAAGAATCTTAAGATGAGCGAGCTCCTGCTTGAGATAGAATCTATTGTTCAGTCAGGAACCAAGATAGATATAAACTACTATATCAACGAGGTGCTTGATATAGACCACCAGGAAGAAGTTTTTGAGTATTTCAGAGATGAGGCCAAAGACGAATCAATACAGGCTGCCTTTGATGAAATGGGAGAAGATGAATACTCAGAAGAAGATATAAGGTTGATGCGCATTAAATTCATGTCTGATATGGGAAATTAGTTTATTAATAAGCTCCCTTTTGCAACATATCCTTCTTTATATCGTCTTATAATTAATAATTATCCAAATAATCAGCTGTGAATGAAGTATTAAATATTTCCGGACTTACTAAAAGATATGGCACACTATATGCTATAAAAAACCTTTCTTTTAAAATTGAAAAAGGCACGGTTTATGGTATACTCGGACCAAATGGTAGTGGCAAAACCACTACCCTTTCAATAATTATGGGAATAATCCATGCAGATAGTGGCAATTTTAAATGGTTTGGAAAGGACCCTGATCACAGGACCTACAAAAATATAGGATCTCTTATTGAAACTCCCTCATTTTACCCTTACCTAAGCCTTTACAAGAATCTTAAAATAATTACTGAAATAAAAGAGCTTCCCTCAAACGAAATAGATAGGGTGCTGGGACTTACAAATCTGCTTGCACGAAAACATTCACAACATATCACACTTTCACTTGGGATGAAGCAAAGGCTGGGTATTGCTGCAGCTATGCTGGGAAATCCCGAAGTGATGGTTCTTGACGAACCTACAAACGGACTTGATCCTGAAGGTATTGCAGAAGTAAGAAAACTTATTATAAAAGAAGCAGAAGCCGGAAAAACAATTATACTGGCATCTCATATACTTGATGAGGTTGAAAAAGTATGCTCCCACGTTGCAATACTCAAGAAAGGGAAAGTTTTGAGATCAGGAAAGGTTCATGAATTATTAAAAAATGACGAGATGGTAAAAATTACCAGCTCAAAAGCCAAAGAACTCCATGAAGCACTCGTAAGAGGAGGGTGGCAAAAAAACATTGAGATGAACGGGAATGAAATACTACTTAGTCTTGCTGAAGGGAAAACTCCCGGTGAACTGAATGAGTTCGCTTTTAAAAATGGCTTTGTGCTTGATAAAATTGAAATAATAAAACAGAGCCTGGAGTCACAGTTCCTGGAAATTATAAAATAATTACTGTCTGCCTTAATTATTGAAGACAATGAAGAAACTTCTGAATATTGAATTTATTAAAACCCTGAATAATTCAACATTTAAGCTTATCATTATACTGCATGCCCTGCTTTTTATGCTGCTGGTTTATTTTAGTACAAAAATTGATATCAGCATTCCCGGCTTCAAGGTCAGCAATATGTTTATGTTTCCCAATGTATGGCCTTTATTCTCATGGTATGCAAGCTGGTTCAACCTCCTCTTCCTTGGTATAATCATTATAGTACTTACAGGTAATGAGTTCAGTTTCAGAACATCGCGCCTTATGATCTCAAACGGCATTAGCAGGAATGAGTTCCTCATGGGGAAGCTCATGCTTATATTACTGATCTCTGCATGGGGAATGACACTTATCTTTCTTGCCGGTAGTATTAGCGGTTTCATATTTACAGATAAGCTGAGCCTGATAAGCTTCTTTGAGAACAGTCATATCCTGTTGATATACTTTGTCCAGGCAATAGCCTATATGAGCCTTGCTCTGTTTTTTGCAAATATTTTCAAAAACAATGCCCTGTCCATAATGATGTACCTCCTGTATTTCATAATGATAGAGCCCTTATTCAGGCTTTTCCTGCCTAAAGCTATAAGGCCTTATCTTCCTGTTAAGCTTATATCAGGCCTTACTCCTCTTCCAGAGTTCTTTGCAATAGGATCGGATGATTCAATGATAAGCATAAATGGCAAAAGTCCCCTTGAACTTCAGGGAATAAACCTGTTTCCCGAATCAATCCCCACTTACCTGTCACTGATCCTTGCAGTAGCTTATATCAGCCTGTTTATTACCGCAAGCTGGTATATAATAAAGAAAAGAGACTTTTGATTTACATTTGCTTTTGCCTTTCTTATATACACCTTTTCCCTTTTCACCAAAATATTGTGGTGATATTCCAGTTTTTTATGTAAATTATAACAGGCAATATACCGCAACTTACCTAATACCCGGAACAGATGAAAAAGACATATTATAAAGCAGTTCTCCTCTTTCTATTATCTGCATTAATACAACTTTCTTTAAATGCCCAGAACTGGCAATGGGGAGAATCCATTTCCAGTGATGGTAATGTTGTAACAGTTGACATAGAAACAGATGCCTCACACAATGTATATATTGTTGGGATAGTCAAAGATGCCACCAGTTTTACTATTGGGACTGACATATATAGCATAAAAGGTAATAATGATGTATTTATCTGCAGTTTTTCATCAGAAGGTGTTTATCGCTGGTCACGTCAGCTTGCAGGGAATGGCAATGATGAAGTAACTGGTATCGCGGTTGATCAGCATGATTCGCTTTATGTTGTAGGGGGATTTAGAGATGAAGCGATTTATTTTACAACAACAGATTCATTAGAGAATACTGGAACGTTTGACTCATTCATTGCCAAATATTCTACAAATGGGGATTTGAGTTATATGAAACGGATATTTTGGGGTATCAATGCCCAGCGGATACAAGGAGTTGCCATAGATGAGGTTAAAGAAGAAATTGCATTGATAGGTTGGTTTAAAGAACAAATAACTTATTATAATGGCGTAACAAATGTTAGCATACCTGTTGTTGGAGTTAAGGATCTTTTTGTAGCTACTTTCTCTTACGACAGTATATTTAAAGACATAACGATATATAATACATCTGACAAGTATTCTAATTTGAAAAATATTGCTATCTGTACTGCAGGAGGCTATTTTGTTACGGGGGATTTAAGAGGAAGGATTAATTTTACTGGTAGTGATTTTATTGAGGGAGAAGGGGTTAATGCTGATGCCTTGATAATAAGGGTTGACGACAATCTGGATTATTTATGGTCACGCCTGGGCAGGGGCACAGGAT
>JAOZPG010000015.1 GCA_029932855.1 Bacteroidales bacterium | reverse complement strand
AACAGGGAATTCCGCTATGAATCGAATAAAAGGCTAAATATAGCCATGAAAGAAGCTGGAAAGCTAATTACAGAAACAGATTACAGCCAGCACTTCAGGATTCTTGAATCAGACGGTTCCTACCTGTTCAATATACAACTTATTGACCCTGATCTGCATATCAGGCTTGAGCCCTTCTGCCTGATGCTTGCAAAGAAACGGGGACTGGCTGTGCTACCCTACCAGGCAGGATTTGTACGCTTTTCGCTCGGAGGATACCTGGATGGAAGTCCTGAAGGTTACGATCTCTTCAGACAGGAAATAGCTAAAGCCATTCAAATGTTCCTGGATAAATGGACAGACTTTCTGCAGGATAAAATACCTGAAAATAATATCCATGATATAATTGAGGATTTCGGCTCACTGCTTGATAAGGAAAAAACCAGCCTGAACAGCCTGCTTATCAGGGATATTAAAAGCATTTACCTGCCCGCTCCTGCATGCTCCGGGGTTAATATCAATACAATCTCAACATCTAAGAATGCCGTCATAGAATTCTTCGACAATGTTGGCAGCTGTCCCAACCTGGAGTGATTTATCAGGAGCCAGGCATTCACAAAAGTATATGAGAACCTGCTTCCCCAGATTTATAAGAATATACCGTCCATAGCTGACTGGGACATACACCAGGTAATTGCACATTTTGGCAAATCAAGCCTTCTGAAGTACATTCATTCCAGGCTAAACTTCCTTCCTGATGACCACATACTGGATGAGCCCAACGAGCTTTTAATAATGAAAGAGATACTTATTGAGCTGGAGGATATATTATTTAGTGACGCAAAAGTAAAGCTTATGGCTTTAAGGGTAAATGAAAATGACCGTGCCGGTGATATGTTCCATGTTTTTCCCGACAGGAAGGGAAACCTTTACGGCATAGGAACAGAATTAGGGGATTTCAGCAGGGTAACTGATTTCGACCCCGATTATATCAAACAGTATTCCACTCTTTTTGAAAGCTCTGCAGACAGTAATGTTGATGACCTTAACTCCAGGAGTACCATCTCGGGCTTCTGCGATATAAGCATGCCTTTTAAGATAGACATTATGCTAACGGCCAGTAATTTCTCTCGCGATGAGGCAGGGATAAGAAGGTATGCCAATCCTGAAAACTTCATTCTTTACCGCGAATCACATGGAGAGAGGAAAGAAAAGGCAACCAGCCAGGACGGACCCAATTTCCTAAGGACACTGTTAAGATACACAGCCGACAAAAATATTGTTGAACTTATATCACAGCATGGCAATTACCTCGACGACATTCTTGACTGGATCAAAGATCCTGAAAGCGGTACCGACTACCTGGGTTCATCCTATAAGATGATAGACAAGATTGACCCCGACAGGCTTGTTAATCAAATATTCAATAATAAAACAGGGATACATAAAGGAAAGAAGGTCAATGTCAGGTCCATCAGCTTTGACATAATAAAAAACCGCTTTTCCGTACAGGGAGTTATTGTAAATGAAGCTGCTGCAAACGAAATTACTGCAGGAGAAGAAGCTGCTACAGCCAGGCCTGCCACTGTTAAGTTTGAACTGGACCGTTCATTCTTTTCATCGGTATTCGGTGCCCTCGCCTCCACTCCGGCAGGTAATCCCTTTATTGCAGAAGAAGGAGAAGCTGAAATCAAGAAAAGCCTTATCCATATTTTAAAAGGAGGAAAGACAGGAAAAGGAAAAGGCAGAAATATTCAGTTAGGAATACTGTCAACCGATCTTGGGAAAACGGGCAAAGAGATAAGCGGCCCGCGTAAGGCTGCAAAAGACCTTGTAAGGCTCATCAGGGAAGTAAGGCTTCAAAAGCCCGAAATACCGGAGAAAAAACAGGTAGTACGCCAGGCCATCAATAAGGCTTATGGCAGGATACTTCCTGAAAACACAACCAGCAACGAGGTGTTCAGGTATAATTTCTACTTATACCAGATGGAAGAAATGCGTAAGGCTGAATTTGTCAGGCTGGATAATCCCGGTGCCGCCGTTGACCTTTCAAATCTGCGTGGATTCAATCCTGTTGATCCTGATAAAAAGTTCTCTCCACTGCTGGTCACACCGCATCTGAATATTGAACTATCCTCATACAGCGAGACATATGAGCAAATAATGTCACTTCCAAATACGATTGAATTCGGGAAAGAATTATTGCAGCTTACTGATGATCTTTATTATGCTGAAGGATACAGCAGGGAAACACTTGTAAACAATTTAATTACGCAATTGCTCCTGCTAAGAGGCCTGCTGGCAGTTAAAGACCTTGCCAAAGGACGTATAACAGAAAAGGTAAACAGGGAAACCATTGCAGCAGCCAAATGGGCGGTTATTCAAAAAATCACAAAAAAGAATTAATTTTGACATAAACCGGGCATTGCCTCTTAACAGGATAAAGCAATAATAAAATGAACCTGAAGATCATCTTAGTCATATTCCGGTATTATTCTTGCTACATTTACCTGGAAAGTTTAAAATCTTAATCTAAGACATTATTAAAAAAAAAAGCTTATGAAAAAATTATCTGTGATAGTATTCTTATCCCTGGCAATATTATTTTCATGTAAAACAACTGAAGTAATTATTCCAGAGGGAACAGACCCTGAAGTGGCAACGCTTATGAAGGACTATTATCTTCAAAAGAGCGATGCAGAAAAACTAATCAATGCCCTTGAAAACCAAAGCGGCCTGGTTGAAGTAAAACTCAGTGATATTACATATGTCTCAAAACGCACTATCCGCGGCAGGAATGTTCTTGAGGTAAGAACAGGAAGAAATACCTTTTACGTTAACCTCGACTGAACAATTGCTTTCAAATTGTAGATTAACGATCTTTGACACAGTTACACACTAGACAACGCAATAGCTACAATGTTGTGAATTGCTTTCAAATTGTAGATTAACGATCTTTGACACAGTCTATATTACGCTGGGGCGAATAGTACAGTGTTGTGAATTGCTTTCAAATTGTAGATTAACGATCTTTGACACAGTAAAAGACTATGAAAGAACTAGAAGAAACTGTTGTGAATTGCTTTCAAATTGTAGATTAACGATCTTTGACACAGTCTTTGTAACACTAGGAAAATACCGAATAACGTTGTGAATTGCTTTCAAATTGTAGATTAACGATCTTTGACACAGTAACCTGGTAGTCTTTAAACTTAGCCTCTGCGTTGTGAATTGCTTTCAAATTGTAGATTAACGATCTTTGACACAGTTAGATATGGCAAATATATATCTGCCAATGCGTTGTGAATTGCTTTCAAATTGTAGATTAACGATCTTTGACACAGTTTCCAGGCAGGAGATATGACAGAGAATGACCGTTGTGAATTGCTTTCAAATTGTAGATTAACGATCTTTGACACAGTTTTCGGCCTCAAGATACATTTTATCAAATGGTTGTGAATTGCTTTCAAATTGTAGATTAACGATCTTTGACACAGTACCCGAAAGAAGCGCAAGTATTCTCTGACAGTTGTGAATTGCTTTCAAATTGTAGATTAACGATCTTTGACACAGTAATATGCTAATGGAGATGCTACGGACAAAGTTGTGAATTGCTTTCAAATTGTAGATTAACGATCTTTGACACAGTGAATCAATTGTTGCAAAGAGAATAGCAGGAGTTGTGAATTGCTTTCAAATTGTAGATTAACGATCTTTGACACAGTGATATAAAAAGAAAGGAACAAATAATTAAAGTTGTGAATTGCTTTCAAATTGTAGATTAACGATCTTTGACACAGTTCTTTATTTTTTTTTGTGTTTACGGTTAAGTTGTGAATTGCTTTCAAATTGTAGATTAACGATCTTTGACACAGTATATAAAAAGAAAGGAACAAATCATCAAGGTTGTGAATTGCTTTCAAATTGTAGATTAACGATCTTTGACACAGTCCAATTTATTGTTTCCTGTTTCACTTATCGTTGTGAATTGCTTTCAAATTGTAGATTAACGATCTTTGACACAGTAGGGAAGAAAATAGAATATAAACAACCAGACGTTGTGAATTGCTTTCAAATTGTAGATTAACGATCTTTGACACAGTTTTCAGGATATTTATTTCATTGCTTTTACTTGTTGTGAATTGCTTTCAAATTGTAGATTAACGATCTTTGACACAGTATAGCAACAAACGCAGATGAAAATGAAGGCGTTGTGAATTGCTTTCAAATTGTAGATTAACGATCTTTGACACAGTCCTAAAATCATCAGTTATAATAAATTGATTGTTGTGAATTGCTTTCAAATTGTAGATTAACGATCTTTGACACAGTGTTTATTGTCCTGTCAAAGCTATGGCTGGTGTTGTGAATTGCTTTCAAATTGTAGATTAACGATCTTTGACACAGTAGACTCAAAAAAAAGTCAGTCAAAATAAATGTTGTGAATTGCTTTCAAATTGTAGATTAACGATCTTTGACACAGTGCCCGAAGACCGTAATTATCTGTGCTTGTCTTGTTGTGAATTGCTTTCAAATTGTAGATTAACGATCTTTGACACAGTTGCTTTCTTCTATTTCTCTTCTATCTATTGTTGTGAATTGCTTTCAAATTGTAGATTAACGATCTTTGACACAGTGGCATCTGTTGAGTACGAGGGGTCGATAAGTTGTGAATTGCTTTCAAATTGTAGATTAACGATCTTTGACACAGTTCCTCTATATCTTCATCAAATAACAGCTCAGTTGTGAATTGCTTTCAAATTGTAGATTAACGATCTTTGACACAGTTGAATTATGGCGTAGTCCCCGAAGCTGGTCGTTGTGAATTGCTTTCAAATTGTAGATTAACGATCTTTGACACAGTGGTGCGATCTGTTATCCTTTCCGGCTCTGTGTTGTGAATTGCTTTCAAATTGTAGATTAACGATCTTTGACACAGTCTTTTCCCTTATTGCTAATTCATGGATTGAGTTGTGAATTGCTTTCAAATTGTAGATTAACGATCTTTGACACAGTAGTTTTCGCAATACCAGCCTGAACAACGTCAGTTGTGAATTGCTTTCAAATTGTAGATTAACGATCTTTGACACAGTTTATAACAATCTCTACATTTTTGCCGGTTAGTTGTGAATTGCTTTCAAATTGTAGATTAACGATCTTTGACACAGTTAAGCCCTAAAAACCAAAAGCTTGCAATACGTTGTGAATTGCTTTCAAATTGTAGATTAACGATCTTTGACACAGTTATTTAGGACTCTGTATAACGATTTGGAGTTGTGAATTGCTTTCAAATTGTAGATTAACGATCTTTGACACAGTTTCCAATAATTTTCCTATCGTTACGGGGTTGTTGTGAATTGCTTTCAAATTGTAGATTAACGATCTTTGACACAGTGAGAGATAGGCATGATGAATGAGTTTTTGGCGTTGTGAATTGCTTTCAAATTGTAGATTAACGATCTTTGACACAGTTAAATGAACTCTTTCTGTATTTTTTTCTCCGTTGTGAATTGCTTTCAAATTGTAGATTAACGATCTTTGACACAGTGGTTGTTATTCATAATTTCCCTGGCTGATGGTTGTGAATTGCTTTCAAATTGTAGATTAACGATCTTTGACACAGTCACAGGTATTAAAAAGATGATTAATCCTGCGTTGTGAATTGCTTTCAAATTGTAGATTAACGATCTTTGACACAGTGCCTCAATGCAGATAAACACAGACCTTGACGTTGTGAATTGCTTTCAAATTGTAGATTAACGATCTTTGACACAGTGTGAGGATTACGCAATTAATATCCCGGTTTGTTGTGAATTGCTTTCAAATTGTAGATTAACGATCTTTGACACAGTTTAAGCTCGGATAATAGATCTTCGTCAGTGTTGTGAATTGCTTTCAAATTGTAGATTAACGATCTTTGACACAGTATCTGGACCGGAATTAGGTGATTTAGAGTGTCTTAGACAGGAAAACAGGATCAAAAAATCAATGCTGTGTTTAAGGCCCCGGAATATTTTTCTGGGGCTTTTTTATTCTCAAAATAGTTCAAGTTGCTGAGGAGTATCCGGACGATATGATTCTTTTGGTCCTCTGAAAAATTCCATCATTTCAAATTGTTTATCCGTAAGGCTGAACATAATTACTTCTCCTTTTGGTGGAAGAATAGATTTAACCCTTTTTTGATGTACATCTGCATTTTCCCTGCTACTGGAATGACGGATATAAATTGAATATTGTAACATAGTAAATCCATCCTTAACTAATCTTTTCCTGAATAAGGCATAATTCTTCCTGTCTTTTTTAGTATCTGTCGGAAGATCAAATGATACGAGAACCCACACAATACGGTATTGATTTAGTCTTGGTATCTTTGTCATTCTAACTCAGGATAAATCAATTTTCTTGATCCTCCCTCAAAACACTGCATTAATGAAGCTGTTGTCCTCTGCATACCAACCATAAGAGGGCTTCTTTGCCCTTCTATTAATATATCAAGAACAGGTATTTGTAATAACATCTTCTTAATATCCCCTGTAAGCTCATTAATATCCACATAACTTGCAGCTATCTGCACAATAATGTCATCAACAAAAGGTCTGTATGGTTCCATTATATCGTCAGCAAGACAATAAGGGTTATATTTATTTCTGTGATGAATTCCCATTGCTGATAAAAGACCACTTGCCACAAGAGATCTTGCAACTACTGCCCTTAAGACAGCATAACCATAATTTAGCAAGTTATTTGGAGGTCCTCCATACCTCTGCCTCTTAAAACCCTCAGCTTCAGAAAACAATACTTTCCAATAATAAGAAGCAGCCCTTCCTTCACAATTTTCAACATCATCACTTTTTACAATACCTGCCAAATACTTAAGCCTTTTTGAATCAATATCATATTTATCGAGCAATGCAGCCTGGTTATTGATTTTGGCCACAACTGTCTGTTGCCACAAATTCTTCTTAAGCGGCAATGATGCTTCAAGCTGAAATCGAAGCTTCTCTGTATATGCATTGTGCACTGCTGTTGGTAACATTAAGGAAAAAGGCATATGCCTGGAATCACAATTTATTATTGCCGCATTATTCTCCGATAGTGTCGCCAATAATCCTTGAGTAATTGTTATTCTTGAATTATCCAATACAACAACGCCAATATCTTCAATTGGTACAGACCTGTCTTCTTTTTCACCCTCAGGAAATTCAATAATAAGTTGTTCCTGTTTCTTTCTTAGATAGCAGGGATTCTCAAAAAAAAGTGTTCGTTTTATCATTTCTATTAAACTTATTCCCCTACTTCAACAATATTCCCAAGATGATTTAATCTAACCTTTATAAGTCCCTCTAACCTAAGAAGACTCCTAATATTATAATATGTAACCTCTTTTGTTTCATTTCTATTAATGAGTTGAGTCTCAAGGTGGTGGCGAAAGAAATAATTTAATGTTGCAATCTTTTGCACTCTAAAAAGATTAGGACTAATTAAAGAAAAATTATCAGGATTAAGCAAATCAACCTCAGAAGGATCAAATCCATCAGATGGAAAAACAAAATACTCGTTTTGCTTAATTGAGAATAGAAACTGCCAACCCTTAAAATGCTCCTTATTTATTATCGGAACACCCATATTAACCCTATGAACGGCTTCATAAAATGAAACGACCTCTTCATGTAGATTCCCTTTTTCATCTCTGTATATTGCTACATGATGATTATTGCCCGTACTCACAAAATCTACAGGTATTGGATTCCCATTTTTATCAAGAACAGATTTGCCCAAATGATCGGTTTTTTCATGCAAGGGTTCTGCATTGCTTACCCCCGAGATCGTAACCCTTTTAATTGAGATCCCCTTGTCCTTATTTAACCAGATAGGGTTCCGATCAAGATTAATAAATGCTTTTTTCGGGTCATTATCATATTCCTTTAACCTTTGTTTAAGAATTCTTTGAATCTTCTTATCAATTACTTTTTCAATTTTCAGTTTGGGATCAATATTTTTTCTTATAGTATATAACTCCTCAAGCCAAACCAGCTTAACCTTCTCAGGCAACTGTTCTGTATGTAATTCATCAACAAATAGTGGATTCTTTACCGGATTATTTTTCCCGGTAAAGGCTTTTTTCGGATCATATCCATTATCAATTAAACGTTTTAAAATGGCTTTCCTGTACCTTTTTACTGCAATCTTTTCAACTGTATCTATGTTAAACCTGACTCCTACCTTTTCTTCCTTTGTTACATACTTACGAATCCTCCCATAAATAGTTTCTTTATGTAATTGACCACGGGGAGTCAATGATATTTGTTTGTTATAGTTATCCTTACCCAATTTCCTGGTTTTATTAAGGTTTCTGGTTACAACTTTATTCTTTGCCTTAAATGAAACCAGCAGAGACTCTAGATGTTTTTTTGCTTCTGACCGGAACTCATCCAGTGGAATTGGCGGTTTAAAAAGAACTCTATTATTCTTATCCCTGTATAACTCCTTTTGCTCAATGCCATATATGCTACTACTTTTATCACTTCTGGCATTGAGGTTATTCAAATATTGCACATGATTTAGTTTTGTAAAGGCAACAGTCAGGGCATCCATTGCATGATGACGGTGATCATTCCTCTTCGTCCATTCAATAATTCGTTCCTCCATCTTTCCATTCTTACCTTCAATAGTTTCTGTTAACCCTAATTCCCTGTATTTTGAGAAATTGAGCTCCTTCATTACATCAATAAGCTGCCAGTCTTTTCTCAATCTATCAGTTATACTACCCGTGGTAGTTGTAACATCCCTGACTACTTCCTCTAGCACCTGTCTTGCCATTTTTGAAATATACTGACTGTTCCGAAGATCTCTTTCAATAAAATCATCAGGAATATCAGATTCCTTCATTAAAAGCTTCTGATACTTTGCTTTTGTTAACTTACGATCTTTATACATATCTTTCACTCTTAGAAGATATTGACTAAAATCTTCTTCACTAAGTTTAACTACCAGATAATCATATGCGGTCTTGTTCCCCTTTTCAATATTGATTTCTCTTTTCGCAAGCGTTTTATTTGAAAATGAATCATCAAACAATCTTGACTGAGGGATAATATGATCAATATCAAACTCTTTTGAAAACAACTTTTCCTGGGGTATATATTTATTCATATATAATGTCTTATATCCATTGGCAGCCAGCTCCTCATATAGCTTATAGCGAATTATATCATTACGTGTGACTTTATTAATGTGAAATTCAGTTTGCAACAATTCCCTTATCTCCTGATGTCTTTTTGTTGCCCTGCTTATTCCCTTTGTCATTTCATCGCGTTCTTTTGCACTCTTCTTTAGCTCACGTGCAAGCTCAATACGTATTTCGTCGGGTCTTCCCAGCTCATTATCATCAATTATAGCATTAACCAAATTACTCATTTGACTAAGGATCTTTTCTACGACAGGGTTTCTTAGGCTATTCTTCGGAAATACTTCAAGCTTATCCTTTAACTCTCTTGATCTTTGCTCCTCTTTAGTTCTTGAAAATGAATGATTATATCCAGCCTTAACACATGCTTCATCATAACGATCCCCTTTTCTCATAAATGGCAAAATCTTTCTAATTGCCCTCGCACTCAGATTCCCATGATCCTGTTGTAATGAAATATTAGAAATTATTTTTGCATGAATTATTTTGAAACCATACTTTTCTTGAAGCTTACTATACAGCTTATCGTTATCATCCTCAAAAGAATATAGAAGATGCCACAACATATAGGCAGGTTGTTTGAAAAGATTCTCTCCTACAAGTGTAGAATCAAATCTTAATAGACCTGTATCAATTCCGATGTCAGAAAAAACAGAATGAATTTCATCATAAATATCCTCAGCTCTCATTTTCTCAAAATCCATCAGATAGCCTTCAATATCCAGAATCTTCTGAAAAGCCTCAAAAATAGCTGCATTTGTCCGGTTACCTTCTATGGATTCCTTAAAATTGAGATCATACTTCTTGGGGTTAAGACCAAGGATATTTAAGACTTTAACTTTTTTTGCTGTAGCAACATACTGTAGTTCCCTGAACAACAGATTCTTCTGATCTTGCGACAAGGCCTCATCTCCAATCTCCTCTAAGTTGACCATTTTAATATTATTAATTACCTGCCAAATCTTAAATTCCTGAAACAAGGGAGATGATTTAGGAATAACTTTATGGTATCTCTCAAATTCACAGTTGCTAATAAGGTGCTTTTGTGACTTAAGTCTTCTTTGATAAAATATTATAACATCCCTGATCTCAGTTTTTAGCTCATCTGTTAGTACAGGATAATATTTGGATTGCACCTCCCATATCTTTTCAAATTCATCCAGATAATCCTGCCTAAAAAATACTTGGTCTTTTAGCCTTGTATGGGGATTATTTACAAGTTGTTTATACTGATATTGTCCAACCGTTTCTTTATTAAAATACAATTCCTTACTATAATCACTAATTTTTCCAAGATAACCGCTTGAACTATTTATATTATTGTTTATCTCCGTTAAAACAAAAGCAAGCTCCTCGATTGAAAGCCTTGTATTAACAGCCTGACTCCTCCATTTATATGCTTGTTTTCTTTTCTCATCCCGGCTACCCTTATTTTCAGAAGTATAAACATTGTACTTCGCAAAGAATAACTGTGAAGTCGCTCTTTTCCCTTTATTCTTCAACTGTTCATAGAAATCATCGGTTAATAAATCTGGGAAAAATCCTTTCTGAAAGTTCCAGATTTTATCGAATTCATTTAACAAGTCAGACTTGTAAAATTCAGGTATTATCTTCCCTCCTTTCATCAATATATTATATACTAATTGCCCAGGAGTTAATCCTTCTTCGTACAGTTGCTTCGCTACATCCATACCGTTAATTAAGCTTCCCTCTTCCTCGTTTTTTGCCTTACGGCTACTCTTATACCCCCTTTTTTTATTTATCATAAGTAGAACCCTGGCAAACTCTTCTTTTGCTATTCTCTTTTTGGCAGCTTCGGCACGTAATCTGTATGTTTCAAAGGTTGAATTATTATTGTTTTCTGCAAGAACAGTATCTGCATCTATTAAGCCTTGCTCCTTCA
Source organism: Bacteroidales bacterium (assembly GCA_029932855.1). Taxonomy (GTDB): domain Bacteria; phylum Bacteroidota; class Bacteroidia; order Bacteroidales; family VadinHA17; genus JAYEGO01. The sequence continues at coordinate 55,927 of JAOZPG010000015.1, read as the reverse complement.
AAATAGTAATGAGTGCATTTCTCCTCAGTTTATATCGTTGCAGGTTTCGTCTCATACTTCTTTTAAGAGTACGATCAGCATTTATAGTAATTGATTTACCCTTCTGAAAATCATTTTCCTCATCTGTTGAAATTGGAATAATCCTTACACCTAACTTCTTGATCAAGGATTTCTCATTATTATTTTCTGCTTCATATACATAAGCCCATCCAATAGATGTAGTACCAATGTCCAATCCTAATATCTTCTTCATCTCAATATTTTTTATTTGTCTGCTTTTATATATCTTTGTTATTACAATTTGAGCAATTCACAATAAGGATTATTCCGTTGTGAAAACATTTAAAGCGGCCTCCCCGGAGGTCGTTTTTTTATTATACAACTACATAGAACTATTTATTCATTCTTCATGTTTCCACATATTAAAATTAGTAAATTATTAGTTATCAAATACTTTTCAAACTTAAATAGTATAATTATTACATCAATTCTGATTAGATTTACAGGGATAAGAATAATATCTTCAAACAATGCTTAATAATAAGATAGTCTTATTAACCGGTGCAACAGACGGTATAGGAAAAGAAACTGCCTTTATGCTGGCAAAGGAAGGTGCGATCTTGTTGATGCATGGAAAAAGACCTGAAAAAGGCAGGGCAATATGCCGGGAAATAATAAATAAAACCGGGAATAAAAATGTAAGTTACCTGAATGCCGATTTTTGTTATTACAACCAGATAATTGCAATGTCTGATGCAATACATAAGCAATTTCCGAGAATAGACATAATTGTAAATAATGCAGGTATTTACGAAGAAGAGAGGATTATCCCGGATAAGGGGCCGGAAAAAACATTTATGGTTAATTACCTTGCTCCTTTTGGCCTCAGCCTAAAGCTCATGGATTTAATAAAAAAATCTGATGCTGCCCGGATTATTAATCTAAGCTCAATGATACATGCCACAAGCATAGATTTTGATAATCTCAATGGAGAAAAATTCTATAATGGAGATAATGCTTATTCTTTATCCAAGCTATGTAATATACTCTTTACCAATAAACTAAGCAGGGAACTAAAAAATTTCAATATCACCGTAAATTCAATGCATCCCGGAGTAATAAATACCAAGCTACTAAAAGCAGGCTGGGGAGCAATAGGTGATGATCCGATTGAAGGTGCAAAACGCATTTATTACCTTGCAAATGCCGAAGAACTTGCCGGCATCAGTGGAATGTACTTTATGAACAACAACATTACTCCTTCAGCAGCAATATCTTACGACGAAAGTATCCAGGACAGGCTCTGGAATTTAAGTCAGGCAATGATTAATAAGCTAAGTTGAAAAATATCCTCTCCGGATAGAATGGAAATTAGCTGCTACTCAACAATAACTATCTCTATGCGGCGGTTCAGGGCCCGGCCCTCAGCGGTTTCGTTACCGGCAAGTGGACGGCTTTCTCCGTATCCTATATATGACAGCCTGGATAATGAAATATTATTATCAAGCAGGTATCCCCTCACTGCACGGGCCCTTTTTGCTGAAAGGCTAAGATTATATGCAGGCTCTCCCCTGCTGTCGGTATGCCCCTCTATAAGTACTTTTATCTGATCATTATCTTTAAGAAACTGTACGAGCTTATCCAGCTCTACCATGCTCTCATCCAGTAATTCATAAGAATCATAATCGAAAAAAATATTACGAAGTGCTGTCCTTTCACCTTTAAGCAGCGGGCTCAGTGGTATATCAAGTTGCCTTGGCTCATCAATTGAAAAATCACCCTTAAAGCTAAAATTGGCTGAATAAAACAGGTAACCAGCCCTGGATGCATTAAGAGCATAGTTCTTATTAGCAGGCAGGCTGACAAGGAAGCTTCCCTTGTAGTCGGAAAATGCCCTGAGAATATTTCTGCTGTTCTCAAGATCAATTAACTCAATCCTTGCAATAAGGGCTTTCTCACTAAGTTTATCAAACACCTTCCCTTCAATATATGAGACAGGCTCAGGCTTCATTTCCACGGGAAGCTCAAAATAGTATATGTCTCTTCCTGTTTCTTCCTCCTTGGCTGAAGAGAAATATCCCACATCCCCCCTGGCGGTAAGAACAAGTCCCACCTCATCAGACCAGGTATTTATGGGATATCCCATATTTTGCGGCTTTTGCCAGCTACTGTCGGCTTTCATTACGGAAACAAAAAGATCAAATCCCCCCATCCCCGTCCAGCCATCAGAAGAAAAGTAAAGGCGCCTGTTGTCTTTATGAATATAGGGTGACATCTCATTATCTGCAGTATTAATACTGTCGCCCAGGTTTACAGGCTCACTCCACTTGCCCTCATCACTAAGTGTGGAATACCAGATATCCATTTTCCCTTTTCCTCCCGGACGGTTACTTGTAAAATAAAGGGTTCTCCCGTCGGGGGCTATTGATGGCTGCGTATCCCAGCCCTTTGAATTTACGGGACTACCCAGGTTTGAGGGAGGCAGCCATTTACCCTTCAGTCTTGAAGAGACATAAAGATCACAACTCCCAAGGCCATCCTCCCTGTTGCAGGCAGTGAAATACATAAAGTTACCATCAGCAGTAAGTGACTGGGCTCCTTCATTTCTTATAGTGTTTACCGGTGGACCCAGTTTTTGAGCCTCTGTCCATATTCCGTCCTGCTTATCACTTAAATAAAAATTCTCATTCTTAGCTCCTTCAGGCGGCATTTTGGGATCCAAAAGATCGAGCCTTGTAAATACCATGGTTTTATCATCGGCAGTTACAGAAGGCCAGTAATCATCATATTTGCTGTTTATCTCATCTCCCATCCTTATAGGATTGAAATCAACCGGTTTCTCCATTGCTTCAAGGGCAAAGCTGCAGTTTGCAATATCTTTATCTGCTTTGGGGATAAGTTTTTCAGAAGTCCCCTCCAGGGACAAAAATGCCTGCAGATGATCCAGGGCGTATCTATACTCACCTCTTAACATTTCAAGGTGGCCCAGGTTATAGAAAGCATTCTTATAAAAATCCGGATCTATTTCAATAACTTTCCTGTAGGCCCGGATAGCAATGTCAAATTTCTTCATATCTGAACTCATCTCTGCCCTCAACAGGTAGGCCTCAATAAATTCAGGATCGGCCTTCAGGGTCAGTTCCAGTTCCTGCTCTGCCTTCTTATAATCAAGGAAGCGGTAGCTCTGCATAGCCTGATTATAATAAGCCACAGCCTTCCTCGATTCTGAATGTAGCTGGGAATAGCCTGGTACTGATGCCGGCAAAATCATCAGTGCCAATACAATACGAAACATATTTATCATATGCTTTTGTTCCATAACAATAAAGCTACAAAAAAAAGGCCATAATTACGGATCAGGGGATATGCATGAACTTATGCGATTGCAGGGATACATTCCATTTTGGATAGCTTTTCACATATTCAACCAGCCGTGGGATGATTTTTTCATACCTGCTCCATTCGGGTTGCAAAAACAAGCGACAGGAATCCGGAACCCTGCGGGCATTATTCTCGGCCCAGTCAAGATCCTCTTCATTCTGGATTATCACTTTCAGTTCATCCGCTTTAGCAAAAATTGCATCTCCGGGAGGCATATTCTGCTTTGGAGACAGGCATATCCAGTCCCAGTCACCACTAAGAGGATATGCACCGGATGTTTCAAGGAAGGTTTTTAATCCATGTTTCCTGAAAAGAGCACATAGCTTGTCGAGCTTATATGTAAGCGGTTCTCCACCGGTAACCACTACCGAATCAGCCCCTGAATCTAACGTTCCTTTTAAAATATCATTTATGCCGGTGAGCTCATGAAGCTCAGGATCCCATGCAAACTTAGTATCGCACCAGCTGCATCCCACATCACAGCCACCAATCCTTAAGAAGTAAGCAGCCTTGCCAGTATGAAAGCCTTCTCCCTGTATAGTATAAAAAGCCTCTACCAGGGGTAGCATCTCCCCTCCTTTATATATATCCTTCTCCATATTTTCCTTTTGCATCAAGTTTTTAGCTGCAATTTGCTTTAGTTAACTGCAAATTTAATAATTTTAGCAGCCTTTCACCTTAGATGAGGAGAACAATAAGCTTAACACAACACTAAAACAACATGAAAACACAAATCCATCTGGCAATATTAATTTTTCTTCTAAACATATTTCAGCTACACTCTCAGAATACTAAGAAGGAAATTGGAGCTTTTCTTGACAGGAATAAAAAGGAATATGAGAAACTTGCTATGGATATATGGAACAATCCTGAACTGGGATACCTTGAATTTGAGAGTTCCGCAAAGCTGCAGGCATTATTGGCTAAAGAAGGATTTAAAATTGAAAAAGGAGTTGCAGGCCTTCCAACCGCCTTTGTAGCCACCTACGGACAAGGTACACCGCTTATAGGAATAATTGGTGAATATGATGCTCTTCCGGCTATGTCACAATTAGCCATTCCAGAAAAGAAAGCTGTTATAGAAGGTGCTCCGGGTCATGGCTGCGGTCATCATGTTTTCGGTGTTGCCTCGGCAGCAGCGGCTATAGCTGTAAAACACTGGTTAGAAGACACTAATACCCCGGGAACCATTAAATTCTTTGGTACACCAGCAGAAGAAGGTGGTTCGGGAAAAGTTTATATGGTCAGAGAGGGAGTCTTTGATAATCTGGATATTGCCCTGCACTGGCACCCGGCCGATATGAACGCTGCAAGCCCGGGAACAACAAATGCCAATATATCTGTAAAGTTCAGGTATTATGGAATTGCCTCACATGCTGCAGGCTCACCGGAAAAAGGTCGTTCTGCACTGGATGCCGTTGAAGCACTTGACTATATGGTAAACATGATGAGGGAACATATTCCTGATAAGGCCAGGATACATTATGTAATAACCAAGGGAGGAGATGCTCCAAATGTTGTCCCTTCATTTGCAGAGGTATATTATTATGTGAGATATAAGAATGTTAAAGAGCTTAATCAAATATTTGACAGAATATTAAAAGCTGCTGAAGGAGCAGCACTGGGGACGGGTACAAAAATGACATATGAGATAATGGGCGGCGTATATCCTGTTCTTCCAAACATTAAACTTTCTGAGATAATGGATAAGAACCTCAGAAAGGTAGGAGGCGTTATTTACGATAAGCAGGAGAAGGAATATGCAGAAAAGATCAGGCTCACTCTAAATGGAAGCATTAAAGCCATGAGTATGGCTGAGAGTATCCTTCCCTTTCAATCCTATGCATCTCCTGCTTCTTCCGATGTGGGAGATGTTAGCTGGATGGTTCCCACAGCCGGACTTATAACTGCCGTCTGGGTACCTGGAACACCAGCTCACAGCTGGCAGGCTGTTTCATGCGGAGGAACTTCAATTGCCATGAAAGCGATGATCAATGCTGCCAAAGCCATAGCATTATCAGCGGCAGACATTTATTCGGATCCTGAGATCATAACAGGCATAAAGAATGAATTCCTTGAAAAAAGAGGTGTGGATTTTGTTTATAAGCCATTACTGGGAGACAGGGAACCACCTTTTGATTACAGGAAATAAGAATACTGGACATTAAAGATCAAGGGAGGAAAGGGAAAAGATATAAACTGCCTGCTTAAATGATCTGGACTTTTCGGCAGATATCAGCAGAGTATCATTTCCGGTGAAACAAATCCCCTCTGTCTGGGTATCATGAAATGCCGGATAGATAAATTTTCTGACCGAACCGCTGAAAAAGTTAATTCCCTCAAAATTCTCAAAAAGCAGGAGGTAAGGATCATAATCGCTATATGCCGACAGCACCATGCTTTTTTTATCGGGACTAAGATCAGCCCCGGTAACCAGTACACCTACATCACAACCAGAGTGATAGACGGCAGCCTGATCTCCGGCCTCCTTTGAAATAACATACATCCTGCTGGTCTGGTTTACCCAGTCCTTGGAAAAAAGCACAAGGCTGTCACCGTAACTCAACATCGCCTCACAGTCCCATGGATTACTATTTGTAGCCTTAATAAAACTCTTCTGTCCCGGCCAGGAAAAATATATCACTTCAGCCTCAACTTCCTTGTATGCTGAATCGAAAGCAGACAAGTCAATTTTATATATGCACAGATCGCTACGCGTACCATGGTTATTTCCGGCATCTGCGATATACACATAAGCAGAATCCCTTGCCATAGCTTCCCAGTCATGATTCACGGCATTCTTTATCCTTATCCTTCGCTCTATCTTCCCGCTTTGCATGTTCAGCCCGTAAACAACATTCTCACCACCACTGTCATTAATGGTCCATATCAGACTGTCATAAATCATCAGTCCCGATGTTTCCATTACTTCCCCTGGAAGCTTTTCAATAAAGACCAGGGGGCTGACAACTATAGCCGTATCAGTGGCTGAGCAGGCATATTCTTTAGTATTTGATGGGATTTTACAGCCCGCAATAAAGAGAGAAGTAATCAGTAATAACAGGCTTAATCCTGGTAATATTTTCATTTGTTGCATAATCTAAAAAAATATGGTTATTCTCCTTTAAACAAAAGTTCATAATCCCTTTTATATGCTTTTTCCCACCAATCCCGGGGAATCACTTTCCAGTTCATGTTTGCTTCAGGGCTCAGGGGGCTGTTACTCTCTATCCACTTCATTAAATAATACCTCAGGTCCCTGCTTGTGGAATTCAATATGCGATCAGCCAGTTCCTCCCGCGGGATACCTGCTCCCACTGTCAGATGTCCCCCACCGCCATTAGCCCTGTAAGAATTTATAGCAACGCTATAACTGCCACCGGGTTCAAAAACCGAACCATCTGTCATTGAAAGTATCTCAACCCTCTCCCCAATTTTTTTTGACACATCCACAATATATTCAATACCCTCAGCAGAATCGAAATTGTAGTACGCATTTGCCAGCCTGTAAACAGGATATCTTTCATGCTTAAGGGGCCTGCCCTTCTCATCCACAATAAACTTCAGGAGATCATCCTTATCCGACTGCATAGTGTTAAACCACAGCTCATAGGAGTATTCGAGATAATCATGAACTTCTTTTCCGGATAACATCATAGTATAAAGAAAATTTTCAAACCTGTAGAGCTGAAACATATCTTTAACAAGCAGATTACCTGAATCAAGCCTTGCGTTTATTGATAATGGGGCAGTGAAAGAAATATCGGCTCCCGACAGCTCAAGCTGCACAGAATGAATAAGATCGCCAAAGGGACTGTCTCCGAAAAGTGCATCCGTTGAATTTAATGCCCTGTCTGTCTCACCCACCTTTCTTGAGACATACAGATCTATCTTGCTGCTATAAGAAGAAAACTTCTTCATAAAAGACTTGTCAGGATCAAGCCCGGATGTTTCAAGCAGCCTGCCTGATATTTGCTTTTTATATGATCGCGACTTCCCTTTGCCCTCGTATTCAAGTTTAATACTTGCACTTGAAATATAGCGGGCACTGCTTCCCGGATCAAGCACCAGCACTTTACTTCCGTCAACAGATTCCACCCATTCTTTATACACATCATGATCATGACCTATAAATACAATATCAAAACCCGGTACTTCCTGTACCACCCTTAGTGATGCATTCTCATTTAAATAATCCCCGGCCGATACTCCACCGTAAGAAGCATCATGGCCTGCATGAAACAGTCCCACCAGTATGTCGGGGTTCTCATCTTCTATGATGGCCGGCACCCATTCCCCGGCGGTCTCAACCATATCTTTGAACTCTATACCCTTCCACAGTTCTTCGGGTAACCATTTTGGAATACCCGGTGTTATAAGTCCGAAAACAACTATTTTAACACCTTTTTTATATATTACCGTATATGGTTCGAAGTAAGGCTCACCTGTCTCAGTATCGACTGCATTAGCTGCAAGCCAGGGAAAATCAAATTCTTTTACAATCTTATCATATACGCTGTGGCCGGCTTCAATATCATGATTACCCACCGTGCCGGCATCATAGTGCATATAATTCATCACCCGGCTGCATATATGCGCTAGTTCAGGCTCTTCATAGTTTGAATAGTACACAGTTGGCTGACCCTGCAATATATCACCGTTATCAAGCAGAATCACTTCCTGGTTTCCCGTCTTTCTCATCTTCTTAACATAGCTATGAACCTGAGCCAGGGAATGATCCGTTTCCTTTGCCCTAATAAAATCGTAGGGAAATATGGCAGCATGCACATCAGATGTCTGAAGTATAGTTATATTAAGCTCTTTGGATCTGCACGAAGAAAAAACAAGAAGCAGTAAAAAATATAGAATAGTGTTTTGTAATGATCTTTTGTCTATAAACATTTCTAAGCGGTATTTATTAAACAAAAGTAATATTTCGTTATTAATCCAGTCTTATTTAACCTCATAAAAAAGAGGGCTGTCTCAATATCCTGAGACAGCCCTCTTCTAACTTGTTTTATCCGGTCTTTTATTGAATTATCAGTTTATAAGATGATATCTCACCTTTCTCATTGATCTTTAATAAATATATTCCGGCATCCATATCAGAAACATCAATTTTCTCACCGCTGAACAGTGATTTTTTGTGATACACCTGCTTACCGATCAGGTTATATATCTGAACAGACATATCAGCACCGCTGGCAGAAACAACAGTAAAGCTGCCATTATTCACCGGGTTAGGATATATTGAGAAGCTATTCATTTCATTCTGATCAACTGAAACAGCTACAGCAATAACTAAAGCTTCAGATACAACGGGACCGCAAGTGTTAGCATCAGAAACAGATACGGTATAAGCTCCTTCACCAAGACCTTCAAATACACCTGTAGTATTTGCATCATTTGTGCTAAGAGTATATACAAGATCACCTGTACCACCTGAAGCAGTAACAGTTATACTACCATCGCTGGCACCGCTGACAGAAACATCAACAGCTGTTTCAGAGTCAATGGTGATAGCCGCAGGTTCATTGACCACAAGGTCTCCGATAGACTCAGGGGCTGAACCGTTCGCATCAGTAACGCTAACAGAATATGTACCGGCAGCAAGGCCCTCAAATACACCAGTTTCATTAGTTACATCACCTGGAGTAAGGGTGTAACTAAGAGTATTAGTGAAACCGGTAGCAATAACACTTACCATTCCATCAATGCTGTCATTACATGTAATATCCGTTGCTTCACCTGAACTGATCACGGTATTGCTGCAGGCAGCAGCATTAGAACATCCGGGTGTACCATGATCGCCTTTACCATATACAAAATCAACTGTTTCCCAGTTTGCACCATTATCATTATCCACAGAATTCAGGTGATCAACCATTAAAGACATACTTGCACCGTCCGGGTCAGGAAAGACAGGACCGCCATCCCAGTTTACAGAATCGATGGTAAACCCGGCACACTGAATTACAAGACCATCAGAATCGTTACTCAGGAAAGGAAATCCAGGTTCATATACGTAATCAGGTGTGGGCAGGTTTCCGTTTGTAGCTGCATCACCATTATTTGCAAATAATAAATAACCCCCTGCTGGAATTACCAATGAACTGGTTATTTGAAATGACTCTGCCATATACCCATCGTCTGTAAATTTTATTCCTAACAGATCAATATCGGCAGCAGTTGTATTATGTATCTCAAACCATTCTCCCTTATCATCGTAAACTTTATTAGGATTTTGCATTATTTCAGAAATGATAAGGTCTCCAACATTAGCAGGAGACGTCAGATCATTATCAAGGATTGACACTGTATGTTGGGGCATATTTCCCAGTTCAACAGATGTTCCTCCTGCAGGATTTTGCAAATTCAGAATAACTGTTTCATCCAGTTCACCATCTGTATCAGCAGTAGTATTAATCGTTACCCATACACTATCACTGCTTCCTGCAGGGAATGTAAGTGTTTGCGGGAATGTAATACTTGAAAAGTCTGTGCCGTTAGTTGCTGTACTCGCTGCATCCATATCAATTTCAACAGTTGTTGCATTAGTAGCATCTGGATTTGTGATATAAACGCAAACTTCTATTGATGATCCGTCTTCGTCAACATGTGAAATCATACTTCCAAATGAAACATAAGTAACCGCGTGACCTATCCAGTATCCGGGATCGTAAATACCATCATCGGTATTAACCGCCTGATGGATATGGCTTGTACAACCAGTAGCATCTTTATCACCCCAGACATTCCAGTTAGCTTCATCCCAGACTCCCAAATTACCGGTTGTTACCGATGCTTTTCTTTCAGCCCTGCCATCCTGATACCATTGACAAGTTCCGGAAGCAGCTATACCAGGCACTCCGTAAATATCAATAACAACAGTATCCGCACCCATTTTTAACAACAGGGTCTTGTCGTCACCATTGTTGTCGATAACGCTACCGGAATTACTAATCTCCTGATTTGGTGGAAATCCGTATAATTCCTTAAAATAAGCCGCCCATCTTGCCACAACATAAAATCCCTTTGCCGGTATAACACCTGTTAAAGGATAAATAGTATGTTGTGGATCTGTGTTGGCATTAGTATAACGCAACAGGCCATATCCCTCTGCATTCAGGTCCACATCCGTATCGCCGGCATTATAGAGTTCAAGATACCTTAATGAATAGTCATCATTTGGATCTGATAATTCTGTAATAAATATCTGTCCAAAAGACATCCCCCCTATTAATATAGAGGCAAAAAATAGTACAAGTTTTCTCATAATTTCAAATTTTAGTTAAAGAATAATGATTGATTAATGATTTGCAAAATATCTGTTTCTGATTTATAAAACTACTGAGTTTTAGATTATAAACTTAATGAATTTTAATCTTCTGACATTAAATTAATATTATTAAGTATAAATCCAGATTACACTCTTCAGACTTTTATTATTACATTAATGATATCCTAATTCTATTAGCCATTCCTGGGGTGATTTATCACTTTCCCTCCTGTAAAACTTCAAAGCCAGGTCTGCCCTGTTGGTAAATACACCATCTGCCCTGTCATTATAATCATTTAGCTGTTTTTCGGTATCAAATGTATATGGATGTATCAGCATTCCTGAACTGTGGATAAGCTCTGCCATCCAGCCGGCTGTAAGCTCTCCGTAATTATTTGGTTCCCCTGCAATACTCGGACCAATAATATGAACATTATTGTCTACACCGAAGTTTATGGCTTTGATATAATTCCCTTTCAGGTCATCTTCCATTTTAGCTTTCCAAAGCAGGAAGCATTTAGGAATACCGGGCAAATACTGCTCCAGTTTAGTGATACTTTCCTTAGAGAAGGACTGGAGGATTACACGCGCAGGGCTATTGGCAATATTCACTTTCCCTTCCTCCGCACTTATCTCTTTCTGATCTTTATTAATATTCCATCCTAATTCCCCGAGCTTTTCAGCCAGTATCCTTTCAACACCCGGCTTTGGATTTTTTGTTTCAATATATATGCCTGGCCTGTTTCCATTATCATCCGGATCTTTTTCGTAAACATAATTGCCTGTCCATTGTCCGTTAACCATTTCCTGTTCAGGCAGTCCCTTATTACTCTTTATCCTGTAGCCTTCAGCTATCATAACAACATCTTCCAGGCTTAATATCTTAAGACCTTCATAAGAATCCTTTGCTCTGTCGGGATTTGCTGAATTGAACGACGAACCTGCATCCAGGCTTCTCAGTTCCTTTAATGTGAATTCATTAATTTCAAGTTCGGCCCTGCCAGGAAAAACATCCGCAATATTTGTGGTTCGGCCCAGTGTATTATCATGAAAGGCTATCAGGACGCTGTCTTTTGTTAATTGAATATCAAATTCCAGGTAATCTGCCCCGATATTTCTTGCCCATCTGAAAGCAGCTTCAGTTTCCTCAGGTGTCCAGTAAGTACTGCCCCTGTGAGCGATAACAATATCTTTTTTCATATTATCCCTGACCTGCCTGGCACCTTCATTTAATTCTTTTACAATTATCCCCTCATAATTGTTTCCTGCTTTGTTTTTATCTTCACTATGACAGGCTGAAAAAACAAATATTGCAAAAAATACTACTGTGTATATACTTCTCATTTCTAATTTATTTTTTTCTTTCTTTTAATAGTTAATGAAATTAATCCTATAGCTACTAAACTTGCACATATCATCATCCAAAAATATCCCTGCCATCCATAATTCTCGATAACTTGTCCTCCAACAATATTTGCCAATATAGATGTCCCGATAAAGTACCCAAACAATCCGGTAAGTCCCGCCGCTGTCCCGGCTGCATCCTTACTAACAAGATCAAGTGCATGAACTCCAATTAACATTACAGGACCGTATATTAAAAAGCCGATTGCGATAAGGCAAATATTATCTACCATGGGGTGTCCAACCGGATTCTTCCAATAAACAAAAACAGCAATAATGATCAATGCCATATAAATTATGCTTACCGGGGCTCTCTTTCCTTTAAAAACCTTGTCACTAAGCCAGCCACATATTAATGTACCCGGTATAGCAGCAATTTCATAAGCAGAATATGCCCAGCTACTTTCTACTTCAGTAAATCCCTTTACTTCAATAAGATATATTGGGGCCCAATCCTGAATGCCATACCTCACTAAATAAACAAATGCATTTGCAAATGCAATAAACCACAAATATTTATTAGGGAAGATATGTTTGGTGAATATTTCCTTTGCCGAAAGTCCATTCTTTGATTTAGTCCCGGAGCCGCTATTATTCGGATAATCTCCTCTCCAGTCTTCGATGGAAGGTAATCCTAATGATTCCGGTCTGTCTCTTAATATTAAAAAGATGAATATTGCAATAATTACTGCCACCATTCCGGGAAAATAAAACTTGGCATGCCAGTCAGTAAATAATTCCATTCCCAGAATTGCCAGTATTGGCATTAATGCACCTCCAACATTATGTGCAACATTCCATATCGACATTTTGGTTCCCCTCTCTCTTAACGAAAACCAGTGAACCATGGTTCTTCCGGATGGAGGCCAGCCCATTCCCTGGAACCATCCGTTCAGGAAGAGTAAAACAGACATTAATAATATAGAGCTTGTTGCAACCGGCACAACTCCCATAAATATCATTATAAAGGCAGAGAGCAACAGGCCTAAAGGCATAAATATCCTAACATTACTTCTGTCTGACACATTCCCCATGAAAAATTTGCTTAAACCATAGGCAATTGATAAAAATGCAAATACAAATCCTAATTCTCCTTTAGTAAAACCTTCATCAATAAGGTTAGGCATTGCCAGTGCAAAATTCTTGCGGATAAAATAAAAGCCTGCATAGCCAACAAAGATCCCGATAAAAACCTGTAAGCGTAATCTCTTATATTTCTTGTCTATTTCCTCTTTGGCAATAAGAGGTTTGGCAGGTGGGGCTTTTAAAAAATCAAACATTATTTAGGATATAATTTTTTGCAAGTTCATTGAATTTCAGAAGCTGGTCTTTCTTCCATTTTTCATCATAAGCTAATTCATCAGCCATAATATCTGCTACTACCGGGGCTATCCTTACACTCTCCTTTGCATCAAGGATCAGAGCCCTGGCTCTCCGGGATAAAACATCTTCAACTGTTCTTGCATATTCCTTTTTAACAGCCCATACAACTTGTGCTTTATTTATTTTTAGTTCTTCACTTAGCCATTCTCCCAGTTCGGGTTTTGCTTTTATCAGCTTTTCTATCTCATCCAGATCTGAACCGTAAGGATACAAAGGATTTTCCTTATTAACATCTTCTTTATATCCATGGATATGTAGTCCTTCCGTTACAGATTCACTTTCAGCTAAACCGGCAACTGCACAAAGCTTATCGACAACATCTTCCCCCATTTCCCTGTAGGTAGTCCACTTTCCTCCTATGATAGAAACCAAACCCGATTTTGAACTAATGATCTTATGCTTCCTTGATATCTCTTTTGTTTTCCCGTTCTCTTTCTTTGGTGCAGCCAGGGGCCTTAAACCAGCAAAAACGCTTTTAACATCTGCCCTTGTTGGTTTCTTTTCAAGGTAGCGACCTGCTGTTTCCAGTATAAAATCAATCTCTTCATCAGTAGCCACTGGTTCAATACATGCTTTATCTTTTGGTATATCAGTTGTTCCAAGAATCACCCTGTTATACCATGGCACAGCAAACAATACTCTTCCGTCGGGTGTCCTGGGTATCATAAGTGCATAATCGGATTGCAGGAATTCTTTATCAATTACTATATGCACACCCTGGCTTGGCTTTACAATATGTTCAGCTTCAGGATTGTCTTTCTGCATTATTTCATCAGTAAAAACCCCTGTTGCATTTAAAACTACTTTCGCCTTAATATGGTATTCTTCTCCGGTCTCCTGGTCAGTTGCAACAAGACCGGATATTTTTCCATTATTTTTTAAGAAACTGTTAACTTTCACATAATTCAGGGCCGTTCCTCCCTTTTCTATTATTGTCTGCACCAGATTGATCCCTAACCTTGAATCATCAAACTGACCATCATGATATATAACACCTCCTCTTAATTTATTTTTTATAAGTGCAGGCATTTTCAGGATTGTCTTGTTTCTTGAAAATGGTAATGACCAGCCAAAAGACAATTTCCCTGAAAGAAAATTGTAGAATGTTAAACCCAGTGTATAAAATGGTTTGGTCCACCAGTTATAGGATGGGATAAGAAAAGTTTGATTTTTAACCAGATGTGGAGCATTTTTTAATAAAAGCCCCCTCTCCTTCAGGGCTTCAAGAACTAAGAAAATATCCCCCTGGGCAAGATACCTTACACCTCCATGTACAAGCTTAGTGCTTCTGCTGGAAGTAGCCATAGTAAAATCAGATTGTTCTAATAGCAAGGTTTTGTAAGATCTTGTTGTGGCTTCTAAAGCAGCCCCTAAGCCCGTTGCACCTCCTCCAATTACAATAACATCCCATATATTGTCAGACTGAATACTTTTTAACAGCTCTCTTCTTTCCATTTAATTACTTTTTCCTGAAACAAAACGAAATATAGTTTCTTTTTCTTTCGCTAATTTATTCCGCTAAAAGTATATATTATTTATTTATTATTCATAATAATTCATAGCAGGAAGCAAAAATATTTATCAATAATTATTAAATCCATAAAATCTATATTCAAATTATTAGATTTTTTGCTTCTACTCGCAATTCTCCTACAAACACTAAAGCAGCCTATATTCCAGCAACATAAAGTATGCCAGCTAAGTTCAGATCACTTTGGTTTTCTTTTATTCTTATTGTTGAAAAATAAATGGATGTAAACTGTGAAAATGATTTGATTTTTTTTTAAATATCAACACAAATACGAAAATATAACAGCTTTCTTTTAAAAATCTTTAACTTTCGTTAATGTTTTGTTTTGTTAAAAACTTGTTCTATTTTTATGTCGCAAACATTATCCGGAATCAGGTATATAATAAATACAAATTATTGGGGTTATATATACTTGCCGGTTAAATTTTTTTTCATATATTATAAGGTATAACAATATTAGAATTGATGATAAAACGAAACAGTAAATACCAGTTAAATCTAAAGAATATAATCTTATTTCTTTTTATTTCCGGAACAGCCTTTGTCTTTTCCGGATGTGACGGTGATGACATTCCTGATGGTCCGGACAACAAGCTTAATATTACAGGGGTTTCCATTCCTTCATCCATTAATGTAGTTGCTCTCAGCGACATTACAATCACCGGTAAAGGTTTTAAAGAAGGTGATCAGATACGACTTACTTCTACAACAGACAGCAATATTGAATACACTATCACCGTAAATTCAGTAACTGATGTATCGGCCACATTCACTTTACCTATCGAAATTAGTTCAGGCAACTATAAAATAACCGTTTTAAGGGATGATGAAAGCCAGGTCATGGGTGTAGTTAATATTGATATTATTGTAGATGTAAATATTCCCGATAAGGAAGGGATGACCATTAAAGGAATTGTTTATTGCAACGGGCACGGGGTCCCCGGCGTAGTGGTTTCTGATGGTATTGAAGTTACTGTTACCGATGATAATGGTATATATTATCTTCCTTCTGCAAAGAAGTACGAATATGTCTTCATATCTGTACCCGGTAATTATGAAGTAAGCAATACAGAAAATCTTGCGCAGTTTTACAAGAGGCTTGGAGGAGGTACTACTGTAGAACGAAAAGATTTTTCATTAATTGAAGTTGACAACAGCAAGCATGTGGTACTTACCATGGCCGACTGGCACCTGGCAAACCGCATCAATGATATAGCCCAGTTCAGCAGCGGCTTCCTGTCTGATATTAATGCAACTATAAGCAATTATGAAGCCCAGGGCACTAAAGTGTACGGACTTACTCTTGGAGATCTGACATGGGATCTGTTTTGGTACTCTAACCATTTTGCATTGCCTGAATACCTTGTCCAGATGTACAAAGTAAATTGTACTATGTTCAACACTATGGGGAACCACGATAATGATCCCTATTGCACCGGTGACTGGTATACCGAACAGGCCTTTAAAGATATTGTTGGTCCGAATTTTTATTCCTTTAATCTGGGAAGTGTACATTATATTGTCCTTGACGATGTAGAATATCTGAATACCGGTGGCTCTCAGGGTGTAATTGGAGCACGTAACTACAATAACTATATTATTCCCGATGAAATGGAATGGCTGAGAAAAGACCTGGCAACTATCAGCGACAAAAACACACCCATCATACTGGGTATGCATTGTCCGCTTTATAGAAAGCCCGTTGTGGATAATAGCGGTAATTACGATGCTTATTTTGCACTGGATAATGGAAGCGCCCTAAAATCGGCACTTCAAGACTTTAGCAATGTTCATATTCTTACCGGGCATACTCATGTAAATTACTCAGTTGAAGCGACAGAATCATTAATGGAGGTTAATACTGCAGCTGTTTGTGCTACATGGTGGTGGACAGGAAAAGACGGTTATGCTGGAAATCATATATGTACAGATGGAAGTCCCGGAGGATATGGTATATGGGAAATAGACGGTACGGAACTGCAATGGAGTTATAAAAGTACAGGATATGAAAGCGACTACCAGTTCAGGTCATACGACCGAAACACAATTCATATAACTGCCGCAAGCTTTGCACCAAACTCATCAGACGCTAAATTGGCACCATATGCAGGTGAATATGCAAGTCAGAGTACTTCTAATGAAGTTCTTATTAATATCTGGGGCTGGGACAAAAGCTGGAATATAACTGTAACAGAGAACGGTAATCAACTGCCTGTTACCCGTGCAAACCTCAAAGACCCGCTACATATTATTTCTTATGAAGCTTTAAGGTTAAACGCAGGAGCTACCCCAACCGGCAGTTTTGTTACCAACACCACTCCTCATTTCTTTATAGTTACGGCTTCAAGTCCAACATCAACACTTGAGATTACTGTTACCGACCGTTTTGGCAATATATATACAGAATCAATGCAACGACCCAAAGAATTTACATACTTAATGAGATAATTATATTTTATTTAACACTAAACCTTAAACCTATGGTATTAAAATCAACTATGAAAACACTCTTTACCGGTTTGTTACTGCTTTTTTTTGGCATTACAGCCATGGGGCAGAACAGGGTGGTAACAGGAGTTGTGTATGACTCGGATGGTGAAACAACCATCATCGGTGCCACAGTACAGATTAAAGGTACTACAACTGGTACAGTAACTAATCTGGATGGGGAATACAGCCTTGAAATATCCGGCCAGGACCCTGTTCTTTTAGTACAGTTTCTGGGATATAAAGCACAGGAGATTCCCATCAATAATCAAAGTATTATCAATGTGGTACTGGAGGAAGATGCACTTCTTATTGAAAGTGTGGTTGTAACTGCCATGGGAATAACACGTGAACAAAAGTCTCTTGGATATTCAGTATCCAAGATTGAAAATGAAGAGCTTACAAAAACGGTTTCCGGTAACTGGTTGAATTCAATCTCCGGAAAGGTAGCCGGTCTGACATTCGACCAGGCAGGTTCAGGTCCCAGTGGTTCTATGCGTGTTACGCTTCGTGGTGACCAGTCCCTGAATTATGGCAACAACGAAGCCTTATTCGTTGTTGATGGGATACCTATCACTTCAGGCATGACCGCAACGCGCAGCGTTTCTAACTATGCACAGGTTGATGCTCCTGTTGATTTTGGTAACGGGGCAAGTGATATAAATCCCGAAGACATAGAATCTGTCTCTGTACTGAAAGGTCCGGCAGCAACTGCCCTTTACGGTTCGAGAGCTGCCAACGGAGCAATAGTGATCACAACAAAGTCAGGCAGAACAGATAAAGGAATCGGCGTTAGTATAAACTCTACTACAAGTTTTGAGAAGGCCGGCTACTTTCCTGACTTTCAAACTCAATATGGAAATGGTGAGGATATGGGAATGGATGAATACTCCTTATGGGAAATGCCAGCAGAACTGGCACCTGACGGGATAGCACAACCATCTCACTGGTCACGTTATGCTTATGGTGAGGAATTCGACCCTAATAAGTTGAGATACCTTTATGCATCAAAAAACTGGGAGACAGATGAATTCACTAAATTACCCTTTGTTTACCAGGATGACTGGTACACCGGTCTGTTTAAAACCGGTGTAACAACTTCTAATACGGTGACCATAGACGGAAGTAATGGTGAAGGGACAAGCACCCGCTTTTCATTTACCGATTACAGAAATAACTGGATACTGCCAAATACCGGTTTCGACAAACAAAGCGCTTCATTGTCATTCAACACAAAAGTGAATAAGTTCACTAAACTTAATGCCAAGGTAAATTATTATCGAAAGAACAGCGATAATATGCCTATAGGAGGCTACGATGAGAACAATGCTATGTATGCCCTGGCCTGGGGATACAATGTAAACAGTATTAATGACTGGAAAACTGAATATTTTGAAGGACGTTATAATTATGCGAACTATTCAGTAGGAGGTAATAATATCGGCCATGGCCTTGTAACCCCTTCCAGCTGGGCATTTAATCCTTACCGTACTCTGTATGAAATACTCAGCACACAGGATAAAAACAGGATTCTGGGAAATATCGGTCTTACTTTCGACCTGTATGAAGGCCTCAGCCTGACCGTCAGGACAGGATTGGACTGGTCGGATGAATTCAGGACACAACGAATGCCTTTCTATACCGCAGGAGCTCTTTATGGTCGCTATCGCGAGCAAACAGTAAGGAATATTGAAATGAACAACGATTTTATGCTTCGCTATACCAATAATGAACTGGCAGATCAACGATTTGGCCTTTCTTTGGTGTTTGGAGGTAATAGTATGGTAAAAAAATATTTCAACTCTAAGATCACTTTACCACAGTTAGGTGAAGAAGGTATATATCATACCCAGAACCTGCCTGCAGGAATTAACCCCGACCCCTATAATTACCGAAGCATCAAAGTAGTCAACAGCTTATTTGGAATGGCATCACTAAGCTGGGACAATACCTATTTTGTAGATATTACGGGTCGTAATGACTGGTCAAGTACACTCTCTCCTAATAATTGGTCATATTTCTATCCTTCCGTTGCAGCCAGTATATTACTGAGTGAAGCATTTGACTTCAAAACAAATCTATCATGGGTCGATTTTTTGAAGCTCCGCCTTTCCTGGGCTAATGTAGGTAATGATACATCCCCATACTCTTTAGACCAGTATTACAGTACAACCTCATTTTCGGGTGCCTATAAACTACCAGGCACTATCCCCGACCCTATGATCATGCCCGAGAATGTTGAAAGCTGGGAGACCGGACTGGAAGCTAAATTCTTTCAGAACCGTATATCAGTCGACATCGCGCTTTACAATTCCTCAACCACCAACCAGATAGTTTCTGTTGACATAGACCAGATAACAGGTGCCACTGGCATGAAGATCAATGCCGGGGAGATAGAAAACAAAGGGATAGAGATTGCATCAAGATTTGTTCCCGTAAGAACCGGGGACTTTGAATGGTCATTCGACCTTAGCTGGTCAAAAAACAATAACAAACTTGTTAGCCTGCAGGATGGATGGGACCCGGAAGAACCGCTTCAGACTGATATGGGAACAACAATAGGAAGCCGTGTATTTATTTATTCATATATTGGAGAAGAAATGCATATGATCTACGGAAGAGGATTCCAGAGAGCTCCTGAAGGAGCAACTTACATCGATGAAGACGGAAAAGAAGTGGATGCCTCGGGAATGCATATAGTTGACGCAAATGGCTATCCATTACTGGATGAGGCCCCAGACAGGAAAATTGGGGCAGTAAATCCTGACTGGAGAGCCTCGATGACCCAGCGCTTCAGGTATAAGAACTTTTCCTTATCCGCTGCTTTCACAGGCCAGCTGGGAGGAAATGCCTATTCCGTAACAAATTTCGCTCTTTCTTACCAGGGAAAACTGAATAATTCGGTTGAAGGAAGGTACGACGGATTGGTACACGAGGGTGTAAATGTTATCGATAACGGAGACGGAACAGTTTCATATACTAAGAATACAACTATTACAAGCAGCGCTCTGACATATTACAATACTTATATGTGGAACCGTAACAATGTAGAGAACAATACTTTTAGTACTTCATACCTGAAGCTCCAGGAAGTCAGGCTCGATTATCAATTACCTAACAGCTTACTTCAACGCACCAAGTACATCCAGCGGGCAAGCCTTGGAGTATTTGCCACTAACCTGTTCTGTATCACTGATTTTCCTCAATATGACCCTAACACAGGTATGTTAGACGGGAACAATATTCATAAAGGAATTGAGAGTATGGCATTTCCTATGACAAGGTCTTATGGAGTTAATGCTAAAATTTCATTTTAAACAAATCAGATCATGAAAATAAATAAAATAATATTTACAATCCTGCTTTTCTCTTTTTTCAGTGCATGTACATCTGATTTTGAAGAGATCAATGTTAACCCTAATAAAACTACCGTAGGTCAGGTTCAGGCAAGCGCTATATTTGAACCCCTGATCTATAACGGTGCCAATGCCTTTTTATACTATACCTGGTTCTGGAATGATGAGCTTATCCAGTTTACTGCTCATACCGGTGGAACTACCAGGGAGGAACACCGTTACTCAATAAGCCAGGGGAACTGGCAATCTGTATGGAACTTATACGGACGTTATACGAATAATACTATGCATATGTATGACCTGGCCTTAGAACAGGAAGACCGTTCGCTGGAGGCTGTTGCACTTACATTAAAGGTTATGTTTATGTCTAACCTCACTGATATCTTTGGTGATATCCCATACTCAGAAGCTTTTACAGGGCGTAAACCCGGTGGTACCATAAAACCTAAATTCGATTCACAGAAAGAAGTTTACGAACAGATGTTCGCAGATTTGGAGGAAGCAAATGATATTTATGCTACTGACCCGGTATTTATAAAACCGGCCCTGGATGGAATGTATGGCGGTTCAATGGAAAAATGGAGGAAATTTAACAATTCGATATACCTCAGATTATTATGCAGGGTAAGCGGACGCAGTGAGATGAATGTTGGCGCTAAAATGACTGAGATACTGGATAACCCGACAGACTACCCGGTCTTTACTTCAAATGAAGATAATGCAACTGTTGAATATTCAGGTATTGATCCCTATCGTAACGAGTTTGCCATAAAAAGTGAAGGAGATTTTACAAGTTCGGGACGTAAATTAACCCAGCAGTTAATAAAAATGACTGTAATTACCGATAATTTCGGAGCACAAATTTTTGAAGATCCACGCCTGCCTATTATTGGAAAGAAAAACCCGAATACCAGCAACCCTGATAACATATGGATTGGCACGGTAGCGGGATGTACTCAGGAAGAACGACTCATTGTAGATCGTGGTACCTCATGGCTGAATACTGCTGTATTATGTCGTCCGGAAGCTCCGGGGTGGTTTATGGATTATGCCGAGGTAGAGTTTATCCTGGCTGAAGCCGCCCTCAAAGGCTTAATTACCGGAGGGGAATCCACTGCCAAAATACATTACAATAAAGCAGTTACTGCTTCATTAAACAAATGGGCAGAATACGGACAATACAGTGAAGTACCTGTAAGCATTGGTCCCGTGGAAATCACCGGCTTTCTTTATTCCGATTTGGCAAAATGGGATAATGGTGCCACACAGGAAGAAAAAGAAGAACTTATTGCTAACCAGAAATATCTGGCACTGTTCTGGATGGGGATGGAGGCCTGGCATGAGTATCGCCGTACAGGTTATCCGATACTGACAATTGGTGAAGGAACCACATATAATAATAAGATTCTTCCCACACGTTTTGGATATCCCAATACGACCATGGCAACGAATAATAAGAATGCACAGGAAGCCCTTGACAGGATGGGAGGAGAAAACAATATGAAAACACCGGTATGGTGGAGTAAACAAGCAATTGAGAATGGTAAATAATAATAAACTTAATAATATGAATACTTATAATATCTTTAATGTTAAGAAAGGAGCTGCAGTACTTTTGGGACTGTTGTTCATTGCATCTTTAAGTATAATATCATGTAACAAGACTGAAGAACAGCCTGATCCTTATTTTCAAATTGAAGGGAGTCCTACTGGTCTGTCGGTAGATATGAATGAAAATTCTCAAAGTTATGTGGTACGTTCTAACCGCCCCTGGGAAATAGTTGCACAGGAAGAAGGTGATTGGGTCAGAGCTTTTCCCGATAAGGGAGAAGATGACGGTATTTTTAAATTCCTGATAAATGAAAATGACGTATTCGTTAACCGTACAATGAATTTTGCATTTATTGTTGACGGTGAAGAACAACCCGTTCTTTTCCGCATCGATCAGGAAGCAAATGTACCCTATATCCTTATCATGAACGGAGACACCATCATGTCTATACCATCAGTCGGAGGAGTAAGCGATATTATTATAAAAGCAAATGTTGACTGGACCTATTCTCTTGATGATGATAGCTGGCTGACAGAAGTAGAAGTTGCTCCTGATGTGATCAAATTTCAAGCTGCTAAAAATTTAGGTGACGAGCGTTCAGCAATACTTACGGTAAGTGCAAATGAATTCGCCGGACTGGAAGAACAGATAATCCTGAAACAGTCATCTTACTCTATCGTCCTTGAAGAGAATTTCAACTGGCTGCATTATGGTAATGCCACTCCTTACCTTTACGACCCGAGTGAAGTACGTTATGACGACTGGACACCTGAAGAGAAGGCTATGGGCTGGGATGTTACCCCCAACATATACTCCGGTAGCCAGAAATGTGTATATGCAAGGCCTGGATTCCTTAAACTGGGTAAGACAACCTACGGGGGAGACATTATTTCTTCACCCCTTAGTACTATTGAAGGGACTGTCAATTTGAGAGTTACATTTAAAGCAGCCGTTTATTGCTCTGCCGGTGGAACTATTGATGACAGAGTACTTAAAGTATTTGCCCTGAATGCAGGAACTCCAAGTGTTGATGTATTTGAGATTAACAATGTTCCCAACAATAAGGCCCAGGATGATTCATTGATAGTCAATGATATCTGGGATCCTGCAAGAGCATATAGTTTTACTATAACCGGAGCTACTTCGGCAACACAACTTAAATTCCTAGCCGGCGATTACAATCTCTCAGGTGTTGGGAAAGGCAAAAATCGTATTCTAATTGATGATATTAAGGCTGAAATAATACAGTAAGCTAAATCTCTTAAAATCATAAAGAGGGGGCTGTCGCAAGCAGGCAACCTCCTCTTTTTATATATAAATGAGTAAGACCGGTAAAATCCTGTACAACTGGCCAGATAGTGATTTGGACAGGTCGCTGATATTCAGCGATTCATCACAACTGAAGAATATGCCCTATGATATTGCTATCATAGGAGCCGGAGTGGTGGGAACAGCTTTAGCCTATAAGTTATCTCAATTCAAACTGAAAACTGTCCTGATTGACAAGAACTTCGATGTTGGTGAAGGGACAAGCAAAGGGAGCAGTGCACTTATCTGTACAGGTTTTGATGCTGCGGTTGGCAGCCTGGAATCGGAACTGATAAAGAAAGCATCACTTGAATGGCCCGGACTGGCACAAAAGCTTAAGATCCCCTTTGAGAAATGCGGGGCTATAGTTGTTGCAATTGATAAAGAACAGGAAGCACAGCTGGATGGGATCTACGATAAAAGCATTAAGAACGGTGTTAAGGATATAAAAAGGCTAAATGCAGAAGAGGTCAGAGAACTGGAACCTAATGTATCCACCCATGTAAAAGGAGGTATACTGGTACCGCGTGAATCTATAGTTGATCCCTTTAGCACCTCAATTGCTTTTTCTGAGCTGGCACTGCAAAACGGGACAGATATTCTGCTTGGCATTGAAGTTTCCGGATTTGAGAATGTGGGGAACCCTATAAAGACCATCGTCACCTCCGGCAATCATAGACTAAAAGCAAAGATAATAATTAATGTAGCGGGACTTGGGAGTGAGAAGTTGGCAAAACTATATGAGGGCGAGAACTTTGACACCAATCCAAGGCGCGGGCAATTCATTGTTTTTGATAAGTACAGTCATACGCAGATCAGCCGGATTTTCCTGCCAATCCCTACAGCAATAACCAAAGGTATTTTGGTTACACCAACAATCTTCGGCAATCTGATCGCGGGCCCGACAGCCGAAGATTTACCGCATAATCATGAATCGCTAACCGGAACGACAACTGAACAACTGGAAGGGGTGCTGGAAGGAGCTTCAAAGCTCTATCCAGGATTAAAGGAACAGGCACCCATAGGTATTTATTCGGGAGTACGCTCCAATTGCAGCCAGGGGAGCTACTGGATACGATGCAATGATAAACACCCGGGCATACTGACTGTAGCAGGAATACGTTCCACCGGGATCACAACAGCCCCTGCGCTGGCAGATTACATGATTGACAGCTTAAAGAATGAAATGAATTTATCCCTGGAGCCCGATCCCAAGGCGGTTGACACCAGAGACGAAGAAAGCTGGCCGGGATGGTGGAAACGGAGTTATGATAACCCGGACAACGCCAGGATTGTCTGCTTTTGCGAGCAGGTTACTCATGGCGATATAATCCGCCACCTGGATTCGCCTTTACAGCCAAAAACCCTGGATGCCATTAAACGCAGAACCCGTAGCCAGACGGGCCGTTGCCAGGGCTTTGACTGCATGGTAAATATTGCCGGAATTATTTCAAAGCATTGCGAAATCCCTTTAAATAAGATTACAAAAAATGGTCCCGGTTCTGAAATCGCTTCCACTTTATTAAAATAACATTAACAGTTGAATTTACAGTCGCCATATAACCTGAAATGATAAAACCGGTTGTTTTAGAGAAACTCTCAACCGGAATACAGGCCATTGTGATGGCTCTCTTATTAACAAAAAAGTCTTCCTACAAAATGGAGAAAATATAATATAAACATACACATGAAATATTTTCTGGGCATTGATCAGGGAACTACCGGAACAACATCAATTGTTTTTGATGAAGAATGGAATATCTGCGGTAAGGGGTATTTTGAACATAAACAAATATATCCGAATCCCGGTTGGGTAGAACATGACCCGGAAGAAATCTGGAATAAAACAAAAGAATCTGTTGCAGAGGCACTGTCCCAGTCAAAAATTAATGCCAAAGAATTAACTGCTATTGGCCTGGATAACCAGGGTGAAACCTGTATGGCCTGGGACAGAAAAACCGGGAAACCGGTATATAATGCCATTGTATGGCAAGACAGAAGAACTTCAAAGCAGGCTGACGAACTAAAAGAAAAATATGGCAAGCTGATTACGCAAAAAACAGGCTTGACTGTTGACGCCTATTTTTCTGCATTAAAAATTAAATGGATACTGGAAAACGTTCCGGGGACAAAAGAAAAAGCAGAAAAAGGTGAGCTGCTTATTGGTACCTTAGACACATGGCTTCTATGGAAAATGACCACAGAAAAAGTCTATATAACTGATCCTTCCACCGCCTCAAGAACCATGTTATTTAATCTTCACAGCAATCAGTGGGATGATGAAATACTTGATATTGTTGGAATTCCGGTATCACTTTTACCAGAGATAAAAACCAGTGCCGAAATATACGGTTACACAGACCATTGCTTTATTGAAGCCCGTGTTCCGATCGCCGGAAGTGTCGTCGACCAGGTCGCTGCACTATTCGGCCAGGCTTGTTTCGATAAGGGGACTGTAAAAACTACTTATGGAACGGGTTGCTTTATGCTCATGAATACAGGAGAAAAACCAGTTTATTCCAATAATGGCTTGCTTACTATTGCTGCCTGGAGCATAAAGGGGAAAATAGTATATGCTTTAGACGGAGGGGTATACATTGGCGGTGCTGCAGTCCAATGGCTGCGTGATGGAATAGAAATTATTAATAATGCCAGTGAAACTGAAGCATTAGCCATATCTGTTCCCGATACCGGCGGACTTTATTTTGTCCCTGCTTTTTCTGGTTTAGCTGCGCCTTATTGGGACCAATATGCAAGAGGGACAATGCTTGGAATTACCGGAGGAACTACAAAGGCACATATTGTCAGAGCTACTTTAGAGGCAATCGCGTACCAGGTTGCCGAAAACCTTGAAGTGATGGAAAAAGATTCCGGTATTAAGATCAAAACAATGCGTGCTGACGGTGGCGCTGTGGCAAACGCATTTCTTATGCAATTTCAGGCAGATATTCTTGGTATTCCTGTGGATGTGCCGGTTATTACAGAAACAACCGCCTTAGGCGCGGCCTGCTTTGGTGCATTGGGAATTGGTGAATTAGATTCAGCTGAGTCAATAAAAAGTATCTGGAAATTAAATAAAAGATATATGCCTCAGATCAGCGAGAATCAAAGAAAGGCTATGATGGGAAAATGGAAAAAAGCAGTAGCAAGATCGAGAAACTGGATTAATACGGTATAAAGTATATAGACAAATTTTATATTTGCTTTAATATATATAAGATATGACCAATAAGAAACACATCCTGGCGCTTGACCAGGGAACCACAAGCTCAAGAAGTATTATATATGACCACATGGGAAAGGCCATAGGGTCAGCTCAGAAGGAGTTCAAACAGATATTCCCCAATCCCGGGTGGGTGGAGCATGATCCGGAGGAGATCTGGTCTAGCCAGATTGAAACCGCTCGTAAAGCATTGTGGGATGCCGATACCGGCGCAGCCGGCATTGCAGCTATAGGTATCACCAACCAGCGTGAAACGACACTGGTCTGGGATCGGCAAAGCGGACAAGTAATATATAATGCCATCGTCTGGCAGGACAGGCGTACTGCCGACTATTGTGACAGGCTGAAAGAGCAAGGCCTGGAAAAAATGATAAGGGATAAAACAGGCCTGGTTATTGATGCTTATTTTTCCGCCACAAAACTGGCATGGATACTGGAAAACGTTGAAGCTGCCCGGGAAAAGGCAGAAGCCGGAAGACTTGCCTTCGGAACAGTGGATTCATGGCTGGTATGGAAACTCACAGGAGGGAAGACACATATCACGGATGTGAGTAATGCCAGCAGGACCATGCTCTTTAATATTAATACCCTTAGCTGGGACCCCGAACTTCTGGACCTGTTCAATATACCCCGAAGCATATTGCCGGAAGTAAGATCATCTTCAGAAATCTTCGCTTACACGGCCAAGGGACTTTTCCCTGCAGAAATACCCATAGCAGGAATTGCCGGCGACCAGCAGGCGGCTACATTCGGACAAATGTGCCTGGAGGAGGGATCGGTAAAGAATACATACGGAACAGGTTGTTTCTTGCTCTGTAATACCGGACACCGTCCTGTGAAATCAAAGAACAAGCTGATCACCACAGTGGCCTGGCAGATTGACGGAAAAACTACATATGCACTTGAAGGCAGCATATTTATAGGGGGAGCTGTTATCCAGTGGTTACGGGATGGACTAAAAATTATTAAGCATTCGAATGAGGTTGAAGAGCTGGCCAGATCGGTAAAAGATAATGGCGGGGTATATTTTGTGCCTGCCTTTACCGGACTGGGGGCGCCACACTGGGATCCCTATGCAAGAGGGAACATTTCCGGTCTGACAAGGGGGACAAATACAGGTCACCTGGCACGTGCTGCACTGGAAAGTATCGCTTTTCAGGTAAATGATCTTATCAGATCAATGGAGGAAGATTCTGGTATTCCCATTAAAGAACTGAAAGTTGACGGAGGTGCTGCAGTAAATAATCTCTTATTACAATTTCAGGCAGATCTGATAGATATCCCTGTGATCCGGCCCCGGACAATCGAGACCACTGCACTGGGAGCTTGTTATCTGGCGGGTCTGGCTGTTAAATTCTGGGGAAGCGTGGAAGAAATAAAGGGTCAGTGGGCCATGGACCGGAGATTTGAGAAGGACATTAGCGAGCCTGCGAAAGAAGCTTTGATTTCTGGCTGGAACAAAGCAGTAGGACTGGCAAAAGAATGGCATAAATAATATATAATAACTGTTACAGAGATTTACAAATTCTTAATTAACATATTATCAGATAATTACAAAATTCCAAATAGATGAACGAATATATTGCTGAAGTATTGGGCACAATGCTGCTAATCCTCCTGGGAAACGGTGTAGTTGCCAACGTAGTTCTAAAAGATACCAAAGGAAATAATGGAGGATGGATAGTCATCTCACTTGGATGGGGACTCGCTGTTTTTGTAGCTGTTACCGTAGCAGGTCCTGTATCGGGTGCACATATCAATCCTGCAGTTACCATAGGACTTGCACTGGCCGGCTTATTCCCATGGGCAAAAGTAGTCCTTTTTATACTGGCACAGATGCTGGGAGCATCCATAGGTGCTTTCCTGGTATGGATATTTTATTATCATCATTTTAACAAAACAGAAGATCCTGGTACAAAGCTCGCCTGTTTTTCTACAGCACCTGCGATACGGCGGACAGGAAACAACCTGGTCAGCGAAATAATCGGAACATTCGTCCTGATATTCGTCATATTGTACATCTCGGAGCCCAGCATGAATATTCCGGGTGTCGAAGATGCCCGTATCGGGCTGGGTACACTGGGTGCATTGCCCGTAGGATTGCTGGTCACGGCCATAGGACTTTCACTGGGGGGAACGACGGGATATGCTATTAACCCTGCCAGGGACCTGGGTCCCCGTATTATGCATGCCATACTGCCCATAAAAAGTAAGGGCACGAGCGACTGGCAATATTCCTGGATCCCGGTTGCCGGTCCCATGGCCGGTGCAGCCATCGCAGCCGCACTATACCTGTTACAGCAAATGTTGTTTGTTTAATAATATTTAACCTTTAATGCAGAAATTATGGAAATTATGGAAAACAGGCACAAAAAGATCTTAGAAATACTTAAAGAGGAGAAACAAGTTAAAGTCCATGATTTAAGTGTAATCCTACAAACATCATTGGTTACGATTAGGAAGGACCTGAAAATCCTTGAAGGGAAGAGACTATTATTCCGTAACCATGGAGGGGCTTCACTGGAAAGTCCATATGTACATGACCGTTCAGTTACTGAAAAAGAATTTATCAATGCTGCCGAGAAAGCTGCTATTGGCCTGGAAGCATCAAAAATAATTCGGGATGATCAAAACATAATTCTGGCATCAGGCACTACAATGCTGGCAATGGCCAGACGTATAAATCCCCTGCAAAAACTCACTGTTGTTACTCCCGATTTAAATGTTGCAATAGTATTAACTAAAAGAGACAATATTGAGGTGCTCCAGTTAGGTGGTTACATTAGACCAGCCTCTTATTCTGCAATTGGCCATTATTCTGAAATGATACTAAAAGAAACGGCTTGCAGTAAATTATTTCTGGGAGTTGACGGACTGGACATAGAATATGGACTCACTACTACAAATGCAGCTGAAGCCCATCTGAACCAACAAATGATTGAATCTGCTAAAGAGGTAATTGTCCTGGTTGATTCTACAAAATTCGGTAAGAAAGGCTTTGGAAGGATATGTGGAATAGAACAGGTTGATCGTATAATCACAGATGAAAATATTGATCCTGACATTGTGAAGAAAATCGAAGCTTTAGGAATTACTATAACAGTCTGTGATTGAAGTATAAATATTACTTAGTGATCACTCCCCTGGGCCACATCATCCTCTGAACCAAGAATTCTCAAAAACAAGACTAATAAATCTAAACAGGCATTAACTTCCAAAAGCGCCTCCTCCAGGGGTCTTAATTACAAAAACATCCCCCTTCCCAACCTCCGCTCCGTCTATACTGCCAAGCTTCCTTATTCTTCCGTCTGCATAAATAATATATTGTTCCCCTGGTTTTCCGTCCTCACCCCCATTCAAACCGTAGGGACCTGTATTCCTGTGCTGGGACAGCACTGACAGAGATAAACTGTCTAAAAACTTCAGTTCCCTTATTACCCCGTCTCCTCCCCTGTAGCGACCTTTGCCACCAGAGCCTTTTCTTATCTCAAACCTGTTTAGGACTACAGGGTAGCGATGCTCCATTATCTCGGGATCGGTAATACGTGTATTGGTCATATGATGATGCACGGCAGAAGCTCCGTCAAACCCGTCACCGGCTCCGCAACCACCACATATTGTCTCATAATAACTGAGATTCTTATTACCGAACAAAACATTATTCATAGTGCCCTGACTGCAGGCAAGAATTCCAAATGGCTTAAGCAAGAGATCTGTAAGTCTCTGGCTCAGCTCTACATTCCCTCCGACAATAGCCGGACATTGCTCAGGTGTACCGCTAAAATCAGGATTTAACAATCCTTCAGGTATCACCAGTTCTACCGGCTTAAGAAGGCCATCATTCAAAGGGATATCTTCATTTATCAGCAGGCGCAAGACATAGATTGTAACTCCGTTAACAATGGCTTCTGTAGCATTCATATTACCCGGGTGTACTTCAGAATTTCCCGAGAAATCGATTTTACAGCTGTTCTCCCTTATGTCTATTTCCACACTTATGGCCGTACCATCATCAAGATATTCAATACTGCTATACTTTCCGTCTGGTATTTTCTTAATAGTCTCCCTCATCCTGTTCTCTGCATAAGATTCCAGAATCTTCATATAGTTCTTCACCTTTTCCCTGCCATGCTCCTCTACCAGTTTTAACAATTCCCTCTCTCCGGCACGGTTTGCAGCCAGTGCTGCATTCAGGTCTGCAATATTTTCATCAACCGCCCTGCTCGGATAAGTACCGGATGATAATATATTACGTATATTTCCCCAGTTTGCTTTGTTATTTCTAACAAGGAATATTGGAGAAATAACAACCCCCTCTTCGGCAAGGCAAGAAGCATCAGGAGGCATTGATCCCGGCAGGATACCGCCTATCTCGGCATGATGGGCCCTGTTAACAACATAGCCTACAAGCTCATCATCTGCTGTAAACACAGGTGTAATAAGAGTGATATCCGGAAGATGAGAACCTCCATATGCCGGGTGATTTGTAATAATTGTATCACCGGGACCCATATCGTATTTCGAGGCAACAGCCCTTACGCAAACCCCCAGGCTACCCAAGTGTACAGGGATATGTGGAGCATTAGCAACCAGCTCACCATTCTCATTAAGCAGGGCACATGAAAAATCAAGCCTTTCTTTTACATTTACCGAAACAGAGGTCCTCTGCAACATTGACCCCATATTCATTGCCACATGCATAAACCTGTTGGTAAAAAGCTCCAGCTCTATCTCTTCAGCTATCTTTCTTCCCTTATTATCCGCAACTTCTTCTTCCTTCCTGCCTGCTTTTTTAATAACAGCTGTACCTTCAGCATCAAGCTTCAGTATCCAGTCATCCTCCACCACCCAGGTACTGTACTCATCAAGCACAAGTGCAAATCCTTTAATTACCGCTCCCGCAGGCAATTCTTTCCTGAAATATACCGGTGCATCTATCCATGAAGCTTTTAGCAATGATCTTATCTTATGTTTGTATTCAGGATAAACTTCATTTTGTGTGCTATGGTCCCCCTGCCCTGTATTTTTCACAGTTGATGCTATAACACGAATCGATTCAACTTCAATTTCTTCGCTTTCCGTCCAGTGACCATAAGTACGCTCATAACTGGACTTAAAACCTGGTATAACACCGGTAATATCATCATATGTCACCTCTAAAGCAGAATCCTGTCCCCTGAATCTCAGGTAAATATACCTGTCCTTTATTACTACATCCTCAGGCTTCTCCCCTTCTTCAGTTATCTTTCCAATGGCCTCTTTATCAAGCAAACTAAAGTAATTATTCAGTTCATCTTTAATATCATAAAAATCTTTAAGCACCTGTCTCTCTGCTATACGCTCTATCCCTGCCCGACTTATTCCATAGGCACTCAGCAAACCGGCATTAAGGGGTAACAGAACAATGCTGATATCCAGCAGTTCAGCAATAGTGCAGGCATGCATTCCTCCTGCACCACCAAATGCTACCATGGCATGATCGGCAGGCTTATATCCCTTACTGACCGATACTTTTCGTATGGCAGCCGCCATAATTTCATTGGCTATCAGCAGGAAGCCGTTCAGCAGTTCTTCTTTTTGTCTCCTGCTTCCCGATCTGGAATATATTTCTTCGACAAGCTCTTCCAGCTTTTTATCCGATTCTCCGGGATAAACCGGGATACTAAATTGATCTGCATCCATTCTTCCGGCAAGAAGGTTTATATCTGTAATAGTAAGCGGTCCCCCTGCACCATAACATGCGGGTCCGGGAAAGGCCCCGGCACTTTCGGGACCAACAGACAATTTAAAACCATCATAGTAACATATTGAGCCACCACCGGCAGCAACAGTTTCTATAGATAAGGCCGGACTGAAAATCCTGGCATCACCAATCTCAAGTTCAAACTTATAGTCGTATTTACCACTTATCCTCGACACATCCGTACTGGTACCACCCATGTCAAAAGATATTAAATTTTCATAGCCGGCAGCTTTCCCTGTGGCGGCAGCACCTACCACACCTCCGGAAGGACCGCTTAAGAGGCTGTCTTTGGGATTAAAATTCCCCTTTCTCATCAATCCCCCTGCGCTATTCATAACATGAAAACTTATGGGCCCCAGCTTAGCGGAAATATTATTGAGGTAGTTCTGTATTATCGCATCCAGGTAAGCATTCACCATAGCAGTTTCTGCCCTGGGAAGATATTTTATAAGCTGCGACAACTCTGATGATATGCTGATATAGCTAAATCCGTATTCTTGCAACAGCTTCTTCAGCTCCTGCTCATGAACAGGGTTCTTATAGGAATTTATAAAAGCTATCGCCGCACTATCATATTCCCCTCTTTTAACATCCTTCTCCAGCTTTTTATTAAAGTCCTGTATATCCATTTTCTCCAGCACATTACCCCCGGCATCAATACGCTCCTTCACCTCTATAACATTAGTATATAATGGAGCCGGCTTTATAATGTTCCTTGCAAAAATATCGGGCCTGTTCTGGTAACGTATCTCCAACAGGTCCCTGAACCCTTCTGTCACAAACAATATTGTATCTGAACCTTTTCTTTCCAGCAATGCGTTGGTCCCTCTGGTAGATCCCAGCTTTATTTTTGATACCGGGATACTCTCATTAAGCCTGGTTTCTGTTATAAGTCTCGCCGCAAGAACTGGTGCCTCTTCCCCTGTACTCAGCTCAAATCCTCCGCAATAATCTTTAAAGTTCGCCGGAAGTGCCTTATTGATATGTAATATTCTTTTTCCCGGCTCATAACTCATGACCCTGATAGCGGGATGAGACTTGTTGAGAAGTTTGAAATTATATCCTTCCAGTATATCTTTCTCAAGCTTCCATTGCTCAAGCACTATCATAGAGGTATCTGATCGCCAACCAACAATACTGCCTCTTACTGAACCATTGCTAAGAACCTTCTTTTTAATAATATTTCCATTACTGTCCTCTGCAATACAGTCGGTAAAAGTACCTCCCGTATCTACGAATAAACTAAAATTCTTCCTGCTCATCTTAGCAATTTTAATTTTCTGATCCTGAGAACATTATATATAACAATAAGCCATACCAGGCTGGAAATAATAAGGTTCACTATCAATAAATTCCCGCTACCAATATCAAGAGTATCTGATATGTCAGCTGCTGCTTTCATCAGATTCATAAGTCCCAGTACAATAGTAACAAAAACCACCGCAAGCATTAATATATTTGAGAACAATCCGTTAAGCTTGTCATCTCCCATTATGCGCGGGTTATTTATAACCATAATAAGAAAAATACTTATAAAAGGAAGAATAAGTCCGTTCAGCGCCTGGGCCATAATTATAACCGGTATGGGCTTAAGGCCTGCCATTCCGAGTATTACACCACTAAGCAGGACTGATAACCAAACTCCCATATATTTCCCCGACCTCAGGTTCCATCCGCCCTTATTTCCTTCAAACAGGCTTTTCGCCGTTATTGCAGAAGCCAGGGGTGCGGTAACAGCAGATGAGAAACCGGCCGCGAACATTCCGATGGCAAAAATCACAACAGCCCATGATCCAAGTTTATTGCCAAGGGCAGATACCAGAGAATCATAAGAAAATATCCCGTTAACATAAGAACCTACAATAAGTACCGACATTGATATCATACCACCCAGTATAACAGCAATACCCAATCCGAACCGCATTTCCTTTATTGCCTGGGAAGGGTCTGCCATCCCCGAACCAAGAAAAAGATTATATGGGACTACTGTTGTACCTATAAGTCCCAGTATCAATAATCCTGCTCCCTGTGATTGAGGTATAAAGGGTACTAAACTGCCTTTTAATATCTCACCCACTGAGGGTTTGAGCAATACTGCAGTAGTAAAAAAAGCAATCCCCATAAGAGCAACAATAATACCCAGTAATTTTGCAATATTCCCCAATGAAGGCATGAAAAGAGCCATGGCTGCAAAGAGGCCTATGACTAATACCAGTAACCAGCTTCTTACAGGGAGTAATATTTCAAGGCCTGCAACGGCACCAAGAAGGTTGCCTGTTTCATAGGCGGCAGAACCAATTATTATGGCACCCACAAGCAGAATTAAAACAAGAGTAAAAGATTTTCGCCCCCTGAAATGAGATCTAATCGCCTGTCCCAGGTTTACCCCGGTATCAATGCTAAGCCTGGCTACAGCTTCCTGTAATACAAGGCATGCAATTGTTGAGAATACCAGGGCCCATAAAAGGCTGAAACCATATTCTGCACCTGCTTTTGCTGCAGTGGTAATTGTGCCGGGACCGATAAAAGCAGCCGATATCACCGACCAGAATAGAATATTTAGCAGGCGTTTAAGCATTATTCCTTACATTAATCTTATACTTAATAAATAAGACTGAAAACAGAAGCTCTAAAGTATAAAATCAATCTCTAATCCTGCCTGGTCATTCAGAAAAAAACCTGCTGTTTCACAGCAGGTTAAATTTCATATCAGTAATAAAAAGCACAAAGGCTGTCTCAATAACTAAAAATCTACAAGAAGACCCACTCCCACCAGCTCTTTAAACTGCAGAATGGGATGTTCGGCATCAAGCACTCCGTCTCCTGATGAATCATAGGCAATCATAATATCATCATCATAGATAAGATTGGTGCTAATCTGTGCAGAGATAAAATTATTGACCTTCATATTAAGTATCAGCTCCCAAAAAACATCAATATTCTGAGGTTTATTCAAATAGTTAGAGAACAGATCGAGCTTAGTCTGAAAATCAATATTCTTCATTATCTCATGTGAAAAGAAGAACTTAATATAACCACCTATCTCATAGCGTGACTTTTCCCCGGGATCCAGTCCAAAGGACCCGGAATCTGAAAGTGCCTGGTCAAGAACAAATGTTGATTTAAGTGTGAGAGGAGCCATAAATAAACTAAAATTATCTCCTTTTTTCAGGTCAAGACCAAGTGCGGCAAACAGGTATGCAGGCGACAGCAAGTTAGATATCTTCAGGTCAGCATCATCACTGCTATAACCAATATCCATCTGAGTCTTAAAATCAACCAGGCCCGAATAATACCAGGCCCCCGAAAAGTTACGGCCATACTGTGAAGTAAAATTAAGCCTGTCATCTGTCTTGGTAACATCACCCTTCAGATTTTGCATCCCGTAACCCACAACAAGTTTATTGTTCCAGAACGATTTCTCCTGTACCAGGTTAATGTAAGCATCCAGTCTGCTAATTCCTGAAACTGAATTATCTCCTCCTGCAGCCCAGTTTACGAATGATACCTGTGAGAACTGGAAGCTGAAGTTGCCTCCCTTTTTCCAGCCATACACTGTATCTGTAACTTGTGTCTTCAAAGCATCTTCAAACGAAGTATCCTGAGCCTTAACATTTATAACAGCCAGTATAATTATTAAAACAGCTGCAAATCTTTTAAATAAATATATCATCATCTTTTAAATTATTTTTGAATATGCACATCCATCTGTGGGAATGGTATGCTAAGCCCCTCTTTCTCAAATACTTTATATACCTGCTCATTCATACTGAAATATACACTCCAGTAATCAGCAGTTTTCACCCATGCCCTAACGGCAAAATTCACTGAACTGTCGGCCAGCTCAACCAGTCCGATAAAAGGTTCGGGATCTTTTAATATACTGTCATTGGCCTTCATAAGATTGCTTAACACCTCTCTGGCTTTATCAATATTGTCACCATAGGCAACACCAAAGGTCCAGTCAACCCTGCGGGTCTCTTCTTTTGAATAATTTACCATGGTACCTGTTGATAATCCCCCGTTTGGAATAATAATGGTTTTATTATCAGGAGTAGTCAATATAGTATTGAATATCTGTATCTCTTTAACAGTGCCTGCCTGTCCCTGGGCATCAACATAATCACCTATCTTAAAAGGCTTAAAAATAAGTATCATCACCCCACCTGCAAAATTTTGCAATGTACCTGAAAGAGCCATACCCACAGCAAGTCCTGCTGCACCAAGTATTGCAATAAACGAGGTCATCTGAATCCCTATCATGCCCATAACACTGATAATAAGCAATACTTTCAGCAAGACCGATATAAGACTTTTCATAAAAGGCTTCAGTGAAGCATCAACATTCTTTTTGTCCATCACCTTAGAAATACTACGGCTAATGATCTTTATTACCCATAGTCCCACAAACAATACTAGCAGGGCTCCTACCAGCTTGGGTCCATAACTCATAAGAAGCTCCCAGCCCTGTGCCAACAAATCCATTCCCTTATCCAAATTTTCTTCCATAACTAATAAATTTTAATTGTTTGAATTATTGCCCAAAGATGCTAATTTATTAGAAATTTTGACTTTAGCGAAAGTCATTTATGTATTGATTTTGACGTTTTACATAATTTTCCTGACGAATAAACATAATCCTACTTGTCATTACAATGGAATCTTGATTGTAATCAGCCTGGTTATTATCAATCCACAATTATAAATCTGCTTTATTATAATCAGACCACAATTGTAATCTGTTTAGATATAATCGAAAAATCATATTAAGTAATTGTTTTTACCAGTATAAACATATTATGATATCATCATTTTTTATATTTGAGGACTAATTTATATTTATGGACATAAATTTCTTTTACGAAAAGTTTGCAGAGATATATGGTGATGCCGACAAAAGACCCCGCCTGTTCTTTGCACCGGGAAGGGTGAACCTCATTGGTGAACATACCGATTATAACGGAGGTTATGTTTTCCCAGCCTCCCTGAATTTTGGGACCTACATGCTTATCAGGGAAACTGATAAAACACTCATTTCCTTCAATTCAGTAAATATGAAGTTCAGTGCTGATGTTGGCCTGGATAAACTGAAAGAGACCCATGATGGTGAATGGATAGATTATCCATTGGGAGTTATTGATCAGTTAATCCAAAAGGGACTGGTAGCAAGAGGAGCAGAAATTCTTTTTTCAGGTAATATCCCAAATGGTGCAGGACTTTCGTCATCAGCATCCATAGAAGTAGTAACTGCCCTGGCTCTGAACAGCTTATGGAAAGGTAACATATCCCTTGTGGAAATTGCAAAATTGTCACAAAAGGCAGAGAATGAGTTTGTGGGGGTAAATTGTGGTATCATGGATCAGTTTGCTGTGGCCATGGGAGAAAAAGATTCCGCCACATTCCTGAATTGCGACACGCTTGAATACAAACAGGTTAAACTACAACTTAAGGATCATAAACTTGTTATATCTAACACAAACAAAAAGAGAAAACTTTCAGATTCAAAATATAATGAAAGAAGAAGTGAATGCGAAACGGCTCTGAGCGATCTGCAGAAAGTAAGGAAACTGCCAAACCTGAGTGCCCTCACAACAGATGAGTTTGAAGAAATAAAATCGCTGATAAGCATGCCTGCAGCACGGAAAAGGGCTGAGCATGTAATATATGAAAACAGCAGGGTTCTTAAAGCAGTTGAAGCAATACAGTCAGGGGAGATCAGTAAATTCGGCAAGCTCATGAATGAATCACATGATTCACTAAGAGATCTTTACGAGGTAACCGGTTCGGAGCTTGACACACTTGTGGAAGAAGCCAGAAAGCTGGAGGGACTTGCAGGATCGCGAATGACAGGGGCCGGTTTCG
Source organism: Bacteroidales bacterium (assembly GCA_029932855.1). Lineage (GTDB taxonomy): Bacteria > Bacteroidota > Bacteroidia > Bacteroidales > VadinHA17 > JAYEGO01. The sequence goes on along the minus strand of JAOZPG010000015.1, from coordinate 17,418 downwards.
GAGGCTGCACGGTAAGCATTGTCAGGGAAAATATGCTGGACAATTTTATTGAACAATTAGAAAAAAACTATAAGGCTAAAACAGGACTGGAAGCTTCCTTTTATGTCCCTGAACTGGGAGCTGTTCCTTCAGAAATAAAATAAATTATTAAAAAAAAATGTTTTAATAATGAACACAGGTTTTTCAATTATCGACTATGCAATTTTTATTATTTACGGAATCGTAATAGTAGGCGTGGGTTTATGGGTATCAAGAGATAAAAAGGGACATCAAAAAAATGCTGAGGATTACTTCCTTGCAAGCAAATCATTACCATGGTGGGCAATAGGTGCTTCACTAATAGCTGCTAACATATCGGCCGAACAGTTTATAGGAATGTCCGGATCCGGTTTTGCCGTAGGCCTTGCAATTGCTTCCTATGAGTGGATGGCAGCTATAGTCCTGATTATCGTTGGTAAGTTCTTCCTTCCCATATTTATAGAGAAACAGATATATACCATACCTGAATTTGTTGAAAAACGGTTCAGTACCAACCTCAAGACAATTCTGGCTGTGTTCTGGATAGCCCTGTTTGTCTTTGTCAACCTCACCACGGTATTATTCCTGGGGGCAAAAGCAATTGATACCGTTTTTGGTGTTGGTGACGGAAGTCTTATGATAAGAGCCATACTTATACTATCACTTATTGCTGCGGCCTATTCGATATACGGTGGCCTTGCCGCCGTGGCATGGACAGATGTGATACAGGTTGTGCTCCTGGTTATAGGTGGTATGATAACAACTATAATTGCACTGAATGCCGTTACACCTGAAGGGGGCATTATTCACGGACTTGAACATATATTCACCAATGCAGGTGATAAATTTCACATGATACTTAAAAAAGATAATCCTGAATTTTCCAATCTCCCGGGAATTGGAATGCTGATTGGAGGATTATGGGTTGCAAACCTGTATTACTGGGGATTTAACCAGTATATTATTCAGCGTACCCTTGCAGCAAAGTCCCTGAAAGAAGCACAAAGGGGTATTGCATTCGCCGGGTACCTGAAACTTATTATACCAATCTTCGTTGTTGTCCCCGGCATTATTGCATATGTTATGTTCATGCAGGGAGAAGGAACAACAGTTATTGACGGAGTACAACAAGCCTTTACAAAGGCTGATGGCAGCCTTAATGTTGACAAGGCATACCCCTGGCTGATAAGTGTTTTTGTTCCCAATGGTTTAAAGGGACTGGTAATTGCGGCATTGATAGCAGCTATTGTGTCATCCCTGGCTTCTATGCTTAACTCTACAGCCACTATTTTTACTATGGATATTTATAAGCCTTACATAAACCGCAATGCCTCCGATAAACAGATAGTTACAGTTGGAAGGCTAACTGCTGCCTCTGCCCTGGTAATCGCCGGATTCATGGCTAAGCCACTGGGAAGTGTTGACCAGATGTTCCAGTACATACAGGAATATACGGGAATGGTAAGTCCCGGCATACTTGCAGTTTTCCTGATGGGGCTGTTCTGGAAGAAAGCCACAAATAAGGCAGCCATTATAGGGATTATATCATCCATAGTGGTAGCCCTGTTGTTAAAAACCCCGGCTGTGGACCTTCCATGGATGGATCAGATGTTATACACCTTGATTATTACCATGGTTATTATTGTTGGAGTAAGTCTTACTACTTCAAAAAACGATGATGATCCTAAGGCAATAGTTCTTACATCTGCAACATTCAAAACAGGTAAAGTATTTAATATTAGTGCCTATGGAATACTTATAATACTAGTGGTATTATATACTGTTTTCTGGTAATGCTCTATAATTTTCTTAATTGTTCCTGATAATAAAATTAGATTAAATTAGTATATTCACTTTTTTAAAAGCTAATTTTGATATAAACTTGATTTTTTAACCAAAAAAACACAACTATGAGTAACGAAGGATTCAATTTTTCAAAATTTGTTGATGATTCAAAGAATGCCCTCTTAAAACCTAAAGAGTATTTTGCATCAATGCCTGTAAGCGGCGGCTTTGGTGAACCTATTATCAAAGCACTTATTTATGGTCTGCTGGCAGGTATTCTTACTTTTATCTGGGCCAAGCTGAATATTAGTGAGATGGATGCAGGCATGCTCGGCAAATGGCTGGGAAATGCAGTCGGAGTTATGAGCCTGGTTTGGTCCTTAATCGGAGCACTGATAGGTCTGTTTATCGGCGGAGCAATAATGCTTGTTATTTCTGCCATATGTGGCGGATCAACCGACTACGAAGCCAATGTAAGGGTTGTTGCTTCACTTATGGTTATTTCACCTGTAAAAGCATTGTTCGGGTTCCTGGGCTTTATGTCTGCTCTGGGAAGCATTGTAGGGCTACTGATCTCACTATACTCTATATGGATGCTCTACCATGCTCTTAATGGTTCATTAAAAACAAAGGAAGCCTCCGCCAAGGTACTTTCAATTATTTTTGCTGTTATAATAGCTATATCTGCTATTGTAGGTATGGGTGCAAAAAAAGCCGCTTCAGGCTTTATGGATTCTTATGGAGATAAAAAAATGGAAGAGATTGTAAACGACATGGAAGTCACAATGGAAGATGCCACAGAAGCTATGGAAGAAGTAATGAATGATATGGTAGATGAGGTAGAAGATGCCACAGATAAGATGCAGGAGGCTGTTGAGGAAATGACCGATGAACTGGAAGCTGTTGAAGAAGAAGCTCCTGAAGAAGAAGTAAAATAGGGAAATAACAAATCAAAAAATGCTTAAAGCATAAGCAACAGCATTATGAGAATCCCGGATTCAACATAAGGATCCGGGATTTTTTATTTCCTGATAAATTTAGCCCTCTTAACTGAATTGCCCTCTGTTACTTCTATAAAATACAGGCCGGAAGAATAATCATTTACATCCAGTACCATAAATGTATCAGCTGTCTCTGTTTCAAATATCATTTGTCCCGCCACAGTTAATATCCTCACTTTTCGCCGCTGCCCTGATTGAGTAAAATTAATATTAAGCTTATCATCCACAGGAACAGGATATAAAGTAAATCCTAAATCCCTGGATGATTGATCTGTACCTGCCCTGCTCACCACCAGGCTGGGACCTATAAGAGAATGCTTATTGGGGTCCAGTTCTATAGATTCAATATTATCCGTGACCTTTAGCTTAAACTCCTTAAACAAAGCATCCTGGTAAAAGCTCACAATTGTATCCCTGCTCCCATAATTTATCCTGAATTCCAGGGGCATACGAAACAGGGGCGTTGATAAAGAAGATGTTGACTGGCTGGATTCTATTACAAGGCTGTCAGCCTTAAGGGTCCACGAAATATTATATACAGGATAACCCTTACCAAAGTACCACTGATCGAAAAAAGCATCCAGGTCTTTCCCTGAAACCCTTTCAGCAACAGCTTTAAAATCAAGTCCGCTTGCAACAGAATCTTTGAAAACAGTTTGAAACTCTTTTAATACATCATAGAACACATCATCATCGTCAAGCACATATCTTAACATATGAATGATAACTGCTCCTTTCTTATAGCTAAGCCTGTAGTCAAATATTCGATTTACCAGACCTGCTTCCTCCAGTGGAACATAAACAGAACCCTGGGGTCTTTCAAGAGCCAGTCTCATTGCATTATCCATCCATGAATCAGCTTCTTCCTCCGATACCAGGTTCTCAAGGACTATATATTCCGAATAAGAAGCAAATCCTTCGTTTATCCATATATCCTGCCAGCTTGCGCATGTTACCTGGTCGCCAAACCATTGATGAGCCATTTCATGAGCCACCACCCCGTAATTAAAATCTATCATGCTTGACATGGTCTGGTGTTCCATATATGAACCAGAAGGGATCAGGCAATGCCCATACTTCTCATTATAGAATGGATAGCGGGTGTACAGATCGGAATAAAGCATCAGCAGTTCAGCACTCTTATCCATATCTTCTTTGTAATAATCCAGGCAGGAAGCATCATTATATATATAATTCTGTACCAGCAAGGAATCATTCTTATTAAAATGAGTATAGAAACTATAGTCGAGGTAGTCGGAAACCGCAATCGAGATCAGGTAATATGCTATTGGGTAGGAAGAATACCATTCATACCTCAGTTTGTCGCCGGGCATATTTGTAACAGACCTTAACAATCCGTTTGAGCCTGCTTTTAAATTCCCGGGAACGGTAATAAATACCCTTGAAGAATCTGCCTTATCAAGCAGATCCTGCTTACAGGGGAACCAGTTCTTTGCATAAAAGGGTTCTGAGAGACTCCATGTAACATTGAAATTCCAGTATGAATTATTTGCATTATATAATCCATCTGCAGGACTGCCATGATAATATACTTTACATTCTAGCAGCTCTCCCGTAACAGGAACATAGCCCAATGTAATATTTAATAAGTCGTTACTATGGCTAAAAACCAGTTTTTGTGTATTCAGGATAACAGAATCGACAGACATATCTGAAGCCAGGTCCAGAACCAGTGTATCCATCCCTTCCTTAACAATCTCCACAAGAATACCTGCATTTCCTCTTATAAATACGGAATTGTTATCAACTTCCAGATCGAGCGAATAACTTTTCACATCATAATAATCCATCATTGTGGCAGACTTCGAATCCTCCATGAAGACATCTCTCCCTTCCCCGGGAAAAGACTCCTTGAATTCCAGGTATTGTGCACCTGCTTCCCCCAACATCGTAATAGTACAAACCAATATCCAAAAAAATGCTTTCATCCTTATATTGCCGAACCAAGTGTAAATATATCGCCTCATATACATGCCGTAGTCATTGATCTCCGGGAATTATTCTGCAATTAAAAATATATCTGATACAATATCAGTAAAATTACTCTTTTTCCAATTAATAATTTTTAAAATTCTCATCCTAAATAAAATACTACTTTTGTTGAAACACAAAACCTGTATTTTTATGAAAGCCTTATTCACATCCCTGATAATAATTATCAGCCTATCAGCAGCAGCACAGAAAAAAGTACTTGATCATCCCGATTTTGATATCTGGAACACTATTCAGAACAAGACTATTGCTCCAGACGGGAATGCTATCATGTATTCACTTGAAAAAGGTGAAACAGATAATTTTTTAAAAATAAGAATGCCCTCAGGAGAACTCGCTTTTAGTTACAACAGGGCACAAAAAGGAGAGTTTACTTATAATTCGGAATATGCAATTTTCACCATTACGGCATGGCAGGACACAATAAAAGAAATGAAACGCAGGAAAGTCAAGTCAGAAGACATGCCAAAAGACAGCCTGGGAATTTATTCACTTAAAGACAAATCGCTGATAAAGATTGCCAATATTAAATCGCATAAAATACCCAAAAAGTGGACCGGCTTTATTGCATATCAACTGGAAGAGATAAAAGCATCAAAGGAAGAAAGCAGTGATAAAGAAGAAGGCTCATCACCTGGCCTGCAGGCAGGGAAGGAAAGAAACAAAACAAATAAGAATTCTCATGAGACCAGGAAAACCGGTAAAGAAAATGGCTATCATCTTGTTGTCAGGAATATTAATACTGCAAAGCAGGATACATTCAGATATGTAAGCAATTATATTTTTGCAGAGGAAGGTAAACGCCTGGCTTTTGTATCAACGGGTCTTGATTCCAATACCCTGGCAGGTGTATATGTGCTAAACCTCGAAAACATGATGCTCACAAATTTATTATCAGCAAAGAAAAGCAAATATCCCCAAATAGCATTCAGCAAAAACGGCAAAGACTTTGCTTTCGTGGCAGATACAGACACAACAAAAACAAGGATCAGGCCTTACGGGCTATACAGCTGGAGTGAAGGCATGGAAAAGGCAGAAAAGTTACTCGATAATAATACTGCTCCGGAAGGCTACCTGCTGTCTTCAAATAAAAAGATAAACTTTTCTGAAGACGGGGAAAGTATCTATTTCGGACTGGCTACACCACCTGTCTTAAACGACACATCTCTGCTTGAAGATGAAATAGTAAATGTTGAAGTCTGGACCTACAATGAGCCAAGGCTCTATACCGTGCAGGAACTGGATCTTGAAAAGGACAGGAAGAAATCTTATACGGCGGTAATACATTTGGATGATCCCGGCAGGGTGATACAACTGGCAACAAGCAGTTTTCCTGATGTTGAAATATCAGACAAAGGGAATGCTCCTTATGCCCTGGCTGTTAATTCTGAACCATACCAACTTGAAAGCCAGTGGTTAGGAGGCCTGTATAAGGATTATGCCATTGTGGATATACATAGCGGAAAGTTCAAACAGATACTAACCAAAATTCGTGGCGACGTGAGCCTTAGTCCCAAAGGAAAATATATTTACGGTTATAATATGAGCGATAGTACATATTTCACATATTCTATTGCCACAGCTAAACTTAGCGAATTCACAAAAGGAAAAGTATTTTACGATGAACTGAATGACTCCCCTACCCCTCCATACCCCTACGGCTCAGCAGGATGGACAGAAGATGATGCTGCCATACTTATTTACGACCGTTATGATATATGGAAATTCTATCCTGAGAAGGGGGCTATGGAAAGACTGACAAAAGGAAGGGAAAACAAAACAGTCTATCGTTATATTAAGCTTGATAATGAACAAGACTTTATAAATGATAAAGCCAAATGGCTATTGTCTGCCTTTAATGAAGAAAGCAGGAATTCGGGCTATTATGAATATAACTCTAAGAACGGGAGATTAATACAATTGCTTTTCGGTGCATATCATTATGGCCGTCCGGTCAAGGCTATTAATAATGACAGGCTGATCTTCAGTCGTGAATCATTCAGGGAATTCCCTGATATCAGGTATTCAGACCTGAGCTTTAAGAAACAAGTCAGGATAAGCCATGCCAACCCTCAACAGGAAGACTACAACTGGGGCACTGCAGAAATCGTAAAATGGACATCGCTTGACGGCAGGGAGCTTGAGGGTATGTTAATAAAACCCGAAAATTTTGACCCCGATAAAAAATATCCCATGATAGTGAACTTTTATGAGAAAAGTTCAGAAGGCTTATACAGGCATCATGCTCCTTCACCCGGCCGCTCTACAATAAATTATAGTTTCTATGCCAGCCGGGGATACCTGATCTTTAATCCCGACGTATATTACCGCATTGGTTACCCTGGTGAAAGTGCTTTCAACTGTGTCATTCCTGGAGTAACAGCTTTGATAAACAAAGGATTTGTTGACAAAAATAATATTGGTGTTCAGGGACATAGCTGGGGAGGATATCAAATAGCCTACCTGGTAACGCGAACCGATATATTCAAAGCTGCCGAAGCAGGTGCTCCTGTCCCAAATATGATAAGTGCCTATGGCGGCATACGCTGGTGGACAGGCCTCAGCAGACAGTTCCAGTACGAGCACACTCAAAGCCGTATTGGTGGCACACCATGGGAATACCCGTCAAGGTATATAGAAAACTCTCCAATTTTTAACATAGATAAAATAAATACCCCCGTACTTATTATGCATAATGATGCCGACGGCCATGTGCCATGGTACCAGGGTATTGAATTCTTTATGGCGCTCAGAAGGCTGGGTAAAGAATCCTGGTTCCTTAATTATAACGGGGAGCCCCACTGGCCCCTGAAAATGCAGAACAGAAAAGATTTTAATATCAGGCTGGCCCAGTTCTTTGATTACTACCTTAAGGGACAGCCCATGCCTGTTTGGATGGAGCGAGGTGTTCCTGCAATAGAAAAGGGTATCAACCAGGGACTTGAATTAACCGTGCAATAAGTTAAGGACAACTACTCGGCATCCTTAACACACCTGAACCCAACAGTTGCATTCCTGTTAAAACCGGGTGATACAAGCAATAACATCTGAGTGTGGTCAAGAGGCTGGGGTCCTCCCTTTACATACCATATACTTGATTCGGGATTATAATAACTACCACCTCTTATTATTACAAAGCGATAACTACCGTTATCATATACATCATTTGTAAGTTGCCAGACATTCCCAACCATGTCGGCTACTTTAAACGGACTCTCTCCCTTAGAAAATGCATCTACCGGAGTGGGTCTCCCAAATGAATTATTACACTTGGTTCCATGAAACTCAGTACCCCATGGCCATGTTCTGGAATCATTTCCCTGGGCAGCGTATTGCCACTCAATCTCTGTTGGAAGCCGTTTCCCTGCCCATTCGGCATAAGTCCTGGCATCTTCAATATCTATATAAACAACAGGATATTTGGCCTGGCCCTGTGGATATGTTCCGTCTTCCCAGTGCTTAAGGAAGTTTTTCGAATCTTCGGGTGAATATAATGTAGCCTGCATAAACTCAAGGAACTGCTGATTTGTAACAGGGTATTTATCAATAAAGAAACGCTTTAGTTCCATTTCACGGGCTGTTGAATAATCGGGGTATGGAATAAATTGGTCGGGATTGGAAACACTGAACATAAAACTGCCGGCATCTACCTCAAGCATCCCTCGGGGAGCTTTCTTTACCCTTTTTGTAGCCTTAGTGCTGCTAACCAGGTAAGGCATCCCTGACATAAATTCAACTACACACTCATCCAGCAGTTCTCCGTCATGAACCAGCTGTATAATAAACCTGCCTTCTGTTTTATTAAAATGATCCCTTAACCTTATGGCAACATGCGAACTTTCAAAAACAGCCGGCTCGCTGGCATATGACGGTTCAGACTCCCATATTCTTATCTGGCCTGCCTTAGTGGTAGTTACCATCAGCGAGTCTTTGTTAAACCTGCATTTCAAAAGCTTAGGAAAACGTACAATACATTCTATACTGCCTTCCTGGTTTGTGCCCGTTAAGTTTTTATTAAACTCACTGGCATCAACACTTATAAAGTATTTAGTCTTTTGCTTTACCAGACTTACTTCCATGTGGTTCCACAGACTAACAAAATGATGGTCCACAGATGCTTTCACCTCAAACAGCGGCCCTGTATATCCCTCCGGGTCCATATTTAAAACTGTGTAAATACTTTTTGAAGGAGACTTCCATTCATTTACCCAGATATTATCTTTTAATGTAGTTATTAATGGTGTCCAGTCGTGATCATGAAAAACAGAACTATTTTCCCTTAATATTCTCAATGTCTTTCCCAGGTACTTAAATGCCGGGTCCATCCAGTCAGGCCTGCCGGGCCTGAAATAATTTATCTCAGTACCATATCCATTAAAGAAAGAAATGGCAATATCCCTTTCAAAAGATCCGCGGCTCAGGTCAATAACCCTGAAAATTGCAAAATCAGGCTTAATGAGTTTATTAAGATTCAATATTGGTGACCTCTCAATTGCATTATGTACCCTTCCTGCAACAATGCCGGGCATGTCCTTAGGAACCGCCATACCTTCGGAATACATAATAACCCCGGGCTTAACCATATCTGCAGTTTCCTGTAACTCCCTGCTTGAGCTCCCCCTGGTATCTAAAACCACACCATCTGCATCCACTTCCTTTATAATCCTGGCCATTTCCTGCAAATGGTCAGCCTTAGTTGTACTATTATCCCAAGGATTATACGAAATGAAAAAACTGGTACCCATGGTCCTGGCATATATAGATAGCTCTTTCAGTTTGGGCAGACCAAAAGGAAGATCTTCATACATCTCCCACTGATTTCGCTGATCAACCCCCAGGCGGGGCCATCCCGGCCAGATCCCGAATATATCGTATCCGCCAAGTTTTTTCTGTGCATCATCAAGGAAAAAGGGAAAGCGGAACTTCAACTTTTCAGAATCATAAAACTCTTTGTCCCAGGCAAATTGAAGAGCGATAAGATATTTATCCCTGATCCACTTCAGGTCCTCACGCTCATAAAGGCTGTTATCAAAACCTTCCAGGTCACCAAGATACCTGTCACGAAACATTAATTTCAAACCATTCTGCCATTTGCCCTGAAACAAATCGGCAAAAAATGTATATTCTATGCTGGCATTAGGTGACAAAAGACTATAAAACCTTTTTTGCACCGCATTATGTCCGGCTGTACGCCTGCAAAATGCACATACTGAATAATTATTGTCCAGCTGTATGGAAGCATAACCAAGCTCCCATGCATTGTCAGGTAAGATAACTCTTACAGGCTTTTTCCCAGGAAGATACAAATGTGATCGTGCTAAACCCGGAGGACCTTCAGCAGTTAGATAAACATGGTCGTCATAGGCCCCAAAGGGAACCACATTTTCAATCCTTAATGTGTCAGTAGAGTGGTTTTGAATATGTAATATTCCTTTCCAGCCTTTCTCTTCATCCTCTATCGTTTTAAATGTGCCAATTATACCATCCTTAAACATATAGCGAATAATATTGCCCTCATAACGCACAGTTGCATCACTCGAAAATACCTGCCTGCCATTTACAAGGAAACTAAATAGCGGCATTGGACGGGTCATTACAATCTCGTCACTTTCTTCAAAGCCTATAGAAGCAATCTCAAGTCCGTTTGAGTACCTGAAGCCAAAGCTCTTCAGTGTCTGGGCATCAGAATACCAGGCAAATACAAATGATAAGAAAAGGACCAGGATAAGATTGTTTTTGACTCGACTCATTTTACTTGCCGGATAACTTATTTAGTTGAGAATTTGTACAAAGTTGTTTGAGTGTATTCTTCGCCAGGCCTTAATATTGTACTGGGAAATGCAGGCTGGTTGGGCGAATCGGGATAATGCTGTGCCTCAAGACAAAAGCCGTAATGCTTATTATAATTTATCCCGTTTTTGCCTGTCAGGCTGCCATCCAGAAAGTTGCCTGTATAAAGCTGCACAGCCGGTTCAGTTGTAAACATTTCCATAAACCTTCCGCTCTCTGGTTCATATACTTCAACAACAGATTCATACTTACCATATTCCTTATCAAAGACATAAGAATGGTCATAACCACCGGGAACCTGAGATATCCTCTCAGCTACAGAATGAAAATCAAGAAAATCCAAAGCCGTAGCTTTTACTTCCGGTAGCTTTCCTGTGGGAATCAGTTCCTGATCAACTTCAACATATTTAGAAGCTTTTATCTTTAGCTGGTGATTTAGTATATTTTCCTTACCGGCGGTAAAATTAAAATAGCTGTGCTGCGTAAGATTCACCGGACAAGCTTTGTCTGTTACAGCTTTATAATCAATTTTAAGCTCATTCTCATTTGTCAGAAAGTAAGTGACTAATACTTTGAGTGTTCCGGGGTAACCCTCTTCCATATCCATACTTGTGTATTGCATTTTTACGCCAACACTATTCTTGTCTTCAAATGCTTCAGCAGTCCATATCCTTTTGTCAAATCCTTTGAGCCCGCCATGAAGATGGTTCTCTCCATTGTTTATTGCCAGTTGATATACTTCACCATCAAGCTCAAACTTTCCTTTTGCTATCCTGTTTCCATACCTTCCCACCAGGCTTCCAAAATAAGGATGCCCATCTAAATACCCCTGCAAACTATCAAATCCAAGCACCACGTCTTCAAACTTGCCATCCCTGTCAGGAACAATTACAGAAGTAATTATAGCACCGTAATTAATAATGCTGATCTTCATTCCGTTCTCATTCTCAAGCTCAAAAAGTTTAATTTCCTTATCACCTGCTTTTCCAAAAGTCTTATTGCTTATTTTCATTTTCGACTTAGTTGTGTTTATTTCCTTCTTACCAGTCTTATTCCCGCATGAAGTAAGCACGGCCACCATAATAATCAATAAGCTGATACTTGATAATCTGACAAAATTCCTTATAGTCATTGACTAATTATTTATGTTTTAAAATATCCTGCAAATTACATGCCCTCATAATCAGATTTGCGCCTGATAAATGCATCTTTATGTCCCTTTAGCTTTAGCTCTTTTAAGGCCGCTTTTGCCTTTGTAAAACCCTTATATTCTCCAATAGTATACCTGTAATAACCACTTTTCGACTTATAGACCGTAGTTCCTTTATACTTACGATATTTCGGAGAGTTCTCGCTATCAATAAGCCATTTAAGTGCCAGCACCTGTATGGTATAAACAGGCAGTTCATTGGTAGTCTCAGGCAATCCGAAAAACGCTTCCGTTTTCACCCTGTCCTCCCCAACAATTTCAGACAGTTCATGCTGGTCAACAACCCTCGCCTCAGTAAGTCCCACCTTCTTCAAATCACCTGTTATCCTGAAAGCCTCATTCTTCTGAAGAAATACACCTAATGTATAAATATATCCGTCAGCTGTTTTCTCCTCCTTTACATATTCGAGCTCTTTCATGGCAAACTGGTCAAAAAAGTCTTTTGAAAGCTTTTCCTTAACCTTCATGACAACAACTGTATATTTAAGACTTTTATTGTCTTTAAACAAGTCTGGAATAAAAACATTCTTTTCTATCAATACTTCTGTTTCCGACCTCAGTACTTTAAATTCTACCCTGCGGTTAAGCCTCCTTATTTCAGGATCATCGCCTTTTTCTTCTTCATCATTGATTGCCACTGCAACTATCTCTCCATATCCTTTTGTCCTGAACCTCGACCTGTCAAGTCCTCTGCCAACCAGGTAGTTCAATACAGATCTTGCCCTTTTGGCTGATAGCTCCATATTATATTCAGCATTGCCAATAGCATCAGTATGGCCTTCAATCTCAAACTCAAGATCAGGGTAGAGCCTTAAAACATCAATCGCACGCTCCAGCTCCATCCTGGCTTCCTTATCAAGCTTATACTCATTAAAAGCAAACAGTATATTCTTAAGTAAAATATAATCCCCTGTCATCAGCTTTTCCGACTTTAACTCCTGGTTCAGGTTTATATCCGGGGTAGTCCTGTGCTCAGGAATTATCAGATTGCATTCGTTTTCCTCATAGCCATCTCCGGAAAAAATAAAGGAGTAAGACCCTTCAAGCATGCTGAGTGAATACTCTCCTGTTTCAGGATCAACTTTCACAACTTTCACTGTATCTCCTGAATTCTTTTCCACAACTTTAACAAATGCATTTGTCAGTTCCGGGTAATTATCATCAGTATCTATTTTTCCCTGTACTGTGGCTTCAAGCTTACCAGACCCCGTATCAAGGGCAATGAATCTTATCTTCTGTCCCTGCTCACCACTTTCCGTAAAGGGAGCATAGCATACTACATCTCCATTCCCCACAGGCACAATATTCATATCATCGTCTGTTGAATTTATCGGGTATCCAAGATTTACAGGTGTACTCCACTTAGCATCATCATCTTTAACAGAAGTAAAGAGATCATATCCCCCCATATTATAATGTCCCTGTGACGAAAAATACAGGCTTTTCCCATCATTTTGTAAAACGGGTGATGCATCATGAAAAGGGCTGTTTATTTCTGAACCCAGGTTTACGGCTTTCCCCCATTTTCCCTTTTCATTAAGCTCAGACACATATATATCGAGCTCACCATAGCCACCCTTCCGGTTACTGGCAAAATACAGACATTTTCCATCCGGAGACAGGGAACCTCCTGATTCCCAGTATTTGGTATTTACATTTTTACCCAGCTTCTTTGCTTTAATCCATTTACCATCTTCCCTCCTGCTCAAATAAATATCAGACTCAAACTGATTCTCAACTGTAATAAACAACTCTTCCCCATTATATGACAGAGAGGAGCTGGTTCCACTTCCCCTTAGTTCAAGCAGGCTTGTAATATCTTTAGGATTACTCCATTTACCAGATATCTTTCTGCAGACAAATATCTTATTATCACCTCCCAGGCTGGATGTAAAAGCCATAACAGAAGCATCTCCGGACACTGCAGGAGAAAAATTAAAAGGCAGGCGGTTTATATTTTCATTTATCTCCAGCTCCTCGAATTTTATCGGATCATCCTGAAACTTGTGTGCTATCTTACATGCCTCTATCTGCTGCTCAATAAAATCCACCTTAAGGTATTCTTCAGGGCTAAGCCTGCTCAAAAATTCATTGTAAACCTCCATAGCTTCATCCAGGCGGTTATTAATATGATAGATATATCCAAGATAGTAGAAAGCATCCAGGGGCGCTCTTTTTTCTTCAAAACCATATTCATAATCAACCGAAACATTCTTTACGGCAGCCTCAAGATAAGGAATGGCTTTATTTTTATCTCCTGTTAAGCGCAGATAGCAGGCAGCAATGTAATACTTTACATTTGCATTCTCTTCCTGCATCTTTTCAAGACGGGTAAACAGCTTCAGGGCATCTTCATAATTCTCCTCTGAAAAAAATACATACTCTGCCTCATGAAATGTTTCCTCGAACTCATCCACTCTCTGAGCAAAGGAAAGACCGCTTAGTCCAATAAAAGAAAACAAAACTAAAAAGAAGCGGATATTTGCAAATTGTTTCATAATGCTGAAATAAGATTAGATTTAGTTCCTCTTTTGGGCACTAATTTACTAATTTCCTGTGTTTAAGGTAAAGGAATTATAAAAAACACAACAATACTTTAAAAAGATTTGCCCTCCCTTACATTTTATTGCCGTCAGCAACTGTTTGGCCATGGCTTATAAGCCTTCCAATGTCAGGAAATATATTCTCATGTTCAGGCTAAGAAAAAAAACAGCATTTTATCAGCCAGATAAAAATGCAAACTATCCATATTATGAAAATTATACTAAATCCTCTGAATTAGCAGATTTTGAGGGCTTACTAAAACTATAATAAGTACAATAAGCTCCTCATAACAGGCAAATTATAATGCTATTAATTAACTTTACTTCATATATAACCAGATGTCAACAATCCCGCTATGCGGGAGTCAAATCCATGCTGCTTCGCAGTCTTTGTGTCTTTGACTGAATTGTTGACATCTGGGTTGCTAAACATAATGAGGAATAGCGAAGGTCGGATTAATTAAACAAAAACAATTATATGAGAACAATATTAATCTTTGCATTAACATTATTTTTAATTGCACCTTCTTTTGGGCAAAATCAAAATATATCAGTAGGTAATGTATTTGACGGAGAACCATATTTGTCAATAAATCCGAATAACTCGCAACATATTGTTGTAGCGTGGATGGGCTGGAAATTAAACAATCGACTTGTTATAAAAACAAAAGTAAGTTTTAATGGCGGACAAAATTGGTCCGTTACAAATAATCTACCTCATACAGTTAGTACATATACATCTGCCGATGTTTCTCTTGAGTTTGATAATAATGGAAATATCTATTCTTCTTATATTGATTTTACAGGTTATGATGTAAGTCCGTTAAATGGTGGGATTTATGTTTGTAAATCAACTGATGGTGGACTAACTTGGGGTAATCCTGTTGAAGTAATTACGTTAAACTCAGACCCTAACAAAAGACCAATAGATAGACCATGGATTTCTATAGACCAATCAAGCGGTGTAAATCAAGGTAATATCTATATAACTTCAATGAATGCGAAAGGAGCAACAGCTCCTTATAATCCATATTTAATAGTTTCTACTGATGGTGAAAATAGTTTTAATCAGTGGCGTTATCTTGATACTACAAATTGGTTAGCAGGATCATATATTCCACAACCAATGCCTACTAATTGCGTGTCAGCAAACGGAACTTTTTATACTGCATATCCAAGTTATGTCCCATCTCAATCGCTTTATGCTCAATTTATTTTGGCAAGTTCAACTGACAGAGGGAATAGTTTGTCTCATAATAATATTTTTTTTTTAGCTACAAGTGTTACTGATAGTTTAGCAAAAACAGGCTACTTGTTAATAGCCGATCCTGCAGATGCAAATCATTTGGTATTTTTATATTTAGATGTAACTTATGGAGATATTGATGTATTTATGCGTGAGAGTACAGATGCCGGACTAAGCTGGTCTACTGCAATTAGAATAAATGACGACCCAATTGCTAATAATAGAATGCAAGATCTGATTTGGGCAGATTTTGATAATGATGGAGATCTTGTGGTTGCTTGGAGAGATAGACGAAATGGAACAGATTCAACTTATGCCACTTCGTCAGAAATATGGGGCGCTATTAGAAATAATGATTCTGTTAATTTTTCCCTAAATTTCCGAATTTCAGATACTATTGTTGTTTATGATACAATTCTTGCATACTCAGGAAATGACTTTATGTCTATAAAATTAGTAGATGATACATTAAATGCCGTATGGGGAGATACCAGAAACGGAAAATTGAACATTTGGTATCAACGAATGTCAATGACCGGACAATTGTTATCAATCAAACAATTATCATCTGAATACATTTCTGATATCAAGGTGTTTCCTAATCCGTTAACTTCAAGGGTAACGATAAAAGGTAAGAATCTAAATAAAGTAGCCATAATTAGTGAAAGTGGAAAAGTTATGTTAGTAAAACAAAACTTAAATGGTATTGAAAACTTAGTTGTTGATTTGAGTGATTTATCTAAAGGAATATACTTTGTTCAAGTAATAACATCAAAAAGAATAATTGTAAAAAAAATAATAAAACATTGAAATACGTTTGGTAACAATATATAAAAATAATAGCCGAAATAGCAATAGATATGAACATTGTAATCCGCATAAGATTTAGTAGTAACTTGAAAAATTCGAGTTCTGCAGTCGGCTACTATTCTTATACAAACCGATTAATATGAAAAAATACTTATTATTAACATTCATCTTTTTTTCTTACTCGTTTTTCTCATTTGCCCAAGTAGGTACAGGAGTTGCTTTTGTTTATGGCAAGTCAACAGGAAGCCTATTTCCAAGTATTCTTAGAACTGGATTTGTAATGGGCACTGGCTCACATAGTTTGAATAAAAGCAATTCATTTGGTATAAGATACTTTTCTGATTTCAAATCAAAGAAAAAAATGGGTTATGAAATAGGCGTAAACTATCTAAATGCTAAAGTTAAATTTGAAAGCGATGCGGATCCAAATCTTGATCCTGAAATGAGAAACTACATGCTGCTTTCTACTCCAATTTATCTAAATCATAACTTTTGGAAATACTTCTATTTCAATTATGGATTAATGTTAGATTATCAAGTATATAATAAAGAAAATAGTTTTGGTATTGGGATAGGATTTGGTTTGGGGGCTAAATATGATTACAATAATTATTTCATCTACATAAACCCTAAATATGAAAAACATCTGTTTCTAAATGAAAAATTGGGCCTAATTGAATTTGGAGTAATGCTAGGATTGGGATATAATTTTTAAAATGGATAAATAAGAACCTACACACACACAAAAAAAAATAGTGCATTTGGCAGATAGTGCTAACAATGAAGGTAATAGCAATATATAGACATAGGAGTATATTGAAAATTTGGAGCGTTAAAATGCCAAACGCACCATATTCAAATCGATGTCAACAATATAAAAAAGATTGAAACATGTTTAAATTTTTAAATAAACCTTACCCTTTCAACGATGATTTAAGATATAATGTTAAAATTATTCTTTTTATAAGTCTGGGCATTTTAATTTTTCTGTTGATTTTTCAA
>JAOZPG010000014.1:64861-68799 GCA_029932855.1 Bacteroidales bacterium | reverse complement strand
AGAGCTATGCTCAATTTAATCCGGGTTTAGTGGGTCAGATTATCCGGTATTTTCAATAAGAGCTAAAGCATGTATTATTTTTTCAAGGAGAGCCGGGTCAATTTTCCTATACTCTTTTTGCTGTCGAAAGGAAACAATCCATCCCTTTGTGAAGGACTCATTTGTTATCATTCAATATTTGTTTAAGTGAGTTATCTGCAAATGGAAGCAAGAAGTCTAGTACCTCATTTTTCCTGTTTCTTCTCTTTGCATAGTAGAGAAGTCTTGTATAGTTGATATTGTACTTCTTCATAGCATATCTGTAAATATTTGACAATTCATGGCCTGAGTACGAGCTAAAAAGTTCTGAATCACAAAACACATCAATGAGAATCTTTTCCAGAGAAGGTATTTCAATTTGTTCTTGAATTAATGTTGGAGACCTGGATATTATGGATTTCACTACTATAATTTCTTTATCATCCATGTATAAATCATCGATTACAGCATTATGAGCATTAAGGAATACTTGCCATTTTGGAGACTTCAATTTAAAGAAAAACGATTCGACCACATCCTTTTCTGTTTCAAAAATTGTTAACTGGCGAGCCGGTTGATGAATCATAAATTCATGAAGCCAGGAAGTTTGCCAGACACAATAGCTTATTTCAGAATACTCCTTTTGAAAAGTATTAACAATTTTCGTTAGAATTTTTTCTTTCGGTGGTTCAAAAATTGCTTTGTCTGAATATGTGTAAATGTTTCTATATACCTCATTAAAATAATTGTTTTCCTTCAATCTGTTTACCCTTCTATAAAAAGCATTGCGATTTAAGTCAGGGTCTCTTTTTCTCCAGAAATACAATAATTCTTCGGCTGTAAAATAATTTCTCATCCGGAAATATTCAATGGCTCGTTCTATATTTGATTTCATATTGAATAGTTCATACGTACTTGTAAGATGTGCCAAATATATACATTTTTGGCGTATCTTACAACTCCTTAGAACAAAATCTAATGTTTGTAAATTCAGATAGTTGGTGTTAATGTGGGGAAATGGTGGGAAGTATTTCACAAAAGAAAAACGCAACTATCAGATTTATAAGGCAGTTGCGTTTCTTAATGGAGGTCGGTGGCGGATGAATACAATATATACTTGAGCAGATCTCGACCCTTATACGGATACCTGTCAGATTAGAACGAGTGTAAAGAGTTGTATAGCAGATATAATTGGATACACATTCCAATATTATCCGATATTATTGGATTCTATGTCTTATATTATCGAGAAAATCAGATTCGAGTTTTTTTTTAGTTTATAAAACTGAAGCAAGGGGAGTACGAATCCTGACCCCGACAGCTCCACTGAGGTTTTGTGCAAATTATTTTTCCCGGGGGAGTTTTTATATTTTGTATCTTTAGGATACTATCCCCAAAGAATGAGACTCTATTTAACATCAGGAATCCTTCAATACTAAAAGAGGGGGCATGTCAAAAAAACAGAAAATAATCATTGGAGTAGTAATACTATCATTGCCACTCATCATAATAGGGTTGAAATATCTGTTTTTATTTTATCTGATGATTATTGCATTGTCGATTAAAGATTTAAAGTAAAAACCATAAAACAGTAGAAATTTATTTTGTTTCCTCGGTAGGCTAATTTCTGTCTCCTTACATTTTATTGAATTTTATTTTTCAATGCGGATACAATGCATTGGGCGTTAATATTATCCAAATAAATCCTTATTGTAGCAGGACTTAAATTATCAGACAAGGTAGTTTATTCTTTAATACCGGAAGCTGAAATAATTGTAAACGAAGGTGTTTTGCTCCAGGGAATAAGACAATAGATGGGTTTAATAAAATAAATATTAATTTTATCAATCTAGCTTAGCTTAACGGATGGTCCTAATTAATGGACTAAGTCCAAAATTGCAATCATTGAAAAATAATAATTATAAAAGCGGACTTCTGAAAACAATTGGAATTGTTGGCGGAGTAGGATCGTATGCAGGAATTGATCTTGCACGAAAAATATTTGACTTAACAATAGTAAAATGTGATCAGGATCATTTGCCTGTTTCATTATTATCTTTACCACACAAAATTGTTGATAGGACAGAGTTTTTACTTGGCCAGGTAAAAGAGAATCCCGGTATAAGCATATCAGAAATCATACAACACCTGCATGCATGTGGTGCAAGTGTTGTAGGAATTCCTTGCAATACTGCACATGCTAAACCAATATTTGATGAAATAGAAAAAAGAATTCCACAAGGAGTTATACTCATCAATATGTTAGATGAGCTTGCTCGATTCATTAAAGAATATTTTCCAAACTATAAGGATATTGGAGTATTATCAACTAGTGGGAGCTTCAAGACAGGATTATACAAAGATTATTTATCTGAATATGGATTAAATGCAATTCATGTAACAGAAGAAATACAGGAGAATTACATCCATCCGGCTATCTATAATGAAGATTATGGTATAAAAGTATATTCCGATCCTGTTTCGGAAAGGGCAAAAATAAATTTGCATATTGGAATTGATCACTTAATAAGTAAAGGGGTTCAGGCAATTGTTTTAGGATGTACTGAACTTCCCCTGGCTTTAAAAGGAAAAAGAATAAAAGGTATTCCATTGATTGACCCGACACAAGTTCTTGCACGCTCTTTAATTTTAGAGTTTTCCCCGGATTCTTTAAATGATCAAAAATTTCAATCAGGCGAAGATTCGGGAAGCTGATAGAGTACCCCTGTCTGGCGCCGGTGTATATTATTATAATCATTACTTTTGGGATTCGGGTTTTTTGGAACTTCATAAATACGGATATGAGAATATGTATTATTGGTGCGGGGGCTATAGGTGGGGTGACTGCCGGTGTGCTGGCCCGTGAAGGCTACCGGGTGCAGCTGGTTACCAGGCATGAGGATATGGCTGAGAAGATCAGTAATTCCGGGCTGGAAGTTAGTGGTGAGGCCGGGGACTTTACAATAAAGATCCCTTCTGTGGCTACTGCCGGGGAACTGGAAGGTCTGTTTGATTATGTGCTGATTGCCAGCAAGGCTGACGGGCTGCCTGAGGCTGCCAGGGGGGTGCTTCCCTTCCTGCATGAGAACTCAAGGGTGGTGTCTATGCAAAATGGTATTTGTGAGGATATCCTGGCAGGGATAGTGGGGGTAGAAAGGACCGTAGGTTGTGTGGTGGGCTGGGGAGCTACCATGCATGAGCCGGGCAGAGTGGAGATGACATCGGGGGGTGAGTTTGTTGTTGGTAACTGGAAGCGGGAAGCTGATGAAGCTCTTGAAAAGCTGGTGGGAATACTGGGCAGGGTGGCTGAGACCAGGATAAGCGATAATATATTGTCGGAACTGTATTCCAAGCTGATAATCAATTCATGCATAACTACCCTGGGGGCTGTTTCGGGCCAGTATCTTGGCGAGATGCTGGCAGGCAGGAAAGCAAGGAAGCTGTTTATTGAGATAATAAGAGAGGCGGTAAATGTGGCAGGAGCCATGAAGCTGGTAATTCCACCGGGAGCCGGGGGAAAACTTGAGTATTATGGTTTTCTTGCTTCAGGTCCTTTATCGGGACTGAAAAGACATCTTTTTATCAGGATTATTGGGATGAAGTATAAAAAACTTAAATCATCGAGCCTTCAGAGTCTTGAGAGGGGAAAGAAAACCGAGGTTGATAATTATAATGGTTATATCTCTGCCAGGGGAAAAGAATTTGGAGTTGCTACGCCTGTAAATGACCAGCTTACCCGAATGACAAAGGAAATAGAAGAGGGGAAAAGGGAAATTAGTCCGGGCAATCTTAAGGAGATCAATTTATAGTTATTTTACCCTAAGTATTTATGTTTTTTTAATTTTGTTTTTTTTACTGTAGCAAAATATTATTATTGCATGAAGACTTACTGTTACAGAATTTTATTTTTGTAGAAAGAC
>JAOZPG010000014.1:0-64761 GCA_029932855.1 Bacteroidales bacterium | reverse complement strand
TACTGTTACAGAATCTTATTTTTGTAAAAAGACTTACTCTTACAGAATTTTATAATCGCTTAAAGATATATGCAGATGGAGAAGAAATTAAAGGTCGGGGTTCTCAGGGAAACTAAAACACCACCTGACAGGAGGGTAACGGTTACACCTGCGCTTGCCGCAAGGCTGGCAGAAAAGTTTCCGCATGTGGAACTGAAAATACAGAAGAGCGGGCTGAGGGCTTTCAGTGATGAGGAATATGAAAAGGCAGGCTTTAGCCCGGTTGATGATATATCTGACTGCGATATTCTGCTTGGTGTGAAAGAGGTGGATATCCCTGAGCTGATAGCCGGTAAGACTTATCTTTTCTTTTCTCATACTGCCAAGAAACAGCCTTATAACCGTGAGCTGCTGCAGGAGATAATTAAAAAGAATATCAGGCTGGTGGATCATGAGTACCTTACAGATAAGAATAATGTTCGTCTCGTTGCCTTTGGGCACTGGGCAGGTATTGTTGGTGCATATAATGGTCTGCGTGCCTGGGGAAGGAGGCAGGGGAGCTTTAAGCTGAAGCCTGCACATGAGTGCCATGATATGAAGGAGATGAAAGCTCAGCTGACCGGCTTACAACTGCCGGCAATTAAAATACTGATAACAGGAGGGGGCCGGGTGGCTTATGGAGCTATGGAGACCCTGGCTGAGCTGAAGCTTAAAGAAGTTGGGCCGGATGATTTTCTCACAAAGGAGTTTGAAGAGCCTGTGGTTTGCAGGATTGATCCGGACAGCTATGTAAAGAGAAAAGACGGAAGCAGCTTTGACCTCGGTCATTTCTTTGCCAATCCTTCTGAGTATGAATCTACTTTCCTTCCCTTTACAAAAGTTACAGACCTGTATGTGGCCTGTCATTTCTGGGATCCTAACTCGCCTGTGTTTATGACCCCTGAACAAATGGCTGCTGAAGATTTTAACATTAAGGTTATTGCCGATGTAAGCTGTGATATAAAGGACCCTATTCCCTCAACCCTGAGGGCCTCTACGATAGCCGACCCTTTTTATGGTTATGATCCTAAAACAGGCAGGGAGACTGATGCTTTTGATCAGGGCGCTGTTACTGTAATGGCTGTTGATAACCTGCCGGGGGAACTGGCCAGGAATGCTTCGGAGGATTTTGGGAACTTACTGCTTGACAAAGTTTACCCTTCTCTCTTTGGCGGGGACATGGACGGGATAATTAAGAGGGCAAGTATTGCAGAAGGAGGTAAGCTGACAGAAGGATACAGCTATTTACAGGATTATCTTGACGGAAAATAGATGCCCGGCAGGGACAGGGATGACTTTAGCTTAAATTTTTCAGTCTTGAGATAGTAGCTGTGGGATTGTCTGATTTAAAGACAGCGTTACCGGCCACAAGAATATTGGCTCCTGATTTTACAAGATCTGCGGCATTTGAAGTGGAAACACCGCCATCTACTTCAATAAGTGTTTCGCTGCCGGCAGAAAAAATCATTTGATTCAGCTTGCTTATCTTCTCATAGCTTGTTTCAATAAATTTTTGTCCCCCGAACCCGGGATTTACAGACATTAGCATTACCAGGTCGAGGTAGGGAAGTATTTCCTCAAGTAAATGAACAGGTGTGTGAGGATTTATTGATACTCCTGCTTTCATGCCAAGAGACTTAATATATTGCACTGTCCGGTGAAGATGCCTGCAGGCTTCATAATGCACGCTAAGTATATCTGCTCCTGCATTTTTAAAATCTTCTATATACCTGTTTGGCTCTACTATCATCAGGTGTACGTCGAGTGGCTTTTTGCTTTTTCCCTTAATGGCCTTTATTACCGGTATGCCGAATGAGATGTTTGGAACAAATACCCCGTCCATGATATCCAGGTGAAGCCAGTCGGCCTCGCTCTTGTTTAACATTTCAATGTCTTTTGACAGATTGGCAAAATCGGCTGATAAGATTGAGGGAGCGACAAGGTGTTGCATGGGAATAAATTTTCATAAAGATAAAAAAGCAATATACAATAAGCAAAGAGCTTTGCTTGAAAAAAGATGTCTTATATGCAGAAGAAAAGTACTTTTTTATAAGTAGGACTTCAGTATCCTGCAGCGGGTATTGTTCTTAAGACGGCGAATGGCCTTTTCCTTAATCTGGCGCACCCGCTCGCGGCTGAGGAAGAATACTTCGCCTATCTCATCCAGTGTGTGCTGGTGGTATCCTTTCAGTCCGAAATAAAGCCTCAGCACATCGGCTTCACGTGCGGTCAGGATGTTCAGAATACGTTCTATCTCCCTGCGCAGTGAGTCTTTTATCAGTTCAGCGTCAGGACTGGGAGAGTTTGCGCTCAGCAGCACATCATAAAGGTTTGTCTCTTCCTCTGAATTTGCTATAGGAGCATCCATTGAAATATGACGTCCGGTATTTTTAATGGCTTCCTTAATGTTTTTAGGTGCTATGTCGAGGGATTCCGAGATCTCCTGTATGGTGGGTTCTCTCTCATACTTTTGCTCCAGCTCGCTAAATATCTTGTTTATTTTATTTATCGAACCTATCTTGTTAAGTGGCAGGCGAACTATGCGGGCCTGTTCAGCCAGGGCCTGGAGTATTGATTGTAATATCCACCATACCGCATATGATATGAACTTAAATCCACGTGTTTCATCAAAGCGTTTGGCTGCTTTTATTAGTCCCAGGTTTCCTTCATTGATCAGATCGGGCAGGCTTAGGCCCTGGTTCTGGTATTGTTTTGATACTGAAACAACAAACCTGAGGTTGGCCTTGATAAGTTTTTGCAGTGCTATTTCATCTCCCGTTTTTGCCTTCCTTGCAAGCTCTGCTTCTTCTTCGGGTGACAGCAGGGGGACCTTCCCGATCTCTTGCAAATACTTATCCAGGGAGGGTGTTTCCCTGTTGGTTATCTGCTTTATGATCTTAAGCTGCCTCATGCCAATGAATTTCTAAAAGGCTATATTTTAAACATATACGGGAAATAGCTATTAAAGTTACATAATTATTTATAAATGAAAGAATTGCAAATTTGTGGAGATATATTCCAGGCCTAAGTCGTAAGCTTTAAATGGCCGGATATTTGCATATAAGTTGTTTTTTTGCAGAAAAAGATATTTTTATTTTTAAAATTCTGTATTAATACTTATACTTGCAATGAATTTCCGGATTATTCTATATTCCATTCCTTTATTAATCAATTAGTTCAAGCCTGCAAACAGGCCATAAGTATAAAAGTTCAACTAATTATAAGTACTTTATGTACATCGATAATTAAACAAGGTACTTCATGTATACCCGCAACTAAATTATTTTTCAATATTTTATTTTAACATATGTATGACATTTTGGAACTCAACAAGAAGCTGCTTACCGATTTGCGTGAGATAGCTAAAGAATTAAAAATCAAAAGAGTTGAGTCACTTAAAAAGCAGGATCTGGTTTACAAGATCCTTGACCAGCAGGCTATCCTGTCCTCTGAGAAAACTGCTTCCGACAGGAAGAATCAGGATAAAAGAGAGATCGATAAAAGATCCAGGAAGCCTCGTGCTCCCAGGAAGCCTGAAGCTGTGAAGAGCAGCGAAAAGAAAACTGAAACAGAAAAAAAACCTGGCGAAAGAACCAAAAGGAGAGTAGTTGCCCGGCCTGAAGCACAAAAAAGCATTGGCTTTGATGAGTCTGCGCGCAAGCCAGAGAAGGCAGTACAAAAACCTGAAAAGGAGGATCGTAAAGCTGAAAAGACTGTTCATGAAGCTGAAAAGACAGGACGTGATCATGAGAAGCCCCGTTATGAAACCGGCAGGGGCAAAGATCATTATCCCAGGAAAAGTAATGAACACAATCACGGAGAAAGCACACATTCTTATAAGGGCAGGGATCATTACAGGAACAAGGACAAGGACAAGGAGAAGGAGCCAGACAGGTATGAATTTGAAGGAGTAATTAGTAATTCAGGTGTCCTGGAGATTATGCCTGACGGTTATGGCTTCTTAAGATCTGCCGACTACAACTACCTTAATTCGCCGGATGATATTTATGTTTCCCAGTCGCAGATAAAGCTATTCGGACTGAAAACAGGTGATATGGTGGAAGGAACCATAAGGCCTCCTAAGGATGGAGAAAAATATTTTCCGCTTATCAAGATTAACAGCATAAACGGACGCAGTCCCGATTATATCCGTGACCGTGTGCAGTTTGATTACCTTACTCCCTTGTTCCCGGATGAGAAATTTAAAGTCTTTGATGAGACTCATTCAAACCTTTCCGTAAGGGTACTTGACTTGTTTGCCCCGATAGGTAAGGGACAAAGAGGATTGATAGTTGCCCAGCCTAAAACAGGTAAGACTGTACTCCTGCAGGATGTGGCCAATGCTATTGCAAAATTTCAGCCTGAGGTTTACCTGATAGTTCTGCTTATTGATGAACGTCCCGAGGAGGTAACGGAAATGGCCAGGAACGTAAATGCCGAGGTTATTGCTTCAACATTTGATGAGCCTGCCGAGCGTCATGTTCGTGTAGCCAATATAGTCCTCGAGAAATCAAAGAGACTGGTTGAATGCGGACACGATGTAGTGATCCTCCTTGATTCAATAACCAGGCTGGCACGGGCTTTTAACACTACTGCACCTGCTTCGGGCAAGGTATTGTCCGGAGGTGTTGATTCAAATGCCCTGCATAAGCCAAAGAGGTTTTTCGGGGCTGCCAGGAACATTGAGGAAGGTGGTTCACTGACCATACTTGCCACGGCTCTTACCGATACCGGTTCAAAGATGGATGATGTGATTTTTGAAGAGTTTAAGGGTACAGGTAACATGGAGTTGCAGCTCGACAGGAAGCTTTCCAATAAAAGAGTTTATCCTTCTGTTGATATAAATATGTCGGGAACACGCCGGGAAGATCTTTTGATGGATAAGGAAACTCTTAACAAGATATGGATACTCAGGAATTACCTGTCGGATATGAACTCGGTTGAAGCAATGGAGTTTATTAAGGACAGGCTGATGAAGACCAAATCGAACGAAGAGTTTCTTATTTCAATGAATAGTCAGTAGCCTGTTTTTGCTGACATTTTTCATAAAAAAGGTGGAGTGAAAAAATTAATTTTGTGACACCAAAAGAGTATCAGGGATTATTTTTAAAAATTAAAAACATAGAATATTAAGATGGCAAAAAAGAAGAATTTTATTACTTGTGACGGGAACTATGCTGCATCACACATAGCTTATATGTTTAGTGAGGTGGCATGTATTTACCCTATTACCCCATCATCAAACATGGCAGAGAATATTGATGAATGGGCTGCTAACGGAAGGAAAAATATTTTCGGACAGGAAGTTGAAGTGGCTGAGATGCAATCAGAGGCAGGCGCCTCAGGGGCTGTTCACGGATCCCTGCAGGCAGGGGCTCTTACTTCAACCTATACTGCATCACAGGGATTGTTACTTATGATCCCTAATATGTACAAAATGGTGGGTGAGTTATTGCCGGCTGTATTTCACGTTAGTGCAAG
Organism: Bacteroidales bacterium; assembly: GCA_029932855.1. Taxonomy (GTDB): domain Bacteria; phylum Bacteroidota; class Bacteroidia; order Bacteroidales; family VadinHA17; genus JAYEGO01. The sequence continues at coordinate 59,262 of JAOZPG010000014.1, read as the reverse complement.
GTCGGTAGCAGCACATGCTCTTTCAATCTTTGGAGATCATAGTGATATTTACGCTACACGTCAGACAGGATTTGGAATGCTTGCTACAGGCAGCATACAGGAGGTTATGGATCTTGCAGGTATTGCCCACCTTGCAGCCATCAAGACAAGGATTCCTTTTATGCATTTCTTTGACGGCTTCAGATCCTCACATGAGATTCAAAAAGTGGAAGCCCTTAAGGAAGATGATTTTAAAAAACTTATCGACTGGAAAGCACTGAAGGAGTTCAGGGACAGGGCTCTTAATCCGGAGCATCCCGTAACCAGGGGTACAGCACAGAATCCTGATATTTATTTCCAGGCAAAAGAGGCTGCCAATAAGTTTTTTGAGCCTGTTGCAGATGTTGTTGAAGAATATATGCAGGAAATAACCAAACTTACCGGCAGGGAATATCATCCTTTCCAGTATTATGGTGCTCCCGATGCTGAAAATATTATTATTGCCATGGGCTCTGTTACAGAGACCATACAGGAAGTGATTGATTGTAAGGTGAAGAAGGGTGAGAAAGTAGGTTTACTGATAGTTCACCTTTACAGGCCTTTCTCAGATAAGTATTTTTTCAGGGCAATGCCGAAGAGTGTTAAGAAGATCGCTGTTCTCGATCGTACAAAGGAACCCGGTGCAATGGGAGAGCCTCTTTATCTTGACGTAAGGAACCTGTATTATGAAGGAGATGACAGACCTTTGATTGTTGGGGGGAGGTACGGGCTCAGCTCTAAGGATACTACACCGGCACAGATGGTTGCCGTTTATGATAATCTTGAGCTTGATGAACCAAGGAACCAGTTCAGCGTTGGTATAGTTGATGATGTTACATTCCAGTCACTGCCTGTTCCTGAATCTACTGATGTAGATTCAGAAGGTACTTATGAGGCCAAGTTTTATGGTCTTGGTGCTGACGGAACAGTAGGTGCCAATAAGAACTCTATAAAGATCATAGGTGGTTCAACAGATAAATACTGCCAGGCATATTTTTCATATGATTCAAAGAAATCGGGTGGTATTACAACATCACATCTTCGTTTTGGAGATAATCCTATCAGGTCAACATACCTGGTAAATAATCCTGATTTTGTTGCCTGTCACGTTTCATCATATCTCTATAAGTATGATATGTTCGAGGGACTGAAAAAGGGTGGTACCTTTTTGTTGAACTCAATATGGGATGCAGAACTGACTGTAACTAAGTTGCCGGACAGGATGAAGAAGTATCTGGCTGAGAATGATATCAGCTTCTATATTATAAATGCTACAAAGATCGCACAGAAAATTGGTCTTGGTTCACGTACCAATACCATTATGCAGTCAGCCTTCTTTAAGGTGTCGGAAGTTATTCCTTATGCAAAGGCTGTTGAAGAGATGAAGGCTGCCATTGTTAAGAGTTATGGCAAGAAGGGTGAGAATATAGTTAATATGAACTATGCCGCTGTTGACCAGGGTGGTGAGGTTGAACAGATAAAGGTCGATCCGGCATGGAAAGATATTAAGGTGGCTGAGGAAAAGGAAAGCAGCAATATCCCTGATTTTATAAAGAACATAGTTAATCCTATCAATGCTCTGAAAGGAGACGGCCTTCCGGTAAGCTCTTTTGTTGGACGCGAAGATGGTACCTTCCCACAGGGAACAACAGCTTACGAAAAGAGGGGAATTGCTGTAGAGGTGCCTGAGTGGTTGTCTGAGAACTGTATTCAGTGTAACCAGTGTGCATATGTTTGTCCCCATGCTGCTATAAGGCCATTCCTTCTTACAGAAAAAGAAAAGCAAGATGCACCTGATGGATTGGTTACCATAAAGGGAGCTGCACAGATTAAGGAATATGAATACAGGATACAGGTAAGTGTGCTTGATTGTACGGGCTGCGGTGTTTGTGTTGAAACCTGTCCGAGCAAGGAGAACTCACTTGTGATGAAGCCCCTGGGAGAAATGCTTGATGAGGTGGACAGGTGGAATTACCTGCATGAAGAGGTTGGATACAAGGATGATGTTGTTCCAAAGGACAAGACAGTTAAGAACAGCCAGTTTGCCCAGCCATTATTCGAGTTCTCAGGAGCTTGTGCCGGTTGCGGTGAAACTCCATATATTAAGAATATTACACAGCTGTTTGGTGACAGGATGATCATTGCCAATGCTACAGGATGTTCATCTATCTATGGCGGATCAGCCCCAAGTACTCCATACTGTACCAATGATAAGGGGGAAGGTCCTGCATGGGCCAACTCACTGTTTGAGGATAATGCAGAGTATGGCTTTGGTATTGCCACAGGTATTAATAAAATGAGGGAAAGAATAACATTTCTGCTTGATGGATCAATGAAGAACTTCTCGGCTTCTACAGTTGAGGCAGCTAATGAATGGCTTGCCGGCAAGGATAATGCAGAACAATCGGTTGTTTCTTCTGAAAAGCTTGTTAAAGAATTGCAAAAGGAAAAGGATGCTGCTGCCAAAGAGATCCTTGACCTGAAACAGTATCTTGTTAAGAAGTCTATCTGGGTCATAGGTGGTGACGGATGGGCTTATGATATCGGATACGGCGGGCTTGACCATGTGATGGCTTCAGGTGAAGATGTAAATATACTTGTATTGGATACTGAGGTTTATTCAAATACCGGCGGACAGTCATCCAAGTCAACCCCAACGGGTGCTGTTGCTAAGTTTGCTGCTTCAGGAAAGAAGATAAGAAAGAAAGATCTTGGTGCCATGGCAATGACCTATGGCTATGTATATGTTGCACAAGTGGCTATGGGAGCCAGCCAGAGCCAGTTCTTCAAAGCCATGAAGGAAGCTGAGGCATATCCGGGACCATCACTGATCATTGCATATTCACCATGTATTGCTCATGGACTGAAGAAGGGAATGTCACAGACAATGGCCCAGGAGAAGTTTGCCGTTGAAAGTGGCTTCTGGCATATGTACAGGTATAACCCGGTACTTGAGGAAGAGGGTAAGAATCCGTTTATTTATGACTCAAAAGCTCCGGAATGGAGTAAGTTCCAGGAATTCCTGAACTCAGAGGTAAGGTTTACATCACTCAGGAAAACATTTCCGGCAGAGGCTGATATTTTGTTTAAGGAGTCTGAGAAAAATGCCAAGTGGAGGCATAACTTCTACCAGAGACTTGCTAATATGGATTATTCTGATACGGAGTAGGAAAGCTAAATAGATAGTGTGAAGGGTGTTTGTATAAGGCAGACACCCTTTTACTTTTGTATGCTGCTATAAAAAGTCGCTATTTATTTAGAATTAATGTAAATTTGTAGTCTGAAGCATGAATAATAGAAATAAAGGCCGGATACTGGCAATAGATTATGGGAGGAAGAGAACGGGCCTGGCAGTTACGGATACTGAAAGGATAATTGCCAATGGGCTTGATACTGTATCTACAGCCGGGATATGGCAGTTCCTGGATGAGTATTTTAACAGGGAATATGTGTCGGTGGTTGTGGTGGGATATCCCAGGCAGGCTAACAATAAGCCTTCGCAGGCCGTTGAATATATTGATCCTTTCCTGAAAAAGATGAGATCCAGGTATCCTGCTGTTCAGCTTGAGACTTTTGATGAGCGTTTTACATCAAAAATGGCCATGGATGCCATGATAGCAGGAGGAATGAAAAAGATGGACAGAAGGAATAAAGCAATGGTTGATAAGATAAGTGCGGTTATTATACTGCAGTCGTATTTAGAGTATTTAGAAAACAAGAGATAAAAACAAGTTTATAAAAATAAAAGTTTCCTGCAACAGGATACTTTTAATAACATGAATAAGAGAAATGGTATTTCCAATTGTTGTGTACGGACATCCCGTACTGAGAAAGCGGGCAAAAGATATAGATAAAGATTATAAAGGCCTTGAGGAATATATTGAGAATATGTGGGAGACCATGTATGACTCCGATGGGGTGGGACTTGCTTCACCGCAGGTTGGAAGAGATATAAGGCTTTTTGTAATTGATGCCACACCACTTGAGGATGATGATGAAAGCCTTAAGGATTTTAAAAAGGTGTTTATAAATGCACATATCCTTGAAAGGACCGGGGAGAAAATTGGCTATGAAGAAGGCTGCCTGAGTATTCCTAATATCCGTGAGGAGGTAGAGAGAGAATCTGAGATCCGTATCCGCTATTACGATGCTGACTGGGGATTGCATGATGAAGTTTTCAGAGGTATTGCTGCTACAATAATACAGCATGAATATGATCATACTGAAGGGATACTTTTTACCGACAGGGTGGCGCCCCTGAGGAAAAGATTTCTAAAAGGAAAGCTTCAGGCTATATCTAAAGGTAAGTATGAAGTTGGCTACAAGACAAAGCTACCTAACAATAAGGTCTTGTTTGCTTCAAAGACTTAATGGTTTTCCTGGTATTCCTGCTGCCAGGAGTATCCCGCTTGTCCCGGGTTTAGGAATAGCCTTTCATCTTTCTTGATAGCAGCCCGGCAAATACAAAGAGGATAAACGCCCCGCTAAGGATCCATGCCCACAGGTTGACGGTCTGCGACTCCACCCACATCACATAGTCTTCGCCAAGGAAGAAATCAGATTTTACTGTCCATATTATGCCTTCCTGCAGTTCTTCCTCTCCAGGTTTAAGATAACCGCTTGAAGCCAGTATTTTTCCTGGCATTCGTATTTCCATATGGTATTCTTCCATATTAATGAAGGTATCAAGCACTTCATATAATACATTTATGCTACTGTCAACTTCCGTTTTAAGTGTTTTATAGAATTGTTTGCCGAATACTGTATCAAATGTTTCAGTTTCATCCAGGATATCAAAAAGTTTTGCCAGCTCTGTTTCCTTGAGTTTCATTTCCTCTTTGGTGATATCAAGGGAAGGATGGTCATCGAACAGGTCGTAGAAAATCTCAATCCATTGGCGTACCAGGCTTAGCGAAAGCCAGTATTCTGCTTTTGTATCTACACTGTCACTCAGCGTCTTGTACCTGGTGCTGTCAGGTCCTTCTTTCAGTTCTTCCTGCACCTTGTTTGGCAAATAGGCGAATTCAAGCTCTTTAGATGACAATACCTCAGACATCGGGGAAGGTATCGACATGCTCCTGTCAATTCTCTCAGAGAACCTGTAAACAGTATAAAACCACTTGAATTTCTTTGAGAACTCGGCAGTCCTGGGGATATTACCGTTAGAGCCTGAATCAACCCTGTATTCAGCATTTATTTCTTCAACATTTGTAAAGTGCTTTTTTGCGCTAAGGATCCAGGTTGTGTCTTCTTCTTCGATCTCCATGTTATACTCGGTTGTCCATGTGCTGTCGACCGGAACTTTATATTTTTTTGGAAGGAACTCCCCGTCTTCGTTGTTTTTCATTGTGATAGTCCTGGTGATTGAGCCATCTTTGTGCACAGTATTTACCACCCATGTTTCATACCCGCATGAAATAAGGAATATGAATGAAAACATCACTAAGCGGGAGAATATTTTTGTTTTCATGATATGAAGTATTTTTTATGTTTATGTGTCGCTTTATTGTTTAGTTTGTATGTGGCTTTTTATTTAGTTGGTATGAAGCTTTATGATTCCGTTCTAAAGTTCCTGTTTTGTGTTATCCCTGGCGCTTTCTTTTTCGGGACTCCTGTTGAAAAAGATGCTTTTATCGTTTTGCATCTCATTTATCTCCCAATATTCTTTAATAAACTTTTCCAGGTCTTTGCGTGACAGGGTGATGCTGTCTCCCTCAGTGTGTGATAGCTTAAGGTCTTCTCCTGCCTGCAAGGAGAAATATTTAATAAGTACTTTCTCCTTAATGCTGATTCCAGCCTCATAATTTACTTTATTATTAACAGAACTCACCAGTTGCCGCTCCAGGCGATTCATTCGATTACTTAACACCATTTGTTGCACTATTATTATCCCCAGGAAGATAGCCGCAGCTGCGGTCAGGGAATGTCTTAACCAGCTGATGGATGTCCAGCTAAACAGGAGTGCCGGCTTTATAGGCTGTTTTGTGGACCTTTCACCTTTTTGCACGCTGGGATGTATGCTGCTTATAATATTCCGGGTCAGCTGTTCCTTATTAGTCAGCTTTGGTTCACTGGCTTTTAATCTCTCAAGTAAGTTCTTGTATTTATCTTCATGGTTCATCTTAGATATGTTTTTGTATTTTTTGTTTAATGTTCTTTCGTGCATGATGCAGGTTGCTCTTTATGCTTGATTTTGTTAATCCTGTTGCTTCTGCTATATCATCCTGCGATAATCCTTCCAGCTCACTAAGTACAAATACAATTTTTTGTTTTTTGCTAAGTTTATCTGTCAGGGCCAGTATCAGTTCTCCAAGTTCCTTGTTCTCCATTTGCCTTTCCGGGTTGTTGTTTTCCGGGTAGTTTTCATACTGCCAGTTAGCTGATCCTTTTGTTGTTGTAATCTTTCTTTTTCTCAGCTGGTCGTAGCATTTATTAACTATTATCCTGTAAAGCCAGTTCTCAAATTTCTTTTCTGTCTTATAAGTATCCAGTTTCTCCCAGACTGTGATAAAACTCTCCTGTACCATGTCACGTGCATCATCCTCGGTATTTAGTATCCTGAACGCAAGCCTGAAGGCAAAATCAGAATATTTGTTTACCAGTTCCCTGAAGGCTTTTTTATCCCCTTCCCTGCAGGCTTTTATTAATAAGATGTTTTCCAATCTCAGTTGTTTAATAATAAATACGCAGATTTTTCTAAAAGGTAAAAAAAATATTTAGAGTTGTAAAACATAGATATGCTTTAGATATATAGGGACTATTTATTTAAATTTGTATAACTGACAATTTAACTGGGCCTGCGGGCTTAATTATAAAGCAGGATTGCAGGCCAATAAAATTTCATATTATGAAGCGAGTAATATTTTTTTTCCTGGGTATAATATTGATATTTCAATACCCTGCAGCAAATGCACAGGATAAGGTGGTAAAGAGGATTATTGAAATTGGAACTGTCGATAACCGGACTATGGATCACCTGGATGTGCTTTGTAACCGGTTTGGTGGCAGGCTGGTTGGTTCGGATGCTTTTGAGAATGCCGCACAATGGTGTGCTTCGAAATTTACCGAGTGGGGAATGAAGGTAGAGATGGATGAGGTAGGGGAGCTTCCTGTGGGGTTTAACAGGGGCCCCTGGTTTGGAAGGATGTTAAGTGATAATGGTATGTACCTGCATTTTGCCACGCCTTCATATACAGCCGGCACAAAAGGTGTTCAGAGGGGACACGTATTGCCTGAACCGAAAACGCAGGCTGAGTTCGACAGGATGAAGGGCCGACTGAACGGGGCATGGGTACTTATTACGGGAACTAATAAGGGCTGGCCCATAGATATATCTGCTGAGGCAGATGCCAGAAGGGACAGCCTTATAGCATTAAATGAGGTAATTGCCAGGCAGAACAGGGAGATAAGAACATGGAACAGGAATAATCCTGACAGTGTCCTCAAGGAGAGCATAGAATATGAAAATGAGCCTGCCTTGTTTTACAGACAGATGAAGGAAGCAGGCATACTGGGTATCATACAGTCGTCTCCTGTGCCCATAAGGGTATTATATGACAGGAAGAACATACATGATATGAGTTTTGACAATCTGCCCAATGTACCGGATATTAAGCTGGATGAGCATCAGTATAAGATTATAGAGCAGATGGTAAAGGAGCGCAGGCATTTTGAACTGGAGTTTGATATAAGAAACCATTTTAAAATGGGACCGGTTAAGTATCATAATGTTATAGGGATTATACCGGGAAGCACTTATCCTGATGAATATGTTATTATGGGTGGACACCTGGATGCATATGATGTGGCTACGGGTGGTGTTGATGATGGTTCAGGAGCGAGTCCTGCCATGGAAGCGGCACGCCTGATAATGGCTGCCGGAGGCAATCCCAAACGTACCATACTGGTGATAATGTGGGCAGGTGAAGAGTTTGGTTTATATGGTTCCAGGCACTGGGTGGAAGAAAATGCAGATAAGCTGGACAGGGTATCAAACATGTTTAACAGAGACGGGGGCCCTACAGTGGCAAACAGCCTGAGCGTTACGGAAGCCATGTGGGATGATTTTGAGAAGATATGCAAACCCCTTAATGATATAAATGCTGATTTCCCTTTTAGCCTGGAGAAGAAAGATGCCATGAAAAGGCCTGAGAAAGCCTGGGGAACAGATAGCGGACCTTTTGCGGTAGCAGGTGTTCCCACGCTTACATTTGGGACTGAGGATACTAAAGGATATAACTTCAACTATGGAGAAATATGGCATACTGAGCGTGATCTGTATAATAAAAGTATTCCCGAGTACCAGGAGCATACTTCAATTGTTACAGCTGTTGTGGTTTATGGTGTAGCCAACCTGAAGCACCTGCTTTCAAGGGAAGCTTATTTTCAGGAGGAACAGTAATAGATTAGAATAAGTAAGAGCTGTTATGCTTAAGGAACAGTTAGCCAGGCTTCCTTTCCTTAGATTCCTGCTTCCTTTTATCACAGGGATATTACTGGCATTTATTATTGGCAGGCTGCCGGCTATCGGCCTTGCTCTTGCTATATCTGCTTTTATACTTTTAGGGTTATTACTATTTGTCTTACTGAGAGTATTTTCTTTCAGGGGAAGATGGCTGTTTGGTGCTGTGCTAAGTGTAATGATGATGCTTACATCTTTTATTCTTGTACAGTTTAAAATGGACGCTGCAGACCGTATCGAAAGTAATTTTGCCGGTGAGGCTCTTGTGGCTGATGTGCTTGATATGCCCGGTGCCGGAAATAATTCTGTAAGGATAGCAGCAAAAGTAAGGGCAGTAAAAAAAGCAGGGCAATGGACGCGAACAGGATTCAGGATACTTGTTTACCTTGAGAAGGACAGCCTTGTTGACGCACCGGGTCCCGGTAGTAGTCTGCTTATAAACGGAGGTATTAAGGATTTCTATACTGCGGGAAATCCGGGGGAGTTTGATTACCCCCGTTATATGAGAGACAGGGGCTTTTATGGCTCTGTCTATGCCGGCAGGAATGACTGGAAGAGTATAGAAAGAAAAAGCGGTTTTTCGCTGCTGATAATATCTGCAAGGATAAGGGAATATCTTTTTTATAAACTTGGCACCAGGCTGGAAGGAGAGGAGCTGGCTGTTTGCTCGGCATTATTACTGGGCAAGAGGGATTACCTGAGTGAAGAAGTAAGGGATTCTTTTTCAAGGGCCGGCGTGATGCATGTTATGGCTGTGTCGGGTTTACATGTAGGCATAATCTATCTCTTACTTTATTACCTGTTTTTTTTTATGGATGGCTTTAGAAAGGGAAGATTTTTGAGGATAAGCCTTATCCTTATTTTCCTGTGGTTATATGCTTTGATAACAGGTCTGTCTCCCTCGGTATTGAGGGCTACGATAATGTTCAGCTTTCTTGTTATCGGCCAGAACCTTGGACGTAATACTAATATTTATAATAACCTGGCATTATCGGCTTTTATCCTGCTTCTTATAAATCCTTTCCTTCTGAGGAACGCAGGTTTCCAGCTTTCATACCTGGCTGTTGGCGGAATAGTATTCTTATACCCGCGTATTTATGCATTACTAAGTCCGAAATTCCTGCTAATTGATAAGTTATGGAGCCTGTTTTGTCTTTCCCTGTCGGCTCAGCTATCTACTTTTCCCTTGGTAATATATTACTTTCACCAGTTCCCTAATTTATTCTTTATTAGTAATATTGTGGTGATACCCCTGGTGGGCATAATAATTTACCTGGGCTTTTTATCTTATATTCTTTCTTTTTCAAACATCCTGTTCGATATTTTTACTTACCTCTTAAACCTGGTGAGTGCAGCTGTAGTGTTATTTGTAAAATATATGGGCACACCGGATATTGCTGTTAGCAGTCATCTGTATCTTGATATTGCCTCTGTGCTTCTTATTTATATGACAATGATCTTTGCAGGCATTTACTTTGTTTATAAGCGTAAGAGCTATGCTGTTGCTGCTCTTGCTCTACTGGTGGTTTTTGCGGCTTACTCCATGCTGTTAAACCTGAAGGCTGAGCAGAGTTCATCATTTGCTGTTCTTAATGCCGGCAGGCAGGGCCTTGTGCGGATTACGGAAGGAAGGAAGTCGTATGTATTTGTTTCTGAGCATGGCAGGGAAAATCAAGAAGCCATATATTATGCCCTTGCAGGGCTTGATAATAAGATGAGAATAAGGAGTGAAAAGATTTGTTTTCGAAGTGGGGAAAAGAGTAGCAGTTTCATTAATAACGACTGCACTGAAGGGAAGACTTTTTCAGTTGAGGGGGATCTTCTTGTTTTTTCAGGAATGAAGGTCTATTTGACTGATATAAAAAGTATTCCCCGTTACAATTTTCCGGCTGTACAGAAGATAGATATGCTTATCCTTTCTGGTCCGGGCAGGGCAAAGGCTTCAGACATGCTGGCGGTCTTCCGGCCAGGCATAGTGATCTTTGATTCTTCGGTTCCGGCTTATTTGTCGGCAAAACTTTCGAAAGAATTCCGGGATAAGCATATTAGCTCTTATGATGTGCGGAAACAGGGGGCATTTTACATGAAAGAGTAATAAATTATATGGAATGAAGATAAATATTCTTAAAAACTATTTATTGCAGTGGTTTTTTATCAGGATATTGCATTAATTTGTCCTCTCAGTTTAATAACGAACTGACAGAATTTTGCTTTTGTAATTATGAGGATAATAATCGGCGGAGCTGGGGAGGTAGGTACTCACCTCGCAAAGATACTAAGTAAGGAAAATCATGATATAGTGGTTATTGATCCGGATGAAGCACGTCTCAAACAAATTGAGTCTAACCTGGATATAATGACTATAAATGGTTCATCTACTTCTATAGAGATATTAACTACTGCCGGAATACAGAAGTCCGACCTGTTTATTGCTGTTGCACATCTTGAAGACACCAATATAACATCTGCTATTCTTGGAAAGATGCTGGGTGCAAAGAAAACAATAGCCAGGATAGACAATAACGAATATCTGGAGCATCCTCACAGGGACCGTTTTGCTGAGAAGGGTATTGACTACCTGATGTATCCTGAGAGAATAGCTGCCAGGGAGATACTGGGCTTTCTTCACCAGACAGGTTCTACCGAATTTTTTGATTTTTCAGGTGGTAAGTTATCACTTTATGTGTTTAAGCTGGATGAAAATGCGCTTGTACTGGGACAAAAGCTTAAGGATATTACCGGTACTGCTACGGATTTAGACTACAGGGGGGTGGCTATTACCAGGGACCAGAAAACCATTATTCCCACAGGGGATGATATTTTTAAGCTGAATGATGTTATTTATGTAATATCAACCCAGGAAGGGATGCATGAGATAATGAGGCTTGCCGGTAAGGTGAAGGTTGATATAAAGAATATAATGATACTTGGTGGCAGCAGGATAGGCAAAAGAACTGCCCTGGAGCTCGAGAAAAGGTTTCATGTTAAGCTGATAGAGATTGATGATGATAAGTGTGAGTTCCTGGCCAATATACTTAATGACACCCTGATAATTAAAGGTGACGGAAGGGATACAGACCTGCTTATAGAGGAGGGGCTGGATAATACTGATGCCTTTATAGCTGTTACAGGAAATTCAGAAACCAATATTTTATCATGCCTGCTTGCTAAAAAGCATGGTGTGAAAAAGACCATTGCAGAGATAGAGAACATGGAGTATATAAACCTTGCCGAGAGCATAGGAATTGATTCTATATTAAATAAAAAGATAATAACGGCAGGGAGGATTTCAAGGTTTACCCAGGCTGCCCAGGTGTCAATGATAAAATGTCTTACGGGTACCGATGCCGAAGTGCTTGAGTATGTTGTACAGCCCGGTTCTAAGATAACCAAAGGACTGCTTAAAGATCTGCACTTTCCTAAAGGAGCTATTGTTGGTGGTGTAATAAGGGGAAGTCATAGCTTTATTGCAAAAGGTGACACACAGATAAAGGATTTTGATCATGTGGTAGTATTCTCCCTTCCCGAATCTGTTTTAAACCTGGATAAGCTTTTTAATTAGCAGATATTCATGATAAATAAAAAAGTAATTATAAAGATTTTGGGCTTCCTGCTTATGCTGGAGGCTTTCTTTATGTTTCTTTCATTCCTCGTTTCTTTGTTATATGACGAGGGAGATTCTTTGGGATTATTTTATGCAACAATGATCACCCTTCTTACAGGGGCTATACTCTTTCTATTGAGCTGGAAATCGGATCCCCAGATATTAAAGAGAGAGGGATTTATAATTGTAAGTTTGGTATGGATAGTATTCTCGTTTTTTGGAAGCCTGCCCTACATTCTTTCAGGTGCTATACTAAACTTTACAAATGCTTTTTTTGAAACCATCTCGGGTTTCACCACCACCGGTTCGTCTATATTGAATGATATTGAAGCTTTACCTCATGGGATTTTATTCTGGAGAAGCATAACACAATGGATGGGGGGGATGGGAATTATAGTGCTTACAATAGCAATATTGCCTGTGCTGGGAATAGGGGGTATGCAGTTGTTTTCTGCAGAGGTCCCCGGACCTGCTCCCGATAAGTTGCATCCAAGGATAAGGGAAACAGCAAAAAGGCTCTGGGGGATATATCTTTTATTCACGCTTACCGAAGCGGTATTACTTTGGGCCGGCGACATGGATTTTTTTGATGCTATTTGTCATTCTTTTACTACCATGGCTACAGGAGGTTATTCTACCAGGCAGGCAAGTATAGGATACTGGGATTCAGCATATATACAGTATGTAATAACATTCTTTATGCTACTGGCTGGTACTAACTTTACCCTTTCATACTTTGGCCTTCATCTGAAGTTCAGGAAGATATTCAAAGACGAAGAATTCAGGTGGTACATTGGCTTTATCAGCTTATTTACCATTCTTATCTTGTTTATGCTCCTGGCAAACAGCAATAGCGATCTTGAAGAAGCATTCAGGACATCGCTGTTCCAGGTGGTATCTATAATAACTACCACAGGATATGTAACTGCCGATTACCTGAAATGGCTTCCTTTTGCCGGGATGCTGGTGCTGATAATGATGTTCCTGGGAGGCTCAACAGGATCGACGGGAGGTAGTGTGAAGATTATGAGGATACTGCTGGTACTTAAAAACAGTTATTTCGAGCTGAAGAGGCTTGTGCATCCCAAGGCGGTAATTCCTGTCAGGCTGAATGGGACATCTCTGAATCAAAAGACCCTTACCAATATACTGGCTTTCTTTTCTATGTATATACTGATCTTTGCAGTTGGAGTAGTGGTAATGTTAGTGGTAACTCCCGATATGAGTACTGCCATGAGCTCTGTGGCTACATCCCTGGGTAATGTGGGTCCGGGACTGGGCTCCGTGGGACCGATGGATAATTTTTATTACCTGCCCGACTTTGGAAAATGGTTTTTATCATTCCTTATGCTTATAGGAAGGCTTGAACTGTTCACGGTACTGGTTCTGTTTACTCCAATGTTCTGGAAAAGTTAAGCCGGACGACAGGAGGCGAAAATCCAGGGATAAGAATTTAAATATTAAATTCAATATTCCAGTATCCCAAGCCCCTGGCGTATTATCTCCGGTTCACCCGAGGTGCAGTCGACAATTGTTGATGCTTCATTTTTGCCATAGCCCCCGTTAATTATAATATCTGCTATCTTGTTGTATTTCTCATGTATTAGCTCGGGGTCGGTAGTGTATTCAACTATCTCGTCGCTGTCGTGAACAGAGGTGCTGAGTATGGGACTGCCCAGGCTTCTTACTACTTCCTTTACTATATTGCAGTCGGGTATCCTTATGCCAATGGTTTTCTTCTGTCCCTTAAACAGCTTGGGTAAGAGATTGTTGGCATTGAGCAGAAAAGTAAATGGTCCCGGAGTATTTCTTTTTATCAGTTTAAAGATATGATTGTCAATGGGCCTGGTATATTTGGAGATCTGGCTCAGATCTGCAAAAATAAATGATAATCGCGGGTTTTTTGGATCTACTCCTTTTAGTTTTGCAATGCGCTCTATGGATTTCGGAAAGCGAATATCACATCCCATGCCATATACCGTATCTGTAGGATATATTACTATCTCACCTTTTGCCAGACTGTTAACTACCTTTTCTATTTGCTTATAGTCCGGGTTCGCGGGATGTATATTCAGTAACATTATTTATTAAGCTTCCTGTGATCGGCCAGGAATTTCTCAACGCCAATATCGGTAAGAGGATGTTTTAAAAGACCAAGGATTGCATTCAGGGGGCATGTGGCCACATGGGCGCCTGCATCCATGCATTGGATAATATGCATAGTGTGCCTGATCGATGCAGCTATTACCTGCGATTCATAGCCGTATGTGTCAAATATATCAACGATCTGTGCAACCAGCTCCACACCGTCTGAAGAAATATCATCCAGCCTGCCAACAAAAGGAGAAACATATGTGGCTCCTGCCTTTGCTGCCAGCAATGCCTGCCCGGGAGAAAAGATAAGGGTGCAGTTGCTACGAATATTATTATCTGAAAAGTATTTCACGGCTTTAATACCGTTTTTGATGGCAGGAACCTTAACCACTATATTGGGATGTAATGCAGCCAGGGCTTCTCCCTCTTTTATCATTCCCTGGTAATCGGTGGCGATTACCTCGGCACTGACATCCCCGTCAACAATATTGCAAATCTTAATATAATGGTCAATAAATCCCTTTTCTCCCTTAATCCCTTCCCTGGCCATAAGTGAGGGATTTGTAGTAACGCCATCAAGTATTCCCAGGTCATTGGCTTCTTTGATCTGATCAAGATTTGCAGTATCGATAAAAAATTTCATGCTTTATTTTTTTATAAATATATAAAAAAAAGTGGGTAAGCTACTTATATCGCACCGCTACAACCGCCTACCCTTGCTACCTTCCGGTCCTGGGGGAGTTCAGCAGGAGCTGGTCGTATAAGACTTACCCACTGCAAAAGTACTAAATTTTCAATGGATGACAAGCAGAAGAAGTATGAATCTATAATAATTGTAATTGTTAGCAGGATTAATGCTGTTTATGTATATTTACAACTATAATTATGAAAGATATGTTTATTAATCAAATGTTTTAAATAATGGAAAATCAAAAGGTATCGCCATGGAAAGGGAATTTTAACTGGGGTCTCATAATGGGTTTCTCAATGATCATTTTTTCGACTGTACTTTATTTTCTTGACCAGATTGGTAACCAGAAACTGGGTTATATTTCTATGATAATAATGGTAGTTGTACTTTTCCTGGGAATAAAAGCATACAGGGATACATTTCTTGGAGGATATATCACATATGGCCAGGTGCTTGGAGCAGGTGTTATTATAGGACTGTATTCTGCAGTTATAAGCGGGCTGTTTACCATACTACTGTATAAGTTCATTGATCCCGACCTGGTAAATAAGTTATATGCTATTTCAGAAAATAAGATGCTTGAGCAGGGTGTTTCCGAAGGACAGATAGAAGTGGCAATGAAGTTAACAAAAAAGTTTCTTAATCCTTATATTATGGCTGCAATGGGACTGTTCAGTTCACCATTCATGGCTTTCATCTTTTCACTGATACTTGGCATATTCATGAAGAATGAAGGAGAAAAAAATCCGGTTGAGACAACTGAAGCGGCAGAATAGTATTATTAGTATTACAAGAATAGTTTAAGATATATGGACATTTCCGTAGTAGTTCCTCTTTATAACGAGGTAGAATCATTACCTGAGCTTGTTGAATGGATAACAAGGGTTTGCCTTGCAGAGAAATATGATTTTGAGATAATTCTTATTGATGACGGAAGCAATGACGGCTCATGGGAGTTAATTGAAGAGATGAGCACTAAGGACAAAAGGATTAAAGGGGTTAAATTCAGAAGAAACTACGGGAAATCGGCAGCATTACATCATGGCTTTGATGCTGCTTCAGGGGAAGTTATAATTACCATGGATGCCGACCTGCAGGACAGCCCCGATGAGATCCCCGGTTTATACAATAAGATACAGGCAGAAGGCCTGGACCTTGTATCGGGCTGGAAGAAGAAAAGATATGATCCCATATCCAAGACCATTCCCAGTAAATTCTTTAACTGGACAGCCCGGAAGGCTACAGGAATAAAGCTTCATGATTTTAATTGCGGACTGAAAGCATACAGGCATAACCTGGTTAAAAGCATAGAGATATACGGAGAGATGCATCGTTACATACCGGTACTTGCAAAGCAGGCAGGCTTTAACCTGATAGGTGAGCAGGTTGTACAGCACCAGAAAAGGAAATACGGGGTTACCAAATTTGGTATTGAGCGTTTTATAAATGGTTATCTCGACCTGATATCTGTTACCTTTATTACCAGGTTCGGAAAAAAACCAATGCACTTGTTTGGTTTCCTGGGTACACTGATGTTTTTTATAGGTTTTCTTGCCACAGTATGGGTGGGAGCAAGAAAATTATACCTGATGAGTCATGGTATCATCGCCCCACTGGTAACTGATACTCCCTACTTTTACCTTGCCCTGTTTGCAATGATCATTGGTACCCAGCTGTTCCTGGCAGGTTTCCTCGGGGAGCTGATAAGCAGGAGCTCATCAGACAGGAATGTTTACCAGGTGGATAAGCTGGTTAACCTGTAATATATATTTTACCTGATGCGAATTACGATAATTGGACCGGCCTATCCATTCAGAGGGGGTATTGCTGATACAAATGAAGCCATGTGCAGGTCATTCATGGATGCCGGCCACGTAGTAAATATTGTAAGTTTCAGTATGCAGTATCCCGGGTTTCTTTTCCCCGGGAAGACACAAATGAGTGAAGATCCTGACCCGGAGGGACTGGAAATAAGCTTATGGATACATTCATTGAATCCGTTGAACTGGATAAAGACTGCCGCTAAAATAAATAAACTGGAGCCCGACCTGGTGATATTCAGGCATTGGATACCTTTTATGGCTCCCGCTTTTGGCACAATTGCTCGTTTCCTGGATAAGAAGATTAAAATATTTACCCTGGTTGATAATTTGTACCCTCATGAGAAGAGGCCTCTCGACAGGCTTCTTACAAACTATTTAATAAGAAAGAATGACGGTTTTATAGTCTTTTCAAATACGGTTAAGCAGCAACTTGAAAGTCTTGGCTTCGGAAATGTACTTTTTACTCCCCATCCCCTTGTGGGTAAACCAGGCGAAACAGTAAGCAAGGCAGAAGCCTGTGATTTCCTTGGTCTTGACAGCCGGCAAAACTATGTTTTGTTTTTCGGACTGGTTCGTAAGTATAAGGGACTTGACCTGCTGTTAAGGTCTTTTGCAGACAATAGTTTAAAGGGGAAAGACATAAGGCTGATTGTTGCAGGTGAGTTTTATGATGATCCCGGCATTTACCACAGCCTAATTAAGGAGCATAAGCTTGGCGGCAGGGTAGTGCTGATAAATAAGTTTATTCCTGCTTCGGAGATCAGGTATTATTTTGCTGCGGCAAGCCTGGTTGCACAAACATACCATACAGCTACTCAAAGCGGGATAACCCAGGTGGCATACAATTATAATATGCCTATGCTTGTGACAAATGTGGGTGGATTGAGTGAATATGTGCCGGATGGGAGAGTGGGATATATTGTAGAGAAAGATGAGGGACAGATTGCTGCTGCCATAGCAGATTTTTTCGACAATAATCGTTACCGGGAATTTTCGGAAGGGGTGAAGAGGGAAAAGATGAAATACAGCTGGGATATATTTACCGGCAGGGTAGAGGAACTTTATAAGTCTTTGAGTATTTAATGATAGCTGTTATCTTAGCGGTATTGCTCTTTTAAGAGTATAAGTACTTTTTTATCCAGGGGAAAGCTGAGATCAGTATCATTCAGTTTTTTAATGGGGACCCATCTGAAAGACTGGCTTCCATCCATCATTTCGTCGAAATCGAAAGCCCTGCCGGATATCCTGAAACCGGGCTTTTCCTTAAATTCAGCCATATAGTAGATGCTTAAGAGCTGATGCTCATCAAAAAAGAATGCTTTTTGAAAAATATCAGTAGTGTAAAAATGATCCAGTATATTTATTTCCTGGCCAAATTCTTCTATTGCTTCCCGCTTTAAACAGTCTGTGGGCCCCTCGCCAAATTCCATGCCTCCGCCTGGGAACTTGGTCATCTTCATTCCAAGGCGGTATTCATCACTTAGCAGTATTTCTTCTTTCTCATTGATAATGAGGGCATAGACCCGTATTATAAAATGTTTGATATCCATAATCTTATTTTTTTCAGGCTTTTCAGCTTTTTTATTCTGATCTTCTTATTATCTCAATAGCTTTTTCATATTCGCCTGGCAGTATCCAGTTTATTTCCTTATCGCGCCTGAACCATGTAAGCTGCCTCTTGGCAAAATGGCGGCTGTTCCGTTTAATAAGTTCTACAGCCTTTTCAAGGCTTATTTCTCCATCGAAATAAGAGAAAAGCTCCTTGTATCCCACGGTGTTGAGGGCATTGAGTGATCGATAGGGATAAAGTTCGCGGGCTTCTTCCACCAATCCTTCTTCTATCATACGGTCAAGCCTGTAATTTATTCTTTCGTAAAGCTGTTCACGAGGCATATCCAGGCCTATCTTTATTATTCTGAAATCTCTTTTTTTATTTTTTCTTGTAAGGAAGGAAGAGTAAGGTTTCCCGGTTTGTATCGATATTTCAAGTCCCTTTAATATCCTGTTTGGATTTCTCAGGTCAACAGTATTGTAATAATCGGGATCCAGCATTTTTAACTGTATCCTCAGGCTTTCTATTCCTTCGGTTTTATAGCGTAACTGAAGTTTTTCCCTGATATCCCGGTCAACGGCAGGCAGATCGTCAATGCCCTTACATATAGCATCTATATACATACCTGAACCGCCAACCATTACTACATAGCTGAATTTTTTGAACAGTTTACTCAGCAGAGTCAATACCTCAAGCTCGTAAATACTTGCATTATAGTAATCACTGATTGAAAGATTGCCTATAAAATGATGTGGAACAGAACTTAATTCTTCAGGTGAAGGCATTGCAGTTCCGATTTTCATTTCGTGGTACATCTGGCGCGAATCGGAAGAGATGATCTCTGTTCCCAGCCTTGTGGCAAGCTCTATTGCCAGCTTTGTTTTGCCGGTAGCAGTGGGTCCGAGTACTGAGATGAGGCTATTGTTCATATAAGGGCGAAGGGATCAGATATCAAGGTCATCTATAGATTCAAAGCTTATTTCATCATCATAAGTGTCGTCATCTTTCAGGTCTTCGAAAGATAAGTCTGGATTTATCTCCGGAAGCTGATTCTGTTCAGGAGCCTTGCCTTCCAGTTTCAATATCTCTGCATCAGTCTCCTCGTCGGTCTCGTCAATGACGATCAGCTCCAGGTTAAGTGCTCTTTCCTCAAAAAAATCAAAGATATAGAGCAGGCGGTCGCCTGTTTTCGCCAGGTAATCGCCAAGGATACAATTCTCCATATTCAATATTCCCAAATCATCATCAATATCCATAAGCGTAATTTCGAGTTCTTTTTCCCATTCATTATTGGTGAGATAAAAAGAGGTCATTTGCCTTTTATCGAACTTGAGGACCATCTGCAGGTAAGAATTTAATTCCAGGAAATTCTTAGTTGAGCCGATCTTAAGCTCAAGCAGGAAGTCTTCTTCTTCGTTAAAAAGGATTCTGAATGTGTATGTCATTGCAGTTTTAAAACAGGTTTTGAATACAATTTACTAAATTTTTAAATTAACAACTATAAAGAGCTCAGAAACCTGATGCTGTCTATGCCGTCTGCATAATCAAGCCAGCCGGGTTCCTGGGCTTTACCAAATGGGATATGATTTCTCCCGACAATGCACTGTATCCTTTCTTTATACAGGTCAATGAAGTCTTCTGCATGCCCGGGTTTATATTCCTCGAAATAAAGGCTGGCAATGGGAGAAGATATACCTGTATTTTCTTTAAGTATTAGGTAGCCTGTGTCTAAATATCTCTCATTGTTCATTTTTGATATTGCAAGCTGGTATTTATAATTATTATGGTATCCCTGATGTTTTGTTATATCCTTGTATTTTTCCCAGTGATATAAGAGCTTCCCGGGGTCATAACCTGCAGGAATATATATTTTTGATATGCTTCTGCAGCCAAGTCCGAAGTAAAGAAAAACATCCTGTCCAAGAAGTTCAATCTCTTTCGGACTTTCAGAACCACCAATTATGGCAATGCCATTCCTGTTCTTGCGTAGCAGTGAAGGCAGTGCAGAGTATTTATAATCGAAATACCGGGAAGTATTATCCGAACCTGTTGCTATAAGGGCGTCTGTATTATGCAGCTCTGTTGTAACAAAAACAATCTGATTTTTAAAGCCGGGCTCCGATTCAATAAGTATGTCGCTGATGAATCTTAGCAGACCGCCCTCCCTGCGTGAGACTTTGATTATGAGGATATTGTTTGTAAGCAGGACTGCAGCCAGGTCATCAAAACCTACAAGAGGGATATTTGCGGCAACTATGGTTCCTACTTTCCTGCTTTTCCTGTTTCTTTTGAGCCGGGGATAATTATCCAGCCATTCGTGTAGCTGTTCCTCTTCGAGTGAGCTTGCAACTGATCTGAGCCTGTGCATAACATTCCCGGGGGTAAACCACTTATTTGTTTTTTCGGCTATTTCAAGTGCAGATTGCAGTTTAGAAGTTGTCTTACCCGAACAAAGATTCCTTAAGACTTCTCCTGCCTTAACAAATCCATTTATTCTCGACTGAAGGGATAGAGCCATATATTGCCTGAATTAAGATATAAAGCTATTGAATTTTTACACTAATTCCGGAGCTTTGGCTCTTTTGTCTTAATTTTAATATATCGTCCGCCAAGCCATTGTCCCAGTACGAATGCAGCAATCTTTGCTACAAAAGTATACCAGGCATAGCCGATATCGAAAAGAAAGGTCATTCCTATCACCATCAGTACAGGAATATGAATAGCCAGGAACCAGCCTGTTGATTTTGTCCTGGCAATTTTTCTCCAGTAGCCAAAAGGCAGGTTTATCACAAGGGTTATAAATGCAACTATTATTAAGTTCAGGTTTTCCAGGACAATCTTTTTTTTACTGCTGCCAAATATAAAACATAAAAAAACCACAGCAAATTTAATTGATGTGGTTTTATAGTGATATTATTGTTTTACTCCAGGGCAAAATTAATAGGTAAGGTGTAGTTCACTCTCACTTTTTGTCCTCTTTGCTTGCCTGCTGTCCATTTCGGGGATGCTTCAATAACTCTTGCAGCTTCTGCATCCAGTAGAGGATCAATCCCCCTGACTACCTTTACATTACTAACTGAACCGTCTTTTTCCACAATGAACTGTACAAATACCTTTCCTGAAATACCTTTCTTCGCTGCTTTCCTGGGGTATTTCAGGTTTGTGGCAATATATTGATTGAAGTCATCCATCCCTTCCTGCTCTCCAAATTTTGGCATTTCTTCAACGATAAAGAATAAATCGTCCTGAGCTAAGGATGCCCCGGGTGATGTTGTAAGTATTTCGTCATTGCTATTCTGTGATTCATTGTTTAGCGATCTTTCATTCTTGGAACAGGAGAATGCGAATACCAATGCGATTAAGGCGGGAAACATTATTAATAGCTTCATGTTAGTAAGTATTGAACTTTTATTTTTTGACATCATGATTATACGTTTTTTTATTAATGATTTGTTAAAATTATTACCGAGGGGAAAGAACTGTATCCCAAGAACCTGGTTCATTATCATATTTTGATAATCTTTTATACTGGTGCCGTTTTTCAATAATAGTGAGTCGGCCGTGTACTCATGTATTTCCTTGAATGTGGACCTGTAAAGCCATACAAAGGGGTTAAACCATTGAAAAATGATCAGGAGTTCAACGAGAATAATGTCTAATGAGTGAAATTGCTGAATATGTATTTTTTCGTGATTCAGAATATCGTTAAACATTTTTTCGTTGCAACATTCTTTAGGTATATAAATCCGGTTAAAAAATGAAAATGGTGATATATTATCATTTATCCTGGTAATCCTGATATTAGCATGAATGCTTGTTTCTCCTTTTATGGCCCATTTCCATATTTGAAAAAGACGAAATGCCAGTATGCCGCTAAAGAAACTAAGTCCTGTTAAGTATATCAGTATTGCCAGGCTGACCGATTTTGCCATCAGTACAGACGGTAAGGAGGGACCAGCCTGTGGCCTTATTAATACTTCTTCAAGATCAATAAAGCGTGCAATATTACCTATGCGTGTTGTAATGGGTATATTCAGTAAAGGAATGATCAATGCAAGCAGCACAGATAAAGACAGGTATAAGCGGTTCCTGTTAAAGTAAGTGTCCTTTTTGAGAAACACCCAGTAAATAGTAAACAGGACTGCCAGGCTTAAGCCTGATTCAAACAAATATAAAATGAATTTATTCATTTTTCTGTTTATTGATTTCTTTCGCCATTATCTTCATTATTTCTTCCATTTCATTCAGACTGAGGCTTTTTTCTTTAGCGAAGAAAGACACCATTTGCTGGTAGGAGTTACTGAAATAGTTTTTTACAAAACTATTCATATGCGCCTTGGTATAATCTTCTTTATCAACAAGAGGACGATACCTGTGCGTTTTACCAAAAGCGGTATGAGCTACAAAACCTTTCTTTTCAAGTATTCTTACAATGGTGGAAACTGTGTTGTAAGCAGGTTTTGGTTTAGGAAGTTTATCAATTATTTCCTTCACAAAAGCTTCGTCAAGCTCCCAGAGGATATGCATGATTTGTTCTTCGGCTTTAGTTAGTTCTTTCATTAGTCTGTAATTACATTACAAATATATAACTAACAATTTAGTTATACAACTAAAATATTAGTTAATTATTAAAAAAATTATTAGCTGAGCAAAAGAATATACAGAAAGGGGAGAAAAAAAACGCCGGATATTGTTCCCCGGCGCTATGAAATATAATCTTCTTAATCTGATCTTAAGAACTGGTTTTCAGGCATAAGCCCAATCTGCCTCCATCAGCTACTGATTCTGTTTTTTAATAAGGTTCAGTGCGGAGCCTTCTTTAAACCATTCTATCTGGTTCTTATTATAGCTGTGGTTTACAGGGAATTCTTCCTTGCTGCCGTCGGCATGATTAAGTACTATTGTGAGTTGCCTGCCGGGCTGAAAATCTTTTAGTCCTATAAGGTCTATAGTATCATCTTCCCTTATTTTGTCGTAATCGGCCGCCTTAGCAAATGTGAGTCCAAGCATTCCCTGCTTTTTAAGGTTGGTCTCATGTATCCTGGCAAATGATTTTACAAGAACCACTTTAACTCCCATGAATCTGGGTTCCATGGCTGCATGTTCGCGTGAGCTTCCTTCGCCATAGTTCTCATCTCCTATAACAATAGAACCCATTCCTGCTTCCCTGTATGCTATTGCTGCATCGGGAACAGGAACGTAATCACCGCTTAACTGATTTTTTACCTTATTGGTTTCTTCATTAAAGTAATTCACAGCTCCAATAAGCATATTCTGGGATATATTTTCGAGGTGCCCTCTTAAGCGAAGCCAGGGTCCTGCCATTGAAATATGGTCTGTAGTACATTTACCTTTTGCCTTAATAAGCAATTTCATTCCATTAATGTCCTTGCCATCCCATGCTTTGAAAGGAGTTAGTAGCTGTAGCCTTTCGGAATTGGGATCTACCTTTACTTCAACATTACTGCCGTCCTCTGCCGGGGCCTGGTAGCCCTTATCTTTTACATCGAAGCCGTTTGGAGGCAATTCCCATCCTACCGGAGGCATAAGCATTACTTCTTCACCATCTTTATTAATAAGTTTATCTGTTAGAGGATTGAACCCCAGCTTGCCTGCTATTGTTATGGCTGTTACCAGTTCAGGTGAAGCCACGAAAGCATAGGTGTTGGGGTTGCCATCAGCCCGTTTTGCAAAGTTCCTGTTAAAGGAATGAACAATTGTGTTCTTCTTTTCCAGGCTGGCATCTTTCCTGTCCCACATACCTATACACGGACCGCAGGCATTTGCAAACACATTACCTCCGATTTTGGTGAAGATATCTATCAGCCCGTCTCTTTCAATAGTATATCTAACCTGTTCTGAGCCGGGAGAGATCTTAAATTCGCTTTTAACTTCCAGATTATTTTTAATTGCTTGTTTTGCCACTGAGGCCGCCCTGGAAATATCTTCATATGAAGAGTTTGTACATGAGCCTATAAGTCCCACTTCAACATTAACCGGCCATCCGTTCTTTTCTGCTTCCTCCTTCATTTTTGAGACCGGGGTGGCCCTGTCCGGGGTAAAGGGTCCGTTCAGGTATGGTTCAAGTGTTGAAAGGTCGATCTCTATAAGCTGATCGAAATATTTTTCAGGATCCTCGTAAACTTCCGGATCTGCAACAAGATCTTCTTTGATCTTATTGGCTTCCCCGGCTACATCTTCCCTTTCTGTTGCACGGAGATATCTTTCCATTGATTCGTCATAAGCAAAGTTTGACGTGGTAGCTCCAACCTCTGCCCCCATATTGCAAATGGTTCCTTTGCCCGTTGCAGACAGTGAGTTTGCCCCTTCTCCAAAGTATTCAATAATAGCGCCGGTACCTCCCTTAACGCTAAGTATGCCTGCCAGCTTAAGGATAATATCTTTTGGAGCTGCCCATCCCTTAAGCTTTCCGCTAAGCTTAACACCTATTAGCTTTGGAAATTTAAGTTCCCAGGGCATTCCAGCCATAACATCCACTGCATCAGCACCTCCAACACCAATGGCCACCATTCCCAGTCCGCCGGCATTTACCGTATGGGAATCGGTCCCTATCATCATCCCTCCCGGGAAAGCATAATTCTCAAGCACCACCTGGTGAATAATACCTGCTCCCGGCTTCCAGAAACCTATACCATATTTGCTGGTTACAGTACTTAGAAAGTCATAGACTTCTTTATTTGTAAGTTTTGCCGTATCAAGGTCTTTAGCAGCACCTGTTTTTGCCTGGATAAGATGGTCGGCATGGGCAGTTGAAGGTACGGCAACTTTATTTTTCCCTGCCTGCATAAATTGTAATAATGCCATTTGTGCTGTAGCATCCTGCATGGCTACCCTGTCGGGCATGAAATCAACATAATCTGTTCCTCTGGTAAAAGTTTTTTCAGCTTTTCCTGAAGCCAGGTGTGAGTATAGAATTTTTTCGGTATAGCTAAGGGGCCTTCCGGTAAGTTTACGTGCAAGGGAAATCCGTTCATGCATTCCTGCATAAACATTGCGTATCATATCAATATCAAATGCCATGGTTTAGTTTTTTAATTATTCCGAATTCAGAAGATGTGATACAAAAATATAAAAATAATTATGGAACTTTTCTAATTGCTGCTTAAATAATAAGAATTACAAGAGATTAATTAAATGGCTTTTTTTCTTAGTTTTACATTAAGATATAATGTATAAAATGAACTTAGCAGAAAAAGTATACAAGAAGTACAGGATAGCTTTGTTTTATGATATTCTTAAGATGTCTCTTAGCGCTATAAGATCCAGTAAGCTCAGGGCAACACTTACAATAATTATCATAGCTATTGGTATTATGGCACTGGTAGGTATCTTAACCGCTATTGAATCTATTAAGAAAACACTTACCGAGCAGTTTACTTTTATGGGGGCAAGTGCATTTGTTATTGAAAGCAGGAGTATGAATGTGCAGATAGGGAATAAAAAGTACAGGATGAAGAACCACAATCATATTAGCTACAGGGAAGCACAGGAGTTTAAGGAGAGGTTTGACTTTCCGGCTTATGTTTCAATCAGTACTCATGCAACAAGTACAGCCACGGCTAAATACAAATCTGAAAAATCCAGTCCCAATATGCAGCTTATAGGTGCAGATGAGAATTACCTGGTTACTTCAGGGAATGAACTTTCTGCAGGCAGGAATTTTTCGGTACAGGACATTCAGATGGCCCGTAATCTGATTATAGTGGGGAAGGGGGTGACAGATGCGCTTTTTAAGAATTTCGAGAATCCTCTTGGTAAAACAATATCACTTGGAGGAGCCAAGTTCAGGATCATAGGGGTAATTGAGGATAAGGGTTCCAGTATTTCAGGAATGAGCAGGGCATGCCTTCTTCCGGTTACAACAGTCAGGTATTATTATTCAAGACCCAACATGAAGCATAGCATTCATGTAATGCCTTTCGATGATAATCTTCTTGATTTTGTGGCAAGCGAGGCGGAAGGTGTGTTCAGGATAGTAAGAGGACTTGATGCCAGGGATGAAAGTGATTTTAATATTGTTAAAAGTGATACCCTGGTAAATATGTTAATTGAAAATATAAAATTCGTGACCATTGCTGCCACTGTTATAGGATTAATTACCCTGCTTGGTGCAGTTGTGGGACTTATGAATATTATGCTTGTATCTGTTACAGAAAGAACACGTGAGATAGGTATCAGGAAGGCAATAGGCTCGAAGTCGGGGACCATAAAGAAGCAATTCTTATTTGAAGCAATTCTTATAGGTCAAATAGGGGGTGTGTTTGGTATTATTCTGGGTATAATGGCAGGGAATATGATTTCACTCTTAACAAAAACTTCATTTATTGTTCCATGGTTGTGGGTATTGGGGGGGGTGGCTGCCTGTTTTGTTGTTGGCATAGCTTCAGGTTATTTTCCTGCAGTAAAAGCATCAAAGTTAGACCCGATCATTGCCCTTCATTACGAGTAATTATTATTTCTATTGAGACATTTGTATTTTTATTATATTAAAGAAAAAATATTTTACAGCGGTTTATAATACTTTATATGAAATGAATATTAAGAAATTTAATCAATTACTTCACCAAAGGTGATGATTAATTTTTTAATGAGAGAACGAGTGTAACAACCGAGGAGTCTGGCGACGAGCTCATGAGCAACTTTAGGTTGCGAATAACGGCTTACACAAGTTCTTAATTTTTTAATTAATTTAGTATTAAGTAATTATAAAAATTCAAACTTGTGAAATCCCTGATAATTGAAAATACCCCTAATACTCCAAAAGTTGAATTTCTGGCCGATAGGGGTGTATTAAAGCTGGAAGGAAGATCTATACCGGAGAATCCTGAAGAGTTTTATGTTAAACTTATAAAATGGCTGAAGAAGTATTACAAAAAAAGGAAGGGAGACACCTTCTTTTATATCAGCTATGAATATATTAATTCTGGTTCAACCAAGTCACTGCTGGAATTGCTGAAGCTGGTGAATGATTTTCATGAGCAGGGAAAAACCACTGCTGTCAAATGGTTTTACGAGGAGGAGGATGAGTCAATATTTGAACTGGGCGAACATATCAGGGACTCTATTATGTTACATATGGAGATAAGTCCTTTGAAACAATAAAAAATATTTTACCACAAAAAAAGCTGTCTCTTTTTATTTTGAGACAGCTTTTTTATAATAAGATATTTTCTTCTTAGAAAAGTCTTTCAGCAAGATCAACAACACGTGCTGAATAGCCCCATTCATTATCATACCATGAAAGGACTTTAATAGTTTTTCCAACTACCATTGTACTAAGTGCATCAAATATTGATGAGTGGGCATTATGAATTATGTCAACAGAAACAATAGGATCCTCAGTATATTCAAGTATGCCTTTCATTGAACTTTCAGCAGCTTCTTTCATGGCTGCATTTATTTCTTCTTTGCTGGCTTCTACCTTAAGGTTAACTACCAGGTCGACCAGTGATCCGGTTGCGGTAGGTACCCTTACAGACATTCCGTCGAGCTTACCATCTAATTCAGGTATTACTTTTCCAACGGCTTTGGCTGCACCGGTGGTTGTTGGTATCTGGGAAACAGCTGCTGACCTTGCCCTTCTCAGATCGGAATGAGGCATATCAAGTATTCTCTGATCGTTGGTATATGAGTGGATAGTAGTCATTAAACCGTTTATTATTCCAAACTTGTCGTTCAGTACTTTAACCACAGGAGCAAGGCAGTTTGTTGTACATGATGCGTTTGATACACACTGGTCATCTTTCTGAAGGTCGTCATCATTAACACCAAGAACAACCATCCTGTCTATAGTATCTTTTGCAGGTACTGTAAGTATTACTTTTTTGGCACCATTTTTCAGGTGGTCTCCATAACCTCCTTTTGCACTTTCCCTGGCCCTGAATATACCTGTCGATTCAATTACCACATCGGGCTTTTCAATCCATGGTATTTGTGCAGGAGACCTTTCAGCACTTACAAAATATTTTTTCCCGTTCACAATAATA
This sequence comes from Bacteroidales bacterium, assembly GCA_029932855.1. Classification (GTDB taxonomy): domain Bacteria; phylum Bacteroidota; class Bacteroidia; order Bacteroidales; family VadinHA17; genus JAYEGO01. Next base: position 31,012 of record JAOZPG010000014.1, on the reverse strand, counting down.
CCATTTTCATCGTGACTTACATCACCATTAAATTTTCCCTGTGTAGAATCATATTTTAATAAATGAGCCAGAGTTTTGGCATCTGTCAGGTCGTTTATACCTATTATCTCCAGTTCGGATCTTTCCAGAGCAATCTTGAAGACATTTCTTCCAATCCTCCCGAAACCGTTGATAGCAATTTTAATTTTCGCCATTATTTTTATTTTATATCGTTAAAAAATCGAGACAAAAGTAAAGAATATAATTTATATCATCAAGGATATTAGTACCTGTAAACAAGGAATTGTTATTTTCTTAACAGTTTGAATAAATAAAATGCCGGGAATAGTATTTTTTCTGTTATTACCGATTTTGCATGTAATCGAGCTTTACCTGGGATCGTTTATCAATCACTTTCCCAAAACGGAAGCTTACATATAATGTAGGAAAGAACATCCGGTTGTCATCAGAGGCCATAATAGTGATCTCGCGGGTATAGATATCAGCACTTACTCCGATCTCAATTGCAGATATAACAGGATCAGTCGCTCCAAACTCGAAGCTTATTCCAAACTGGCCTGTAAGTCCCGGGACAAATATTATTTCATCAAATCCTTTTAAGAAAGAAGCACGGCCATATATGTCATAGGGTGTATGCAGGGAGGGATTGAACTTTTCTGTTTCCAGATTGTATTCATAGGCTGAAACAGGAATGAGGACTTCATAGTATACAGGTTTCAGGAAACCCAGGGATACGCCTCCCATATACTGGAATCTTATCTCTATCCCTCCTTTATCTTTCTTCTTGAATTTAATCTTTTGAAATCCGTAGGAAGCCTTGATATTAAAGAAAAAGTTCTCTTTGCCAAAAACAAATCTTTTGTTATTCGGAAAGATAGGATTAGAACCCTTAATCTCTTTGGGGTGCTTGATAACATTTACCGAAGCTTCAAAGAGCCTGGAGTTGAAAAAGTTTATCCTTTTTCCATACCGGACTCCTCCGCCATATCCAAAGGTGGATAATGTAACTCCATAAGTCATCTCATTCCTGAAGAACAATTTTTGCTGTTCATCAATTTCTCCCTGAGATAAAGCAGGATACGCAAATAATGCGAAGAAAGTCACTATGATAACTAACTTCTTCATGTTATGTGGAACTATTATATATCGAACCATTCCGGTTCAATATAATTTAGCTTATATCGGCATCAAGCTCAACGTCAGCTTGTGTATAGGCCGGACAAACTTCATTATTACATGAACTAAGTACACTCCCAAGTAGCATTAACACTGCTGCAATTATGAATAATTTCTTCATTTTTATAAAATTTCTTAAGGTATAATCATTACCTCTATTGGAACAAATATATAGTATTCTGTAATAATATCAAATGCATATACGAAAACAAGACAAGAATGTTTTTCAAAAGGGCATAAAATATTGTTTTATTGTCAGGCCGGAAACTGCTTTTGTAAGTGCCGGCATGGCAGTTTGTTTTTATAGTTTTACTGGTGGAATAGGCATACGACCCTTTGTCCACGGTATGCCCCTTTCATCCAATGCTTTCCTGAGGGCCGGCATATCAATATCATTTATTTTTTTCAGTTTCTCATATACCGGAACATATTGTTTCCTGGCTATTTCATATTGTTCTTTTTGCGAACCGGTAATCCTATGGAAAGAATTCGATGAAGCATAGCCTGCAAAGCTGATTCTTCCCCTGATGCTTGGTGTGCTTACATCAATCCTGGCATTATCAACCGGCCTTCCACTAAGAGCGGTAAGGATATCAAAAAGCTCGTGGTCTATCTTGCTCACTCTTTGCATAAGATCATCCACCTTTGCAGGAGCAGCCATAAGAGCTTTATTTATTGTCTCAAGTTCTTTCCTGTAATCGCGGGCAGAAGATGCGGATATGTTTACCGAGCTACTTAGCCTGTTTACTTCTTTAAGGAATTCATATTTTTCCTGCAGCTTAGTATTTTCCAGGCTGCTGTTGTCCCATGAAACAATTTTGAATTCTTTTGCTTCAGTAAGAGGACTTATCTTACCATCTTTCAGCAAGGACAGATTTACCTTGTATGTTCCGGGGGGGACTTTTGGGCCGCCGGATCCGTAATAAGATCTTCTGCCATCGCTTATCATTGCAGAGGGGTAGCTCATGTTCCATGATATTCTTGCAATTCCTTTTTTGGGACTTGCTTTCAGCCTTGTAATAATATTGTCATTGGCATCAAAGATGGTAAATACCAGTGAAGCAGCCTGTTCGGTGTCTTCAGCCCACAGCTCATCCCTGCCGGGATATTTAATGATTTTCCCTGCCTTCAGGTCTTTAGCGTGCTGAGCTTTTCTCAGCTGGCTTGCTGTTTTCAGGGTCCTGGAATAGTAATATGTAAAACTTGCCTCTACACGAGGATTTGCTGCCTTGTAATATACATCTCCCATGCTTCCTCCATGGCGTGCCGGATAATAAAGCATGGCATCTTTTATATCGAAGATATAGGCTTCCTTATTGAGTATATCCTCGTTAAGCTCCCTGAGGTAAGCATAGTTTTCAAGTATATAAAAGCCGCGCCCGAAACTTGCTACTACAAGGTCATTCTCTCTTTCCTGTATGTCAAGGTCTTTGACCTGTATTGGGGGAAGGCCGGATTTTAGTCTTATCCATTTATTTCCCCCGTTAAGACTCAGATATACTCCCCATTCAGTACCTATGAACAGTATGTCCTTATTAATATGGTCTTCCCTGATTACATAAACAGTTCCGTCAGGAAGGTTTGAAGCAATTGATCTCCATGATTTACCCTTATCAGTACTTTTTAAGAGGTAGGGCTTAAAGTCACTGTTGTTTTTCCTCCCGTCGAAGCAGGCATAAACCGTATTTTCATCATGTTTGGAGGGAAGGATGTAATTAACAAATGTCATATCGGGAACACCCGGGAATGATTCGTATTTTGTCCAGTTTCCTCCATCGTTTTCAGAAACCTGTATCAGTCCGTCATCTGTTCCGGCATAAAGCAGTCCCTGTTTCAGCGGAGACTCTGCCAGGGCAAAAATATTTCCAAAAGGTGATGTGGAAACAGATTTTGCAATTGCTTCGGGAGGCCATATCTTACCCATCATAGGAAGAGTATTAACATCTATTTGCCTGCTGAGGTCTCCGCTTATCTCTGTCCATGAATCGCCCCTGTCTGTAGATTTAAAGATTTTGTTTGCTGCTGCATACAGGGTGGTATTGTTATGGGGACTGATAAAATAGGGTGTGTTCCAGTTAAAACGGTATGTCTCATTGTTTTTTGGCTGTGGCTTTATATCAACAGTATTCCCTGTCTTTTCATCATACCTGACCATGCCCCCGTATTGTGATGAAGCATAAGAAATATCAGGATTACCGGGCTCAGGTATTGACAGGTAACCATCTCCGCCTGTTGTGAATATCCAGTCTTCATTCAGGCTGTTTCTGTAGCGCGTGCGGGAAGGACCTATCCAGCTTCCGTTATCCTGGGCGCCACCGTAAACATTGTAAAAAGGGAAACGCATATCGGTGCGGACATGATAAAATTGTGAAATGGGCAGATTGGATTTGAAAAGCCAGTTTTTACCCCTGTCAAAACTTTCGTAAATACCTCCGTCACATCCTGCAATATAATGCCTGGTATATACAGGGTCCATCCATAGTGAATGATTGTCAACATGCTTGTTTTTCTCACCCAGCATTCGAAAAGTCTTTCCCCCGTCATCACTCAGCATATTAAAAGTGTTAAGTGAGATCACCCTGTCAGGATCTACCAGGTCAGCATGAATTTCCTGGTAGTACTGTGGACTGCTTGATATCTCATTACTTCTTTTTTCCCAGCTTTCGCCCATATCAAGGCTCCTGTAGAAACCTCCCTTATTACCGGGGAGTTCAATAATGGCATATACTATGTCAGGGTTTGGAGGAGACACTGCTATGCCTATCCTTCCAACATCCCCCGAGGGCAGTCCATTGCTCAGTTTTCTCCAGTTCTTTCCCCCGTCAGTGGATTTGTATATGGCCGATTCGGGGCCTCCGTCAATCTTGGAATATACCCTTCTTTCTCTTTGATGTGCCACGGCATAGAGAATATCGGGGTTTCGTGGATCCATAGCCAGGTCGCTTATCCCGGTATATTTGCTTATCTCCAGAATCAGCTCCCAGCTTTCCCCGCCGTTGCTTGTTTTATAAAGGCCCCTGTCTCCACCCGGTCCCCAGGCAGGTCCCTGGCAGGCTGCATATACAATGTCTGTATTGTCGGGATGGATGATTATTTTACCAATATGTTCTGATTTTTTAAGTCCCATATTTTTCCATGTCTTACCGGCATCAAGCGTTTTATATATACCATCGCCATAGGCAAGATTTCTTTGCGAGTTATTCTCACCTGTTCCTGCCCAGACAACATTGGGGTTTTTAGGATCTATGGCCAGGCAGCCTATGGAGAAAACCGGCTGTTGATCGAAAATAGATTTAAAAGTAGTCCCGTTGTTTGTGGTCTTCCATAATCCCCCCGAAGCAGTGCCAACATAATATTCTGCAGGATTTTCAGGATTTACAGCAATGTCGGCAATTCTTCCTGAAGCAATTGCCGGTCCTATGCTACGAAACTTCAATGCCCCCATGAGAGACTTGTCAACAATGACTGAAGTATCATCTGATGATTTTGATTTTTTACTTTTCTGGGCCTGAACTGAGAGCGGAAATAACAGTATCATTGCAAGCATGGCAATGTAAAGGCGGGAATATAAGATAGTTTTCATTTGGATATTGAATTATGATTTATGGCTCTTTAGAATTGTTTTGCTAAGTTATTAAAAATATAAGATAAAGGCTATGGTCTTTTTATATTGCAAGTCCCATTATTATAGAATATTATAAAAAAAGGAAGTCCGCACATTGGCGGACTTCCCCGGATAGCTTATATAGTACTTAAACCTGGCTGCTTATTGTTTAATGAATTTTGTGATACTCGAATCAGTCCCGTCACTAAGCTTAATAAAATATAATCCCCTGGCTTCATTACTTATATCAATCTCGACAATATTCCCGGAGCCGGCCTTGATAAGATCACTGTGAATTAGCTGTCCTGTAATATTCAGGATACTGATCTCCACACTTCCTTTTGCTTCTGCAGGTATTTCAATACTGAAGCGTCCTGTGTTGGGGTTCGGGTAAATTCTCAGCTTGCTTGAAAAAGTTGTTTCTCCAATTCCAACCACTTCAGATATATCATCAGCACTGCGTGGAAGAAGTTTCCAGTTGCTATATGAATAAGTAATTACACCGGTAATATCGTAATGTTTGTTAAGAACAAATGGATCATATTGGTACAGGAAATCGTCAAGTAATAAAGCTCCTGTTCCGTCATTTACCTCAACCTCTCCGTGTCCCATATCAGGATTAGTACACTCAGCATTGGAAATCTTCATAAATAAACTTTCATGAGACTCCATACCTGCACTTCCCGTAGTAACAGCAAGTGGTCCGGGTAATGTTTTGCCTGTTCCAAGAGTAGTATATTCAAGTATGTTCTTGATCTGGGTTGTATTGTAGTATTCATCTACTGAACCAACAACTTCAATACTGTCACCCAGCTGCGGGTTGTCTGTCTGATCACGGCCCGGATCATAAATATATATTCCACACCATTCCCCTTCTTCGGTCTGTATGAAATAGCCCTTTAACTCAGACTGATAAATGTTTATGGCAGTGATTATACCGCCTGTTTTAACAAGTTCTCCTAAATGGGGAGAGTTTCCACTGGCATCTTCAGTGTACTGTATACTATAAACATTTATATAATAAACCTCTTTATTGGTAATATTTATTGTCCAGTCCCTGCTTGTTCCATCCTGGGCAGTAACTGTATATACTACAGGTGATGTAAAGTCCTGGGCAATTCCCGAGGCCGGATTAAGGCTTGCTCCTGCCGAAACTTCTATGGTGGGGACAAGTGTCGTCAGGTCTGCACCATAAGGCATCACCAGATCAACTGTTCCGTCGCCTATAACGGCATCCTCCTCAGATCCTTCAACAGAAAATACCAGGATATCATTTTCGGAGCTAACTGTTGCGGACACAGTTACGGTCACTGTCCAGTCGCGGGTTGTAAAACCATCCTCGGCAGTAACAGTAAATACAACAGGATTTGTAAAGTCGAGAGTGTCTCCTGACTGAGGTGATGAAGTTGCTCCATCTGCCAGTGTGAGAACAGCTACCAGTGAATCAAGCTGCGAATCCATACCAAAGAGGATCTCAACCGCAGCAGTCCCTGCCAGGGTGTCAACAACCGAGCTTACAGTTACATTATTTTGCAGGGTATCTAATAATACAATTGCCTCAATCATGGTATTATCACTTCCCTGTGGACTTGGTTCTCCAAGGTTAACAATATAGTCCTGTGTAGCTATAAACCATTCTGAATTTGTAGAAGTTGTTCCGGCTGACACTGACCAGTCAAGATTTCCCCGGACAACTGTTTTTTTCCTAATAAGAGTGTGTTCGACAGTTGCATGAGGTACACCGGCTACTACCCAGCCTGAACCAGGGTCAGGTCCTTCATCACCAACCTTGTCAATTAAGAACCAGTTATCACCGAGCTTACGGGCAAGACCTATGGCATCGTCTCCATTGTAATAGGTTGCTGAGCTTCCTATCATGTCTGAAACGGCCTGGATCTCCGGACTTGCACTGCTGTTGCAAACGACAAATACTTCACCGTCTGCAAGGCTTCCTTCCAGTACAACGGCATTTGCTTCTCCTTCTGCCCAGTCGCCACCATTACTAATTCTCCAGAATGCATAATTTGACAGATCCACAGTTTCTCCTGTAGCATTATATATCTCAAGGGCTTTATTGTTGGAGCTGCCTTCTATGTATTCAGAAATAAAGAGATCAGTACCTGTTGTGAATTTCCAGTTGCTATCACCGCTTACACCGGTAAAATTGAGGTTATTCTTGTCTTTAACAACTCCATTATCCCAGTCAATATAATAGGTCTTGTCAATTTGCAAAGCCTGGGATGGTGTAAGTATGATTCTTTTATTATCTATAGTAAGACCGGCAATATTAAAACTTTCAATCAGTGTGCCATCTTCCTTCCTGAGGTGGAAACTACCTACTCCTGCAAATACTTCTTCGTTAAACTTGATAGTAAATGAAGCTCCCAGCGGAACAGTTGTTGATCCGTTCTCAGGAAAGAGTTTATCTATTTCAGGAACTAATGTATCAATCAGGTAAACACGCAGAACCCTGTCGTAGAAAGCAGTGTCATAATAATCAAAGATCAGAATGTCCACTGAATCCACATCGGCTTCAGGGGGAATGACCAGTGAGAAAGTATCCCTGTCTGCGGCAAGTGGCATAAGTTCTCCTGTTTCATGGTCAGATGTAAAAATGTTAATTTCATCATCTTCATAAACATATGACCCGAGTAATATACTATCGATTCCTGAACTGGTCCATTCAAAAATAATTGTGTCACCAAGATAAAAAGTCTGGTAATCTACCGGGCTTACAAGTTCCAGGGCACGGTTATCTTCAAGGCTTACCGGACCTACAGACTCATGAAATGTGGTGTCGTAATAATCATAGAAAATAAAATCATAATTCCCCGGATCTGCTTCATGTGGGATCCATAAATCCCAGCTGCCCGCAGCTGCTTCAATAGGTGTAAATTCTCCTTCATCTTCATTAATGATAAATATTTCATCTTCTGCATAGGAGTATGCACCTATAATCAGGCTGTCTATATTTGTTGATGTCCATTTAAATTTAAGCGTGTCACCAACAGACATAACATCATTTGTCTGGGGTTCTGTGATTGCCAGGCTACGCAAAGGAGTCATCGTAACATTTATCATGGCAGGACTTGCCTGAAGGTTGGTAAATGCATCTTCTGCAACAGTCCATACATCGTAAGAAGCTTCAGGTATGGCTCCTGAAATGATTTCATAGTATTCGGTATTTGCCGCTTCAACAAGGATATTTCCTCTTGGAAGAACATGTACCGTATCATAATCAACACCGGCTTTTACCTGTTCAGCGGTTGGAGCTGTGGCACCGGCATAAACAACAATATAATAAGCTACTCCGGCCTCATCCATATTAACTACAAGTGTTGCTTTATTATCAACTATATTCCTGGCTAATGGGTATGAGGTTGTCCATACCGGAGGGTCAGTATCTGCACCTGAAGAAAAGGTCTGGCCTGTATTTACTGCATTATGGGTAGAAGTGATAGCTCCATGCCATGAAAAATCTGTGTAAACGGCTCCGGTTCCCGTAAGCTGGAGAGAAAGCCCGTCAGGTACGCTGGATTCATTAACTCCTATGTTTGTGCTTGTCAATCCGGAAGCAGGACCATCGGTTGCGGTAAATGTGCCTTCATAACTCAAAAACTGGATTACTTCTGTAGTATTATTTACAAGTGCCAGTCCGTCAGGAGCACCATTCTGCAGGCCAGCTATATCAAACCACATGGCTCCAAAGCCGTTTTGCAGATCAGGGATAGTTCCGGAAAGTGAAACAGTATTGTAGGAGGCTCCTCCATTGCCGTTATAAGCAACAACAGAAAAAGTTGATAGATCTGTTCCTGCCGGTCCTGCTATTTCAACCCCTTCATCTATATCTGTGCCGGAATCATCATAATGAAGTTCATTAATGAAGACGGCCTGTGAATAAACAAATAAGGGAAGAAAAAGTGTTAAAAGAAAGAGTAAAGATTTTTTCATAATTGCTTTGTGTTTTTTGCGTTATCTGTTGAGATTTAATTTTTATAAAAAAGTAAATAAATTTATTTAAATTATTCTATAATTCTATGTAAATTAATTGGTAGTTATGAACAGTTTTTGATTAGTAATAAATTTTGGGTTATAAGGGAAAGCTTAAGATAGATAAGAAGCTAAATATGAATTTTATCCTTGTTTTAACTTTTATCCTTTTATTATTTTGACATTAAATAAAACCATTATGATATCTACCATACTACATCACAGGTCAATAAGGCAATACAGAGACAAGGAGATTGACAGGCAGTTGCTCGAAGAAATACTTATAGCAGGGACCAGGGCATCCACAACAGGCAATATGCAGGCTTATTCCATGGTGCTTACAACAGGAAAAGAGCTAAAAGAAAAACTTTGGGAGCTTCATTTTAAACAGGATATGGTAAAGCAGGCCCCTGTGCTAATTACTTTTTGTGCAGATTTTAACAGGTTCAATAAATGGTGTAAACAGAGAGATGCCTTTCCGGGTTATGATAACTACCTGTCGTTCTTTACTGCTGCAATTGATGCTTTGCTCGTTGCACAAAATGTTGCCATTGCTGCCGAAGACAAGGGACTGGGAATTTGTTACCTTGGTACTACCACATATATGGCTGATGAAATAATTGCTGCTCTTGACCTGCCCCGGGGGGTGGTGCCGGTTACTACCATTGTTGTGGGCTACCCGGCTGAGGCTCCTTCAATTACTAATAGGCTGCCCCTTGAGGGAGTTGTTCATTACGAGAAATATTCCGATTATAGTGCGGATGATATAGACAGGATATATGCTGAAAAAGAATCATTGCAGGAGACACTCGAACTGCTAAAGGAAAATAACAAAGAAACTCTTGCACAGGTATTTACCGATAATCGCTACACAAAAAAGGATAATGAGTTCTTTTCAGAGAAGTTCCTGGAAGTTATAAGAAAACAAGGATTTTTGAATAAATAGATCGCAGCGGAGCAGTCTGTTTATCATCCGTGCCCTTTGCAGCAGTCTGTTTATCATCTGTGTCCTTTGCCTGCCAGCAGTATGTTTGTCATCTGTGTCCTTTGCAGCAGTCTGTTTGTAATCCGTGTCCTTTGCCTGTTATATCTAAAATTTATTCTTTACGGTAAACATTTGTTGAGTTAGCCTGGGCGGTGGCAGTCATTACTATATCGTTAAGGTTAACATGTTCCGGCTGGTTCAGTGAGAACCATATTACCTCTGCAATATCCTTTCCTGTCAGTGGCTTCATGCCTTTATAGGGAAGTTTTGCCTTTTCCCTGTCCCCGTCGAATCTTACAATTGAAAATTCTGTCTCAACAAGTCCCGGTGATATTGAAGTAACCTTAATTCCATATTTTAGCAGGTCTAAACGCATTCCTTTGCTTATTGCATCCACTGCATGCTTGGTGGCACAATAAACTGTTCCATTCTCGTACACCTCCTTGCCTGCTGTTGAAGCAATATTTATTATATGTCCTTTTTTATTGGCTGTCATTAAAGGCATTACTTCACGTGAAATATACAGCAGGCCTTTAATATTGGTGTCTATCATTCTTTCCCAGTTCTCTATCTTTCCATCCTGTATATGGTCCAGCCCGGCTGCCAGTCCCGCATTATTTACCAGTATATCTATCTTTTTCCATTCTTTGGAAAGGGCAGCTATATTTGCCTTTACCTCTTCAGCTTTCCGGATATCAAAATTAAGGGCAATTATTTCTATCCCGTATTCAGATGCAAGAGATGTCTTTAGTTCATCAAGTATTTTTTTTCTTCGCCCGGTAATTATAAGGTTTAATCCCTGGCTGGCGAGTTTTTCTGCTGTGGCCTTTCCAATTCCTGATGTGGTTCCGGTGATCAGTGCTATTCGTTTCAATGCTTATATTTTAAGATTAATAACTCTAATTTGAATTTTTTCCTAAAATTAAACTTTTCTATGAAATAGCTTAATGATTATGGCCTGAGAAATATCGTTTTTTTATTAAAGCCCTGTATTGTTTTCAATAAGTTATGTAGGTTTGCAGCAGATTAAATATTTAAAGAATGAGTGCTAAGACAGAAGGAGTAATTAATGAAGCCATGGTGTTGTGGTTTACGGGTTTGTCGGGAGCAGGGAAAAGCAGTATAGCTGAAGAGGTGTATAAAAGGATAAGGGCAAAGGGTGTAAAGGTTGAGCATCTGGACGGGGATAAGGTGCGGGATATTTTTCCTAAAACAGGTTTCTCAAAAGAGGAAAGGGACAGGCATGTGCGCAGGGTGGGATTTCTTGCCGGCATGCTGGAGAAGAATGGCATCACTGTTGTTGCGTCTTTTATTTCACCTTACAAGGAATCACGTGAGGCGGTAAGATCTTTATGTTTGAATTTCAGAGAGATATATGTGTCAACACCTCTGGAAGTGTGTGAGCAAAGAGATGTTAAAGGATTATATAAGAAAGCCAGGAGTGGAGAGATAAGCCAGTTTACAGGGATTGATGATCCTTATGAAGCTCCTGAGAATCCGGATGTAGTGGTTGATACCAGCAAGCAGACTATTGAGGAAAGTGTTGACAGTGTGTTGAGCCAGCTTGGCTGCTAAGCATTATTTTCTTTATTTAGCCTTATGCCCGCATACTTATTTAGCACCTGAGCCTGCATATTCCATGCATTTATTCCAGTCGCCGGCATAAAAGTTCTTAATCTTTTCCAGGCTACCGGATGGTATCAGTTCTTCTTTGCAGACCCATGCCCCTGGGATAAGCAGTGAAGGGTACAGTATTACATAGCTTAGCAGGAGCCTGGACCTGCGTTGAATCCAGTAAAGTGTCCTGTTTTTTGCCCATTTTCTATTTTTTCTGATAAAGTATCTTGCAAAGCTCCTCATTATTTTCAGTTGTTTCTCGTTGTATGAAGAATGAACCTTTTTCAGGGATATGTCTTTTTTGTTGTACTTCGCGCCGGAGAACCCGGCGATTTTATCTATAAAAGCCCAGGGATCGATTTTCAGATCATCATAAAACATTACAAGTGGTTTTGTTCCGAAAAGCTTTTCCAGGGTCTTTATTTTATCCATGAAATAAAGTTCATCTGTCTTTATCTTAGCCGTATTATCAAGATTAAAATATTGATCAAAAGAAAGACGGCCCCCGTTCTTAACATATTTTCTGTATTCCGAAGCTATCCAGCTGTCGTGTCTGCGTAAAATAATTATTGTTTTTGCTCCCGGGTAATCTTCGGCAAAAGTTCTTAGTTTTTTTTCGAGGAAATAATCAAATTCTCTTGACAGGAGGTATCTTGGTCGTTTTGTACGGGCAATTATTTTCCTGTCTTGCCTGTAAGCCAGCTTCCTTATAAAATAAACTCCCTTGAATTTTGGAAAAATGCTATTCTGCAGGAAGGTTGAGGCAACCTTTGCCAGTCCCATATGAAAGACTATCTGTGCTTGATTTGACATGCTTGCTTTAAGCTGTTGATAATGCTTCAAAAGTATAAAAAAACAGGAAGATATGCTCTTTAAATTTAATCAGGAATTCAGAATCTTGATTATCTTTGTTTCAGTTCCCGAACAGAAATTACTTTTTATGATAACACAAACTAACGTAGATATAAAGACTGCCGAAAGCCTTGGTATTAATGCTGAGGAATTTGAGATGATAAAGAAAATACTTGGCCGGGAACCAAATTTTACCGAGCTGAGTATATATTCGGTGATGTGGTCGGAGCATGCTTCATACAAGAATTCTATCAAATGGCTGAAGACCCTGCCACGTGAAGGAGAACAGATACTGGCTGCAGCAGGTGAGGAGAATGCCGGCATGGTTGATGTTGGAAGCGGACTGGCATGTGTTTTCAAGATAGAGTCGCATAATCATCCATGTGCTGTTGAGCCCTACCAGGGTGCAGCAACAGGTGTTGGCGGAATAAACAGGGATATTTTTACAATGGGGGCAAGGCCTGTGGCACAATTGAATTCCCTGAGGTTTGGCACCCTGAAGGAGGAAAGGACGAAATGGCACGTAAAGGGAGTGGTAAAAGGCATAGGTGATTATGGTAACTCATTTGGTGTGCCTGTAGTGGGAGGAGAAGTTTACTTTAATGATTGTTATAATACTAACCCGCTGGTAAATGCAATGTCGGTTGGTTTGATGAAAAAAGATGAAATGATATCGGCAATTGCCAAAGGGAAAGGCAACCCGGTATTTATAGTAGGCTCAAGAACAGGCAAGGATGGTATTCACGGGGCAACATTTGCCTCAGCTGATATAACCGAAAACTCTGCCGAGGACCTGCCCTCGGTACAGGTAGGAGACCCCTTCCAGGAAAAACTTCTGCTGGAGGCCAGCCTTGATCTGAATAAGACAGATACAATTATAGGTATGCAGGATATGGGTGCAGCGGGAATAATATGCAGTACATCTGAGATGTCGGAAAAGGGTGGCTGCGGAATGAAGATAGACCTTGATAAGGTGCCACTGAGGCAGGCTAATATGGAGCCATGGGAGATATTGCTGTCTGAATCACAGGAGCGCATGCTTGTTGTTGCAAAGAAAGGGATGGAAAAAGAGGTGGAAGCAGTATTTGATAAGTGGGATCTGAATTGTGTGATCATTGGAGAGGTTATTGAAGAAGACAGGTTGCTCTTTTATATGAAAGGGGAACTTTATGCCGATGTTCCTGCCTCAACACTGGTACTGGGTGGCGGTGCTCCCGTATATGACAGGGAATATAAGGAGCCAGCCTATTATAAGCAGTTGAAGGAGTTTAATATTGAATCGGTTGATGAACCGGCCAGTCTCAGGGATGTTGCATGGAGCCTGGCATCAAATGCTAATATTGCCAGTAAGAGATGGGTATATGAGCAATACGATACAATGGTTGGTACCCGTAATATGACTACCAATTTTCCTTGTGATGCAGGCCTTGTAAATATTAAAGGAAGCCGCAGTGCCCTGGCCCTGACCGTTGATTGTAACTCAAGGTATGTATATGCAGATCCCGATATAGGAACACAGATTGCTGTATCTGAGGCAGCCAGGAATATAACCTGTTCGGGGGCTGATCCCCTGGCCATAACTAACTGTCTGAATTTTGGCAATCCTTACAACCCCGAGGTTTACTGGCAGTTTGTAGGTGCTATAAAAGGAATGAGCAAAGCATGTAAGAAGTTTGGTACTCCTGTAACAGGAGGCAATGTTAGTTTCTATAACCAGACATCCATAGGCAATGAGGTTGTTCCGGTTTATCCTACACCTACTATAGGTATGCTGGGTGTGGTTAAGGAGAAAAACAACCAGATGAGTATGGCATTTAAGGGCAAGGGAAGCATGATATATCTTATAGGTAAGTCCAGGAATGATATTTCATCATCCCAATACCTCGTTTCCTGGCATGGCATTGAGAAATCACCGGTCCCCTATTTTAACCTGGAAGAAGAATTCAGAATGCAGACAGTTCTTCGCGAGCTTATTAGCTACAGCCTGGTACGGTCGGCTCATGATATTTCGGAAGGTGGTTTGTTTATTTCTTTGTTTGAATGTGGAATACCAAAATGCCTGGGTTTCGATATTACATCTGATGCTGAGGTCAGGAGGGATGCATTCCTTTTTGGTGAAGCACAGGGAAGGGTTGTGGTGACCGTTTCTCCTACACGGGAGACCGAGTTTATAGATTATATGCTTAAGCAGGATGTTCCCTTTTCTGCTCTTGGTCATGTGACAAGAGGCGAAATGAGGATTGATGATATGTCCTATGGTTTTGTCTGTGATATGAAGAAAGCCTACATGGAAAGTCTTGAATCACAATTGAAAGAATAAGTGTGGATATGTCAGAGCTAATGCCCGATAAGAAATCCGGAACGACAAAAAAGGTCCAGGTCGAAGAAATGTTCGACCAGATAGCATGTCGCTATGATTTTCTTAATCATTTCTTATCACTTGGCATTGACAAGCTGTGGAGAAGGAAGGCAGTGAATAGCTTAAAGCCATTTAAGCCAAAGACAATACTTGATGTGGCCACCGGCACCTGTGACCTGGCCATTGCATTATTAAGGCTCAGGCCTGAACAGCTTGTTGGAATTGATATTTCCGCAGGCATGCTGGAGAAGGGCAGGGAGAAATTAAAAAAGAAGAAGCTGCTTGACAGGATAGAACTTAAACAGGCCGATTCTGAAGATATGCCTTTTGATGATAATAGTTTTGATGCCCTGACGGTAGCTTTTGGTGTGAGGAATTTTGAAAACCTGGAGCAGGGAATAAATGAAATGTTCAGGGTGCTTAAGACAGGAGGAGCTTTTGTTATTCTTGAATTTTCGAGGCCGGCGAGATTTCCTTTTAAACAGATCTTTAACTTTTACTTTTTTAATATTTTGCCCTGGCTGGGAAAAATGATATCGGGTGATTCCAGAGCCTATACTTATCTTCCTGAATCGGTTGATGCATTTCCTGAAGGTGATGACTTTATATGCAAGCTGGGAAATGCAGGCTTTACCGAACTCTCATTCAGGAGACTGAGCTTCGGTGTGGCCAGTATTTACACAGGCCTGAAAGAAAATAACAATAATTTTTCCGATTCATAGTTTTAATTTAGTGTTAGAGTAAATATTTTGAAAAAGATACTGATTATAATATTTTTATTTTTACCCCTGCTGGGCTTTGCGCAGAAGAAGAAAGTTCAGAATAACTCGGTGTATGATAAGAAGACCCTTCATTTTGGGTTTACCGTGGGACTTAACACCATGGATTTTGGCCTTTATCCCTCAGAGAAGGCATGGAATGTGGATTCAATACCGGTGCCGAATGTAACTTTGTTGCACCCGGGATTTAATATTAATATAGTGTCCAGCCTGCGTCTTAACAGGTATATGAACCTTCGCTTTTTACCGGGGATCAGTTTCGGACAGAGGACCATTGATTATTATAACAGGAATAGCGAAGAAAAGATTGGAAAGGGTCAGCAGATAGAGTCCTCATTCCTGGAATTTCCTCTTCTTATTAAATACAGGTCGGACAGGGTAAACAATTTCAGGCCTTACCTTGTGGCGGGACTTGATTACAGGCTCGACCTGGCTGCCAAGAAAGATTACGATATCGAAAAGGAGAACTACCTGAGGCTAAAGAGGTCTGATCTCTATACGGAACTGGGTTTCGGCATAGACTTCTTTTTGTATTATTTTAAGCTGTCAGTCGAAATAAAGTACGCCATTGGTTTCAGAAACTTACTGCAGGATGATCCGGTGCCCGGTTATGAATATTATGTAACAAGTGTTGATAAGCTAAAATCCAGGATGTGGATATTGTCATTCCATTTTGAATAGCCCTGTAAGGTTATTGCCTGTATCCTTTTTAGCTGTCCGCTGATCTTCTTTTAAATTCCGAGCATATAATAGCTGTTGCCGAAGCCAGGTTCAGGGAGTCTATCTGCAGCTCCTGCTTTTCGGAGTATGCAGGTATGGATAGCCTGTGAGTGACTTTTTTTGCAAGCCCGGAAGAAATTCCTGCAGATTCATTTCCCATTAATACCAGTCCGGCTGAAGCCAGGTCTTCTTTATAAATATTATTACCCCGCGGGAATGTACCATATACATGCAATGAGTTTTGAATAAAGAGTTCAGCCAGCTCAGAGAGTCCGGTGTAAATAATCTTTACATTAAGTATTGCGCTCATTGTTGACTGTATTACTTTGGGGTTAAATACATCAACACTGTCGGGGGAACAGAAAATATATTCTATGCCAAACCAGGCGGCAGTCCGTATTATGGTTCCCAGGTTACCCGGGTCCTGTATCCTTTCCAGTGCCAGGCACAGCTGGTCATGCGGTGGCTCCGGCACGGACTCTGCTTCCGGCATCTTTACAACAGCCAGAACATTTTGGGGCGTCTTCAGGCTGCTGATCTTTTTTATTTCCCCCTGATCAGTCTCGTGAATTTTCTCAAGCCCGGCAAGTTCTTTACCAGTTTGTTTCTCAAGCCATTCTTTACTGGCAAAAAGTTCTGTGATCGTCCATCCGGAATGAAGTATGTCTCTTACTATCTTATCTCCTTCAGCAAGGAAACAGGATGCCGAGATACGATTTTTCTTAATTTTCAGGGAGTTCAGATATTTAAGCTTTGTCTTACTGAGCATGTTAAATATTTTTATCTTTGTTCGGGAGCATAAAATTCCTTACAAATTTGAACATATTAATCATAAATAAAAATTCTTTAAAAAGAATCCCGGGCCTTCTCATTATATCACTATTGATATTTTCAGCATGTAAGCCTACCAGGTATGTTCCTGATAATGAATACTTACTTTCGAAAAACAAACTGGTTACCAGTGAAAAGAAAAAGATTGAGAAGAAGGAACTTAAAGTAAGCCTTCAGCAGCAACCAAATAACAGGATCCTTGGCATCAGGCTTCAGCTGGGGCTATACAACTTATCTGATATTGAAAAAGACGAGGGTATTCATAACTGGCTCAGGAAGGTGGGTGAACCACCTGTGATTTTCAGGAAACCGGAAAGTGCCAGGTCTGTTAACCAGTTGAAATCATACCTTGATACAAAAGGTTATTTCGATGCAGATATACATGATACGGTAATCTATTCAGGGAAGAAAGCAGTTGCTGAATATGATATTGAGATGAACAGGCCATATAGAATCGGAAAGGTGAAGTTTATGATTGATGATGAGATTATCAGGCCATATGTTTTAAGAGACAGCGCGAAATCAGAGCTTGTGACAGGAGAACTTTATGAACTGGTTAAGGTTGATAATGAAAGAGGCAGAATAGAACATCTGTTAAAGAATGAAGGGTTTTACTGGTTTCGTAAGGATTATATTCTTTTTGAAGCTGATAGTTCAAAACAGAAAGGTATAATTGATTTTACAGTTCATGTAAGGGCAAAAGAAGTACGCCTGGCAAATAACCAGATTGTTGAAGTTTCTTTTCGCAAGTTCAGGATAGGCAAGATTTACTTTTTTATTGATTATGACCCTGCAGAAGCCTTAAAGGATCCTAATAATTATTATCGTATGCTGGATACTATACCTTATAAAGGTTTTTATTTTATACAGTCTGGAAAAAAGACAAACCTGCATTATGATGTTATTCTGGAGGCGAATTACATATATACTAAAGATTTTTATAACCAGACCAATGTTGAACAAACCAGGATGCATTTGTCGGGTCTTACTGTTATAAGGCATGTGGACGTATTGTTTACCCAGGTGGACAATCTGCATCCTGCCGACACTTCTACGGGTACACTTGATTGCAGTGTGCAGATCGTTCCCAACAAATTGCAGTCATATTCAATTGAGGTTGAAGGAACCAACTCATCGGGTAACCTGGGGGCATCGCTGAATTTGCTTTATCAGCACAGGAACCTGTTTAAGAGGGCGGAAGTTCTGAATTTAAAGCTGAATACATCTTATGAGGCATTACCCAAGGAAACAAAAGGATTTGGAAGCATGCAGGAGTATGGAGCAGAAGCCCAGATAGTATTTCCCAGGTTTCTATTTCCTTTTCTGAAGAAAGAAGATTTTGTTAAGAAATACAATCCCAAAACAAACTTGTTCAATGCTTATAATTACCAGAGCAGACCTGAATATGAAAGGACTATGTTTGTTTCCGGGTTTGGATACAACTGGTTGGGGAACAAGTATGTTTCGCATATAGTAACCCCGATAGACATGAATGTCATCAAGTTGCCATATATCGACAGTTCTTTTATCAGGCATATTGATACCACCTCATACCTGGCATATAGTTATAAGAACACTTTTATTGCCGGACTTTCTTATAGCTTCATATACACAAACAGGAAGATGAGAAAGGACAGGAATTATTATTATTTCAGGCTTAATTTATCAACTGCAGGGAACCTTGTTTCATTATTGGATAATACATTCTCTGAGAGTGTCCCGGGTACTGGGAATGAAGTATTCGGTATTGAATATTCGCAGTTTGTGAAAGGAGATATAGACATGATATATAATACATATATCAATGAGGCAAACTCAATTGTTTACAGGGCATTTTTCGGGGCGGGCCTGCCTTATGGGAACTCCAGGGCTCTGCCTTTTGAGAAGCAATATTATACAGGTGGAGCTAATGATATCAGGGCATGGCCTGTAAGGTCGCTGGGACCCGGATCACATGTGCCCGAGAGCACGACATTTTATAACCAGATGGCCGATATGAAGATAAACTTCAACCTGGAGTACAGGTTCAAGATAATATGGGTTCTGGAAGGAGCATTATTTATTGATGCCGGTAATATCTGGGCCATAAATAAAGCAGATACCAGGCCCGGGGCCAGGTTCCAGTTTGGAAGCTTTGTTTCTGATATGGCTGTGGGATCGGGAGTAGGA
This sequence comes from Bacteroidales bacterium, assembly GCA_029932855.1. Lineage (GTDB taxonomy): Bacteria > Bacteroidota > Bacteroidia > Bacteroidales > VadinHA17 > JAYEGO01. The sequence continues at coordinate 11,930 of JAOZPG010000014.1, read as the reverse complement.
ACAAGGTTTGACTTTTCTTTCTTTTTATTCCGGCTTGATTTCGGCTTTAAGATGAGAGATCCCCAGATACAGGAAGGTAGCAGGTGGGTGGTGGCTAATCCCGGTTACAATCTCTCACAGATGACTTTTCACCTGGCCATAGGATACCCTTTCTAAACATAAGTAATTTTCATCATATTAGTCTGTCCCTTCAGGTTCAGTGGTATGCTTCCTACATGTATTATCACCTCGTCATCATTTATGAGTTTTTTCTTTTTTAAGATATTTATTGATTCTGCTATGGCTTCGTTTATATCTGTATATTCATTAATATAAAACTGCTTTACTCCCCATAATATTGAAAGGCTGTTAAGGATTTTTTTATTATTTGTAAATGCAAATATATTTGCACTGGGCCTGTGGCTGGCCAGGCGGAAAGCAGTATAACCTGAGTGGGTAAAGCCTGCCAATGCATTTGCATTTCCTTTCTCAGCCATCTCGCAGGCATTGTAATTAATGGTATCGGGCATATATTGCCTGTTGATAATTGTTGGAAAGTGTTCCTTAATATGTTGCAGCCCCCTTGATTCTGTTGAATGGATTATTTCCTTCATATTATTAATGACATCAACGGGATATTTGCCAACAGATGTTTCTCCACTCAGCATTAGGCAGTCGGCCCCGTCAAGAACTGAGTTTGCCACATCGCTTGCTTCAGCACGTGTGGGCCTGAAGTTATCTATCATGCTTTCCATCATTTGTGTGGCAATGATCACAGGTTTTGCCTGCTCGCTACATTTTATAATTATGTCTTTTTGTATCATTGGTAGTTTATGGAAAGACATCTCTACGCCCAGGTCTCCCCTTGCAACCATTATCCCATGAGAAACATCTATTATATTGTCTATATCCTCAATGGCTTCGGGTTTTTCAATCTTGGCAATTACCTTTGTACTTTTCTTATTCTTTCTGATTATATCGCGCAGGTCAGCAATATCTGTAGCCTCCCTTACAAAAGAAAGAGCTATCCAGTCAACTTCATGCTTTAAAGCAAAATCAGCATCGGCTTTATCCTTGGCAGTGAGACTTGGCTGTGATATTTTTGTGTTTGGCAGGTTAACGCCTTTCCTGGAGGATAGTACTCCGCCATTCAATACCCGGGTTTTTACCCTGTCTTTTTTATTAGAATCCAGCACTTCAAGTTGTATCTTGCCATCGTCTATAAGTATCCTGGCACCCGGTTTTACATCCTTAGGGAGTTCAGGATAACTGACTGAAACTTTTTCTTTAGTGCCCAGGCAACTGGTGGTGACTATATCCAGTAATTCGCCGTTTACCAGTTCAACAGCATTGTTTTCAACTTCACCGACTCTTAGCTTTGGTCCCTGCAGGTCAGCAAGAATAGCAATATTGGTGCCTAGTTTCTGGTTGAGTGCCCTTATCATATTTATCGAATCAAGATGTAGCTCATGTGTACCATGTGAGAAGTTCAGCCTGAACAGGTTTACTCCTTTTATTATCATTTTTTCAAGGGTCTTGCTATTGTTACAGGCCGGCCCGATTGTAGCCATGATCTTTGTCCTGGTATTCATTATTTGTTTTTTTTGTTTAACAGTAAATTAAAGTATGCAAGTTAAAATTCAATTTTAAACTGAGGAATTATAAGTCTTCCTATCTGGTAATTATAGTAAATTTCATTCTTTTCACGATCATAAGATTCATTATAAATATTTTTCCTGTTGAACAGGTTTTGAACATCAAGCAGGAACTCCATGTTTGATTGGCGGACAAAGATTTTAACAGATAATTTAAGATCAATCCTGAAATAATCGGGATATTGCAGGCTGAATGCCTCACTGTCAATATAAACAGGCAGGCCGTGATTTTGAGAACAGGTAGTATCTATAGGCGAATGACGTTGCCCTCCCCTGTAGTTAAGCTTAATATCGAAGCCGGGATAATATTTTTTGGTTTTTCCCTTTGTGGAGGAGAATATCTCAAATTCTTTTCCAAATAAGAGGTTAGCAATGTAATTACCGTTAAATGCAGTATTCCTGTAAATACCATTGCTGCCTTTATATTTTGAATCAAATAAAGAAAAGGTGGCAAGGAAATACATTCCCTTATTAAGAAAATGTTCCATGGTAAGTTCAAGCCCGTAATTATTTCCCGTACCGGCACTTTTTAATGAATCGGGGGCAGGAATATAAAAATTTGCACCTTGATTCAATATGGAGTAAGAGTTTTTTGATCCGGCATCAATTGCTGCATTGAAAATGTACTGGTAATACAATTCCGTTTTTAGTCTGAGGAAGTCATTGAAGCTATGGTTGTAGGATAGAACAATGTGGTGGCTCTTAAGCATTTCAAGTTTTTCATTATAATTGTTATAACCGGGGTTTAGATAGGTTTCTTTATTATAAATTGTAATGGGTAGTACCTGGCTGTGTAAGCCATATCCCAGGTTAAGGCTGCTTCTTTCAGCAAAATGCCAGATAGCACCCAGCCTGGGTTCAAGGCTTGAAGTTGAATTGTAAGTATAAAACTGGTAATGCAGTCCCAGGTTAAATGTGAAATCTTCAGAGGGCTTAATCTGCCAGGAAATGTATGGTTGTATGAGTGATGATGTTCCACGGTAATCGGTCAAAGTAGTAAACTGATTAAAGTTTTTATTATAAACACTATCGATAAAATAATGGAAATATATATTTGTTGAAAGTCCTGTTTTAAAATTGGCTTTCGGGCCCAGTTTCTTTTTATAAAAAAAGGAAGCATGAATTTTATTCTCCCTGAAAATATTCCTGTAGTCGGGTATAAGTATATTATTAGCCTGGTCAACCGAGTCTGTTTCAGTTACGAAATCATGAAAGGTATATGCCAGGTTAAGCCGGGTATAGCTTGTTTCATTTATCCTATATATATGAGTCATCCCCAAAACTATCTGGTTTGTCCGGTTAATAACATTATAGCCCTGTCCGAAATAAGTGTTTTGCCGGGTAGAGTCAAAATCATCATGTTTGAGATCTACCTGACTTTTACCGCCAATCCCGAAGAAAGAGAATTTTCCTGCCTTGCCTGAAGGCAGATTGATTTTAAATGTAAAGTCCTGGTATTTTGGTACAGCTACACCTGTGCCGAAATCTACTCCAAGAATTTTGAATAGTTCAAGTGTTGAGAGTCGGTAGTTTAGCATAAAGGAGGAAGCTTTTTTCCTGGTCAGGGGTCCTTCGGCACCCAGTTCAAAACCATTGAAGCCCAGCTGCCCCATAAATTCGTAATTGTTTGTATTGCCACTTCTCATAGAAAGATCAAAAACACCGGATACTGCATTTCCGTATTCGGCAGGGAAGGCTCCGGTAAGGAAATCAGAATTGTCAAGTTGATTATTGTTAAGTAAGCTTATTGGTCCCCCGGTACTGCCAAAAGCCCCGAAATGATTTGGATTTGGAATATCCACCCCCTCAAGTCTCCATAAAAGCCCCGAGGGTGAGTTAGCCCTTATTATTATATCATTTCGTCCATCCGATTCAACCTGCACTCCTGCAAATCCCGAAGCCATTCTTGCAATATCATTCAGGCTTCCTGCATATCTCTTTGTTTCTTCAATTGTGAATCCCCTTGAACTTACCGATGTCATGGTATTTCGGGTTTTCGTTTTATCGATATGGCCCTTTATAGTAACCTCATCAGCTTTATATATCTTTTCTTCCAGGTATATTTTAAGCTGCAGATCTTTACCCGGCTTTAATGAAAGGTTATTGATATCATGTGTCTGGTAGCCCATGAAAGAAATCCTGATGCTCAGGGTCCCGACAGGAATATTTTTTATCAAAAACCTTCCGTCTTTATCTGACATGACTCCTGCCGGAGGATCGATATTTGTTAAGATTACATTAGCATAAGGCAGGGGCTCATTGCTTACATTATCAAGTACAATACCCGATATGTTACCGGTAATCTCCTGGCAGAATGAAGAGCAGACTGGTAAAATCAATATGATTGAAAATAAAACCAGATTTTTCATAATGATCTTGCTTCCCGGATTACTACATTGATCTGTTCAGTCTCTGTAAAGATACTTACATCTTTCAAAATATTAATCAACTTATTATCATGATAATAATAGTTTAATCCTGCATAACACAGAGAAATTTATTTTAAGCTTTAATTATTTTATGAGCTATTGGCTGCATTTTATATTTAGAAAGTTATTTTTGTGCACTGGTTAAATTTTCCGCTGAAATACCTCTTTGATTAACGCGGTTGGATAGAATTAGATAAAAAACAATTATGGCAAAATTTGATTTACCGGCAAGAGAAAAATTTGGCAGCAAGCTGGGTGTTGTGGCGGCAGCTGCCGGTTCGGCGGTAGGACTTGGAAATATCTGGAGGTTCCCTTATGTTGCGGGCGAGAACGGGGGAGCTGCTTTTTTACTGATATACCTTGCTTTTGTACTGGCTATCGGGTTCCCGGTAATGCTTGCCGAATTAACAATTGGCCGCAGGGCACAGCTTAATGCTCTTGGTTCGTTTAAAAAACTTGCCCCGGGGAAACCATGGTTCCTGGTCGGATTAATGGGGATAGGGGCAGCCTTTGTCATACTTGCTTTTTACAGCACTATTGCAGGCTGGACACTTGAATACCTTGTACAGGCCATTGGTCATGGTTTTAGTAATAAGTCGACAGAAGAGCTGAAAAGTTCTTTCGAGGCATTTCAGGCAGCCCCGCTAAGGCCTGTTATCTGGCAGCTTGTTTTTATGTTCCTTACCGGTTTTATTGTTTTCTCAGGAGTAAAAAAAGGGATTGAAAAATCTACCAAGATACTTATGCCTGTTTTGCTGGCGTTGATAATTATAATGAGCATTCGTTCCTTAACACTGCCCGGGGCCATGGGGGGATTGAAATTCCTGTTTAAACCCGATTTTTCAAAGATCACCTGGGAAGTGGTGCTAAGCGCACTCGGTCAGGCAGCCTTCTCCCTGAGTATTGGGATGGGTACACTTATTACTTATGGTTCTTACATACAAAAGGATAACAACCTGCCTGTTACTGCATTGCAGGTTTCTGCTGCCGATACAATTATTGCAGTGCTTGCGGGCATTATGATATTTCCTGCAGTATTTGCTTTTGGTATTGATCCTGCCGAGGGCTTCGGGCTTGTTTTTATAGTTCTCCCTAATATATTTGAACAGATGGCAGGAGGTTATTTTTTCTCAGTATTATTCTTCATTCTCCTGGGTATTGCAGCACTGACTTCTACCGTGTCAGTATTGGAGGTGGTTGTTGCATATTTTTCAGAGGAACTGAACATGAGCAGGAAAAAGGCTACCATACTGGGTTCTGTAGGGATTAGTATTGTAGGGGTATTTGCCACTCTATCCTTTGGCCCCCTGAAAGATGTTGTCCTCTTCAAAAAGACAATATTTGGGATATTTGATTATATGTCGGCAAATATCCTGCTTCCGCTGGGAGCCATCTTTATTGTATTATTCGTAGGCTGGTATCTTGGCAAGAAGAATGTGCAGGATGAGCTCACCAACCAGGGAGAACTTAAAGCAAGGCTTATAAATGTATTTATGGTTATTGTTAAGTTCATTGCACCTGTTGCCATTGCTGCTGTATTTCTGTACGGACTGGGATTATTTTAAAGATTGCCGGAGAAATTCAACTTACGGTAGCCGATTTTGTGAGTTTTGACTTAATACAAAAGTGAACGCATTACCAATAAGGGCGTATCACCTGGTAGCATTACCAATAAGGGTGTTCCGCCTGATAGCATTACCAATAAGGGTGTACCACCTGGATATATAATAAATACTTCAGAGGCCAGAACTTACAAATTATATGTATCTTGTAGTGTACATCTGCAATCTGTATGTTCAATAACTATTTTAAAGATCTTTTCGACTTTTCAAAAGGCCAGAGAAAGGGGATAATTGTACTGCTTATCCTGCTGGTTATTTTTATTTTAGCTCAGCTTATTATAAATAACATAAATTTTCTGCCTCAGGAAGATTTTATCGGGTTTGATAAGCTTGTTGAGCAGTGTTATTCAGGAAGTGATGAGAGCTTTACGGGGACAGACACTGCCGGTGCAGGGATGTATGCCGGTGGCTTTTTAGTTTCTACAAAAGTTGATCTCCATGAGTTTAATCCAAATACTGCCGGCAGGGATGAACTAATGAAACTTGGGATTTCGGAATGGGCAGCCGGCAACCTTGTTAAATACAGGGAAAAGGGAGGAGTGTTTTATGACAGGGAAGATTTGAAAAAGATCTATGGCCTGGATGATTCCCTGTACAGGCTTTTGGAGCCATATATTATAACAGGCATGAGCCGATCCTCTCCCGGACCGTCTTCCGGAACAACTGCAGAAAGGGCAACAGAAATGTCTTACAGGGCAAGAGGGGGAAGTTCCGATTCATCAGAAGCAGGATCTTTTGTTAGGCCGGCGACTGAAGGACTCCCTGCTGTACAACTGATAGAAATTAACAGTGCCGACTCTATACAACTGCTTTCTCTCCCCGGAATTGGTCCGGTTTATGCCGGCCGAATTATTAAATACCGAAAGCTACTGGGCGGATACTACAGCATTGAGCAGCTAAATGAGGTTTACGGACTAAAACCCGAAACCTACAACAAGCTAAATATACTTGTCTGTGTTGATACTTTGCTTTTGAAAAAGATAGATTTGAACCAGGCTACACTGTGGGAACTTAAGAAACATCCCTATATCAGCGATTACCAGGCCGAGGCAATAATTAAATTCAGGGAATTCAGGGGAAAAATCAACTCTCCCGGCCAGTTGTTAAGCAATAAACTAGTAACTGCAGAGGGCTACATGAAGATAAGGCCATACTTTAAAGTAGCTCAATAATAATTCTTTTAATAGCAGGAATGTGCTAGCGGATTTCAGGCTGGCCGGCAGGGGTAAATACCCTGTTAATTGCTTCTTCAAGCAGGCCCTCCATAAGCATATAACCGGCCTCATTCGGATGCACTCCATCACGTCCGTACTCATGTATCATGCCCTTTGTTTCGTTAGCCATTGCAGAAAAGAAATCCACATACACTATCTTGTTTTCTTCTGCATAAGCTTTAAGTACTGTATTGAGCCTGACAATTTTTTCAGCCGGTTCCAGTCCCGGCCGCCAGGGGAAATCTGAAGCAGGGAGTACAGAGCATAAAAATACTTTAATATTGTGTGCTCTTGCCAGTTCAGCCATTGAAAAGATATTGTCAGTTATCATTTCAATAGTGGAGGGACCGGTATTGCCTGCAATATCATTTGTGCCTGCCAGTATAACCACAGCAGAGGGATTGAGGTCTATTACATCCTGCCTGAAGCGCAGCAGCATCTGAGGTGTTGTCTGACCGCTGATACCCCTGTTTATGTAATTTTTACCGGCAAAATATCCCGGTCGCAGCTTCAGCCAGCCTTCTGTGATAGAGTTACCCATAAATACAATACTATACTTGCCGGTTCCGGGTATCTCCAGCTCAGAATTATCTTGTTGGTATCGCTTAAGCCCGGCCCAATCCTGTGCCTTAGCCGGCATGCCTGTGCCTGATATTATCAGGATGATCAATATTGTTTTAATAATTTTGATAATCATAGTATTTAATTATAGTTGTTTCGAATACAGCTTTGAAATGCTTTTATCCTGAGGTATTTTTTAGTATATCTTAAACCCAAAGTTATCAATATATAATTCTGCTTTTCCCTTGTTCCAGATGTATAATGCGAACTCATAATCATTGTTTTCCACTTTGGGCAGCTGAAATATCAGTTCTACTTCTTGCCAGTCATCATTATTTTTTAAAATATCCTGAAGAGGAAAGGCTTTATAATAAGTGTTTTGTCCTTTTTCATGTATAGCTGCTACAATATCACAATTACCTAATGTTACAGGTTTGAAATACGAACTGAAGGTCAATACCCGGCTCTTTTCTTTAATACATGGAAGATTCTTTGTTTTAAAGCTTAGTCCGAAGCTCATATCTGAGCTAAGTATTCCTGAGTTATTACCGGAGTAATAATGTTCTGATGTGGAATTTGTATTTAGCCAGGATTTATCTGCAAGAGTATCAAATGTCATTAATTCTTCAAATTCCGGTTTATCCACTGACATCTTCCCGGCCTGTGATTTTCCGGATATTCCCATAAATTCGTATAAACTCTGATGCAGATCATTGTCACTTAATTTACATACCGAGATTTTTCCATTATCGGCAATTTTCTCTATTCTGGAAAGAATTTCGGGATATTTGGAATAAACGTAAGGCAGGAAAAACTCATTCTGTATTACAATAAAATCATAATCCCAGCTAAGTACATTCTTTAGGATTTCCTTTTCAGTTATCATAATAGCATAGCCTTTCCTGTCCATCAGGATGAATGGAATATTAGGAGCAGTAGGGTCGAGGACCATTATTTTCGCTTTTTTTGATATCCCCAGGGAGTCCAGGAAGCCGGCTGAACCCGAAAAATTATGTACGGTAGTGCTTTGCCTGTCCCAATAGCCGGTAATCCTCCTCTTCTTCTGGCTTTTATTTGCATTTGCTGCAAAAAGGGTGCTTAATAAAATGACAACAATTACAAAGACATTTTTATAGCTGGTATTAATGACTGAAGGAACTGCCGATATGGACAGCAACAGGATTAATATTATGGGCAGGAAAAAAGTATCAAGAAAATAATAGTCGTGGTTGGGGAACTGGTGAAGCATCAAAATTGAGAATATTAAACTACCCAGAAGGGATATGCCTGTATAAATCAGGAGCGTTTTTTTCTCTTTTTGAAAAGCACCGGGTTTTTTAAATATGTAAAATACTGATGCGATTATAATTATTATGAGAACTATATAATGAAGTTTGGAGAAATACTGGAAGAGCCATCTTTCCTTAACCAGTGAAAGTACCTCAAATACCTGCCGGAGATTTTCTGCCGGTAATAAATAATTTAAGAACATTGATCCGTAATTCTCCCTGAGTATGGTGTTGTAGAAATAATAAGACAGTATGCTCAGGATTGACATTGAAACAGGTAATATTTTTGGTAGCACACTGCTTTTCCTGCCAAGTATCCTGAGGAACTCTGTTCCCAGTATTGCCAGCAATGGAATGGCATAGGTCATTCTGCTTAAGGTGGCAAGTGTGAGAAAGAGTATTGACAGGGAAAAGTCTTTATTGGCAGTATTTTTCAAATACCTGCTATAGAAATACAGGCCAATAATGGTATTTGATAAAGAGGGTATGCTGGGCAGGAATCCTCCCTGGTAATATACAAAGACAGGGGATGTGGCAGCAAAAACTGTTACAAAGACAGATTTTATGAAACTCTTGCTGACCAGTATGGATAATCTGAAAAGGTAAAATAGTCCAAGCATGCCATAAAGCAAAATATACAACCTGAAGATCCATGGGGATTCTATCCCTGATATTTTCATGATGACAGCAGGAATATAATCGTGTATGGGAAAATCAACGGCTGTAATGCTTTCTGTTGAAACCCTGTTCCAGACATCAGGAAACTCGTGATTTAATACAAAAGTTTCAGGTTTAAAGAAATTCAGATTGTTATTCACAAATCCATGTGCCAGGGCAAGCCTGTCTGCCTGGGCCCAGGCATGGGTATATAATGGGAACTCATTAATATAGTTTCTGTGAAACAGGAATCCTAAAGCCAGGATTATTATTAATGCAATAATATTATTATGCTGCTTTTTCATATTAAACCTGCCATGTGTACGGCTGAATCCTTTATTGATGCTCTTGCCCGGAAATGCTTCCATGTTCATTCGGATAAAATTAGGATTTTATTGTATTTACTGTATTGATTTATGGAGATATTTTATTATATTTAGGCTAGCTATAATTATTATTGTATAACAGGACAGATAAAGATGGATAATGGCTGATATATACGTTTAATGGAAGTCTCAACATGGGACTTTTTTATTTTTTTGAAGTTTTTTTTGTAAAATGTTTTCCAATAGCTAACTTTGCGCCTCAATTAAAAAACAGACTATGATAGTTATTCCGATCAAAGAGGGTGAGAACATTGAAAGGGCTTTGAAAAAATTCAAGCGTAAGTTTGAGAAAACCGGTGTTATCAAAGAGTTAAGAAGCAGGCAGGCTTTTATTAAACCTTCGGTAACCAAGAGAGAGCTGAGAAAAAAAGCCGTTTATGTTCAGAAGCTGCAGCGGGAAGAAGAATAAGCAATTCTCTTTTAAATGCCGGCAGACGCCAAAATCCATATCTGTATATAGATAGGATCCTTTGCATGAATTATATTGATTCTTTTCTTAATTATCTTCAATACGAAAAGAGATTCTCTGTTTATACGCTTACCTCGTATAATACCGACCTGAACCAGTTCAGCACATTTTTAAACAGCTATTTTGAACTGTCAGACATATCTGAAAGCTCTCATAAGAATATCAGGGCATGGATAGTGCATCTTGCAGAAGATGGTATATCTGCAAGAAGTATTAACAGGAAGATATCCACACTTAAATCATTTTATAAATATATGATCAGGGAGGAATTATTGACTAAGAATCCTGCCGACAGGATAATAGCCCCAAAAATAAAAAAATCACTTCCGGGCTTTGTTAAAGAGGAAGCCATGGATGAGCTTCTTGATAAGTTTGATTTTGGAAATGATTATACGGGCATAAGGAACAAGATGATAATTGAGCTTCTTTATATTACGGGAATAAGGAGGGCGGAGCTTAGTCAGCTTAAATGTGATGATGTTTCTGTAGAAGAGAAATCCATAAAGGTGCTTGGAAAGAGGAATAAGGAGAGAATAATCCCATTATCATCAGATTTTGCAGAGAGGTTGGCTTATTATATAAAGATAAGAAATGAAGCCTTCACAGGCCTTAACCAGCCGGGATTGTTTTTAACATCAAAAGGCAAGGCTGTATATCCAAAACTTATATATCAGGTAGTTAATAAATACTTGTCTCTGGTAACCACGGTTGAGCAAAAGAGTCCCCATACATTGAGACATACTTTTGCGACACATATGCTAAATAAAGGGGCTGATATAAATGCCATTAAAGAATTGCTGGGACATGCAAGCCTGTCAGCTACGCAGGTTTATACTCATAATACATTTGAGAAGTTAAAAGAAATATATAAACAGGCTCATCCGCGAGCTTAAAAAAAGGAGGAAAAATCATGAATATCAAAGTACATTCTGTTCGTTTTGATGCTGATAAGAGATTGCTGGATTTTATAGATCAAAAAGTGTCTAAGCTAGGCCAGTTCAATGACCAGATACTGGAAGCAGAAGTATTTTTACGTTTATCCAAATCGGTAAGCGCAGAAAATAAGGTTGCGGAAATTAAGTTAGATGTTCCTGTGAGCACCTTATTTGCAAAGAAACAAAGTAAAACATTTGAAGAAGCTATAGACCTCACCATAGATGCCCTCAAGAAACAGCTGACAAGACAAAAAGATAAAATACGGGGGCAATAAATTAAATAGAGAGGCCTGTGTTTACGACTAAAAAACAAATATTAAAAGTCAGGGTACACGGGCAAGAAGCGAATTGAAAAAAGTTCAATAAGCCTTATTAAGTAAGCTTCATTTGAGACGGAATGAACAGGGGAGTTTATTTGGAAAAATTACTTAAGTTTTTTGTGTTATAAATTTTATTTTCATACATTTGCAAACCGAAATTTCAGGCAATACGCTAAATAATTTGTTAACTATTATTTAGTCGTCTCATTTTCAGTATATAAGGACTGTAAGTTGAGACCGGGGCTTTGTGAGGCGTGAGTGGTTCTTAAGAAGGTTATTTCAGTACTGTGGAGAAGATTATTGCCTGAGTTTTTATTGTTCTTAGAAATATACAATTGCCGATGTAGCTCAGTTGGTCAGAGCAGCTGATTTGTAATCAGCAGGCCGTGGGTTCGAATCCCTCCATCGGCTCGC
>JAOZPG010000037.1:6068-8556 GCA_029932855.1 Bacteroidales bacterium | reverse complement strand
GAACCGCTGTAACTGGTTTTGCAGACCAGCGCCTAGCCACTCGGCAAACCGACCAAATATGTCAATACACTCAATTTCCTGTTCTCATCCGCAGTGCGGATTACTTCGCTGCGCTTCGTGAACTCACTCCTCAGGAGCTCGGTTCGAACCGCTGTAACTGGTTTTGCAGACCAGCGCCTAGCCACTCGGCAAACCGACCCTTTGTACGAACTACAAAGGTAATGAATAAATGGAATATCGAAAAATTGGATTAATGATTTTCTGCTAGCCCTGTTCCTGCAGTTTAATCAACATACTGACTTAAATCCAGCCAACGCTCAAGCTTTGTCTCTATAATATTAATAATATCAGATATACGTTTTGATTTCTTTTCCAAAGCCTCATAGCCAAGCTTTCCTTTTACAAGTTCAACTTCAAGGGATGCTTTTTCCTTTTCCAGTTCCTCGATTTCTGATTCCAAATGCTTGTACTCCTGCTTTTCCTTGTAGCTAAGTTTGGTTTTTACCTTGCCTGCAGTATTTTTTTCTCCGGGAAAGGACTTTATAACAGATGTTTCTTTTATACTTTTTTTAAGATTCTTTTCCCGGGCTTCCTGTGCCTTATGATAGCTTGAATATGTTCCGTAGTGATCTTTAATAATTCCTTCTCCCTCGAATATAAAAAGGTGATCTGTAAGCTTATCCAGGAAATATCGGTCGTGCGAAACAATAATAAGACATCCCCTGAATGAAAGCAAGAATTCCTCCAGCTTATTCAGGGTCAGGATGTCCAGATCATTAGTGGGCTCATCAAGGATAATGAAGTTCGGGTTTTTAATAAGGACTTTTAACAGGTGCAGCCGTCTAAGCTCTCCACCGCTTAATTTTGAAATAGGTTTATATTGAGATTCCGGTGTAAACATGAAATGCTCCAGAAATTGCGAGGCTGAGATGGTTTTTCCATCTCCCATCATTATTACTTCGGCTATCTCCTTTACTGCATCAATGACTCTTTGTCCGCTTTTCCATTTTATGCCAGATTGCCTGAAGTATCCGGTTACCACGGTTTCTCCGAACTCTATTGTCCCGGAGTCCAGGGACTCATCTCCTGAGATAAGATCAAGAAAGCTTGTTTTTCCCGTTCCATTTCTGCCAATCACCCCTATTCGTTCTGCTTTTGCAAATTTATAGCTAAAGTCTTTAATGATCTTAAGCGAGCCGTAAGCCTTGTTAATATGTTCCAGCTCCAGGATCTTTCCTCCAAGCCTGGGTGCCTTTACCTGAAGTTTTAATTCACTCTTGTCATTTACACGGGTAGCCCGTTCCTTAATACCATCAAAAGCATCGATCCTGGCCTTTGATTTTCCTGTCCTTGCCTTAGGTGATCTTCGCAGCCATTCAAGTTCTTTCTTCATCAGCTGGCCGGCTTTCTCTGATTCTGCCTTTTGAAGCAGCTCTCTCTCGGCCCTTTTCTCAAGAAATAACTCATAATTTCCCTGATAATGGTACATCTTTCCCTGGCTCAATTCTATAATATGGTTACAGACCCTGTCCAGGAAATATCTATCGTGGGTAACCATCAATAAAGTAAGAGCTGATTGAGAAAGATAGCGTTCAAGCCATTCAATCATGTCTATATCAAGATGATTGGTTGGCTCGTCAAGAATAATCAGGTCGGGCTCACCCAACAAAACCAGGGCAAGCGCCAGTCTTTTCTTTTCTCCCCCTGAGAGCGTGGATACTAATTGTGTTGTATCGGTAATCCTAAAAAGGTCAAGTAACTGTTTCAAGCGCCTTTCATAATCCCATGCATCCACATGATCCATTGCATTGTTAGCCTCTTCAAGCATTTTTGTTGTTTCTGCTGTCTGAGAAGATGAATGCTTTTTGAGTGCACTTTCGTAATTCTTAATTACGCTAAGTACAGGAGTATTGTTTGTGAGGATCAATTGATCTATTGTGAGGGAATCATCAAGATCCGGGCTTTGTTCAAGGAAGGCCGTTTTGATACCACCCCGAAAGGTAAATTCTCCGGTATCTGAAGCTATCTTACCCATCAGGATTCTTAAGAGAGTTGTCTTTCCTGTACCATTCCTTGCAATTAAGGCTGTTTTGTCCCCTTTTTTTAGTCCAAAGCTTAGTTCCTCAAACAGTATTTGTTCCCCAAATGATTTCGAAAGATTCTCTGCTGATAAATAATTCATCTCTAAAATTGCAATTTTCGCGAAGTTACTACTTCCTGATTAAACCATCATTTGAATAGGAAATTAATCCAGGGATTAAGATCGTTAGTATTTTTACTGATTCACATGATTTAAACCATCATTTGAACAGGGAATTTATCCGGGACTTAAGATCTTTAGTATTATAACTGATTCACATGATTCAAGCCATTCCTTCTTGTTTTAATATCCCGGATTATGGCTGAGATACCCTGCAAACCTGAATTATCAGGAGTTATGGTTTTTTGTTCCTGTAGATATAATTATGAATTTGGCCTGCTGAAAACA
>JAOZPG010000037.1:0-5968 GCA_029932855.1 Bacteroidales bacterium | reverse complement strand
AGTTATGGTTTTTTGTTCCTGTAGATATAATTATGAATTTGGCCTGCTGAAAACAGTAATACAATGTTCTTTTTCCCCTTTTTTTCGCCTGTATCCTCACTATTCGGGATTATCGGAGCTGTTTGTATTATAAATAACAGTTTAAAAGAAATAATAGTCATATATCTAACTAAATTATTATGTTCCCGCTGATAATAGTGTGTAGAGTTAAGGTGCAATAATCCAGTCGGTTAGGCATCAAAAAGTAGTTGTTTTAAAAAGCTTAAAGGAACTAATAATAAAGTAATAAATGTATTGAGCATATAAAAATATGCAGGAAATAATTTTGTGTTTATGCCATTTACTTATAATTTACGCCAACTTTAACCAAAATTAAAATTATGAAAAAATTTACTGTAGCCTTAATTGCAGTGTTGTTATCAACCACATTTGCATTTTCGGGGGGTCTTGTAACCAATACTAATCAAAGTGCCGCCTGGGTAAGGTATTTTTCCAGGAATGCAACACTCGAGATTGATGCCGTATATTTTAACCCTGCAGGCCTAACAAAGCTGAATGACGGTTTTCATGTTTCCCTAAATAACCAGAGTATATTTCAAACCTGGACGCTTAATAATGATTTTGCGGCTTTAAATGAATCTGAATTTATTGGAGATGTAAAAGCCCCAATGTTCCCTAGTGTTTATGCAGCTTATAAAACGGGGAAACTTGCATTTTCTTTTGGATTTAACATTATTGGTGGTGGCGGTGGTGCTGAATTTTCCGGCGGTATTCCGATGGTTGAAGTGGTAATGTCACAATTACCTACGGCCATGGCTGCTCTGGGTGCTCCAACCGGATACTCATATGATTCATACCTGAAAGGGCAATCAGCTTATTTTGGATACCAGGCTGGTATTAGCTATGAAATAAATGATATGATCTCTGTTTATGCAGGTGCACGTTATGTAATGGTAAACAATGCTTATGAGGGATATATTAGAAATATTACTTTAACCGGGGGTGCTATGGGTGATCTTACCACTGTTACACTTGCCGGATATGGTGACCAGGCTCTTGCAGGTAGTCAGGCTGCCGGCGCAGCAGGTGATGGACTTCAACCTGCAATTGATGGTGGTGCAGGAACACTGACTTTCCAGCAAATGGAAGATTTAAGTTTACTAACTGCTGCTGAAAGAGCCCAACTTGAAGGAGGACTTCTTGCACTTGGTTCAACCCAGGCTGAGGTGGATGCCATGGATATGACTACTGCACAGACAACATATTATGGAGGACGTGATGCTCTATCAGCGCAATCTCAAGGTCTTTACGGAGCCAGTGGAGCTATTGTTGACCAGGAACTTGATACCAAGCAAACAGGTTCAGGTGTTACGCCAATAATCGGAGCAAACATTTCATTAATGGACGGAAATCTTAATATTGGTCTTAAGTATGAATTTATGACAGACCTTAATATTAAAAATGAAACTGTAGCTGATGTTGTTCTGGATCCTGTTAGTGGTGCTTCAATGTACCCTGATGGAAAGGAAATTAGTGCAGATATGCCTGCTCTTCTTGCCGGAGGCCTTACCTTCAAACCTATGGAGGCCCTGGAATTATCAGCCGGCGTTGAGTATTATTTTGATAAGGGTGTTGACTGGGACGGAAGAGAGGACTTTATTGAATCGAATATGTTGAATGCAAACTTTTCGGCACAGTATGCCTTAAATGAGAAATTCCTTGTGAGCGCCGGGTATAACTATGCTAAAACAGGTGTAACTGATGATTACCAGACAGACCTGAGCTTTTCACTTTCATCATCATCATTTGGATTTGGAGGAGCCTGGAATATTATGGAGAACCTTCAGCTGAATCTGGGTTATGCAATGGTACTTTACCAGAAAGGTGAGGTTGCAGGCGCAGTGTATACTTCAACATATGAAAAGGATACCAAGATGATTGCAGTAGGTGTGAATTACAGTTTTTAAGAAGCCTTAATAAACCTTTCTATATTTCAAGGGCGCCCGTAAGGGTGCCCTTTTTTTGGTTGAAATCTAATCTTTCGTTTGAATAAATCTGAAGCCCATATCCACAAGTTCTTCCATTTCTTTTCCTGCATCTTTCATGTCTTCATCTGCTTCATCATAATACCATAATATTTCAACCGGGAATAATTTGCTGTTAATAGTATTAAGTTCTTCGAAGATATCAAATAAAAACTTTGCAGATGAGGAATTAAAGTAATCCAGCTTTATCCTGAATATCAATGGATTATCCTTTGAGAAAATTTTAGATCCAGATTGTGATATTTCCGTAATGAATACTTTAAGCCATTCTAATATAGGATGATAAAAATCCCGCACATCTTCAGGCCTGGAAGATCCGGTCATCTCGAACATATTATTTGCCGGGTCAAAGATAACTTTGGGAGTCAGTTTGGTTGGTTCAAGAATATATGGCTTCATAGCCTTGTATTTTATATATGTTTTATATACAATGATACAAAGGCTTTTTATATTTCCAAACTTTTCTATTAAGAACCGGGAATACTTTAAGCAATATAGTTACTATGCCTTGAACCGATAGGAAAACTTTATAAGGAAGATATTATGTGGATGTATCCGGAACATATTTCTTAGATCCTCATTTATAAGGAACCTGCCATCACCATTAAAGCCATTCCTGCTTTGCGACCATACTACATAAAGTGTGGAACCGGGGGTATATTCCCATCTTATTACCAGGTTTGAGAGGAATTCCTTAATGTTGAAGTCAGGCTTCTCAAGCATATAATCATAATTGGTATTGCTGACACCCCCTGATTCATTTACCAGGTATGATCCTCTTGTTTCATCATAATATATTTCCCGTCCTAAACCTTCTGCGAATGTATAAAACCTGTCGGTATATTCATCTGCCCTTGGGGTATCAGTAATCTTTTTGAAGTTACTATACTCTCCTGAAGCAATGAATGGTTGGCCCCAGTACTGTATTGACAGATTAGGAGTGAGATTCAGGTCTGTCCTGAAATTCAGACTGAATATTTTCTGGTTTATAGCAGCGAACACATATATTGCCTGGCCGCTTAAGCTCTGCTCTGTTACATACTGAAGATCAGTTTTGCTTAAGCTCAGAGATGGTCCGGCAGATAATTGAAGGGTTTTTGTGGGGCGGTAACTAAGTTCCAGGTTATAACTCCTGCCAGTACTTGAATTATTGAAACCCCAGCTGTTAGACGTGTTTAAGGAGAAAACCAGTTTCTTTCTTTCATCTGTCTGAACAAAGAACCAGTTATGAAGATTCCCCTCAGTTCTGAACATGGGCCCTCCCCTGAGCATCGTTTTTGAAAGGCCTGTAAATTCAGAATTCATCCCGGTGCTTAGAGACCAGTAATTCTTAAACTGCATAAAGGAGTTTAGGTTCAGGCCTGTATAAAGGTTTGTGCCGCTAAAATCCCATCCATGCCATTGAGCGAAGTTAATTCTTACCATCCTGAATATACTAAAGGGATTAAGAGTACGAAAATCAGCATGTGATATCTGCAATATTTCATCAGTCCTTCTTATGAATCCTATATCATTAATTTCAAGGCCGGGAGATTTCCAGGTAAAAAACATTCCATAACCAAAATGCCCGCCACCCTGTTTCCCAATTCCTATTTTACCCCCAAAACCCGACAGGGATGTACGGGAAGAATCCACTTCAATATGATCTGCATCGGGTCGTTGATAATATCTTGATGAGGAGCGTTGGGTTCTTATCATTGCTTCTTCTGTTCCTTTAACCTCACTGAACATATTATTAAAAGTAAAGTAATACTTTTTTTCTTGCCATGTATGTGTAAAGTTAAGGCCACCTGTTAAGGCGGTGCTATGAAGATATTCCAGGTTGGGTTCTTCAATAAAACGATTTGTAGATGTGATCATGCCACCTAATGAAGTAATTCCCTTATTAAAATCTTTTTGAACCCTTCCAACAAAATAGTTGGTAAGAGGCTCAATTGTCTCAAAACGTTTTTGCCCGTCAAGATCAATTTCCGCTTTTTGTTCAGCCGTCACACTCTCAAGAACACCAAATGAAAATCCATTTTTTGTTTTCCCAGTTAATTTGGCTGCTCCGAGGATGTTTGTAAATTCAGGTGTTTTTGCATATTCACCATCATTTGTATTTGCATAACCGTGAGGCCTCCTGCCTATTCTTCTGGAGTAGAATAGATTTTCGGCAGACATATCCCCTGAGCCATCTCCAAATACTGAAAAGTTAAAGAGATTCTTGCCTTCAATAAAGAATGGCCTTTTTTCCTGGTAAAATGTTTCAAAGGCAGAAAGATTTACCTGGGAGGCATCGGCCTCAACCTGTCCGAAATCGGGATTGACAGAAAAATCCAGGATTAAATTATTTGTTATTCCTATCTTACCATCCAGTCCGGCCTTATAATTAAAATCGCTGCCGTCTTTATAAGGGTTTCCGTCTTCTTTTTCGTAGGTATCAAAACTTGTAACTCCATAGGGAGCTATCTCTATTTGTCTTTTAGGCTTAATATTGGAAATACCATGCAGTTCACCGAATAGGCTGATAAAACCGGGAGCATCATTTGGGATATGTTGCCAGAGAGATAATTCTTGTTTTCTGAACAGCATACGAAACATCTCAAGGCCCCAGACCAGTGAGCTGTCACCGTCAAACCTGAGCTGGCTGAGAGGGATCTTCATCTCTGCATTCCAGCCATCATCAACCATCATTGTTTTTACATACCAGATAGGATCCCAGTTCATATCCTGACTATCACCATCGTTTGTCTGCATCATATCAAGCTTCACACCGGCTGCACTTACACCGAATGTAAAGGATGTTAATTTATCGTGATAACTGTCAATACCCACGCCAACAAAGTCTCCATCAATATCATCCCTTTTTGTAAGCCTGGTTACAATGCTGTCAGGTGCTGAATCGTAGGCCTTTATAGCAAAATATATATAATTATCATTATATATAATCTTAAAACTAGTCTGCTGGCCGGGGATATCTCCGTTGAAAGGTTCATGCTGGGTGAAATTGTCTTCCCATTTAACGTTTTCCCATACTGCTTCATTAAACAGTCCGTCGATTTGTGGGGCTTGCTGTGTAAGAAGTATTTTCTTTGTATTGTATTTTCTTTTTTCAATTTCCTGGGCCTGCAGGAGCACAGTAATAAAGAGAAACGGAATTATATATATGATTTTTTTACTCATGTTTATTCAAGGGTAATTTTATAATTATAATCATTAAATAAAAGACGTGTAAGTAAGAAAAATGTTGCAAGAATTAAGTCTTGTAAATATATATTTTTAATCCAGGACATTTTTCCACTTTCTTTTCTACTTGTTTAATATTTGGTATCGGAAAAAGTCAGCGAGGCGGATATTGTTCAATCTTAGTCTGGTTACGGGTTTGACTGAATTAAAAAGTACTCCCAATAACAAATTGCATAACTTTCTTTTGTGTGTTTTTTAACTTATGTTTATATAAGCTTAGAAATAATCAATAATTCATTTAAATAATATTATTATGAAATCAGCAAGAGGTGTATCTAAGAATTTGTTCGTATTTCTTTCCACTCTTTTAGTTTTCTTTTTCCCACTATACTTATTTGCCCAGACACCTAATGAATTCAATTACCAGGCAGTAGCCCGCAATGGTGATGCAGTGCTTAATGATGCTACGATAGATGTAAAATTTGATATTTTACAGGGCAGCGAGACAGGATCCTCGGTATGGAGTGAGACCCACAGCAATGTAACAACCAGTTCACTTGGTTTGTTCAGTGTTAAAGTAGGAAGTATAACAGCCCTTGATAATATTGACTGGACAGCAGGGCCATATTTTTTAAAAGTACAGCTAAACATAGGGACAGGCTTTCAGGATTTTGGCAGTTCAGAGCTTCTGTCTGTTCCTTATGCCCTGAATAGCCAGTCGGTTTCTTCACTTGATAAACTGGGCATCAGGGGAG
>JAOZPG010000002.1:139132-168179 GCA_029932855.1 Bacteroidales bacterium | reverse complement strand
AGAAGGAAGAAAAACAAAAAGAAAACTTTGAATGGAATCCGGGATTTTGTTTTCATTGCATTAATATTATTTAATTATAGGAACTTACTGATCGGGTTAAAAAATATAATGATCTGGGAAGAATATGATAAGAACGTATTTAAAAGTCTGAAATAAAATATTTAAGATACTAAATTCCAGACATAAAAACAAAAACAAAAGGCCGCCATTAAACAAAAGGCCACCCCAAATAGAGTGGCCTTTTATACAAAAACACAGGGTAACAGCCCCTTTTTACTGTTTCTTATTTCTCCGGAACATTTTCAAGTGTTTCCACCAGGAAATCCCAGAACTTCTGAACGGTTCCTATGTTCACCTTTTCATCGGGTGAGTGTGGGAAACGAATAGTAGGGCCAAAAGATATCATGTCCCAGTTGGGATAAACACCACCCAGCAGTCCACATTCAAGTCCGGCATGAATAGCTTTTATCTCGGGTATCTTGCCATATTTATTATTATATATCTCCTGCATAGTCTTCAGTATGGGAGAATCCATATCAGGCTTCCATCCGGGATATTCACCTTCAAACACAACTTGTGCTTTAAGAGGCTCAAACACGGCAAGGAACTGGTTCTTCAGATCATCCATTGCAGTATCCACAGAGCTTCTTAAAAGACAAAGAACCTCAACAAGTCCGTCATTCGATTTTACAACTGCAAGGTTGGTTGATGTCTCCACAAGGCCTTCCATATCGGTACTCATACGTATAACACCATTAGGAACAGCATAAACACCTTTTACCACTGCCAAAGCAGTCTCCTCATCAATAACTGTTGCAGGAAGATCAACTTCCTCTGCTTTAAAAGACAGTTCCGGCTCTACAGAGCCATATTCAGCCTTAAAGATATCCTCCAACCTGGTAACCCATTCCAGCACCGTGGCTTTCTCATCAGCAGGTACAGTCACCACTGCAGTTGATTCCCTGGGTATAGCATTTCTTAGTGAACCCCCGTCTATAGATGATATCCTCATGCCATGATTTCTTAGCCCATACCAAAGCGACCGGTTCAGGAGTTTATTTGAGTTGCCCCTGTAAAGAGCTATATCCACTCCCGAGTGTCCCCCTTTCAGACCTGTCACGGAAAGCTTCAATGCTACATGGCCGGCAGGAACAGCCTCTTCTTTATAACTAAACTGCATATTTGCATTTGTACCACCCGCACATCCAACATATAGCTCACCCTCATCTTCAGAGTCCAGGTTCATTAAAATATCTCCATCAAGCATCCCCGGTTTTAGTCCGAATGCCCCGGTCATACCAGTTTCCTCATCAATGGTAAAAAGACATTCTATGGGACCGTGTTTTATGTCCTTTGAAGCAAGTACAGCCATAGAAGCAGCAACGCCCATACCATTATCCGCACCAAGGGTAGTTCCGTTAGCAGTAACCCATTCGCCATCAACATAGGCCTCAATCGGGTCTTTCTCAAAATCATGATCTTTGTCTGAGTTCTTCTGGGGAACCATATCAAGATGGCCCTGCAAAACCACTCCCTTACGGTTCTCGTATCCTGCTGTGGCAGGCTTCTTAATAATTACATTACCCACTTCGTCAACAACTGTTTCAAGTCCGAGTCCTTCACCGAAGTCCTTCATGAACTTAATTACCTGTTCCTCTTTTTTCGATGGCCTTGGTATCTGTGTAAGACTGTAAAAATGCTTCCACAGTTCAGCCGGTTTTAATTCTGTTATATTCATCTTATTAAAAATTTATAATTGTACAAAATACAAATGCCCGCCGGGGCGGACATCTGCAAAAAATAATTCTAATCTTCTATGTTTCCAAAAGGCTTCTCCAGTCCGTAACCTTGTTTTGCATCGGCCAGCCTTAGCTGCAGTGCCAGGAATATTGATATCACTCCCAATATTACCAGCATAAATATTGGCCAGAAATAATTATAGGGAGGTATCTCTCCTGCAACCTTCATCAATCCGATCTGTTCAGCCACTTCAGAAGTAGAAAGCCCCTGACTCTCAAGCATGGTCCTTGCCTTATCCATAGCCTCAATAACCGAGGGATTTACCATATCAAGCACCTTGCCTATTCCCCAGAAGAATGCAAGCAGTCCGATATTTTGAATGGTAAACATTGTTGCATAGGCGGTTCCCAGCCTGCTTTCTTTAACTATCTTGGCAACTGAAGGCCACATGGCAGCAGGCACAAGTGAAAAGGCAATCCCCAGGCTAAGTAATCCCAGATATCCAAGAATAACGCTATTAAACAGCGATAATGAAATATGTGCAAATATCAAGAGCAAGGCACCCAGTATCATAACAGATGCCGCTTTTCCTTTCTTATCGATATAACTGCCAAATATTGGAGTAAACAATATTGTACCCATAGGTATTAAGCTGGCAGTCTTCGGACCGTTGGTAAGCCATACTGACAGAGTACCCCACAGGCTGCCTATAAAAAGAACAAAGAACACAAATATTACCAGTACAGATATTAGTTTTTTTCCAAAAGTCTTCATCTGGGCAGGAACCATTGAAAAGGCAATCCCAAATATGAAAAGGCCAATAAAGATCGCCGCATTCCCCAGTGAAACGCTTCCAAACAATGAGAAATAGTCAACCCCCTGTGGCAGGTCATAAGTAAATCCAAACTTGTTTACCATAAGATCGGGAGCATACTGTATGAACGGGAACACAGCGGCATAGAATGAAACACAAAGCAATGCTATAAAAAGAAAAGACCTGTTTGTAATAAGCTTTATTAGGTCATTAAACTTGAATTCCTCATCTTCAGCTAGCTCAGCACCTACATTGGTCTGGCGATCCAGCTTAATGTCAAATACAGTATATATAAGGAAAACAATAAGTGCAAGTCCAATCAATGTAGCTGCAAAAGCAACTGCAGGCGGAACGCTTCCTCCTCCAATATCAATAGACAGGGCAATACCCATGGCCGAACCAAGCCTTCCGAATCCCATATTTATTGCCATGGCCAGGGCAAACTCATAACCCTTAAACCACTTAACAATGGTTCGCGTGGCCACAACACAAACCACTTCCAGTCCCGACCCAAACATTATCCTTCCAATTATCATCATGGTCAGCTGAGTGGAATGTTCATCGCCAAAAAATCCGTATGCAGCCAGGGCAGTTATAGAGGCGCCCAGTGTGGCAAGTCCCCCAAACACTATACCTGCTATCCTTATCCCCCATTTGTCGAGCATTATACCACCAACAATGATCATCCCGAATATATTGGCAATGGTAGTTAAGCCAATCATCCTGCCGAATTCTTCGCTGGTAAATCCCATTTCACTTTCCATCAGGCCTTTTAGTCCGGAAAAGAAATCCTGAAACCAGTAGGTTGCAAACATAAGGGTACTTACAAGCACCAGCATCATCCAGCGCATTGCAGGCTTATCACGTAATGTCTTCTTAAAATTTTTCATTTTTAAATTATTTGTTAGGAATAAGTTGTTCTATTAATTTCTGTTGAAACTTTTATATTTATGATGTGACTATGTTATTTATACTATGATGTAACTTTTTACTTATTTCTGATTTAACCAAATTATATGTTTCAGATGAATTGGTAAATGTATAAAAAAACTATTTTTTTATCTTTGTTGGCTGGCACGTATTTTGATATGTGTTGAACAACATATTTTAATAAGAAATTGAAAGACAAAAATGAAAAAACTTTTTATGACAGGCCTGGCTTTTTTCTTATTGCTGCTTTCAGCTCAGTCACAGAACACTGCAGCGCTTTCAGGCAATGAAAACACCAAAGTAAAATGGTACACTATACAAGAAGCCGAAGTCCTCACAAAACAAGAACCACGTAAAATCTTTATCGATGTATTTACCGACTGGTGCGGATGGTGCAAGAGGCTTGATAAGGATACATTCTCGAATCCTGTTATTGCCGAAATCCTTAACACAGAGTTTTATCCTGTAAAATTCAATGCCGAGTCGAGGGAGCCTGTCACATTTGCAGGTTATGAATTTAAAAATTCGGGGCCTGCCTCACGGGGAACACATCAGCTTGCAGCGGCCCTGCTGCAAGGAAAGATGTCTTACCCGTCGGCAGCATATATGAACGAAAAGCTTGAGCTGCTCTTTGCCGTTCCCGGTTACTTCTCAGCAAAAGACCTGGAGCCT
Organism: Bacteroidales bacterium; assembly: GCA_029932855.1. Lineage (GTDB taxonomy): Bacteria > Bacteroidota > Bacteroidia > Bacteroidales > VadinHA17 > JAYEGO01. The sequence goes on along the minus strand of JAOZPG010000002.1, from coordinate 164,023 downwards.
CTGCTGCAATTTATTGCAAGTGACAGCTATAAAACCACCAGGTTCGAAATATATAAAACATCTTTTCAAGGAAAAGTAAAGTAATAGTTTTGCTTCATGAAGACAGCTAAATGCTGTGATGAGAAATATTATCATCATTGTATTTAATTTGTTAATTTTGCATGCCTTTAATAAAAGAGGGATAATAAAGCATTTGATCAGTTCAATTAAAAATATATAAGTATGAAAATCGATAAAGTAGTTGCACAGGAAATCCTCGACTCAAGAGGCAATCCCACAGTAGAGGTTGAGATAAGCCTTGAGAATGGTGTCAGGGCCAGTGCCATGGTCCCCTCAGGAGCTTCAACAGGTGAAAAAGAAGCCGTTGAACTAAGAGACGGTGACAAAAACAGGTATAACGGAAAAGGTGTTTTAAAAGCAGTTGACAATGTAAACACAAAAATAGCTCCCGAGATCATAGGCATGAGGGTTGACGACCAGCATGCACTAGACTATAAAATGATAGAGATGGACGGCACTCCTAATAAAGCCAATTTCGGGGCCAATGCCATACTTGGTGTATCACTGGCAGCAGCAAGAACAGCAGCCACAGCACTTAACACACCTCTTTTCAGGTATCTTGGCGGAGAAAATGCAAATATTATGCCCGTACCTTCTATGAACGTAATAAACGGAGGATCTCATGCAACAAACAATGTTGATTACCAGGAGTTCATGATAGCCCCACATAATGCCCCCGACTTTGCCACATCAATACGGATGGGTGCCGAGACTTTTCATGCACTACAAAAAGTTCTGAAAGGCCGCGGTTACAGCACAGGGGTAGGTGATGAAGGAGGATTTGCTCCCGACCTGAAATCAAATGAAGAAGCCATAGAGGTAATACTTGAAGCAATTGAGAAGGCAGGATATAAGCCAGGCATTGATATCTCTATATGTCTCGACCCTGCCACAAGCGAGATGTGGGAGAATGGAAAATACAAATATTTTAAGTCAGACCAGTCACTTAAATCATCAGCCGAGATGGTTGCAATATGGAAAGACTGGGTAGCCAAATATCCTATTATAGCCATTGAAGATGGTATGGATGAAAATGACTGGGCCGGCTGGAAAGTAATGACAGAAGAAATGGGATCTAAAATAGAGATAGTAGGCGACGATCTGCTTTGCACAAACAAGACCCTTCTCCAGGAGAGTATTGACAAGGGAGTAGCCAACTCCATACTTATAAAGCTTAACCAGATAGGAACCCTCAGCGAGACAATGGAAACCATTGAGCTGGCAAAAGCTAATAACTACAACTGCTTTGTATCTCACCGCTCAGGCGAGACTGAAGATCCTTTTATTGCCGACCTTGCAGTAGCCATAAACACAGGCCACCTGAAAACAGGATCGGGCTGCAGAAGCGAAAGGATAGCCAAATTCAACCAGTTGCTAAGAATTGAAAGGATGCTGGGCAAAGATGCCAGCTTTGCCGGACTGGGAGCATTTAAGAACGCAATAAAATAATTCATTTTTTCATAATAAAAAGCACCGGGCACAAACCCGGTGTCTTTTTTGAATGAAACGCTTACTCCTTACCATATTAGTACTCTTCTTTATCCTGCTTACCTGCAATGAGCGGGTAAGCCAGAAAAGCGTGTACTATAATCCTGATACTGCATGGATAGATTATAACCAGGAAAAGATACATGCAATTGATTCCGTACTCAAGTATTATCACCAGCACTATAGCTTTCATGGCAATGTACTGGTATCAGATAATGGCCATATCTTATACAGAGGATCCTTCGGGAACAAGGGCATGAAAAAAGTATCGGAGCTAAACCAGAACTCTATATTCCAGCTGGCATCCTTAAGCAAGCAATTCACAGCCGTTGCGATAATGATGCTTGAAGAACAGGGTCTGTTAAGCTATAACGACTCGCTTGTTAAATACATCCCCGAGCTGCCCTGGCCGGGAGTAAAAATCATACATCTCCTACAGCATACTGCAGGACTGCCAAACTACTTTTATATAGTGGAGAAATACTGGAAAGAGGACATAGCCCCAAACAATAGCAGTATCATTCAGCTTATTGCCGAACATAAAGATGAGATGGGCCTTTACTTCAGCCCGGGGAGAAGGTATAACTACTCAAACACCGGATATATGGTGCTTGCCACCCTGGTAGAAAGGATAAGCGGCCAGAGCTTCCCCGAATTTATGCAGGAGAATATTTTTGGACCGGCAGACATGAAAAATAGTTTTATATGTTATCACCCCCCATCAACAAGGAAAAATGTTGTATTAGCCTACCGTCGCGGGCGCACAAGATATATAGGGATACCCCCAACAGTCAATGACGGTTCTTATGGTGACAAAGGGGTTTACTCAAATACTTATGATCTGTATCTCTGGAACCAGGCACTTATCTCCGGGAAACTTATCTCCCGGGAAACCCTTCTTAAGGCCGGCACTCCCCTTATGCTAAGAAACAAGTACAGGATAAACTATGGCTTTGGGTTCAGGATAAAAGATATAGACGAAAAACGAATAATGTACCACCACGGCAGATGGAACGGTTTTCGCACAAGCCTGTGGCTCTACCCCAAAGCAGGCAGCAGCATCATCATCCTAAATAACTCCAGCTTTCCCTCCATTGGCAGCCTGGAGAGAAGAATACAAAAAATATTATTAACAGATTAATTATCAACCGCCCTCAACCTCTATCATCCTAAAGGGCATATTCAGCATGGTACTGTAGTCCTGGCCGCATTCTTTCATGTCAAGATCATCTTCCTCATAGAACCAAACTATTTCCACCTCTTTCCCCTTAACAGAAACCTCTTCAAGAAACTTGAATATCTTAAGTAACACCTTGGAGGAGCTGGTATTAAAATACTCAAGGTAGACATTCACCCTGGTTCTATCGGGAGGATTGGAGGCAAACTCTTCCAGCCACTCAAATACAGGAGAGTAAAAAGTGTGATGGTTCTCAGGAATGGATTTACCCTTGATGTCAATGATGGAATCTTCCTCAGAAAAGACTATTTCAGGAGTCTTTGCTGTTCCTTTAATATTCAGAGGTCTGATATTCATTAGATTCCAGTTTTTCGGACATTTTATTTGACTAATTTATGAAATAGAATTTATTCTTAAAAGTGAAATCCAAATAATCTGCATTTTTTTATCAAAAAAAAACAGCCTCTTATAAAATAAGGGCTGTTTTTTACATGTATTATTCTGAAATATTAATCTTCTGTAGCTGTCTCAAGTGTTTTAATAATACTGAACACAAATCCAGAAGAAAGCACCAGCATGAACACCAGCAATAAAAAGAACTGCCACATTTCCCATTTACTCCAGAAGGGGCCGATAAAACCAGCCAGCAGGTTACCTATGGCTGTTGAACCAAGCCATGCACCCTGCATAAAACCCGAAAGACTGGGCGGTGCAACCTTGGAAACAAATGAAATGCCTATGGGACTGTAAAACAACTCCGAGATAGTGATACTAAAATAGGTGGCAATCAGCCAGTATGGTGTTACCCTGAGGGCGTCAGCCATGGGACCGGCAACAAAATCCCTCGGTGCCACAAGTCCCACCGATGCAACTATCATTATTATAAAGCTAAGTGCTGCCAGGCTCAGTCCTATCCCAATCTTCCTCGGAGAGCTGGGCTCAAGGCCCCTTTTAGCAATTGAAGCAAAAATGGCAATTACCAGGGGAGTAAGAAATACTATGAATATAGGATTGAACTGCTGGAAGATAATAGGATTAATAGGCATGGTTGCATCAAATGACCTTATAACCAGGAAGGCAACAAACGAAGCCACAACAGCCATGCTCAGTCCTGTCATCTTAGTAAGCTTGCTGTTTTTCTTACCCAGCAGTAGTACCAGTCCTATTATAGTAATAATTATAGGCAGGAATGCTCTCAGGTCAAAGAAAGAGAAAGTGAACCTGCTTACTTCGGTAAAAGTATAGTCTCGGGCAAATATCGTAAGGGTAAAACCATTTTGGTGAAAGGCCATCCAGAAGAAAATATTAACCATGAACACCAGTCCCAGAGCTATAAGACGTTTCTTGTGCTGCTGTGGTGTAAGCTGGATAATATTTGTGTTCTCCTGTTTTACAGCATCTTTATGCATCATGTCAACATGCTTGTAAGTCTTCCTGAAACCAACAAATATGAGCAATGATATAAATATGCTTACCGCAGCAATACCAAAGCCGTAACTGTAGGAAGTACTGAGCGTACTTATATAATGATTACTGAAATCTGCAAGATTGGTAAAAGCATATCCTCCGTCGGGCAGTATGGCTGCATGTGCGAGCTCTGTATACTCATTAACATTCTCATAGACTCCACCACCGGAAGTGGCTTTCAGGAAACTATGAGCCATGCTTGGCAGGTTGGCATTATATACAAGTCCGCCTTTCCCCATTATCCAGTTACTCATTGCCTGTGCTGCAGAAGGAGCAAAGAAGGCACCAATATTTATACCCATATAGAATATCCAGAAGGCAGCATCCCTGTACTTGTCAAACTTTGCATCATCGTAAAGCTTTCCTACAAGAGCCTGTAGGTTACCCTTAAAGAAACCTGTACCAAAAGAGATAACGGTCAGGGCGATATAAATCATAAACTTTTCCGATCCCGGTTGTGCCAGCAGGAAGTAACCACCTATCATTAAGATAATACCCAGTGTAATAGTTCTGCCGAAGCCAAGCAGACGGTCAGCAATGATACCACCCAGCAGGGGGATGAAATATATACCAAACAGGAAGGATCCGTAAACACGGCCTGCCTCCTCAGCATTCATACCGAATTTAGCCTGCAGGAAAAGGATAAATATGGCAAGCATGGTATAATAACCGAAACGCTCACCCATATTGGCAAAAAGAAAGACAAAAAGTCCTTTTGGATGTCCTTTAAACATAGTGTGTTAATTTAATTATTAAAGATTTTATTTCTAATTTTTCAATCTGTCAAAGATAGAAATCTTTTTATACTATGCCCATTTTAAGTAAAAGCTCATTTTTAATGCTCCGATTTTATTAAATTTGTGATACAAGCAATAATGAGATGAGCAATAATGAAGCAATAAAAATATTTAACTCCCAACAAGTACGGGATATAGATGCATATACCATCACCCATGAACCCATAAGGTCCATAGACCTGATGGAAAGAGCTGCCGGCGCATTGTCCGATTACCTGCTTAATGAGCTGGACCTCCTGCACAGCATAAAAGTTTTTGCCGGTCCCGGTAACAACGGAGGCGACGGACTGGCAGTGGCCAGGATGCTCAGTGATGCTGATTTTAAGGTCTCTGTTTATATAGCAGACTTTACTGAAAAGAAATCGCCCAACTTGCTTACAAACTACGAAAGGCTTGTAAATAAAGGAGACACCACCATATATAAGCTTAAGTCTGAAAAAGATTTCCCCTCAGTCGGCAGGCAGGATATAGTGATAGATGCACTTTTCGGATCGGGACTGTCAAAACCCCTGTCGGGAGCTTTTGCAACACTGGTAAAACACATCAACAGCTCGGGGGCAAAAGTAATTGCCATAGATATACCTTCGGGGCTGTTTACCGAAGACAACAGCACCAACAATACAAGCCACATCATTCATGCCGATACTACTTTAAGCCTGCATTTTGCAAAGCTTGCCTTTATGTTTGCCGAGAACTATAAATATGTTGGCGACTGGCATATCATTCCAATAGGACTTCATCCCGGGGCAATAGAGAAAGAGGAAACATCAAACTTCCTTATCAGTACCGAACATCTAAAAAGCATAAAACATAAAAGAGATAAATTCAGTCACAAAGGAAACTATGGACATTCATTGCTTATCTCGGGTTGTCATGGCCGTATGGGAGCTGCGGTGCTGGCCTCCAGAGCAGCCCTCAGGGCCGGTACGGGACTATTAACCACACATGTACCCGTGAAGGGAATAAACATCTTGCAGACAGCCGTCCCTGAAGCAATGCTCAGTATTGACCAGAGTGATATTATTTTCTCTGAAGCACCCGGCCTGTCTGAGTACAGTGCAGTGGGAATAGGTCCCGCCCTGGGTTCCAGGGCAAATTCAAAAAAGGGAATGTTAGGCCTGCTGAGAAATGCCAAAAAAGCCAACAAGCCTATGGTGATAGATGCCGATGGCATAAACATACTTGCCGGGGATAAGGATTTACTGAAAGAGATACCCGAAAACAGCATACTCACGCCTCACCCAAAAGAGTTTGAGAGGCTGGTCGGCAAATGTAACAACGGCCATGAAAGGTATATGAAACAAATTGAGTTTGCCATGACCAACAAGCTGGTAATTGTATTAAAAGGAGCCTGCAGCTCGGTTGCCTGTCCCGACGGCAGATGTCTGTTTAACACCAGCGGTAACCCCGGCATGGCCACGGCAGGCAGCGGAGATGTGCTTACAGGAATAATTCTGGGACTCTTATCGCAGGGCTACCAGGCAGAACAGGCAGCACAACTGGGAGTATATCTGCACGGACTGGCAGGCGACCTGGCCGAAACAAAACTGGGCCGTGAAGCCCTGATAGCATCAGATATTATCGACTTCCTGCCAAAAGCATTTAAAGAGATAGACTGATAATATGAAATCAGAGAAAGCTAATACAGAAAACCAAATGATAAAAATGAGAAGCCATATACTGTTTATTGGAATAATGATAAGCCTGCTTGTTTCCTCATGCTTTGAGAAGGCCACCCAGGCAACACGAAATACAGCACATATTTCCGCTACAGAAGGACTTCCCGAAGATGCCATCATCTATGCCCTGCCCAGGACAGTGCTAAGAATAGATGTTGAATATGAAAAGATTATCGGCAAGAAAGGACCTTTTTACGATCACAGGTATAAGTACCTTGGATTAAGCGAAGGGATAAGCGAAGATTTTTCTGGCTGGGCAATTAAGGATATTAATGTGAATAGTTATAACGAGATAGACCCGGGACAGTACTACATTGCATCGGGACTGAATTCCTCCAGGCTTCTCTCGCTTGGTAAAATGGGACTGGTAATGTCTGCCGAAGAACACTCAGCGGGTGAAAAGATAATTGACACTGAAGCATACCTCCCGGCCGAGCCTTTCTATACCGACCTCTCGGTAAAAAGATATATAGAAGAATATACCGATACCGCTTCACGCCTTATGCCCACCGACACAGGCTTTATAAGAGTACCCTATGTGGAAATAAAAACAAGGTTCAAGAACCTGGATGACAAGGCTGAAGAAGCAGCCAATTTTATTATCAAAATACGCAAGCGCAGGTTCAAACTGATGAGCGGACAGTACGATGTATTCCCCGAAGGAGAAGCCCTGGCATACTCGGTAAGAAAGCTTACAGAGCTCGAGAACGAATACCTGGCACTTTTTCTCGGCAAAACAGTGAGATACAGCCATAAAAAAAGCTTTGAATGGATACCCTCTAAAGAAGACCTGGAGCAAGATATGCCCTTATTCTCTTTTTCAGAACAGGAAGGATTATTACAGGGTGAGCAGACCGGGGGAGAGCTGGTATCCGTCAGGATAATTCCCCTGGGAACCAACGAACTACTTGAATCATACAGCTATAACATTAGTGACACTATACAGGCCGGGGGACTGATATACAGGGTGCCAGAAGTAACAAAGATTTCAATACTTAAGGGAGAAAAGCAGGTCTTCAGTCAGAAGCAGCTTGTTTACCAGCTGGGCTCGCTGATACGACTGCCTGAAAATTTTAATATTGAGAGAGAAGACATCCAATAATTAGCAGTAAAAGTTTAATCTATCTGCTTTTTCTCAGCATCAGCTTCGTGAGCTTTCTTAACTATTTTCTTAGGCCCTAGAAAGAGGAATGGAATAATGGAAAGCACTGTAGCCAGTGAGATTATTAAAACAAGAAGGGGAATATCCCCTATTTCCTGTAATTTATATACAAGAAATATAAAAAAGACGTTTACAGTAAGAAGTATGCCTGTTGCCTGCAGGTGACTATAACCCAGTCCGAGCAGGATATGATGCATATGCTTACGGTCGGCCTTAAATGGAGAACTCCCTTTAAATATTCTTATGGTGAATACACGCAGGGTGTCAAACAATGGAATAATAAGCACCCCAAAAGCCACAACAGGAGCTGAATCAATTCTGTTAGCTGCATCAGCCGTCATGCTAAGTTCAAGGAAACGAATTGTAATTACAGCTACTATAAAGCCAAGTATCAGTGAACCGGTATCACCCAAAAATATCTTATTCTTTGTTCCAAAAACATTATACAGGAAGAAAGCGACAAGTGCCCCGGTAAGGGAGAAGCTAATAACACAGTAATTAACAAATCCCGCCATACTAAACCATGACCCAAAAACTACTGACACTAATATCCCAACCCCCGAAGCAAGCCCGTCTATGCCATCTATCAGGTTAAAACTATTGGTAATAACGATAAACACAAAAACAGAAAACAAGATACTGCTAAAAGCTCCCATCTCATATATTCCCAGAAAGCCCTGAAAGCTTGTTATCCTTATATCTCCCGGTATTACAACCAGTCCTATAGCAATAAGCTGTCCGATAAGCTTCTTTTTAGGATCAAGAATAAATATATCATCTTTCATGCCCAGAAAAAAGAGGATCATCAGTCCCGCAATAATAAATTTCAACTCATATTCTCCCTGTATAGCTGTAAAAAGTATTGTGGAAAGTATTAATCCGGCAAAAATTGCCAGTCCGCCAAGAACAGGAACCTGTTTTTTATGTGAAGTACGACCGTTTTGCCTGGCATAAAGCTTCTTTTCCCTTGCCACACGAACAATAGGAGGAATAGAAATAAACGTAACAACAAATGCAAGAATAAATCCCATTATCTTATATAATTCAGTTCCTGCCAGGAAAGTATTTAATACTGTATCATACTGCATAACAGTAAGTCCTCAAAATATTAATTTTAAATAAAATTCGTTGAATGCTTACATCCAAAAGCTGTCATTTATGTCATTTTACTCAGCCGGTCATATTTAGAAACCATAATTCAACCCAAAGCTCCAGGTTCCTGTTTTACCATGATATACCACAGGTGTCCAGCGGTCGAGATAGGCCTGTTCACCTGAAACATTTCTCCATTCATAAGCCAGGCGCAGGTAAATATCGTTAATTATCTGCATCGAAGCCAGCAGTCCGGCCCTGGTGCTTTCCCATACAACAGGGTCAAAGGGAGTGATCCCTACCCGGTCTGTAGTTCCCAGTTCAGTATGATCGGGACCTTTGAGTGATGAATTAAAATATGCTTTTATATTAAGTGTCCTCCATGGACGGTAATCAACAGACAGGTAAAGATCTTTAGCATTATCCTCGAGGTAATGCCCCAGGTTATAGCTGTTGCTTTCATAAGTAGTGCTGGGCACATAATGCATAAAAGTAAGGGCATTGGTCCATGTATATTCAGCAACAATGCGGGTATTAGCTAATATATATGTAGCAAGGCCCCCTTTATAGGAAACGAAGTTATGCCGGTCGGGATCACCAATTCTGCCAACCTGCAGTTCATCTATAAAAACCGAGCCATAAAAGTGGAAGTGGTTCAGGTTACGGGAAGAAACAGAAAAAAACAGGGAAGAGTTCATATTATCAATCCCCGCATTAAGAGTATGATCAACTGCTTTATAGAACATTAAGGGTATCAAATAAGCAAGGTGGGGATGGCTCATATCATATATCACAGCATTACCCGCAGAAAGATACAATCCTTTTACAGGGATGAAGCTAAACATATTGGCAGCCATGTATTTGCTGTGATATACTTCCCGGTAATCCATTCCTGTAGCAGAATTTATCCAGAAAGACATGCTGCTGTCCACCACTTCAGAAATAAGAGCCCCGTGAAAATAACTGAACTCAAACCATTTTGCCGGTTTCAGTCCCAGCTCAATACGTGCAAAAGAAGGAGTACGTCCCGAAAGTATATTGGAACCCGCATAATTCTCTCCCCAGGAGAACTGTTCATTAATTAAGCCAATATGGCCCCATGCCCAGCTATAGCTTACTCCTCCGCGCATCTCCTCATAATCACGCCTGCCGTCACCCGTAGGCTTGAAGTTGGCCCCGCCAATATTATCATTCATAAAGTCACGGTTCACCAGCTGGGTGCTCTCATGATTATCCCGCAATGAAGCCCAGAAGCCCCAGTTCTTATATGATGCAGAAGCTTCCAGTCCGTTCCACGAGTGATAAAAAGAGCCATTATCATTCACCCACAGGTCAGAGCCAAGAACCGGATTAATAGTCAATTGAAAAGAAGAATCCCTGTAATAAAAAACATCAAAACGCTTATTACTGCTTTTTTTGTCCCACAGCCAGTAAGTCCCTGCCTGCAAATTAGGGTTTTCATATTCTTTACAGTAATCCCTTATGTAAAAATCTAGCATGTCCTGTTGCCGCCCGTTAAGCTGTTCCCTGAGGCTGTCAGCAAACATTAATTTATCAGCTATGTAAGTCCTGGAATAAGGTTTAATCAGCGATGAAAGCTCAATCACCTGCTCCCCTGCCAGCTCATCAAGAAACTCATAAATACCGGTATTTGATATATGAGTAGTCTGGGCACCAGCTATAGCAAATGACAAAAGCAGATAGACAGATGTTATGTTTAAGCTATATTTATTCAATAGTAGTTTTTGATATTTGATGCAAGTTACAATATGCCAGTTAATTCTTCATGGATATACCCCAAAAAACCTGACGACAAGTAAAGCTACAATAAAATTGTAGTAAATTGCCATGATGACATAGCCATAATAAGGATAATTGTTTAAGATATATTGTTCCCTCCCTGTCAATATTAATATTAATTTTACTCCTGCCAACTAAACATTCTCCTTATCATGAAAATATCAGTACTCATTGAGAATTCAGTTTGTAATTCCTGTTCACCTGATCTGAAAACTGAGCATGGGCTTAGCATGTTTATTGAAACAAATGGAACTAAGATTCTGTTTGATACAGGGAAGTCGGATAAATTCCATAGTAATGCAATGGAGATGGGGATAAACATTTCCGCTGCTGATCATTGCTTTATTTCGCATGGGCATTACGACCATGGTGGAGGACTTAGAAAATTCTTTGAAGTGAATTCGCATTCCCGGGTTGTTATGCACAAAGATGCTGCAAAAAAGCATTATGCAAAAGTCCTTAAATTTCTTCCTGTAAACATTGGCATTGACAAGGCTATACTAAATAAAAATCACTCTCGTATAGACTATATTGAAAATGATACCGTGGTTACAGATAATATTATACTGCTTACAGGGTTCAGCCATGATTTCCCGGTGCCTTCCGGAAATAGCAGTCTCTACGAAAAACAGGGTGGAAAGTTGATTCAGGATAAATTCAACCACGAGATAGTACTGCTTGTTAAAGAAGATGACAAGACTGTGCTTTTTACTGCATGCTCTCATTCGGGAATAATAAATATGTACCGAAAAGCCCTTAAGGTATTGAACGGGAGAAAAATAGATGCCGTACTTGGTGGCTTTCATACATACAACCCTGCATTACGAAAAAATGAAACAAAAGACTACCTCGACAGGCTTTCATCAGAAATAGAGAAAAGTAGTTCTGTTTTCTATACCGGCCACTGTACAGGACTGCAGCCTTTCAACTACCTGAAAAGGAAACTGGGAGACAAACTAAGAAGCATGAATACCGGCGAGGTGATAGAATTGTTGAAATAAGGAATTCACATCTATTTCTGGCATCCCTAATTGCTTAAACATTTGCGAATCGTTGAATTTGAACTAACAGATATCTTAAGTATCTTTATTTGAAGAATTAACAAGAATAATCCTAATCTTTTACCTGGAATATGAAAACACATGAAATAAAACCGGAAAAAGTTACCACACCCATTCAACTGCTTGCTGTATGGTTCGTTGCCTTGTTGCTCCTCACAGGAACCTTCTTTGCCACGGCAACACAAATTTCCGATCCTCCGTGGATAAGGCCCATGCTTGTTATTGCCGGGCTTATCTCGGTAATAGTGTTTGTAATCCTGATATTCCTTATGCAAACAAAATTCCGTCCCGAGATGCTGTCAGGAAAAGATTACCTTCAATATATTGATAAGAAATTTGAAGATTTTTATCCTGAAAATCTGGATATGTCTGCGAGTATCGGGGGCGGCGAAGACTCCAAGCTTGAAGAAAAGATAGTTTCTGAGTACCATGCCAACTCCGGCCTCTTCCTTTCACATATTTCCAGGCCGTCAACAGTAAAAGGACAGGTAGCTGATGTAAGAATAAAGCTCTTTCAACACGGAGAGGGTCCCCTTACATTAAACCAGATAGAGGATGTTGAGTATGAGCTTGGCAGAGAATTCTTTAAAAAGCCTGTAGTAAAAACAAACAGTAATGAGAATTACTCTATAGATATCTCTGCTCCGGCCCCTATGATATGCATGGCAAAGGTCAATCTGAAAGATAAAAGATCAATTCTGCTGTCGCGGTATATTGATTTTGACTATTAAAGCTTACTCTCCGGGAATAGTGTTTTCCAGTCTGCTCCCTTATCGTTAAGCCATTTATCAAACCAGGCCATAATGCTATTGTGCCATTCAATACGCTTCGAATATGTGAGAATATGATGATCCTCCCCTTCTATCTGCACCATCTCCACGGGCTTGCCGAGTATCTTTAAACCTACCCATAACTGCAGCGATTCGCCCAGGGGAACATTGGTGTCTTTGGAACCATGCAGCAGGAGCAATGGTGTATTCACCTTATCCGCACTAAACAGGGGACTCTGATCAACATATATATCCCTGCGGTTCCATGGATATGACCCACCGGTAGCCTCTGAAGAATAGATATATCCCCAATAGCCCTCACCCCAGTATGAGCTTATGGAACTTATGCCCGCATGAGATATGGCACAGGCAAAGATATCGGTACGCGTTGCAAGCAACATGGTCATAAATCCCCCGTAAGAAGCTCCAATACATCCTACCCTTTCCTTGTCAACAAAGCTATGTGCCTGCATAAACTTCTCCGTACCCTCAATAATCTCGTCTGCAACTGTTATCCCCCAATTGTTCTGATGCCTGGCCGAAAACTCCTGTCCGAATCCCGTGGCTCCGCTTGGCTGGGGCACATAAACAACATAATCCTCCCCTGCCCATATATCCTGGGGATAACGTCCCCCAAAGCTTTTCTCTACCGGCGAGGTACCCCCGTAATAATTTACAATAAGAGGGTAGTTCTTTGCCGGATCGAAATTAAGGGGATAGATAAAGTATCCTCTTATCTTGGTTCCACTCTTTGCTGTAAAGTCCCATTCCTCCGACTTTGCGAAATCTACATTTTTATATGTATCATACTCCCTTGTGTCAATTAGCTTATTGCTGCCATCCTGCAGGTCCATTAACCATGCCCTGTCCGGCATTCCCTGCTGGTTGCCGGTATAGACTGCCACTGCGGCATTTTCAGCCACATCAAAACCCCCTGCCACCTCAGAAACTGTATTCAGTTTATTGAACTTCCTTTCTTTTTCATTCCAGCTATAGACCCTGCCATAAATCTCCTCTCCCACACTTATATAGATATTATTATCAAGCGGGTGCCAGTAAGCAGAATTTACCGAAGGATCAAAATCTTTTGTAATGGGATCAACCTTTCCGCTTTCAAGATCATAAATAAATAGCTGTGTATCGTAGTTATTGGCTATCTGTCCTTCAGCTATATTCCTTCCCACTCCGTCGAAACAGTCAGGACCACCATAGGTAAGAAGTTTTTTGCCATCGGGTGAGAACTGCACTGAGCCTTCCCGTCCCCAGCTTTTGGATTCCCACAGCAGCTTGGCATTATTTTCCTGAAGGTCCATAAGCACCAGCTTATGCTCACCAAAAGGACGCTGGTCAATGGGTTTTGAGATATTTAAGACTATATAACGGCCATCAGGACTGATATCGCTTAACAATGTGCCTGTATTTCCAAATGTAAGCCTTGTGCTTATTCCTGACTTTATATCGTATTTATAAAGGAAACTCTCTTCCTTCTCACTAAATGTACGGTTATAAAGCTCATCCATATATAGAAGTGACGATTTCTCCTTCTTATCTCCTTTTTCCGAAATGCTATAAATAATAAAACTCTCATCATTGGCCCATTGTAATGAACCCAGCTCTTTAATGTTCTTCAGAACCTCATATTCTGTTCCTTTTTCAATATCATAAACCCACAGTGATGAGCCATTCTCTGTCTTTATCCTGTAATAAAGTTTTTGCCCTTTGGGCATCCATGAATATCCCGTGGTGCTTCCTTTCCGGAAGCTCTGAATCAGCCTGCCTGTTGCCATCTCCTTTATCTCTGTCCAGCGTGTTGTCTTCCCTGTTTTTGTATCTATGCGGCTGTATGTTATAATTGCCAGTTCCCCGTCTGCTGACAGTGAAACCGATCTCAGCTTCGTGCCTTCCAGCAGGTGATGTATATCCATCCTTTCCCGGGGCAAAATACTCAATACCGGGTCAGAGTCAAGTGTTCCCGTCAGACTTGCCTTTAAGTTCCAGCTATCTTCATCGCCTTTAATAAACAATGACTTAACCACCACCACAAACTTGCCCCTGTCGAGATCAAGGCTAAGCATGCTTTTGTTGGGATGCTCAATTGATCCCAGGCTACCGGTGGATTTTATCATTTTGCCGTCAAGAAAAATCTCAAACATCTGAGGCGATTCAACTGTAAGGTTATACTTATTTAGTCCGTCTGATTCAACATAAAAACTGCTGTATGATAGCTGAAACTCAGCTTTTCTGTCCGGCTTAATGCTTATCCTGTCTCCCTTGCTGACATGCATCTTTGCCCATTTTCCCGGCTTTTTACCAGACCAGAGAAATTCCATACCTTCCGAAGGCCTCATATCCTTAAGATCTAGATACAATTGCTTAAGAAGGAACTCCTCACTGTACTCCTCCTTCTTAATGTTAGCCCCTTCTATCCAGGCAGGTTTAAACACCTCAAAAGGGCCGGCACTCAGCCAGCTGTCAACAGGAATTTCGGTAGCATTTGCTGTTATGGAAACAATAAATACTCCAAGAAAAAAACTTATTATTGAACGCATGATATATAGTTATTTGTTTGAATTTAATTCTAAAAATAAAAAAAACTTATGTAGGTTTACAGTCTAATGTTAGTTAAAAAACATAAGCACTCCTTTTTTGCTGCCATCCAGGGCACAACTACTAGCACTACAACCCCCTAGGGGGTAATAAAACTATATTATACAGTCCATTCGTGGTATTTGCTAAAACCGGCAAATTTTAAATATTCTTTGTCCATTACTAAAAAATATCCCCTTATATTAGTTATAAAATTCGGGGGCACTAGTATCTCCTTACATAAAAATATGAAACAAATAAAAGTTTTTGCACCAGCAACCATAGGTAATTTTAATGTTGGTTATGATGTTTTAGGATTATCGCTTAATAATATTGGTGATGAGCTAATACTGGAATTTAACAACTCGGGGAAAAATAAGATAAGTAAAATAATTAATGGGCCTGATCTGCCTTATGAGACTGATAAAAACTCCTGTTCCGTTGTAATTGCAGCAATGCAAAAGGCAGTTAAGGATAAAAGGGGGCTTGATATTGTTATCAAAAAAGGCTTTGCTTCGGGCAGCGGAATGGGTTCAAGCAGTGCCAGCAGCGCTGCGGCAGCATTTGGATATAACGAGCTTGTTGGTGCTCCTTATTCCCGCAGGGAACTTATACACTTTGCCGCACTGGGCGAAAAGATCGCTTGCGGCACTGCCCATGTGGATAATGTTGCTCCCTCCCTGCTGGGAGGGATTGTGCTGTCTTCCGGAAAAAGTCCCGAAGAAATATTACAACTGCCCATAATTGATGATCTGTATGCTGTCACCCTGCTTCCCGGGATCAAGATAAATACCTCTGATGCACGAAAAATACTTAAAGACTCTGTATCAAAGGAGATATACAGCCGGCAACTGGGATATATGGGTGCCTTTGTGTCCAGCCTCTATAAAAAGGACCTCGATCTTTTTTCTGCTTCAATGAAGGACATGGTTGTGGAACCCATGCGAAGCATTTTGATCCCCAGGTTCAGGGAGCTTAAGGAAACAGCTTTGCAAAACTCAGCTCTTGCCTTTGGAATTTCCGGTTCGGGACCATCGGTCTTCGCTATAGCACATGGAGAAGATAAAGCTGAGATCATAAGAACTAAACTGGAAAAGGTATATAAAGGTTCCGGTATGAATGTAATAACTTACTGCAACGCAATTGTAGAAGACAGTGGAGCCCGAATAATTTAACAATGCAAACAAGGAATAATAATGAATCCGGCAGCGAAACAATCCTGACAAAGAATATAAAAATGTATTATATAAGCACACGACCAAACGAAGAAAGAATAAGTTTTAGAGAGGCTGTTTTAAACGGCTTAAGCACAAACGGAGGATTGTATCTGCCTGCAAACATTCCGCTGCTTCCCTCCTCTTTTTTCAAGGATATTGAAAAGCCGGATGATAAGGAAATAGCATTCAGGCTACTTAAACCTTTTGTTGGCGACTCTTTAAATGATGAACAGCTTATGGGAATAATTTCAAGGACCCTTAGTTTTCCTATACCTGTAGTTAAGGTAGAGAAAAGAATATATTCGCTGGAACTCTTTCATGGCCCTACACAGGCATTCAAGGATGTGGGTGCCATGTTTATGTCGGGATGTCTTTCTCATTTCGAAGATGACAGCGGGAAAAAGACTGTTGTGCTTGTTGCCACATCGGGGGACACGGGATCTGCAGTTGCCCATGGTTTCTATAGGATGCCTGGTATTTCGGTAAAAATACTCTTTCCAAAGGGAAAGATAAGCCCCTACCAGGAATATCAGATATGTTCGCTGGGAGAAAACATTGAGGCTATTGAGGTGAACGGTAATTTTGATGACTGCCAGACCCTTGTAAAAATGGCCTTTGAGGATAAGAAGCTGCAGGAGAAAGTAAGACTAAGCTCTGCCAACTCGATAAATATTGCCCGCCTGCTGCCACAGATGCTTTATTACTTCTTTGCATATAAGCAGCTTAAGGCTCTCGGGGAGATCTCAGATCGCGGTACTGTGGTATCTGTTCCCTCAGGAAATTTAGGCAATCTTACAGCAGGACTGATAGCAAAGAAAATGGGACTCCCCATTAAGCGTTTTGTTGCTTCAAATAACTCTAACGACACTTTTACTAAATATATTGAAACCGGGAAATATAGTCCCAAGGCCTCAGTGCAGACATATTCAAATGCAATGGACGTTGGTGCTCCCAGCAATATTGAGCGCATACACCACATTTATAAAAGGGATAATGCTGCTATAAGCTCTGAAATAAGTGCTTACAGCTTTAGTGATGAGGAGACACTTACAGAGATAGCATCCTGCTACAGTAAGAACAAACACTTGCTCGATCCCCATTCTGCCATAGGCAAGCTGGGTCTTCAAAAAGCCCTTAAAGAAAATGAAACAGGTATTTTCCTAGCCACTGCAAGTCCGAAAAAGTTCTCAGAGGTGATAAGCATGGTAATTCAGGACTCTGAATTCGAGAATCCAGACCTTTCTGCCTGCACTAAAACTGCTATGGACAATGATATTAAACAGCTGATTGATAAGATAGCCTGATCAGCCTTCTGCCTGTTTCAAATAATCCACATAGCAGAGAGATCAGGAGAAACAAAAATTACATCTTTTCTACTCTTCTTAGCTGCATTTCATCACCTATCCATACAAGAATAAAATATGTACCGGGAACAACACCCTCGCTTCTCCATATTACTTCATGCTTACCGGCATCCATTTTTTCATCCGATAAAATGCTAATCAAACGGCCCTCTGCAGACATTACTTTGATATAGATATGTTCTCTTGTGTTTAATTCAAATCTTAATCGAACTGAATTCCTACACGGATTAGGAAAGACAACAATATCTTCAAACACATTTGCTTCCATGGTAAATGCAGAGACATTACTGTCCAGATCAGGTTTCCCTGCCTCACTCCAGGCAGTATACAGCAGATTTGCAATCGCATGTGATGCTTCACTAAACAATTCAATGGTCATATCTCCGGTCAGCTTCCATAATGTTTCATAATACAGTGTATTATACGATCCGCCCGACACTATTTTGGCTTCATCATCCGCATCTATAATCGTTTGAACATTCGAATAATTGTGATAGATATATGAAAAAATATAATCCCTGACATCTTCTAATTTTTCTGCCGGACTACCACCATAAATGATTTGATCCTGGTATGTATTTACCATATTGGATTCATATCTGGAATGCACACCATCATTTCCACTTAACTGCCCATTATAATTTTTTGTAATATGAAGAGGCATGTGACCATCTCCCACATAATGTCCAATATCTGCTGCAACAAGCTTTGCTTTCTCCCAGTCTTTTCTTATAAAACATTGCACCAGTGTATCATAGGCATCCAATGTTGCCCATGGCAGATAACCATTATTATCAACAAAAGTACTCCCATACTCAGTTATACAGGAATCCAGGGTCTGAGGGATCCTTCCTGTAGAAACAAACACAGAATAATTATCAATATCTATATAATGCTTTGGCCCCTCATCAGGATCATCATTCTTCCTGTAATCTGCATCCGATGAATGATCTGTAAGAAACTGCACCCAATCATCAAACTGCGACATCTCATCATTAAAAGAAGATGAAATATTATAACTGATCTTTCGGTGTCCGACATATCCCCATGAAGAAATTAATACAGATAAAAAAACCAGGCCTATTATTTTTATTATTTTATATTTGATCATTACCGATTATTATACTTATTCAACACTTCAGTTTAATTCTTTGCAAGAAACAAATATTTGCAGGAATAACCAGCCTGTAAAAACAAAAAACCGGCTTCATACCGGTTATTTGATATCTCTTTGTAGCGAGACCGGGAATTGAACCCGGGACCTCATGATTATGAATCATGCGCTCTAACCATCTGAGCTATCTCGCCAATTTTTCTTCCTTTTTTCGGGCTGCAAACCTACATAAAGTTTTTTATGAAAACAATATAAAGGCTCCATAAAAATACTATCCTAAGGTGTATTCATTTTGTTCATAAACTTGCTATGTCCTGATCTGAGGTGAAATTTCATTTTGTTTTTTGCAGTCTTTCCATAAAAAATTAATCCTGCAGCCTGCTGCCCACAGCAGACAGTTCGCAATATTCATGACAATTATATATTTACATTTTTTTTTATCCCTTTTTTACCTATATTGCGGTAGAGCACACATAATAACGAAGATTGAAATACTGAAGGAACCATGACAAAATTCGAACTTGAATATACCTTTAATACCTCACCAAAAGTCCTTTTCTCACGACTGGCTTCAGCGGGAGGATTATCTGAATGGTTTGCTGACGATGTACAGGTAAATGGCAAGAAATATACTTTTATATGGGAAGGAGCAGAACAAACAGCCGAAATGATACTCAGGAAAGAAGGACATTTCACAAGGTTCCACTGGCTGGATGATGAGGATCCCAAAACTTACTTTGAATTCAGGATACAGGTTGAAGAACTTACGAATGACCTGGCCCTGCTTATTACCGATTTTGCAGAGGAAGACGAACTGGAAGATGCAAAGGAACTATGGGACACACAGGTATCCAGCCTCAAACATATACTGGGACTATAATATTATAGCCATTCCTGCCGTTTAACTGCTAAACCGCCTCCCGGGGATAAAGCAAGTAATGAAAAAATTACACAAATATTTGGTAGTTTCTTTTTTAGGACCAATGGTTCTTACTTTTCTTATCGTACTCTTTATCATGGTGATGCAGTTCCTCTGGAAGTATATAGACGACCTGGTAGGCAAAGGCCTGGATTTCTATACCATTGGCGAACTGCTGTTTTATTTCTCCCTGAGCTTTATTCCCATGGCCCTGCCTCTGGCCATACTGCTTGCTGCCCTGATGACCTTCGGCAACCTTGGCGAGAACATGGAACTTACAGCAATAAAATCGGCAGGAGTATCCCTGCAACGCTTCCTGATGCCCTTGTTTGTATTTGTGATATTAATAGGTGGTACTGCCTTTTATTTCTCAAACAACATACTTCCCATTACCAACCTTAAGTCTCGTTCCCTGCTCTACGATATCAGAAGGCAACGACCTGAGTTTAATATTACCGTCGGCCAGTTTTATAACGGCATAGAAGGATACAGCATAAAGATTGCTGAAAAAGACTTTAAGACCAACCTCCTGAAAAAGATACTTATCTACGATCATACCCGGAAAGCCGGGAATATTGCCGTAACCTATGCCGACTCAGGCTATATGCGCATGACTGCAGACGAACAAAATATCGTACTTACTCTATACAACGGCTACTCCTATGAAGAGCTCTCCGATGCAAAGGACAGGAGGGCCAGGGCAAAAGATAAATCTTTTCCCCAGAGGAAAGATCATTTCAAAAAGCAGGAAGTAATCCTGGAGCTTACAGGTTTTGGCCTTAACCGTACTAATGAGGATCTTTTCAAGAGCAATTATTCCATGCTTAACCTGCAACAGCTTGAACATTTTACAGATTCGCTGAATATCCAGCTTAACGAAAGGAAGAAAATTACAAAAAACAACCTCAGCAAAAACCAGCTGCTAATTGCAATACCCCGGCTTAAAAAATATCATAAGACAGCCAGGGACAATACTGAAGTCAGCGACTCTGTAGCATTCAATCCAAGGGAAATACTGGCATCACTCTCACAAAGGGAACAGGAAACATATATTACCAAGACACTTACCAGGGCCAGGGCAACAAAAAGCTTTCTGATAACATCTAAGAATACCATGATGGCAAAAGAAAAGAGAATAAGCAGGTACAAAATTGAATGGCACCGGAAATTTACCCTTTCCTTTGCATGTATAATATTCTTTTTCATAGGAGCCCCGCTGGGCGCCATAATACGTAAAGGGGGACTGGGAATGCCGGTGGTTGTTTCTGTGCTTTTCTTCCTCTTCTACCATATCACCTCAATGTCGGCCGAGAAATTTGTAAGACAGGATGTGCTGGGTCCTTTCACAGGAATGTGGCTTTCATCATTCTTACTCGTACCCATAGGAGTGTTCCTCACCATCAAGTCAACCAACGATTCCTCCATATTCAATATTGAAAGATACTTTGAATGGCCTAATAAAATAATGAAACGACTGGGGATAAAGCTTAACAAGAATAGTGAAAGTGGCACATGAGAATCCTTCAATTATGCAATAAGATCCCATATCCTCCAAAAGACGGGGGGGCACTGGCTACATGGAACCTGGCCAGGGGACTGGCAACCGTGGGTGCCAGGATAGACATACTTAGCCTCAACACCTTCAAGCATTATGTTAAAGACATCTCCCTGCCGCCTTTCCTGCCGGCAGGGAGTGATGCTTTGAATGAAAAGATCAGCCTGACAGCCATAGCCGTAGATACAAGCATAAGCTATATCACAATGCTAAGCAACCTGCTCTTCTCCTCCATGCCTTACAATATTGTACGCTTTGACTCAGATAAGTTCAGACGCAAACTTAAAGACATGCTTCACAAGCACTCATACGATTTGATAATACTTGAGGGCCTGCCCCTGGCTATCTATATAGATACCATAAAATCACATTTCGGAGGACGCATAATCATGAGGGCACATAATGTTGAATACCGCATATGGGAAAGCCTGCAAAAAAATACTTACGGATGGCTGAAAAAGAAATACTACGGACTGCTGGCTAAAAGAATTAAGAGTTTCGAGATTAAAATGCTTGACAGCTATGACGGCTTAATAAGCATAAGCGATAAGGATACCAGCGCATTCAGGAAACATAATTATTCGGGACCCCTGTTCACTTTCCCTTTCAGCCTCGATCAGGACACTTACCTGAGAAAGGGCCACAATCCGGATATAAACAATATATTGTTCCTTGGAGCCCTTGACTGGCAGCCAAACATAAACGGACTGAAATGGTTCCTGGAAAGGACATGGACAGAACTAAGGTCACAGTTTCCCGGCCTTAAGTTGCATATTGCCGGCAGGAACCCCTCGGAACAATTAAAAAGATCACTCAGAATGCCAGGGATAGTATTTCACGGGGAAGTAGAAGATATAAAAGAGTTCCTCTCCATGGGCATAATGATGATTGTACCCCTGTTCTCGGGAAGCGGTATGAGGGTTAAGATAATAGAGGGAATGGCCATGGGCAAGGTGATCATTGCCACTTCTGTGGCAGCATCGGGAATAGCTGCCGAAAATAACAGGCATCTCTTTATTGAAGATAATCCCCAAAAAATAATAGAGATGATCGCTTCCCTTATTAAAGACCCATCCCTGGCTACCGGAATTTCAGGAGAGGCCATTGACTTTGTGAGAAAAAATTACGATATCTTTGTTCTTAGTGAAAAACTGTACGATTTCCTAAAACCGGCTGATAAATGACCTGGCACATAATTTTCGGGATATCTTTCTTCCTGCTGCTATACCACTACCTGCTATACCCTCTTATTCTTTCCCTGGCAAGCAGAGCTAAGAATAACAATACAGAACATTATACTACTGACGGTGAATTCCCCAAAGCATCTATACTGCTTGCCGTTTATAACGAGGAAGCTGTGATAAAGGAGAAACTGGAAAACCTGCTGGCACTAAAGTATCCCGATGGAAAACTTGAAATACTTATTAGCTCGGATGCATCAACAGATGATACAAACAGAATAATAGAAGGCTTTGCTGCAGCTAACAACATTATTAAGTTCAGAATTTTACCTCAAAGAAGAGGAAAGGTGGAGATAATTAACAGCCTTGCCGAAAAAGCCGGGGGCAGGATTCTTGTTATTACAGATGCCAATATAATGCATGAACCCTCCAGCCTGAAGATGCTTATACGAAACTTTAAGAACGATTCCATAGGACTGGTTGATTCTATGTTAAGACACAGGGGACTAAAAAGCAGCGGAATATCCAGACAGGAAAAGACCTATGTTCAATGGGAGACCAGGCTAAAACAGATGGAAGGTCTGATATGGAAAAGCATGATGGGTCCCTCGGGTGCCTTTTATGCAATAAGAAAGGAACTATTCAGTCCCGTCCCAAAAAACCATCTGGTGGATGATTTTTATATTAATATGAAAGTCCTGGAATCGGGAGCAGGATCCGTTTGTGACAATGAGTCACTGGCAACTGAGGATGTATCTAATAACTGGAAAGAAGAGTTCAGAAGGAAAATGCGCATATCTGCCGGAAATTTCCAAAACCTTGCCCGCTTCTCTCACCTGCTGCTTAGATTTTATAAGCCCGTAGGATTTTGTTTCCTGTCTCATAAAGTATTGAGATGGATGGGACCATTTTTCCTGCTGCTGACACTGTTAAGCAGTATAATGAATTTTGACTATCCCTTGTTCCGTATCCTCTTCTATATACAGGCCACATTAATGCTTATTCCTTTTATCGATTCATTGTTAAGGAAATTCCAAATACATATAGTAATTTTGCGGTTCATTACTCATTTTTATAATACAAATCTTGCAATATTTGCAGGTTTCTTCTGGTACTTAAAAGGAATAAAATCAAATGTCTGGCAACCAACAAAAAGAAATCAATAATAGTATTCTTCCTGATAATTATCCGGGCCCGGGCCTGAACACAATTGAGGAGGCTATTGAAGAAATAAATAAGGGGAAAGTGGTAATTGTCGTGGATGATGCTGACAGGGAAAATGAGGGAGATTTCATTGCTGCAGCAGAGATGGTCACTCCGGAGATGGTAAACTTTATGGCCACCCACGGGAGGGGACTTATATGTGCCGCACTGCCAGAGGAAAGGTGTGATATACTGGATCTCGAAATGATGGTAGGTAAAAACACTTCTTATAATGAAACACCCTTCACGGTATCGGTCGATCTGATTAATGAAGCATGTACAACAGGCATATCGGCATCAGACAGAGCAATGACCATCAAAGCTCTTGTGGATCCTTCAAGCAAGGCAGAGGACCTGGGCAGGCCGGGACATATTTTCCCGCTGAAGGCCAGGTCAAGGGGTGTTCTCCGCAGGGCAGGCCATACAGAGGCTGCAGTCGACCTGACAAAGCTGGCGGGACTGAAACCGGGGGGTGTGCTGGTGGAAATAATGAATGAGGATGGCAGCATGGCAAGGCTGCCCCAGCTACAGGTGATAGCCAGGAAATTTAATCTTAAGATAATATCTATCCGCGACCTGATATCATACAGGCTTCAGCATGAAAATATTGTGGAAATGGGTGTAGAGGTGAAGCTTCCCACAAAATACGGGAATTTCAACCTCATTCCCTTCAGGCAGTTATCAAACGGACTTGAACATGTGGCACTCTGTAAGGGAAGCTGGACCAAAGAAGATAATGTGCTTGTAAGGGTACACTCATCATGCGTTACCGGCGATATTTTTGGTTCCATGAGGTGCGACTGCGGCAGCCAGTTGCACGAAGCAATGAGAAAAATAGACCATGAAGGTCAAGGTGTATTGCTTTACATGAACCAGGAAGGCCGGGGCATAGGACTGTTCAACAAAATTAAGGCCTATAAGCTGCAGGAGGAAGGAAGAGACACTGTGCAGGCAAATATTGAACTGGGCTTTAATGAGGATGAGCGGGACTATGGCGTAGGTGCCAATATCCTTAGAAAACTGGGACTGGGAAACATAAGGCTAATGACAAATAATCCTGTTAAAAGAGCAGGACTGCAGGGCTACGGACTAAAGATAGTTGAGGTGGTTCATCTTGAAGTTCCCCCAAATCCACATAATGAATTTTACCTGCAAACAAAAAAAGAAAAGATGGGCCACTTTCTTGAACTGGTAAAGCC
>JAOZPG010000002.1:65713-139032 GCA_029932855.1 Bacteroidales bacterium | reverse complement strand
ATTCGCTAAGGCAACTGAAGGAAGAAGGTATAAATATTAGTTGTGTCATTACCGCTCCCGACAAGGCTGCGGGACGGGGTAAAAAAGTCCGCAAATCTGAAGTTAAAGAATATGCCGAACAGGCCGGGCTCCCCCTGCTGCAACCCACAAACCTGAAAGACCCTGCTTTCATTAATGATCTGCAATCTTATAGTGCCGACCTTTTTGTGGTAGTTGCCTTCAGGATGCTCCCGGAAGTGGTATTTGCCATGCCCCCGCTGGGCACAATCAACCTGCATGCCTCACTCCTGCCCGATTACCGCGGAGCCGCTCCAATTAATCATGCAATAATAAATGGCGAAACCCTTTCAGGCATAAGCACTTTCTTTATTGAAAAGGAGATAGATACAGGAAAGATAATCATGCAGGAAAAAGTTGGTATCTCCGATAATATGGATGCCGGAATGTTGCATGACAAGCTTATGGAAAAGGGCAGTGAACTACTGGTACAAACCATTAGGAAAATTGAAAAATACGGACCGGACATAAAAACCCACCCTGACCTGCTAAACCAGGCCGAACTGCTTGACAGACTTGGCAGGGCACCAAAAATAGCCCCTAAAATATTCCCCGAAGACTGCGAGATTGACTGGACTGACAGCATTGAAAATACTTTCAACTTTATAAGGGGCCTCTCTCCTTTTCCCGGCGCCAGAACAAAAATTAAAGACGGCTCAGAAAATTTAACAGATGATAAAACCGGAAATAGTAGCGGAAAGGAAATATCTGTAAAGATATTCTCAACTAAAAAGGAATCCGGCAAACATAAGGCCCCTGTCCCCTCTCTCCACACCGACAATAAAACCTATCTTAAAGTGGCAGTAAATGGCGGCTTCCTGCATATCAAAGAATTGCAGGTGCCCGGAAAGAAAAGAATGGCCATAGAAGATTTCCTTAGAGGTAACTCTGTAAGCGGCTGGATGCATTAAGCACAATATTTCGTCCGTATTATTGTACTTTCATACATTTTTTCGTTCTTATTATTGTATTTAGACATATGCTTTCATTCGTTTTTTTGTAAGCATGCATGAATATTCATTCGTTTTTTTGTACTTTTACACAAGATATAATTAGTAAATCAGTTCATCATGGAAAGAATGGCAATGCAATATCTTTATGACTGGAAAGAAAAAGATGACAGGAAACCGCTTATTGTGCGAGGTGCACGTCAGGTTGGAAAGACCTGGCTTATGAAGGAGTTCGGCCGCAATAAGTATTATCAAACGGCATATATAAATTTTGAAAGCTCAAAACACCTTAAAAACCTGTTCATAGACGACTACGATATAGAACGCATTGTTTCAGCCATTCAAATTGAGACCGGTATTCCTGTCTCAGACAAAAACACTTTAATAATACTGGACGAAATACAGGAAGCTGAGGGCTGTATTACTTCATTGAAATATTTTTATGAAACTGCTCCGCAGTATCATATTATTGCTGCGGGCTCCTTGCTGGGTATAACTTTGCATAAGAATACATCATTTCCGGTTGGAAAAGTAGATCTTCTGGACCTGCATCCTCTGAGCTTTCCCGAGTTTCTTTTGGCAATGGACCAGCAATCCCTGCTTCAGTTAACTGAAAAACAGGATTGGAGATTAATACGCAGTTTTAAAATTAAGTATAAGCAGTTGCTCAAACAATATTACTTTACAGGGGGAATGCCGGAAGCACTTATGTCATATATAAAATATGGTGATTATGGGAGGGTAAGGCAAATTCAAAACAGGATACTTGCTGGATATGAACAGGATTTCTCCAAACATGCCCCAAGCAGAATAGTACCCAGAATAAGGATGCTCTGGAACTCTATTCCTTCTCAGCTGGCAAAAGAAAACAAAAAATTCATTTACGGGGTTTTAAAGAAAGGGTCAAGAGCCAAAGACTTTGAGCTGGCTCTTTCCTGGTTGGCTGATAGTGGTTTAATATATAAAATCAGCCGGATAACAAAACCAGGCATACCATTAAAGGCATATGAGGACCTTGATGCTTTCAAACTCTTCATTGTCGATATAGGTCTGATGGCAGCAATGGTGAATATAGATGCACGCACTTTACTTAAGGACAATAAAATATTTGAAGAATTCAAGGGTGCATTGACTGAGCAATTCGTATTGCAGCAATTAAATGACTTAGCTGATGTTTCTGTTTATTATTGGACAGCTTCGGCAGGAAAAGCCGAAGTGGATTTTGTTGTGCAAAGATCGGGGACTATTTTTCCGGTAGAAGTCAAAGCTGAAGAGAACCTGAAAGCAAAAAGTCTAAAGCTGTTTATTCAGAAATACCCACAAACAAAAGCCATAAGAACATCAATGGCAGATCACAGGGAAGAAGACTGGATGATCAATCTCCCCTTATATGCAATACACACATTACAATTTCTTTAAAAGCAGGGACGGATCTTAAAAAGGAAATCCCAGTATCTTAATAAACTAAATTCTAACCGTATGAGTTATTACAATTCAAACTAAAAATCAAGACTCCTGAAATATTTCTTAAATCAATTAAGCCCTTTCCTGAGGATTATCTTTGCACCTGCCATGGGTTCTTCCCCTTCTTTAATATTATTGTACTTAAGCAGGCTGCTTTTCCTGATAGCGTAAAGCTGGGATATCCACCAGATAGTCTCTCCCTCTTTTACAATATGAAAATCAAAACCTTTTTCGGCCTGCTTTCTCTTTGGCTGCAGGTAAATGGTCTGACCGGCCGTTAATACAGCAGTTTTAGACATTTCATTATACTTTGGAAGCTCCCATGATATCTTCTCCAGCTCTTTTGTCAGGCTGGCAAAGCTATCACCCTTCTTTGCAATAATGTATTCCACCCTGTTTATGCTTCTTATCTCCCTCCCTCCCGCTGACATATGAAAATCACCGCTAAACTCCTGCCTGCCATCAGGCAGGGCCTGATCCATGCCAACAACCGCAGCACCCTCAACACCAGAGCCTGCATCCCCGGCAGCTTTAATATTTACTGTTGCCTGTGAACTGTCGTTTACCTCTGCCTCAGCATACTTATTTTCCTTATCATAGATATACAACCGGTTTTCCTCGATTATCTTAATAAGCATGCCTGAATAATCATGGTGGGTGGCATAACCCGCCTTTTTTAGTCCCTTTGCCCATCCTTTATAATCCGTAGGCTTCAGATCAAACAGAAAAGCATAACGCTGTTTGCCCTTCAGGAAATCGGAATGATCCCTATAGGAATCCTTTACAGAATCATATTTCCTGAAACATTCCTTCCTCTTATCATCATCATGCCTTACCGTCTTGCCTTTCCAGTCGTCATGACACTTAATCCCAAAATGATTGTTTGCCTCCCTGGCAAGCCGGCTGTTGCCGTCTCCCGACTCAAGTATTCCCTGTCCCAGAGTTATACTGGCCGGAATACCGGTCCTGTTCATCTCATCTATGGCCCAGTCCTTATACTTAACTATATAATCCTGCCTGGACTGCGATACATAAGTGCCGGAAACATTTCTTGCAGTCTTGCAGGAAAGGATAAGCTGGGAAACAATTAATATAAATGCAGCAAAACGAAAAAACTTCCGTGTCATGAATATTGGGATTGTCATTATGATCTTAGTTCTGTTTCAAGGGACTAATTTACATTATTTTCAAATAATACATATCCTGGTTTTTGTGCTAATAAAATGCCGGCTTTTAAGATTAAAAAATCAGCAAAGTTTATTTATTGCATTTTTAATTATTGCTAAAAGGAATTATTCCAATTTTTACCAGTATTTTTATTTGGCACTATTTAGATTGAAAATATCATAAAATGAATTGAATATGAACTTATTTGAATCATTTCTTTTTGTGAAGTTTCGATTAATAAAGTTCCTGAGAGAACGAGTGTAACGAACGGTTACGTTAATTCTTTAATTTTTAATTACTATATTATCAGATAATTACAAGATTTTAAGCTAATGAAAAATATTGAGATAATTACCAAGATCCGGGAGCTTTCCGGAATATCGGATCTGCCCAAAGATGAACAAGCCCTGGTAAAGAATGCCATGGAGGCGGCTAAAAGATCTTATTCACCTTATTCCGGCTTCAGGGTAGGTGCTTCCCTGCTACTTGAGAACGGGCAGGTGATAAATGGCAGCAACCAGGAAAATGCCGCCTACCCTTCGGGACTATGTGCTGAAAGGGTGGCCATATTCTATGCCAATGCCCAATACCCCGGTGTAAAAATCAAAAGCATGGCTATTGTCGCCATGGGTGAAACGGGACTAACAAGCGAGCCTGTATATCCATGCGGATCATGCAGGCAGGTGATGATAGAAAGTGAATCGAGACTGAATAATAAAATACGACTTATACTAACCGGCAAAAAGAAAATACACCTGGTAGAAGGTGCCCGGCAGTTGCTGCCAATGGGCTTTGACTTTAACAGCCTGGAAGCTTAAGGAATTCCTGCCATAAGCTGTCATTCTCAGCCGGAGGATCGGCAACCATCTTTATTTTCTCCTTAGTCACAGGATGAAGAAACTCCAGCTGGCGGGCATGAAGGTGTATCCCTCCACCAGGATCCGACCGTTTTGATCCATACTTAAGATCTCCCTTTATGATGCATCCTATCTTTGCAAGCTGGCACCTTATCTGGTGATGACGACCGGTATGAAGGTTTATTTCAAGAAAATAATAGTCTTTGCTTTGTCCAGCCAGCCGATAGTCCAAAACAGCTCTTTTTGTTCCTGGTTTTTCGCGTTCATAGGCATATGATCTGTTCTGCTTATGGTTTTTTATAAGGTAATGCTCAAGCACTCCCTTATCTGCAGGAGGCGATTCTGACACCACTGCCCAGTACTTCTTCATCAGGCTCCTTTCCCTGAACATCTGGTTCATCCTCCCAAGAGCCTTGCTCGTACGGGCAAATACCACTACCCCGCTTACCGGCCTGTCAAGCCTGTGTATAATGCCCAGAAAAACATCTCCCGGCTTATTATATTTCTGCTTAATATATTCCCTGATCCTTATATCAAGCGACACATCACCTGTTTTATCTCCTTGTACCAGGTCGGATGTGCCCTTGTTAACGGCTATAAGATGGTTGTCCTCGTATAGGATATCAAGATTCACCCTTCAATAAATTTTCAAACTGATTTTTTAAACTTAGACTTCACAATTTAAAACTCAACTAAAAACTCAACTAATACTCAACAAAAAACTTAACTCAAAATTAAAAACTCACAACCAGGTTAGTATTGCTCATTCTTATTTGGGAAGTCCTTTTCTCTTACATCCTGTATATAATGTGTAACCGATCCCAGTATCTCCTGGTTAAGATTATGGTAGCGCCTCAGGAAACGGGGAGAAAACTCCTGTGTAAGACCAAGCATATCGTGCAGCACAAGTATCTGCCCGTCAACATGGGAACCGGCACCTATGCCTATGATTGGTATCTTTATCTCCTCTGCAACCCTCCTGGCAAGATCGGCAGGCACTTTCTCAATTACAATAGCAAAGCAACCAGCCTCCTGTAGCAGGCGTGCATCTTCAATAAGCTTATCTGCTTCGTCATCCTCGGTGGCACGAACCACATAAGTTCCGAACTTATGTATAGACTGTGGCATAAGTCCCAGATGCCCCATAACCGGTATCCCTGCCGACAATATCCTCTCAACAGATTCAAGAACCTCCTTGCCACCTTCCATCTTAACAGCATGTGCCCCTGTTTCTTTCATTATCCTTATTGCCGACGATAATGCCTCTTTAGAGTTACCCTGGTATGTTCCGAAGGGCATGTCAACAACAACCAATGCCCTGGAAACAGCCTTTACTACCGACGAGGCATGATATATCATCTGATCAAGGGTGATAGGAATAGTAGTATCGTTACCTGCCATTACATTTGAAGCAGAATCCCCTACCAGTATAGCATCTATCTGTGCCTGATCAAGTATCCTTGCCAGAGTATAATCATATGCTGTGAGCATAGCTATCTTCTCTCCACGCAACTTCATCTCATTTAATACATGGGTGGTTACTTTTCTTACCTGCTTATGAAGTGCCATATTTTAAATATTAGATTTATTTGAATATACAGGGTAAAAATAATAATAAAGATTGAAAGAAAGCAGGTGTCTGCCTTTTTGTCACAAAACTTGTTTTACATTGAAAAACCTGCTGCCTGCAAGTGTCAAATTAACACTTTAAAAGCAGTTTTCCATACTGGCATAATCATTGTTTAGTCAAAAGGGAATTAAAAGTTTAAAAAGAATACTGAACATTAATAAAACTTATAATTAAAAACTTATAACATCTTATAAACTTAAAACTCAAAACAAGAAATTTAAAATTACATAAAGCGATGAGTAAAATAATAGGTATAGATTTAGGAACAACCAATTCATGTGTATCCGTAATGGAAGGTAATGAGCCCATAGTGATACCAAACAGTGAGGGTAAACGCACTACCCCTTCAATGGTTGCATTTATTGAGAACGGCGAAAGGAAAGTTGGTGATCCTGCAAAAAGGCAGGCTATTACAAACCCAACCAAGACAGTGTCCTCAATAAAAAGGTTCATGGGTGAAACATTCTCTGCAATGTCTAAAGAAATTGGCAGAGTCCCGTATGAAGTGATAAAAGGAGACAATAATACCCCAAGGGTAAAAATAGACGAAAGGAAATTCTCACCTCAGGAGATTTCTGCTATGATATTGCAGAAGATGAAGAAAACTGCCGAGGATTACCTGGGACAGGAAGTGTCTGATGCAGTAATAACGGTTCCTGCTTACTTCAGCGACTCACAGAGACAAGCCACAAAAGAAGCCGGTGAGATTGCCGGACTGAATGTTAAACGTATCATTAATGAGCCTACAGCAGCTTCATTGGCTTACGGCCTTGATAAAAAAGGAAAAGACCAGAAAATAGCTGTTTTTGATCTTGGTGGCGGTACTTTCGATATCTCCATACTTGAACTGGGAGACGGTGTTTTCGAAGTAAAATCAACAAATGGTGATACCCACCTTGGTGGTGATGATTTCGACCAGGTGATAATCGACTGGCTGGCAGATGAGTTCCAGAAAGACGAGAATATAGACCTCAGGAAAGATCCCATGGCCCTGCAAAGGCTTAAGGAAGCTGCCGAGAAAGCCAAGATAGAGCTTTCTAGCGCTACGAATACTGAGATCAACCTCCCATATATCATGCCTGTTGACGGTGTACCCAAGCACCTTGTAAAAAAACTTTCCCGTGCACAGTTCGAGAAGCTATCAGATAAACTTATTTCCGCAGTTATAGGACCATGTAAATCAGCTCTCAGTGATGCCGGAATGAAAGCAAACGAGGTAGAAGAAGTGCTGCTTGTAGGAGGTTCAACAAGAATACCCGCCATACAGGAGACAGTGAAAAAGTTCTTCGGCAGAGCCCCTTCAAAGGGAGTGAATCCCGATGAAGTTGTTGCTATTGGTGCAGCCATACAGGGCGGCGTGCTCACCGGTGAGGTTAAAGATGTGCTCCTGCTTGATGTAACCCCGCTTTCACTGGGTATTGAAACCCTTGGCGGTGTTATGACAAAACTTATTGAAGCCAACACAACCATACCTTCTAAAAAGACAGAGACCTTTACAACTGCTGCCGACAACCAACCTTCTGTAGAAATACATGTACTGCAAGGAGAAAGACCAATGGCACAGGGTAACAAAACCATTGGCAGGTTCCACCTCGACGGTATTCCTCCTTCACCAAGGGGAGTTCCTCAGGTTGAAGTTTCTTTTGATATTGATGCCAACGGCATACTAAATGTATCGGCAAAAGATAAAGGTACAGGTAAAGAACAAAGCATAAGGATAGAAGCTTCTTCGGGACTGAGCGATGATGAAATAACAAAGATGAAGGAAGAAGCCAGGGCTAACGAGGAAGCCGATAAGGCCGCCCGTGAAAAGGTAGATAAGGTAAATGCTGCAGACAGCCTTATATTCCAGACAGAAAAACAGCTTAAGGAATACGGAGACAAGCTGCCTGCTGACAAAAAAGAACCTATAGAAAAAGCTCTTACCAGCCTGAAGGAAGCTCATAAGAATAATGACCTGGAAGCCATTGATAAAACCACAGCCGAGCTTAATACCTTATGGCAGGCTGCATCGGAAGAGATGTACAAGGCAGGTCAGCCACAGGGTGCTGAAGAAGCACCGGCAGGCGAGCAGCCACCCCAGGACAACAAAGGAAAAGATGATGAGGTGACAGATGTTGACTTTGAAGAAGTGAAATAGTCAGTTAGCATATATTTAATAAAAAAGTCCGGCAGGAATTCCTGCCGGACTTTTTTGTTATTTTTACAATATGAAAAATACAGTATGACCATGAAAACATATTTCCTCTTAGTTATAAGCTTTTCCCTTTTGCAATATAATAATGTATCTGCCCAGGAAATTATTACAGCCGGTGACACAATATTTAACCAGACTGATGAACATGGACAGAAACAAGGCTACTGGAAGAAGTATTATGAGAACGGAAAGCTCAGGTACCGTGGCAATTTCCTTGATGACAATCCACGTGGCGAGTTCAGGTACTATTATAATGATGGGGCTTTAAAGTCAGTCATGCAGCATGAGCCGGGCACAACAAGGGCCATTGTCACACATTATTACAGGAATGGAAAAACTGCTGCAAAGGGCTATTACTCTTCAATGAAAAAGGACAGCACCTGGAAATATTACTCCTATTACGGAGGCTACCTTTCATATATTGAAAACTACCATAAGGGTCTCAAGAATGGCCTCTCAATCAAATACTATGAAGACGGCAATATCAGCCAGGAACTGATGTGGAAGGACGGGATTAAGAACGGCAAATGGAAGATATGGTTCTCCAACGGCCAGCTCCGCTTAAGTGCCGGATTTTTAAATGCCAGGCTGAATGGCGATTTTGTAAATTATTATCCTGACGGGACGGTGGAAATAAGCGGGGTATATAAAGACGACCTTAAGGTAGGCATATGGAAGTACACAGATCCTAAAACCAAAAAATCAAGTGAGATAAATTATATTAATGGCATTGCCGGAAACAGGGATGAACTTGACAGAGAATTTGAGCTTAAGATGCTCGAATATGAAAAAAACAAAGGGGAAATAAATGATCCCGATCTCAACGACGTGAACTTCAATAACAAGAGAAATAAACTTGACTGACAAACTCACATTATCTGAACTTAACCTGCAAATAAAAAGCAGTATTAAAGACTCATTCCCCGCTGCCCTTTGGATACTTGCCGAGATAAATGAGATAAGCATTAATTCACGTGGCCATTGCTACCTTGAGCTTATTGAAAAAGATGCAGCTACCGACAGCATAAATACCAAAGCAAGGGCCATGATATGGGCATATACATTCAGGATATTAAAACCTTATTTCGAGACCACTGCCGGTACCAGCCTCAGGCAAGGAATAAAAGTACTTGTAAAGGCTAATGTAGAGTTTCATGAGTTATACGGTCTGAGTCTTAACATTAAGGATATAGACCCCTCATATACCATGGGCGACCTGGCCAGGCTGAAAGCGGAAACAATAAATAAGCTTAAGGAAGATGGCGTGTTTGAGATGAACCGGGAACTGCTCTTCCCCGTTCTTCCTGCCCGGATAGCTGTTATCTCCTCGGCCAAAGCAGCCGGATATAAAGATTTTACCGATCAGTTGCATAATAACCCTTTTGGCTATAAGTTCTATACCAGGCTTTATCAATCCATAGTTCAGGGAAAGGAATCACCCTCATCCATTATCAGTTCTCTCGACAGGATAAACAAGGATGCCGGGCTTTTCGATCTGGTGGCAGTTATAAGGGGTGGTGGTTCACAGTCAGACCTCCACAGTTTTAACAACTATTTACTGAGCAGTAATATTGCACAGTTTCCACTGCCGGTGATAACGGGAATAGGGCATGAGAAAGATGAGTCTGTTTGCGACATGGTGGCACATGCAAGTCTGAAAACGCCTACTGCAGTTGCGGAATACCTGCTAAGCTCTTACCAGGAACTGGAAGCCTTCACACTGAAGCTAAAACTTGATATTTTTTCAGTGGTCAGAAAAAACCTGGGAGAAGAAAAGCTAAGACCGGAAAGAATAACAAAGCAGTTCCCCCCCCTTGTAATCAACTCACTACACCGCAAAACACAACAACTTGTTTCATACAAATCAAAACTATATCCTGCTTTTAAAAACCTAAATACCAAGGCATCATACAAACTAAAGTCCGCAAGTGCCAGGTTCAGCGAAAAGCTCAGGAAGATGATCCATGATAATCATCACAAGCTGTCAATCGCAGAAAAAAGCATAAAGCTGCTTGATCCTGAAAATATTTTAAAACGGGGTTACAGCATTACTTATCATAAGGGTAATGCAATTAAAAGTATAAAAGAATTAAAAAAAGGAGAAGCTATAACAACTAAATACTACAATGGAGAGTCTGAAAGTAAAATCACAGAAATCAGAGATAAAAACTAAGTATTCAGCCTATCTTGCGTATGTAAAATATCAGCCTGAATGATAATGTCCCGAAAATCAATTGTAATAAGTCTTTGCTTCGTACTGATGTTGAGTTCCTCCGTGTCGGCACAGGAAAGTCGTATTGATTCCATTGAAGCCAGGCTGCCGGAACTGAAAAATGACAGCCTGAAGGTAAAAGCACATATAGAACTTTCCAGGCTATATTACGGTTCCTCTCTTGGCTCTGCCATGCAACATGCCCAGGCAGCATACGAGATAAGTAAAAATAAAGATCTTATATGGGGAATAGCAGATGCTGAAAACTGGATAGCCAATGTGTATTCTGTTCTCAGCGATTATAATAAGGCTATGGATCTTTATTTAAGCTCACTTGAAAAAAGGAAAAAGATAAATGATATAGAGGGAATTTCCGGTTCATATAATAATATTGCCGTTCTCTATTCAGATTACTTCAATTATGATAAAGCCATTGAATACCTGCTTAAAGCACTAGCCTTAAGCAAAAGTCTGAATGATGAATATGGGATGGCCATAAACCTTAATAACCTTATGGTGATGTATCTTGAACTGGGAGAGCCCGACAAAGCCATCCCATATGGGATGAAGTGTCTTGCACTGAACCAGAAACTGGGTAACAGAAGTGGCATAGCAGATGCATACAATAACCTGGGCGATCTGTATTCTATGAAAGGGGAATATGATAAGGTGGAAGAATACCAGAAAATGTCTCTTAACATATACAGGCAGCTTAACAATCTTACAGGTGAACTGATTGCCAGGACAAGCATCGCAGAACTGCATATGCATG
This sequence comes from Bacteroidales bacterium, assembly GCA_029932855.1. Lineage (GTDB taxonomy): Bacteria > Bacteroidota > Bacteroidia > Bacteroidales > VadinHA17 > JAYEGO01. The sequence continues at coordinate 127,726 of JAOZPG010000002.1, read as the reverse complement.
AAAAAAAATATATCAAGGCAGAAAAAGAACTGAAGAAAGCCCTTGAGATAGCATCTTCAATGGAAGCAAAATTGCAATTGGCTTCCATACATAAGATAATGGCTGATATGTATGAAAAGAAAAATGATTACAAAGCGGCCCTATATCATTTTATTTCTTTCGGAAACATACAGGACAGCATATTCAGGGAAGACAATGCCAATGCCGTATTTGAAAAACAGGTTATACTGGATACTGAATACCAGCTTAAGGAGATAGAACTATTGGAAAAAGATAAAGCCCTGAAAAAGATTGAATTCAGCAAACAAAAACTGCTTGGCTTCTTTATAATAATGATTGCCGGGATATTATTTATAATTATAATTATAGCAAGCCTTGTCATACAGGAAAGAGATAGAAATGCTGCCCTGATACATGCTAAGAATACCGAGCTTTACTATTCCAACAAACAAATAGAAAAATCGCAAAAAGAACTTCTAAAGCTTAACAACAGCCGTAATAAATTCTATTCCATCATCAGCCACGACCTGCTTAATCCTTTTAGTTCTTTTATCGATCTTTCAGAAATACTTTACAATAACAGCTCAGAACTATCCGAATCAGACATAAAGAAATACTCTTCATCCATACATTCTGCCGCCAGGAATCTTTTTCATCTTGTAAAAAACCTATTGGACTGGTCACAAAGCCAGGTAGGTAAGATACATAATGATCCCGGCTACCTGAACCTGTATGAGTTTACCGAAGGGATAATAGAATTGTTAAAAGATCAGGCCGTAGCAAAAAAACTGAATATTGTAAATGAAGTACCGAAAACATATATCGTATTTGCCGACAGAAATATTCTAACTGTAATAATGAGAAACCTGCTTAGTAATGCCATTAAGTACACTAAGTCAGGAGGAGACATTAGTATTGAAGCCAGAGAGGAAGGCCCTCACATTAAACTGGAGGTAAATGATACAGGGGTAGGAATAAAGAATAAGGATATTAGAAAACTTCTCAGTCTTAATGAAAGTATATCAACACCGGGAACTGCAGGGGAAAAAGGCACGGGACTGGGATTAATAATATGTAAGGAATTTGCTAAAAGGATGGGTGGAAAGCTGCAAATAAAAAGCAGAACAGGCCTGGGCAGCAGCTTTAGCTTTTCTATAACTACCATACCCATGAAGCTTAAGAAATGAACAATATCATAAAACATATTACACTTATACTCATCCTTCTTACAGCACAATACAGCTATGCCTCAATACTGGCTCATGCCGATAGCATTAACCGGCTTCTTGAAGGAAAGGATGACTCCCTGAAGATAGAAATGCTTTCAGAGATGGCCGGGAAATATCGTTCCTGCTCCCTGGAGATGTGGCTTGATCTTGAAAAAAAGGGTCTGGATATTGCCCGGCAGGCTAACAAGCCCCTGTGGATAGCCAGGGCTCATCTTCGCATAGGATGCATATACTCTCATGTACAAATGTTCGATGAGGCCGGGACCGAGTTTATGTTAGCCGTAGAAACAGCAACTGAACTGGCAGACACAGGTATTTATATAGAATCATTGCATGAACTGGCACTTAACTACCTGGCAACAAAAAATGACAGCCTTGCCATAGTGAGTTTTGAAAGAGCCATAAAGCTGGCTGAAATAAAAAAAGACAGCAGCAACATTATTAACAATCGTATTAAACTTGCAGAGATATACATTGATAAAAATGACTTCACGGTAGCTGCCGCCTACCTTGAGAAATGCCTTGTCAGTACCAGAGGGGAAGCTTACAGAGAAAAACATGTAAAGATACTCCTTTATCTTGCAGCTATAAGCCTTGAAAACGAAGAATTCGGAGCAACAAATGAATATCTGACAGCTGCAGCAAAGCTTGCATGGAACAGTGAAATGTTTTTTGAGACTGCCAGGATACTATATTATACAGGTATTATGCAAAAAATGCAAAACAAGCCCGACCTGGCAATTACACACCTTAATCTTGCGCTGGAATTTGAAAAAAAATATAACTACAGTGAGCTTATTGTTAAGACAGAGCAGGATCTGGTAGATCTGTACAAAATGAAAGCTAATTATGACAAGGCGCTTATGTACAGCAGGCATGCATACAAGCTTAAAGATTCACTTGCCAGACAGAATCGTAACAGGCAAATGGCCTTCCTTGACATGAAGTATGATTCCGAAGAAAAACTCAAAGACCTGGAACTGCTAAGAAAGGAGAAAGCAATACAAAATGCATCATTGGACAAGCAGAAAAGATTTCAATTTTATGCTCTGGTATTCTTTTTAATAATGCTGGGCGGGGCTGCCTTTAGCCTGAAAACATATTTTAAGCGAAAACGCGTATCGGTAATACTCAATCATAAGAATAAGCAACTGGAAGAAACCAGGAACAAGCTGCTGGAATCGGAGAAAAAGCTGAAAGAGCTGAATGATACGAAGACAAAGCTTTTTTCAATAATGGCTCACGACCTGATAAATCCCTTTAATGCCCTGCTTGGTTATGCATCCCTGCTTGAAGAAGGAAGCAATCAACTCGACAGGAATGAAATAAAGGAATATAGCCAGGCCATACACGAGTCGGCCATCAACCTGTATGCCCTGCTCGAGAACCTGCTGCAATGGAGCCGCAGCCAGGAAAGAAAGATAGTTGCAAATAAATCAAGTCTCGACATTACTGAACTTATCAACTCTATTGTAGTACTTGTAAAGGCTATGGCCAACAATAAAAGTATTTCCATAGAAATAAATAGCGAACATGATTGCCGGACTTATGCCGATCACAACCTTTTATCCTCCGCACTCAGGAACCTTGTTCAAAATGCAATCAAATTCTCACCGCAGGGTGCCGGTATAAAAATAAGCAGCACATGCAAGGATAAATATGTTTCTATTGCCGTAATTGATAAAGGTGTAGGTATATCCATTATAGACCAGGAAAAACTGTTCAGTACAAAAAGTCTTCATAGCACCCGGGGAACATTTAATGAGACCGGGGCGGGACTGGGACTGGTGATCTCGAGTGAGTTCGTTAAGCTTAACGGAGGAGAAATAGAAGTGGAAAGCAAGATAGGCAAAGGAAGCACATTCCGTATCAGGCTGCCCCGTGAAATTGGATTTGTATCCAAATAGAACATTATGTAGGTTTACATATAAAATCTGAGATATGGCTGTTAAAAAAGACCTTAAATATGGCGATGCCATAAATGAGCTTGAGGAAATACTTGAAAGGATAGAAAATGAAGAACTGGATGTGGATGAATTATCATCAACGGTAAAAAGAGTTTCATTACTGGTAAAATTTTGTCGCGACAAGCTCTATAAGACTGAAACAGAAGTGGAAAAGATATTATCAGACATGGAAGAAGAGGAGGACTAAGGATTAAAGCTTACTTCTTCATCCTGCCAGGCTTTATCATGTTTTCGGGTCTGAGCAACCTGTCCAGGTCTTTCCTGGTCATCAGCTTCTTCTCAAGCACCAGCTCATAAACCCCCTTGCCGCTTTTCAGCGCTTCACTGGCCAGTGCCGTACTTATCTCATAGCCTAACACAGGATTCAGCGCCGTCACCAGTCCTATACTGTTTTCCACCATGCTGCGGCAATGCTCCTCATTAGCAGTAATGCCTGTTATGCAACGGGACCTGAATGTGGCCATGCCGCTTTTCAGCATCTCTATAGACTCGAAAAGACTCTGCACTATCACCGGCTCCATTACATTAAGTTCAAGCTGGCCGGCCTCGGCAGCCATACTCACCGTAAGGTCGTTGCCAATAACTTTAAAGGCTATCTGGTTAACCACCTCGGGAATAACAGGATTTACCTTTCCCGGCATTATTGATGATCCTGGCTGCATAGGAGGCAGGTTTATCTCATTGAGCCCTGTCCTGGGCCCTGAAGAGAGAAGCCTGAGGTCGTTGGATATCTTAGACAACTTTATGGCAAGCCTTTTTATTGCCGATGAATACATAACAAATGAACCAGTGTCCTGGGTTGCCTCAATAAGATTCTCTGCATTTACAACCTGCATCTTTGTAATATTCCTGAGATGTTTTATCACCATGGAAGAATAAGCCGGATCGGAATTTATTCCCGTGCCAATAGCTGTTGCGCCCATATTTATTTCAAGAAAAAGCGAGGCATTCTCGCTAAGTCTGCTCACCTCCTCATCCAGAGTGAAAGCATAAGCTTCAAAAGACTGTCCAAGGGTCATAGGCACCGCATCCTGCAGTTGTGTGCGACCCATCTTAATAATACTTGCAAACTCCCCGGCCTTTTTCCTGAAAGCCCCTATAAGTTTCTCAAGCTCTATAAGCAAGCCGTCATTACTATATATCAATGCCAGCTTAATACCCGTGGGATACGCATCATTAGTGGACTGCGACAGGTTCACATGGTTATTGGGGTGACAGTGCTTATACTCTCCCTTCTTATACCCCATTATTTCCAGTGCCCTGTTTGCTATCACCTCGTTGGTATTCATATTTGTCGATGTGCCGGCACCGCCCTGTATCATGTCTACTGCAAAGTGGAACTGGAAACGGCCTGCAATTATCTCATCACATGCCTGCTTTATTGCAGAAAAAACTTTTTTATCAAGCAGTCCCAGTTCATAATTTGCCATTGCTGCGGCTTTCTTCACCATCACCAGCGATTGTACCAGCTTGGGATAGAAATTAAGACTCACCCCTGAGATATTAAAATTCTCAATGGCACGAAGGGTCTGCACCCCGTAATAGCTTTCCAGAGGAACCTCTCTCTCTCCAAGCAGGTCGTGTTCCGTCCTTGTCCTCCCCGACTCATACTGTGCAGCAGCATTCATTATCCTCTGGTTAGCAAACTTCATCCTTCGGGAGATCACACTTATGATATTTGAGAATATCTTTACTGACTGGGAACCCTTATCGTGGAAATATTCTTTCTCAAGCGAAAGTACAAGAGTATTGGAATCAGCCCTGGCAGATGTGGAGTGAATACTCTTTTCAGCCCATGAACCCTCACCAAGAAAATCGCCAGGGTAAAAACTGGCAAGATGCTTTTCCTGTCCCGTAGATCTTGTCTTGAACAACTCAACCTGTCCCTCATATATAATAAATAATGCCTCCCGGGACTCATTTTCCTTAAATAACATATCGCCGGGTGCAAAAGAAAGCTTTTTAAAACTCTTTGCAAGTATGGAAAGCTCTTCTTTATTCAATCCTGAAAAAAGGGACATAGTCTTTACAAAACTCTCAATATCTGTCTTTTTCATTTTATTTAAATATAAGCCTACAAATATTTAGCAAGCATATCAAGCAGGTCGGTTGGTTTTATAGGTTTAGGAATATAATCATCGCAACCGGCATCCAGCGACTTTTCCTTATCTCTGCTCATGGCAAAAGCTGTCTGAGCAATAACAGGAATATCCTGGTCTATTTTCTTCATCAGCCTGGTTGTTTCATAACCATTCATCTCCGGTATCTGTATATCCATAAGTACCGCGTTCAAATGCCTTTTTTTCTTCCTGAACATTTCCAGTGCTTTTGCCCCGTCGTCTGCCCAGTATAGCTTCACCTTTGTACGGGATAATACAGCTTTGATAAATTCATAGTTAGACAGGTTATCTTCCACAACCAGCACTCCCTTGTTCCTGAAATCATATTCTTCCACATTATTAACAACCGCTTCAGCTTCATGTTCAGGCTCGGGCTTAGTCATCTTTTTGTATGGAATAGTAAAAAAGAACTCCGACCCGCTGCCCGGCTGCGATTTAACCCATAACTCGCCCCCCATCAGGGTCACCAGGCTTTTCGACACCGGCAATCCCAGTCCCGTACCTCCATATTTCCTTACAGAGGAACCATCCATCTGCCTGAACCTGTCAAAAATAAGATCTGTCTTGTCCTGGTCAATGCCTATGCCGGTATCTTTAATATGAAACCTGAGCTCCCTGTTTTTAATAATATCGCATCCCCAGAAAATAAAACCTTTCTCAGTAAACTTTACAGCATTGGCTATGATGTTGGAGATTACCTGTCTCAGCCTGAACTCATCTACCCTGATGCTAAGATCGGGATCAATGGATGAATCCATTATTATCTTCATTGCTTTCCCCGACCTTTTCACTTCCTCTTCAAAATATCTCTGAAGCTCTTTCATCAGATCGTACAGCCTGCAGGCATCATCAACTATAGTAGTCTGTCCCGCCTCTATCTTTGCCAGGTCTATAATATCGTCAATAAGCTTGGACAATGTATTACAACTGTTATTTATAATACTAAAATACTCAGCCCTGTCCGGTCCTTGTGCGTCGGTGGTACGCAAGAGTTCTGAAAAACCCACAATAGCATTCATGGGTGTTCTTATCTCGTGTGACATATTTGCCAGAAAGGCTGTCTTCAGCCTGTCGGACTCCTCAGCCTTGTTTTTTGCCTCTTCAAGTTGTTTTATGGTCTTCTTCTTTTCAGAAAGGTCGGTAATAGATACCAGCACAGTCTCCCAGCTATTTTCATTCCCGGGGAGAATAACCGATTTAAAAACAGCTGTTCTTGTATGATCAGGACCAATATCAAAACTCACTTCTTTCTCATAATCTCCTTCCTTCAGCCAGGCCTTTTGTATAACATCCATGATAAGCTCCGACATATCGGCATTCCGCGAATCAAAAAGCTTATCTTCAATCTCTGCCATGCTGTTTATGCTAAAAAACTGGAATGCCTCCTTATTCACATATTTGGCTTTTATATTACCCAGACAACGGGCAAATTCATCGGGACTGGACCTGAAGAAGGTCTCCGGGTCAGTATCCCTGTTGACTGATATGGAAGAGAGATAGTCATATATAAAAGAAAGATCAATAAGTATAATAGGGGCAGGGAAATATTCAAGTACAGTTTTTAGTTTTTTTTCACTTTCCTTAAGCACATCCTGGTATTGCTTTCGCATTCTTATATCCCTTATGAAATACCAGCATCCTTCGGGCCTGGATCTCTCATCTTCCCTTAAGTAACACCGTATCTCAACCGGGATGGGCAGTCCCTGTTTATCTGTCAGGTCAAGTTCATAAAGGTCGCAATAACCCTTTGACAATGCCTGCTCATAATGCTTGCGGTCTTCCTCCTTCCAGTCGGCATGTACCAGATCTTTAAGCACTGAACCAATAAGCTCATCCCTGCCATAGCTCAGAAGTTTCTCAAAAGCATGGTTCATATCCGTAATCCTGCCATCAATATCCACCTCCACGGTGGCCTCTATCATTTTCCCGTATAGCGACCTGAACTTCCTTTCAGATTCCCTGATAATAGCTTCTGCTTCCATACGCTTTGTTACCTTGGTAAGCATATTGAGACTTGCCGGCCGGCCTTCCCATTCTATCAGGAATCCAGTAGTTTCAAGATCCTCATAGCCTCCACCCGGAGAAAATATCCTGAACAGATATTTTTCAATGTTATTTTCTCCTGCCATCCTCCTTTTATGTATGGCCTTTACTTTTTCCAGATCGTCAGGGTAAATAAACTCAAAAAAACGCCTGCCTGCCATCTCCTCTCTTGATATATCCAGGAAATCCAGGACCTGTGGATCAGCATATACCAGCTTTTCGTCCTGGATTATTATAATCCCTTCTTTTGAGTTCCTGAAGATAAGCTCACTATACTCCTCCCTTATTCTCAAAAAATCTGTAATATTGTTTTCTCTTTCCTTAGTCATTTCTGCTGTAATAAGTATGGCAAGTTAAGAAATTCTTAGCTAAGAAAATCCTCTGATCTGTTAAAAACAAGAAGCCGGGAAGTCAAACCCGGCTTCAAGCTTCATACCCTAAAAATTAAACCTAAAACTTACGAAAAACCACTTTGTCATTCAAACAATATTTATTCAAAACAAAATGATTCCCTATTTGAAGATTTCTTTGGTAAGTTAATGCAAAAAAATAATTCTGCAAAATATTATTATTAAAAAAATAATTAATCGATTAAGCTTAATCCGTAATCATCTTTTGCACTAATTAACAGAACTTACAATCCCTAAAATTTCATACTTAAACCGACCGAAAAGCTTGTTCCTGCCTGTGGAAAATAGCCGCTCATACTTTGCTCACTACCTCCCTGATAATAACGGTATATCCAGGCATTGGATTCATATTTTACATTAAAAATATTGTTTATCATCAACTGAATGCCTATCTCTCTGAAAAGATTGGGACTGATGCTGTATTTGATAACTATATCATTAAGGAAATATGCATGCAGCGACCTGTCATCATTTGCTGTGTTATCAATATATTGTTTGGACACATATTTTGAAATAAGATTCAGATGCAGATCTTTAGGCAGTACAATTGAAATATTGCCCGAGGCCACTAGCGGAGGAGAGAATGATAAATCGGAGTCTCCTTTATTTTCTTCCCTCTGGCTCCATGTATCCCAATCATCAACAAGAACTGTCAGGTTTTTTATTTTATTCTGACTGAAGGAAACATTGAACTCCCATCTCACCGGGGGAGCTATGAGCACAGAACCAATAATCTCAAGCCCCCTGCGATAGCTCACCGGAATATTTGTCATTACCGGACCCCCTACATCATTAATCTCTCCGGTATGTACCAGCTGGTCTTTGTAAGCCATATAAAAAGCATTCAGGTCGAGCGACACATTCCCCGAATAATAATTATAAGCCAACTCATAGTCATAAAGCCTTTCCGGTACGGGAACAGGCTCAGCCGGATCAGCATCTTTATAGTTGGCCCGGTTAGGTTCCCTGTTGGCCACGGCAAATGAGAAGAATGCCTTATTCTTTTCATTAAAACTATAATTAATACCCAGCTTAGGATTGAAGAAAAGCTGATCATGATCCTGAGTAATATCCCTGAGGTCATCATCAGCACCCCTCATCCGGTAAGCAATGCTTCTAAGCTGCATATCAGCAAAGAGACTCATTGCAGATGATGGACGATAAAAAAGCTTAACATAGAGATTCCTGTCAAGCTTAAGCCCGTCGTTAAAATACCACTGCCTGTCTTTATCTCCCTTCATGGCCACTTCCGACCATATTACTTTCCCATAATGATCACCCATATAGCGATTCCACCCCATTCCGGCAATAAGATCCATACTTTCTCCCTTATAGCTTAATGAAGAAGTAAAGCCATAAAAATGATTATCAAGCCACTTCTGTCTTACCATATCCACCCTGCTTAAAATACTGTCACCTATCACTATCTCTTCAAAACCATAATCGGCAAGCTTCTCACTGTCTTTATACTGCTCGTAATATCCTTTACCCCTTGTATAATGCAAGGCCAGGTTGAAGAGTATTCCGTTTCCCGACTCATGAGAATAGAAAGCCTGGAAATGATCCTGCTTATAATTATCCGTCTCGTTATCATAAAAGCTTAATATTCCATCTGCATCCAAATAGGCCCCCATCCCGTTCCATGTACGGTTTGTATCAAGCAGTTCAGCCGGAACGCCATCCCATGCCTGGTAGGTCTTTTCCCTGCCCGAAATATGAACCAGCTTAATCATGTCCTCACTGCCATACCAGCTGGCAACAAGCATATACGAAAAAAGATCTGAAAAGGCCCTGTCTATATAACCATCGGAATATAGCTTCGAGAACCTGGCATCAAAACTAAAACTCTCATTTATCAGTCCCGTTCCCAGCAATATGCTGTTCTTAAAAGTATTGAATGAGCCGAAAGATGAACCCAGTTCCGCATACGCTTTCTTCCTGAGCCCGGAACTCTGCAGGTTAATGCTTGCCCCAAAGGCTCCTGCCCCGTTTGTAGAAGTACCCACTCCCCTCTGCACCTGTATCTGCTCTACCGAACTTGCCAGGTCCGGCATATCCACGAACCAGGTGCCATGCGATTCGGCATCATTCATGGGAATACCGTTAAGGCAAATGTTTATCCTGTTCATATCGCTTCCCCTTATCCTGAACGATGAATAACCCACTCCTGTCCCTGCATCTGAAGTCATCACCAGTGAAGGAGTAAGGTTCAGCAGGAAGGGAATATCCTTGCCAAGGTTCCTCATTTCAATATCATCCTTCTTTATGGAAGTAAATGCAAGGGGCATATCTGATTTAAGCATACTGGCACTTACAATCACCTCATCAGCCATTATAGATCCCTGTTTAAGTATCACTTCAATATCCATGTCTTCCTTTACATCTATAAGCTTCTCGTAAGACTCATAGCCCATAAAAGAGACATAAAGAGTATACTGTCCCTCCTTTACCTGGCTAAAACTGAATAAGCCCCCTGTCCCGGCAGACAATGCATAATAGCTTTTCTTTAACATAACAGTGGCCCCGGGCAGGCTAACCCCGGAACTGTCTTTTACCACTCCTGACACCCGGTACTGGCCGTATAGAGTAAGCCCATACAGGAAAAACACAATAGCAAAAACGATTTGCTTCATCTTGTAAGATTTTTGTAACTCAAAAAAAACGGGGGCCTTTCATTGTCCCTACACCGGCATTATCCGGACCAGGTTCCAAGGGTTTGATCTCAGCCTGTAAAGTAAGGCACCCCCCTAGCATTAACAAATTTACATAATTTAACAGAAAAAAGAAACCTTAACTTAAAAAAAATACAAAGCCGGAAAACTCAGGATGGGAAAACTTAAAATGACATAAATAATTATCCAGGCAGGGGAAAACAAAATCCGGTAAAACAGGAAACCAATTAAAATTTATTCAGGGTAAAAACAATAAGCAGTATGCAGATACGATGAAATCCGGGAAAAAGATAAATTCCGGAGAAAAGATACAATCCGAAAAAAAGACGTAAGCCGGGAAAGAATAAAAAAAGCTGTTTTAAAATTAATTAAAACAGCTCCCTTAAATATCATAAGTCCTGATCCTGGATCCGGCTTTTTTTACTTCTCCACTTTAAGTACGTCCTTAATGGCTTTCTCAAGTGTTTCTTTAGGAAGTGCACCTAAAGCCATCTGTGGCTGGGCATCTTTCGGAACAAATAATAAGCTTGGTATGCTCTTTATCCCGAACATTGCAGCCAGTTCCTGTTCCTGTTCTGTATTAATCTGATAAACATTCAGGTCCTCATATTCTCCATGAAGCTCCTCCAGTATAGGGGCTACAATTTTACATGGCTGACACCAGTCAGCATAAAAATCAATTAAACAAGGCTTGTCTCCTTCAAATTTCCAGTCCTTGTTAACTTCAAAATTAAAAATCTTTTCCTTGAAAGTCTCTTTTGTTAAATGTTCTAACATTGTAATAAATTATAATTAAAAAAAATCTTTTTCCCAGTTTGTTTTACTCTCCGCTATCAGGCAAAATACATACCATTTATTTTCCCACCCGGCTCATTCTAAATAAAATATGCTTTGTTATTATTGATAATAGTCCTTTTTTAGACATCTATCTTATTGCTTATCTGCTTATTACATGCGACATTCGAAATATTCCAAGAAGAAGCAATGAAGCATATTATTAATTATCCTTTATCTGTATTATTGCAAATCATGGCTTATAATTGTAATTTTGTCAGTCAAAATGTCAGTCAAAGAAGAAGATAAATAAAAAACACTGATGTTTAGCCATGTAAACGAAATGAATAACAGCTCAATACATACTGAAGACTTCCTTAAGCCTGATATCTTCAGCATCATTTCCGGGGTAGCCGGGAAAAATGATCTTGAGACCTACGTTATAGGAGGCTATGTGCGTGATGCCATACTTGGCAGGAATCCCGGGAACAAGGATATCGACATTGTGGTATCAGGCAACGGCATTGATCTTGCAAGGATGGTAGCAGCTGCCATAGACCGCCGGATAAAGGTGTCTGTATTTAAGAATTTCGGTACCGCAATGTTCAGGTATAAAGGACAGGACATTGAATTTGTTGGGGCAAGGAAGGAATCATATTCACGCGATTCACGCAAGCCCGCTGTTGTACCGGGCAGCCTGGAAGACGACCAGAAAAGAAGGGATTTTACTATTAACGCCATGGCCATAAGGCTTGACGGGGATGGCTATGGGAATTTTATTGATCCTTTCCAGGGCATGGATGACATTAAAAGAAAACTTATTCGCACTCCCCTGGATCCCGAAAAAACCTTCGATGACGACCCTTTAAGAATGATAAGGGCCATACGTTTCGCCTGCCAGCTTGATTTTACTATAGAAGAAAGTACACTGGATGCTATTGCAAGGATGCATTCAAGGATGGACATTGTATCGCAGGAAAGGATTATTGCCGAGCTCAATAAGATAGTGCTGAGTCCCGCTCCTTCAAAAGGATTTCTGCTTCTGGACAAAACAGGGTTGCTGGATATGATCTTCCCGGAGCTGACCGGACTGAAGGGAGTGGAATCGGTCAATGGCAAAAAGCATAAAGACAACTTCTACCATACACTGGAGGTACTTGATAATATCTCGGTGAACACAAATGATCTTTACCTGCGCTGGGCAGCCATCATGCATGATATTGCCAAGCCGCTGACCAAAAGGTTCGACCCCGAACACGGATGGACCTTCCACGGTCATGATTTCGCAGGATCCAAAATGGTGCCCACCATCTTCAGAAAACTAAAACTACCTCTGAATGAAAAGATGAAGTATGTGCAGAAGCTGGTACTGCTCCACCTGAGACCTATAGCACTGGTTCAGGATATTGTCAGCGACTCGGCGGTAAGAAGACTTCTGTATGATGCCGGCGAAGACATAGAAGATCTGATGATACTCTGTGAGGCAGATATTACATCCAAGAACGAATTTAAGGTGAGAAAATATATGTCTAATTTCAGGCTGGTAAGAAAAAAACTTCAGGAGCTGGAAGAAAAAGACAGGATAAGAACCTTTCAGCCACCTATAACAGGGGATGAAATAATTAAGACTTTTAAGCTGAAGCCATCCAGCATTATAGGCGAAATAAAAACAGCCATAAAAGATGCCATACTGGATGGGATAATTGGCAACAACTACGAGGAAGCACATGAGTTCATGATGAAAAAAGCAAAAGAACTGGGACTAAAAGAAGGTGGGACGGAATAAACAGGCAGCAAACGGAAATAATCCGGCGGAAACAGACGGACAGGACAAAGCATACAGACAGGACGGACAAAACAAAGCGGATCGCTATTTTAAGATCACAAGATCAATAATTACAGGCAGGTGATCGCTGAAGCCCCCGCTGTATTTATAAGCAGAGTAAGTTGAAAATGGCTTCTTTCCAAGGTAGGTCTTATCATCCTGCAGCAGGAAAGAGGGATGAAACACCCTGAAGGATCCCTCTTTTAGCCTTAGCTGTGAATCTCTCCTGTTTAATATGGCAGAACTGATAAACTGGTCGAACAGATACCATTCACCCCTGTACTTATAAGAAGCTATATCACCCTTCCATGATGCTGCATTATTAATAAAAGCATTCATATCCTGCAAGCCGGAGGCATTGTTTATATTACCGGCAAGCCGGCTGGAAAAAGTTTTGCTACTGCCCGACAATAAGGCAAGACTCTTATTGTATGGCTGATCGTTAAAATCGCCCATAATGACTATTGCATCATCAGATGTAAGTTCCATGCTGTCAATAGATGCAAGCAGTGTGCGGGAAGCAATAATTCTACGGACCTCCGAGGCTGCCTGTCCCCCCCTGCGCGAGGGCCAGTGATTGACAAATACATGCAAAGGCCTGTCATAACCTTTTATGGTTCCCCTTACATAAAGTATGTCCCTTGTAAATGCATTATCCCCCGGCAACACAACAGTTAAGCCTGAAGATGACACAGTTGTGAACATATCTTTCCTGTAGATCAGAGCCACATCAATACCTCTTCTGTCGGGACTATCAAAGTGCACATAGCCATAATCCAACTTTTTAAGAGGGGTATCATAAAGAAGATCATTTATCACCTTTTCATTTTCTATCTCACAGAAGCCTATCATGGCCGGCATGACATCTTCACCCATTGCTGCAATTGTCTTGTAAAGATTTATCAGCTTCGCCCTGTACCTGTATGGCGACCAGTGCCTCTCCCCTTCCGGAAGAAATTCATCATCAAGCTTAAGTGTATCATCATAAGTATCAAATAAATTTTCCAGATTATAAAAAACCAGCCTTATAAGCTTCCCATCATCTCCATTAGCGGGATAATCCTCACTCCATGCCGGAACAGCAGGAGCGGCATCAGCAATACTAAGGCTCATGATGACAAGCACACTAAGTCCCCTCAGCAAGAGCCGGGGAAACAACAACAATAGCTGGTCCCCGTAATGATGCCTCTTACTGCGATATGTTTTCAATTCTTTCATATGCTCCCAGGTCGGGGCCATCATCGGCCAGCCGGTCCCTGCCCATCAGGTCGTAAGGAAAAAGTACAGATATATCCAAAAATGCCTTATCCTGTGCAAAGGCAAGAGTGTCGAGCTGAAAATCCGAATCATTCTTATCAACAAAACCGGGATAGATATTTATAACAGGATCGGTAAAATGAAGCAGGTCGGATGTGTTCACGCTGGTATCCGCCTTAAGCAGGCAATGTTCGAACAGGTAATTAAAATCGCCTGCATCCTGGTAATCGCTAAAAGCCAGTTCCGTATCATGATCCCCATAAATTATGCAATTACCAAAATCGGCCTTTAGCAGGTCGCCCACAAACAATGCCGTATCATTATAGATAAAATTATCTGAGAGCAGCAGTGAGGGTGTTCTTCTTTGCGACCAGCCCCAGTAATTTGCAAATGTACAATGCATGAACTCATAACTGCCTCCCATACTGAGTATGGCAGTAAAATATCCGCAGTCGGATATTTCACAGTTGCTGGCGGTAATACTTCCCCCCAGCGATGAAAGGCCCGCCCATGTCATATGGCTCACAACACTGTTCCTGAGCACCAGGTCAGGTGCAGGATCTGCTGAATAGAGGTTACCCAGGTGAATGCCACTCACAGCATTAATGATACTTGTATTAATTATCTCATTCGACCGGCTCCCGTTAACAAAATACAGCCCGTTCCATTGTCCCGGTATATCCTTATACATCTCATCCAGCCTGTCACCGGCAAACAATACCGGCTCATCAATAGTGCCCATAACCTTTAGCGTTCCACATATATAAAGAGTAGAGCCTTTATGGAAATACACCCTTACACCCGGATCAATCCTAAGAGTGTTAAGAGTATCAATAAGAGCAGAATTATAGACCAGGTAAGGCTTGTCATTTATCCATGTTCCGGATGTAAGCACCTCTCCGTTTACTAAATGAACATCCTGCCCCCAGGCAACAAGCTTAACGTCCTGCACATTGGTATTTGTAATAAAAACCACCGAGTCGAAGATCACCATAGGGTTGCCGCTGTTAAGCGGGTCTATAGTAGCCTCCATAAAAACATAAAGGCTGTCATTTGCAAGTATTGGTATATCCTTCAGCTCTGTCCCCTCACGCCCGTCAACATTGAACCTGAAACCGGAATTAGCAGCTCCTGCAATGTCTATGCTTGAGATAAGCAGGTCGTAACTGTTTTTATTATATACCATAAACTCGTGGGTCACCGTACCAATACTGGTAAATACCGTGTCGAAGACAAGAGTGTCGGTTGAGAATGACAGCCTGGCAGATGTGCCCGTATAATAATTTTCCTTCATGCAGCCCGTAACCAGCATAATGGACAGGAGCAGTAAGAAAAGGAAATTCCCGGCGTTTTTTATCAATCTCATTACAGGATAAATAACTATCATTATTATTCTGCTAATGTAAACGAATTATTGTCAAAAACATTGCAGGAAACTTATAAGTCCATATTTCGAATTGCAATCAACAGGTCAAACAATATAGTAATACCGGCAAAATATTTCCTGTAGGTTTACACACAAAAATATCCATTAAGTACCTGAACAACAAAGGCTGAAAGCCTGCTATGTGTATTGTCAGTTTTTTCATAACAACAAGTTATTAAACTCTCGTTTATACTCCTTAAGTGTTATACTCCTTAAGTGTTATACTTCTTAGGTGTTATTCTTCTTAACTGTTATTTTTCTTAACTGTTATTCTTCTTAACTGTTATTCTTTTTAAGTGTTATACTTCTTAGGTGTTATACTTCTTAGGTGTTATACGCCTTAACTGAGTTTCAGGATTTATTGTTCTCCGCAAAAAGCTGCAATGATTTTACAATTTTTATGCTCTTAAACAACTTTATCTTAAATAAAATAAATTAATTTTAACGATCCTGAAAATGAACAAAACACCCTTGCAGCGAAATAATATTCCTGCCAGGAGTATAATAATAAGCGTAAACAAATAGGAAAATAATGAAACATCTAGCCACAGCATTAATTCTGGTATTTCTCTCAGTTTCCTTCCTGACCGCGCAGGAAAACACGAACAATAAGGAAGCGATAAGCACACAAATGGAACATTTTGGATTTAACATAGGCGATGATTATCAGCTTGCCACCTATGCCCAGCTGGCAGAGTACTGGAAAAAGCTTGCCATGGAATCCCCCAGAATGATACTGGAAGAGATAGGAAAAACTGCCGAGGGCCGTAACCAGTATATGGCCATTATCAGCTCACCTGAAAATCTGGCAAAGATTGATGAATACAAAGATATCTCCAGAAAGCTTGCCCTAGCAAAGGACCTCGGTGAGCCGGAAGCAAAAAAGCTGGCAGCAAAAGGCAAGGCAGTGATCTGGATAGACGGCGGATTACATGCCACGGAAGTGGTAGGCCCTCACCAGCTGCTTGAGCTTGTAACACAATTTGTTAGTCAGAATGATAAGGAAACCCTCAGGATACTTGATGATGTTATAATCCTTGCTGTACATGCAAATCCCGATGGCATGGGCCTTGTCTCAGGCTGGTATATGAGGAATAAAGATCCGCAAAAAAGAAGCACCGGCAATCTGCCACGCCTCTATAATAAATATGTCGGTCATGATAATAACCGTGACTCATATATGCTCACTCAGCCCGAAACAGAGAACATGTCAAGGATAATGTACAGGGAATGGTTCCCGCAGATAATGTACAATCATCACCAGTCAGGACCCAGTGATATTATAGTATTCGTTCCTCCCTTCAGAGACCCTCCAAATTATTATTACGATCCTCTTGTTGTGCTTGGGGTAGAATCTGTAGGAGCTGCAATGCACAGCAGGCTGGTAGCAGAAGGGATGCCGGGAAGCGGCATGAGATCGAGGTCAACTTACTCAATCTGGTTCAACGGCAATCTAAGGACAACAGGATACTTTCATAACCAGATAGGCATTCTTACCGAGATAAAGGGCAACCCCACTCCAATGGACCTGGCCTTTTATCCCGACAGGCAACTTCCATGCGTTGATATGCCCTTTCCTCATAAACCGGGAAAGTTTTATTTCAGGCAGGCAATTGATTATTCTATTGCAATGGACAGGGCTGTTCTCGACTATGCATCGCGAAACAGGGAGACACTGCTCTATAATCGTTACCTGATGGGAAGGAATAATATTGAAAAAGGCAGCAGGGATAACTGGACCATACACCCCGATATAGTTGATGAAGTTATTGCCGAGGCAAAGAAAGACCCTGAAGCTGCAAAAGTGCTAAGTCCCTCCTTCAGACGCAGGGGAAAAGGACTAGACATGAAATATTATGAGCTTTTCAGAAAACCGGAGAATCGTGACCCAAGGGGCTATATACTGCCATCCGACCAGGCAGATTTTGCAACTGCCACCAAGTTTGTGAATACTTTTATTAAAAATGGAATAAGTGTACAGAGGGCCACAGCGGACTTTGAAGTGAATGCTAAAAAGTATCCTGCAGGCTCATATATATTTAAAACAGCCCAGGCATTCAGACCTTATATTCTTGATCTATTCGAGCCTCAGGATCACCCAAATGATTTCCTTTATGAAGGCGGCCCTCCTATTCCCCCTTACGATAATGCAGGTTATACCCTGGCTTTCCAGATGGGAATTGAATTCGATCGTATTCTCGACAGTTTTGACGGTCCTTTTGAAGACATAAAGGATGTCACAAAACCTCTAGCCGGCAAACTAAATGGGAAGGCTGATGCAAAAGCATACCTGCTAAGCCACAAACCCAATGATGCAGCCGTGGTAATGAACCGCCTGCTGGCGTCAGGGCACGAGCTTTACTGGTTAAAGAATAAAATAAATATCAATGGAGTGGAATACCCAGAGGGGACGATCTATATTAAAGCTCAATCATCTACCAGGAAAGATCTGGAAGGAATGGCTAAAGACCTGGGCCTCAGTTTCACAGGAACCGATAAAGAACCCGGAAGCAATGCTTTGCAGCTGAGACCGGTTAAAATAGGCCTTTGGGACAGGTACGGGGGATCAATGCCCTCGGGCTGGACACGCTGGTTGCTTGAGCAGTATGAGTTTAACTTTGAAGTGGTTTATCCCAAAGATCTTGATAAAGGAAAGCTTAATAAAAGATTTGATGTTATTGTTTTTCCTGCCGGGGCCATACCGGGTGTCAGTTCAGAAAACTCTGCTTTTTATTATAGCAGACAGCCTAAAGATCCCGAGAGCATACCCGGGAAGTACAGGGACTGGCTGGGAAATATGAGTAAGGATAAAACTATTCCACAGTTAATTGAATTCCTTGAAAATGGAGGTACAATAGTAACGATAGGGTCTTCAACAAGACTCGGTGAACATGCAGGGCTCCCATATTCAAATCATATGGTGAACGGACAGGGCAAAGCCCTGTCATCTGAAGAATACTTTATTCCCAGCTCTATCCTGGAAGTACGCCTTAACAACTCATTACCCGTGGCTTACGGACTGCCTGAACGGCTTAATATATTCTTTAACCGCAGTCCTGTGTTCAGGTTCAAGCCCGATGCAGACAAGAAAGGAATGACATCAATTGCCTGGTTCGACAGCGACAAGCCACTTAAAAGCGGCTGGGCATGGGGGCAGGACAGGCTTTATGGCGGTGTAGCCATGGCAAAGGCTGATATTGGAAAAGGTGAGCTTTACATGTTTGGTCCCGAAATACTTTTCAGGGCCCAGTCGCATGGCACATTCAAACTGTTCTTTAACAGCCTGTTCCTGAGTGGAATAAGCGAAACAAACATGAAATAAGCTTCTCCGCTCAAGCCAGGAAAGAACATTTGTTAAAACTTTAAGAACAAACATTCAAATAATCCTTCCCCCGTATCCACAGGTATGAGAAGGGAAGCAAGATATTACGGCAACAATAATCCCCTGGTTACAGCAAATGTAAAAGCCTTTCCGGGGATACAATTTTACAGTTTACAAACCGGAGAAGTAATTAATCCCTTACCCTTCTGAATACCCTCATAAAGTTACCACCCCATATTTTTTCTATAGCCTCTTCGCTATAGCCTCTTTTAACAAGTTCAAGGGTGATATTTCCCATTTGGCTAACATCCTGGCAACCGATCACCCCTCCACCACCATCAAAGTCAGTGCCTATACCTACATGGTCTATACCGGCCACTTCAACAATATGGTCGATATGATCGACAACATCCTTAACATCAGATCCCGCATATCTTTCCTGAATTGCATTCCATTCCTCCCTGAGCGCCTTAGATTCTTCTTCACTTAATTCATAACCCTCAGGATATTTCCGTCCAAGCTCATACTCTGCAGAATCCTTGGCAGCATTTGGTTTTATATACTCATCCACAAAACACATCTGTATTACACCCCCGTTCTTTGCAAGTGCTAAAAGCATATCATCTGAAAGGTTCCTGGGGTGGTCGCACATAGCCCTTGAGCATGAATGAGAAGCTATTACAGGATCCTCAGACAGCCTTATAACATCATAAAAAGAACTGTCTGAAATATGAGAAACATCAATAAGCATTCCAAGGCGGTTCATTTCCTTTACCACTTCTTCACCAAAACTGCTGAGTCCGTTATACTCGGGACCGCCCTTATCTGTCGATGAATCACAAATATCATTATTACTACTGTGACAAAGTGTAATATACCTTACCCCAAGATTATAAAATAATTCCACATTTGCCAGGTCCTTACCAACAGGATAGCCATTCTCCATACCAATATAGATCGACCTTTTGCCCTGCTTCTCATTTTCATAAGCATCATCGGGCTCATAGGCAAGGTTTGCAATGTCCGGGTATCTCCCAACAGCAGCTTTTATTGAATCCAGTATCTCAAGAGCAAAGGTCTTCACCTTCAGGTTCCCCTCTTCAGTCCTTTCCTTTTGTCCTGTAAAAACAGCAAAAAACATGGCGTCCAGGCCTCCTTCCTTCATCCTGACAAAGTCAACACGCCCGCCTTTGTCTTCCTTGTCCCATTTGCCAATATCAAAACCTCCCCTTACAAGACGCATGGGAGTGTCACAGTGCGTATCAATAGTCAATACCTTGTCATGTATCCTTTCAGCCTTCTGCTCCACTGTTTCTTTATTGGCTTTATCGTCCTGTCGCAGGCAGGAACTAATAACCACAACTGCCATAAGCAGTAATATGTTAAATGTTCTCATTTTTTATAAGATTTTAGGATTAAAATGCTAAGATACAAATTGAACAGGAAGTAAATAAAAGAAATGTTTCTTTTTTATTTTATCGATACAGCCTGTATGATTTTTCTTATTTTTATGGCTGTCTATTCATTAATAACTCAAAACATGAACAAACAATAATTAATAACAGACGCCAGGCACTTAATACAAAACAGTTATATTCGCTTTGTTTCTGTACATAATGTATTTTAGTGACGGCTTATCCGGCTTTCTACATATTGCACTTTAGTGACGGTTTATCCGGGTTTATGCGTCTTAATTATAATGACCTGTAAAAAATAAAATCATGAAGCAATTATTTTCAGTTATCACCCTGGCAGCAATATTATTATCCGGCTGCAATCCCAGCTCATCAAAGAAAGCCGGAGAAGTATATGAGTATGAAGAAGAAAGTGCTGTACTTAATGATGACTTGCAACAAAGAATAGGAAGCTGGGCTGAGGAAGGCATTATTTGTTACGGGCTTGTGGTACTGGTAAATCCTGACGGCGGATATGAGGACGGGGCCGTAATACAGGCAAGGATACTAAGGATAAAAAGCGACAGTATAAGAATGAAATCGCTTGAGACCATAAACCTTGCCGAAGTGGAAGGATGTACTAAAATGGGTATCTCGGCAGGAGATAAATGGTGGGAATCAGAGGGAGATCTTTTCAAAACCAGGGAAGAAGCCGAAAAATATTTATCAGGCATACTGGAAAAAAAGGAAAGATCAGGTAAATTCACACTATAGCTCCCGGAAGCAGCCTGTCCCCTCAAAGCTGTTTAGCTAAAAACGACTGGAATAAACAACTATAGAATGCAGACATTTAATATTGATTATTCCGGATTTGATTTCATATCTTTCAAACTTATAACAGGAAATGAATAAGAGAATACGTAAAAACACCAACTGGCCCAGAAAGATCATACAGTGGGGCGTGATATTTGCAATACTTGTAGTAGCAGGCCTGGGCTTCTTAAATAAGGCTTATACACCCGACTTTGAAGCATATTGCCCTTTCGGCGGGATACAGGCGCTGGGCAGCTACCTGCTTAATAATTCCCTGGCATGTACAATGACAAGCGCCCAGATAGTTATGGGTGTGCTCCTGATCATTGGCGTTTTCCTGTTCAGTAAATTATTCTGTTCATTTATATGTCCCATTGGTACCATAAGTGAGTGGCTGGGTTCATTTGGTGATAAGCTGAAGCTCAGGATTACAATAAAAGGAATTACCGACAAGCTCCTGAGGTCACTAAAGTATATATTACTTTTTCTCACCTTATATTTCACCCTTGCTTCAAACGAACTCTTCTGTAAGGAATATGATCCTTTTTACGCTCTTGCATCGGGTTTTGACAATGATGTGGTTGTGCTTTATGCCATTATCACAATAGCCTTAGTGATACTTGGTTCTGTTTTTATAAGGTTATTCTGGTGCAAGTACCTGTGTCCCCTGGGAGCCATTTCCAATATCTTTAAGTTCACAGGTTTTTTTATTGCGGTACTGATCATATATATAGGCCTCCTGCTTGCCGGCGTTGAAATATCATATGTATGGCCGGTAGCAGTAGCCAGTGCCGGCGGCTACCTTATAGAACTGCTGGGCATGCGAAGCAGACTGTTCCCTGTTGCGGTAATTACACGTAATGCAGATACTTGTACCAGCTGCCAGCTTTGCACCATTAACTGTCCCCAGGGCATTGATGTTGCAAGTCTTGAAACAGTAAAACATGTTGATTGTAACCTCTGTGGCGACTGCCTGCCTGTGTGTCCTGAAAAAGATACGATGCAGATAAATAAACGTACTTACCTGAAATGGTTGCCTCCGGTAGCAGTGATAGTACTGTTCGCCATAGGATTACTCCTTGAATCGGTATGGGAAATACCCACTATAGACCAAAAATGGTACCCGGCTGAAGAGATGGCCAATGCAGAGATATTTTCCCGCTCAGGACTTAAGAATATAAAGTGTTATGGCAGTTCCAAAGCTTTTGCCAACAGTATGAAAAGAGTTAAAGGTGTTTATGGCGTTGCAACATATGTTGAAGACCACAAGGTGAAAATATATTACGATCCCGATGTGCTGACAAAGGAAAAAATAGAAGAAAAATTATTTACACCCGCTAAGGCTCCGCTTCGGGCTCTGGCAAAGGATATAGATAGTGTTAAAGTTATTGATGTGCTGCTTGAAAATTTCTTCGACAGCTATGATTTTAGTTACCTGGCAAAACTGCTACAGCAAAAAACAGATGCCATAGGACTTCTGTCAGAGTATGCCTGTCCGGTTATAGTAAGGATATACTTCCCGGCTAAGTCTGAAATAAATGACGATGAACTGACTGAAATACTGGAATCGAAAACACTCAGTTGGGAAGCCGCCGGGAAAAGCAATGAGGTGGTGTTAAAATATGAGGTGGTTGGTAAAATAAAGACATCATCCATCTCAAGGGGTGAATATATTTCCCTGATGTTTACTCCCTATAAAGTAGATTTTAATAGCTTTAATAAATACGACAGTACAATAGTGAGCATTTATACCCTTCCTTTGGCCAGGAACACTGCTTTGCGCAAACGCTATCAGTATATGGTCAGTCACCTGTCAAATGATGCCGGCATAGTAAAGTTTGAAACGCTACTGAACGAAGATTATATACAGATGCTTGAAATTTCATTTGTCGACAGTATGACAAAGCCGGAAAAAATATATAACTTGCTGAATAGTGACACATTGAGTTTTACATATTCAAACGGCAAAACCGGCAAAATTAAAAGCCCCTTCAGCTTCCCGGAAGAAGGGATAATCCTGAAAAAGAAATAGCTAATTATCAAAACAACTTTCTTAAATATTAAACACAAAACAATATTTATCAACTAAAAACCAAGCTTATGAAAAAATTTACACTTCTGGCACTGGCAGTGATTGTTTCATTTTCAGTCATTGCTCAGACATTCAACTGGCAGGAACAGTTGATCAGTCCCAACAACAACCTGAAGGAGATGAGCATTTACGACAATGCTGTCACTTTGGTTGGCTATGGCAGGACATTTGTAAAATCTACAGATACCGGGGAAACATGGAATGATGTTCCCCTGTTAGACGTAGAATATGATTTTGGCGACATCAGTATAACTGACGACGGGACAGGATATGCATGTGCAGGCGATCCAAAAGTCGTTAATAACCCATCGGGTGGAGAGCCGGATGTATATACCCGGGGACTCTTACTAAAAACAACCGACAATGGCGCAACATGGCAACATGCCGACATATCCGGCATAGGTACAGGAGATGATCCAGCCTTTAACCCCAATGCAGAAGGATGCTATACTATGCACTTTTATGCAGTTGAAGCCGTTTCGGCAGATACGGCATTTATTGGTTTACAATGGTACTGGTGGGATTATGCAGCCGCTGGCAAAGTAACATATAACAGTACGTTCATGACAATTGACGGAGGTGTTACATGGCAGTCAATCACCGATGATAACAAAACACCATATGCCATTGAGGCAAGCAACAGCAGCGTTTATCTTTGCGGTTCAAACCAACTTTTAAAAGTAGATCTGGCAACAACTGCTGTAACAGATATATATCCTAACCTGGTAGCAGCCAATTCAAACTCAACAATCTATGCTGCTGATGCAACAGTAGTAAGCAAAAATGAAGTTTATATTTCCTCAACATCAGACGGACTCTATTTAACAGTTGATGAGGGACAATCATTTACCAAGCTTACAGGCACAGGAGTACCCACGGGAGGAAATGACCTTTACAAAGTTGATGAAAATACTATTCTGGTGCTTGGGACATCCACAAAATCAAAAGTCACAATTGATGGAGGACTAATATGGACTAACTGCTATCCCGGGGCTACCTGTTATGAAATAGGAGGTGTTGTAAATGACACACTCTATGGACTTGGTAAGTCTAATGCGTATAAGATAGCTGTTGCAGACCTTAAAACAGGCACTTCAACATGGGTCACTCAAACACTGAAAGATGGTGAGAATATGCAAAAGATGCATGTAATTGATGGAACACATGCTGTTATTGCAGGATATGGTGAAACAATTGTTACAACTTCAGACGGGGGACTTACATGGGATGCAGCAGAACTACCCAAACTTTTCACTGCAGAATACCCCGAATATGACTGGAGTGACGTAAGCCTGAGTTATTTAGACGGCACTTCTTATGCAAGCACAAGACGTCTGTATTTTATTAACTACCCGTCAAGCTCACCCAATCATGATGTTTATGGCCACGGACTGATAGCCAAATCAACAGACAACTGGGAAACATGGAGCTTCCTCGATTACAGGAATATTGGTGCAGGTGAGACAGATCCCTCATTAAATCCCAACCTGGCGGATGCATGTTACGGCATGAGTCCCACAGAACTTGAATGCATTAATGACTCAACCCTATATGCTTATATAACATGGCTGGATACTATAGCAGGTTATGATAATAAGCTGTATCATTCAAGGGTATTTAAAACAATCGACAGCGGAGATACATGGACATCAGTAACTAAGGATTTCGGATCAAGTTATGTAACAAAAATACTCTTCGATAATATTTCTACAGGATATATCGTTGGTAACACAATATTCCTGAAGACTATAGATGGAGGACAGGAATTTATTGACCAGTATCCACCCCTTGCCCAGGCAAGCATTGATGCCCAGAATGACAGCACCCTCTACCTGACCTCAATGCATTGTATTGATAATGGACTGGAATGGTATTTCACAAGTTCTGTTGATGGTGTATTTGAGACACATGACGGAGGAATTCACTATTCAATGCTTCCTTCAATAGGCGGTGGAAACGGCTTCTACAAAGTGAATGACAGCAGCTATGTAGTTCTTGGAAGCTCGACAAAATCGAAAGTTTCATTCGACAGGGGAGCTACATGGACCAGCTGTTACCCGGGAAGTACCATCTGGAAGATAGGTGGTGTACTGAACAATTCACTTGTTGCCCTGGCAAAGAGTAATCTTTATAAGATACCATTATGGAACCTCACACCACCGGAAAAAGATATTCTTTCATTTGTACTTGATGAGCAGGACAGTGATGCTGTAATAGATGCAGATAATCATACGATTGCAATCAATGTTGTTCCGGGCACTGATCCTTCATCGCTTAAACCTCTTATTGAAATTTCAGAACATGCAACAATAAGTCCCGACACCTCAGTAGCACAAGACTTTACAAGCCCTGTGGTTTATACAGTAACAGGCTGGGACGAAAGCACACAGGAGTGGACAGTAACAGTAACAGTGCTTGTAAGCGTGAATGAATTAGAGGAAAATAGCGCCAGCTTCTATCCCAACCCTGTTAAGAACACTCTTTACATTAAGAATGCCGACAGGATGGAAAGGCTGGTGATCAGCTCTGTTACAGGAATGACACTGCTTAAAATAGAATCCGGTATTGAGCCTGAGATGGAAATAGACCTGGGCAGCTTAAGAGGCGGAATATATTTTATTTCATTCTATGATAAAGAAGGAAAAGTAAATACTAAAAAGTTAATTAAGGAATAATCTTTTAAATAATAAAATAAAAGGGGTTTTCCGGAAAACCCCTTTTATTTTTCTCAAAATGGGCCGTACCGCTTCCATATTACTCTTATTCTTATCAGGCATTTTTGCAGGCCATGTATATTCCCAGGAGACTGTAAGTATAAAGGGCAAAGTGATTGACAAAAAAACCGGCGAGACCATCATTGCCGCTGCCGTAAACCTGAAAGAGACAGAACGCTGGACCATCACTGATGAGAACGGCCTTTTTGAATTCGTGAATATCATACAGGAAAATTATACCCTGCAGATACAGTACCTGGGCTATGAACCATACTCTTCCCCTGTAAGTGTCGATCAGTACCTGAAAAAACAACTGATCATAAAGATTGTACCCACAAGCTTTGAGATGGAGGGAGTGAATGTACTGGCAAAAAACGGCAGCAAAATGGCAACATCCACAAGCATTGGTACTGCGGCCATCGAGCACGTTCAGCCCAGCAGCCTGAATGATATAATGCAACTGCTCCCGGGCAATATAGCAGAAAACCCCGATCTCTCAAAGCCACAGCAAATATCCATAAGAGAAATAGGTACAGATAACAATACCGCTATGGGAACAGCCATAATAGTTGATAATGCCCCTGTATCCAACACCGCCAACCTGCAGAGCATGTCAACAGCAACAGGCAGGAATGAAGAATTCAGCAACGTAGCAGGAACAGGTGTTGACCTGAGGCAACTATCCACAGATAATATAGAGTCGGTGGAGGTAATTAAAGGCATACCCTCGGTCATTTACGGCAACCTTACATCGGGAGTTGTATCAGTAACAACCAAGGCAGGCTACCAGCCTCTTGCCATAAAACTGAAAACAGATCCAAAGATAAAGCAAATTGCACTGAACAAGGGTTTTAAGCTCCCTTCAGATAAAGGCTTCCTGAACCTCAGCTTCGACTACCTCTCTTCCTTCTCTGATGTAAGAAGCAAGTATAAAGGCTATGACCGGTTAACGGGACAGGCTGCATGGTCTAGAGTATTTCTCAAAAAGACCTCTCCGTTATCGCTGAATACAAAAATCAATTATTTCACAACAATAGACAATACAAAGACCGATCCTGATGCACTAACCCCCGAGGAGGAATACAGGTCGCAGGACAAAGGACTGAGGTTCAATCTTAACTCCAAATGGTCGCTTAACAGGAAATTTATTTCAAATCTGCAATACAGCTTTTCCGCATCATACACCAGACAGGAAAGTTACCAGAAAATGTATCGCAGCTCAAGCGGTGGTGTAAATGCGATTTCCCTGTCACTTACAGAAGGTGAGAACGAAGGAATATTCCTTCCCACCGAACAGCTTACAGAACTCCGCATTGACGGTAAACCGGTAAATATATTCTCTCAAATAACTCTCGACAAATTCCTGAATTTTGAAAATGGCATAATAAATAAGTTGTTGCTCGGGGGAGAATACAGGATGGACGGGAACTACGGGGATGGACAGATATATGATATCAACAATCCTCCTTTTATTGCAAGGAACAGCAGCCGGCCCCGTTCATTCAGGGATATACCTAATCTGCAAACTTATTCACTCTATGCCGAGAACAAGCTGATTATTCCTTTCTCAGGCACAAAGCTTGTCCTGCAGACAGGTGTCCGTCTTAATAATTACCAGCCTTCAGGACTTTTTAACTCAGATATAGGATTCTACCTCGAACCCAGGTTCAATGTCCAGTATGAATTAATTAACAAGGCCAACAACAGGCTGCTAAAGTACCTTTCTTTAAATATGGGGACAGGAAAAACATACAGATCTCCTTCACTAATATTCTTATACCCCGATAAGGCATATTACGACCTGCCTGTGCTTGATTATTATACCGGAGACCCTGCCACACAGATGATAGTTTTCAATTCTATGCAGTATAATACTGAAAACCCTGAACTGAAACCCTATCAAAACCTGAAGAAAGAGCTGGGCATGGATTTCAGAATAGGTAATATAACAGGAAATATCACGGCATTTAAAGAAAAACTCAGCGATGGATATGAATTTATTTCAAAATATGAGTTTATAGATCGTTACAAGTATAATACCGACAGTGTCCCCGAAGGAGAAAAGCCAGATCCTTCAACACTCCCCAAAGACTATGACGATTATATCCTTTCATACAGGACTCCGGTAAATAATAAGGAAAGCATAAAAAGCGGTGTAGAGTTCAGCTTTAACTTCGGAAAAATAGACCGGCTATATACCTCATTCACTGTTGACGGAGCATGGCTGAAGACCACACGCTTTTACAGTATTTTAGATTATGATGTATTGCCCGGCAGCCAGTCAAGTGAACAGTATAAAGAAATAGGTGTTTACCCGGCAGGCGAGAGCAAGGTGAGCGAAAGGCTGAATACCAGCCTTAGGATGGTCACCCAGATACCCCAGCTGAGGATGATTCTCTCAACAACCATACAGGTGATATGGTTCAATAAATATTATTATCCTGAATATGATGAAGTACCACTCTACCTTTATGATAAAGACGGGAATATAACTGAATTTACAGAGGAGATGAAAGAGGATCCTGACTATAAGAAGTATGTGAAGACAAAAAGCGATTTTTATTACCTGACAGAAAAGATGCCTCCCCTGTTTGTGTCTAACATCAGGCTATCCAAGGAAATAGCAGATAAGATGAAGCTAAGCTTTTATGTAAATAATTTCTTTAACTACAGGCCTATGTATCAGTACACCAGGGGCGAGAGCTATACAAGGAGAAATCCTTCAATATATTTCGGTGCTGAGATAAAAGTCAGTTTATAATTTATGAAAATGAAATTACACCTGACATATATAGCTGTATTATTGTTCATCTTCACATCCTGTGTAAAAGAAGTGGCTGATTATAATTCATATACTATTGAGCTAAAGGTTAATTTCGGTGAGGAAGTGTCCCTTCAGAACCGTGACAGTGCCAGGGTAGTATTAAACAACCTGACTAAGAATTATACCCATACTCAATACACCACTGCTGAAGGAGATGTAACATTTAAAAATATTGAACCCGGGTTTTACAGTGCCACTGTGATACATTCATTCGGCGAAGACGGAAAGGCATATTACCTTAACGGGCTCTTACTCCTGGATGTATTCTCAGACATAATCGACACGGTGGAGGTTGTGATAAGCAAGACAAACGCCCTGGTAGTTAAAGAATATTATTACAGCGGCTGCCTGACACCTGCCGGCAAACAGTATTCGGCGGACCAGTATGTTGAGATATATAATAACTCCGGACTTACACAATATGCCGATGGAATCTCGGTCTTTGAGCATGAGTCTTACTCACTGTCAGACAATTATTGGGAATTTATAAGCGACACCATAGTTGGACGCGCTATATGGACCATCCCCGGAGAAGGGAATGATTACCCCATACTACCCGGCAACAGCATTGTAATTGCAAGAGATGCAATAAACCACCAGGATGACAGCCTGGGCAACCCCCTCAGTCCTGTTAACCTCGAATATGCCGATTTTGAGTTTTGGGTTGAAACAATATCGGGCGACGATATAGACGGGCCTTTTGCGGAAAATATGATAGAGGACCTCTTCACATACAGGGGCAGCGATTATGTTTTTCATACCAGGGGGGGCAGCGCCATAGCAATTATACGTATACCCGGTAATGCAGAGGAAAGAAAAGATTTTATTAATAATAACCTGATCTGCAAGCCGGATATTCCAAGCAGGTTCTATGGCAAGATACCAAATGAGTATGTAATAGATGCCGTTGAGGTCACCTGGGATGAGGCACACGCTATCTATAAGCGCTTCCCCATAGAGCTGGATGCAGGATACACCTATGTTGAGGCAGGCTCAAGATCAGGTAAATGCATAAGGAGAAAAGTAAAAGAGATTATTGACGGGAGATATATTTATCAGGACACAAATAATTCGACTGAAGATTTTTTAAAGGATGCCGATCCCAAACCATGGATTTATGAGTACTAAGCTATTATATAGTGCCCTGTTAATTCATCTTCTTCTGGCCACTGCTGCAGGCCAGGACAGCACAAGCTATGTGTCACAGGGCTCATTCGATATTATCAGGCTGCTTAATCCATGGCTGTCCGGGAGCAACCCGGCAGGAATGGCCTTTAATCCCGAACTATACCCCGGCGAGATGAAACTGGATTATTATTCCGAAAAGGGTGACTACAAACAGGTTCAGCATGGCGACAAACTTAATAGTTACAGCTTTGGTACCAGAAGCTACTCCAAAATAGGCAACAGCCTCTTCTATGGATGCTTTAATTATAATAAAAGCTTTGAAAAAGGCACAGATTATACAAATATAAACGACCCGGGCCGGGAAACCCCCTATCTATTGACAGACAGCATCGGAGGTGATGTTTATGACAGGGAACTCTTTTCTATAGAAGGAAAGATGAGCACTCCCCTCGGTCATGCGATAATGCTGGGCCTGGCCGGTTCACTGGATGTGGGACTTGCCACCCAGGACCGTGATCCGCGGCCAATGAACAAAGTACTTAAGCTGTCGCTATCACCGGGACTGGTATTTAGCCTGCCTTCAATTAAGATAGGGGTGAACCTGCTGTACAGCTATTATAATGAAGACATAGAGATAGACATAATTGAAGCAAACAAAGAGCATGATTTCTTCCAGATGCACGGTCTGGGAACTTACATATTCCATGAAGCAAGATCATTCAACCGCCTCTATAAACAAAACAGGATAGGTACCGAAGGGCAGTTAAATTATAAGCATGGAAATATTAACAACATGTCTGCAATAAAACTTCAGTACGCCACCGAAACAGCAGATGACGGCAGGAAGGCCGGAAATGCATCATGGTCGTATATTAAAAACGACTCCAGGTTAGACATAAACAGCATGGAAGCTTTTAATACAACAACTATAAGCAAAAACTCATTTATACACTACCTGGATGCAGGCCTTAAAATCAGTGGAATGTTGGGTACAGAGATCATACAGAGGCTTGAAACATCGGGCACAACAGGTGCCACCAACTGGGTGACCTATGCTGAAGAAGAGAAATTTGATGCCTCAAGACTGGATGCATCCCTGGCTTACAGCTTAATAAAGATGAAGGACTTATATTTAAGAGACTATGAAGTGGGATTTATTCTTAATTACAATTCTTACAAACAGTCTTATTATATTCCGGACAGGAAAGAAGGATATGCCAATATTAGTGCTTCACTGGACATGGGCAGGTCATTCTACATAGGCCGGCAGGTGCTATCAATATCATGCGGACTAAAGTATAAGAGAAATATCTCAGCAAGCCTGGATTTTGCAGAGGACAGTTTCTTTTATAATGAGCTGCTTCTTCCCGATCATATTTTCACGACTGCCGGTTATTATGCTCCTTCTATTGACCTGGGATGGGAGACAGAGATAAATAAGATCTTTAGCAAATATTTTTTTAATACAAGTATTGATCTGTACTTAGCGGATAATGACCGGCACAGGACGATCTTCAGCTTTAGTACAGGTGTAATTTTTTAATGAATAATATATGAATACTGTTATAGAATGTAATAATCTTACCCACTACTATGGTAAAAAGATGGTCTATGAAGACCTTAACTTCAGTGTTGGTGAGGGAAGGATACTTGGCCTGCTTGGTAAAAACGGAGCTGGCAAGACCACAACCATAAATATACTTCACGGTTTTCTGCAGCCACGAAGCGGCGAGGCCCTGATATTTGGTGAGAACTCCCAGAGACTTAGTCCCCACACAAAAAGCCGTATAGGCTTCCTTCTCGAGGGACATATTCAATACGCCTTTATGGATATACACCAGATAGAGAAATTCTACTCCGGTTTTTATCCCGACTGGGACAGCAAGCCTTACTGGGAACTGATGTCCAAACTTAAAGTAACAGCCCGACAGAAAATATCAAGCATGTCTTGCGGACAGAGGTCGCAGGTAGCACTTGGACTGATACTGGCGCAAAATCCCGATCTGCTCATACTCGACGACTTCTCAATGGGCCTGGATCCCGGATACAGGAGACTCTTCATAGATTACCTGCGCAACTATTCCAAAGCCGGGAACAAAACCATCTTTGCCACCTCTCATATCATCCAGGATATGGAAAGATTAATTGATGATGTGCTGATAATGGATTATAACAGGGTGCTGACCCAGACGCCTGTAGATGAGTTCATGAGAACATTTAAGCAGTTCAACTTCGAGACAGAAAGATCAGGCATTGATCTGTCAAAAGAAGAATTCGTGGTTAATGTAGATACAATTGAAAATAATATAGAGCTGTACAGCTATGATACTGAAGATAATATCAGGAAATTCCTGGACAAAAAAGGCATAGCTTTTAAAAATTTCAGGGAAGTAAAAATGGGACTGGAAGATGCATTTATAGGATTAACAGGCAAATACTAAGTACAGCTGATCACTAAAGCAGGATAATACAATAACAGAATAAAACAATAACAGAAAAACACTAATAAATATGTTCAAATCTGTAATATATAAAGAATGGATAAAGACCAGATGGTTTATCATCCTTTTAACATTAATAGCCATCCTGGCAGTAGGGAATATCTTTCTTACTGTCCAGCATAATATGTCATTTAAGGAAGCAAGCAATTACTGGTACCAGATACTTTTTCAAAACAGTCATTACTTCAGTTACCTGAAGTTTGTACCTTTGATAATAGCACTGGCACTGGCATCATCACAATACATTCCTGAAATCACCGATAAGCGGATCAAGCTGACTTTTCATTTACCATTAAGGGAAAACAGGATACTTATAATGATGCTGGCCTATGGTACAGCAAGCCTGCTTATCAGCTATTCCCTGGTGTTCCTGATCTTCCTGGGACTTAGCAACCAGTTTTTTGCAGCAGAGATAGTAAAATTGGCAATTATATCGGTCATCCCCTGGTTCCTTGCAGGTTTTGCAGCATACTTCATGGCAGGCCTGATAATTCTTGAGGCAATATGGAAATACCGCATCGCTTACTTCATTATTGCCGCTGCCTTTCTATTGCTGTTCTTCGAGACAGGTCTTGCAGGAAGCTATGAACCTATTAACCTCAAGCTGACTTTAATAACCTTATTGAGCAGTATTTCACTTTTATTCTCAGCATACAGATTCAGAAAAGGAGAGATGTAATCATGATAAAAATTAGCAGATATATATTAGTAGCAATAGCTATTCTTGTAAGCGCAGTAGCAATTCCAAAACTATACTGGCTGTCATTTGATAAACCCATTCGTTCGCCATTCATCATGTACAGCAGTATTGACCATGATTTTATGATACAGCGCACAGGTGAGAAGACAATACGCATGGATAATACAGGCAGGGAATATACAAGAGATGAGTTTGAACAGAAACTTCCCCTGTTCTATTCCCGGCAGTTACTGATATCGGGAACTATGCCGGATACTATTGACGGGGTGTATATGGATATTCATGAACTGAACAAGGCAAGGTCATTCTTCCGTTTAAGACCTGCTATGATCTATGCTCCCGATCCGGGACTTTACCCTATGTTCGAATCTGAATCGGGAAGGGCCAACCTCGAGATGCCTAAAGATTATTTCCGCATAAGCTGGCGCATGGAGTTCATAGATGCAGCCGATAACCGGATCAATGAAAAGAAAAGCCGGATGTTCACGTCCGTACTCCAAAAACGAGGCTTTGTGTTCCCGGCAAAAAAGATTGCAGGCATACCAACCACACGTAAATCATGTGATGAAGGCTACTTTGTTACAGACTCAAAAGACCAGCTTTTTCATATTAAGATGATTGAGGCCAGACCATTTGTTAAGAAAGTTGAACTTCCCGGGGGACTAAAGTTCAAGCATATTGCCTGTGTTGATTTTAGTGATAAGAAATTTTATAACTACCTGGTGTCAGAGGATAATGACATCTATGTCCTTAGTCAGGATGTATATGAACTGACAAAATTAGCTATAGAAAATTATAATGCAGATACGGAAGAACTAAGGATATACGGAAACCTTTTTTACTATAATGTAGTTATAAGAGGTGATAATTATGTAAATGTCACTATACTTGATTCGGATTATAATAAGGTGGATGAGTATCACGAGAGCTGGACAGGAAGGACAGACAGCAAACAGGGAAAAATATTCAGTTATATTTTCCCTGCACAGCTTAAGATGTATGACAGTAATATATCCTTTACTGACTTTTACCCCGACATAACAAAAGGATTCAACTGGCTGATCCTGAATCTTTTACTTATCCTTGTGCATTTTTATATCATAAGAAAGAAAGGCTTTAGTCTGAAGAATAACATATTTGACCTTATTATAGTAGCTCTTACGGGATTATTCGGCTTCATTGCCGTTAATGTATTCCCGAACAAGTCTTTTGCTTAGTTCTTCTTAGCTGTTTCTTTCATGTTTATTATTCTTACAGCTGGTAATTCTTCAATAAATTTTGTATATTAAGTCAATATCTTAATACAGAAATAAATATGAAGACTGTATTTTATTTAATGCTACCATTATTTATACTCACCTGTTTTGCAAGCAGTTGCGAAAAAGAACAGGGTCCGGTATCAGGAAAAATCACTAATTATTCTGATTGCAAAGGCTTAAAATCATTAAGCGCTGATTTGGCTCAGTCTGATGTGAGCCAGTCTGACACATTAAGTTGTATCGACTATATATTTGAAGCAGCAGAAAGCAAACTCCTGCTCAAACATATTAATGCAGGCTTTAACTGTTGCCCGCAAAAATTATATTGCGAAACCAGTCTGCTGGGTGATACAATAATTGTTAAGGAATCTGAAAAGAGTGCATTGTGTGATTGTAACTGCCTTTATGATCTGGATATTGAATTACTGGGAGTACTTCCCCGGACATATTTCATAAAAATAATTGAGCCCTATGCGGGCGATGAAGAAAAGCTATATTTCTCTGTCAGTCTTGACCAGAACAGCCAGGGTTCATATTGCGTTACACGAAAGCGATATCCATGGGGAATGTCGCAATATCAGTAGTTCTGCTCCTGCCCCGGATAAATTCATTCAATAAGCAGACATATAAGCACTATATGTCATGAAATATACAATTCCACTTGCATATTGTTTGTCTGAATACAAGCAGAAACTAACAGTAGCAGGGATTACAGAAAGCAATTAAAAAACAATTGAATCATTTTGCAGATAAGCTAAAGACTGTTATATTTGCACTCCGATTCGGGAGCTTAGCTCAGCTGGTTCAGAGCACCTGCCTTACAAGCAGGGGGTCACTGGTTCGAATCCAGTAGTTCCCACAACAAATTAAAACCTGGTTTTTACCAGGTTTTTTTGTTTTACGAGCTTTCGTCAAAAGCTTGCTTTTGTAAGAAAGTGAGTGAAACAAAAAGGATTGCGAACATAGTGAGCAATTTGGTTTTAATTTGTTGTAGTGGCCCCGTGTTTGATTCTCTTACTTTGGCCTTTCATTTATATCGGCACCAAACTCCGGCTTAGGACTATTTCCCATCTTAAAGACCAGCATACCACCTTTTATTATCTCATCATGGGATATATATGATTTTTTATATGCATGTCCGTTTAAACTTACAGACTGAATATAAAGATTATCACTGCTATTGTTTTCTGCAATTATCTTAAATGAATTTCCGCCGGGGAGATTGATCTCAACACGGTCAAAAAGAGGGCTTCCAAAGACATATATCCCGGCAGCCGGATTTACCGGATACATCCCCATGGCTGAAAGAATGTACCAGGCTGACATTTGTCCGCAATCCTCATTGCCACAGAGGCCATCAGGTTGGTCACTATACAGACTTGTGCATATCTCCCTCACTTTTTCAGCGGTCTTCCATTGTTGTCCGGCATAAGGATACAGGTATGTAATATGGTGACCCGGTTCATTCCCATGAGCATATTGACCGATAAGTCCGCTAATATCAGATGAAGCACCTTCAACCTGCTCTGACGAAATACTAAACAGGCTGTCCAGTTTCTTAATAAATGCCTGCTCTCCCCCATGTAATTCTATCAGACCTTCCACATCCTGGGGCACTAACCATGTATATTGCCAACTGTTCCCCTCGCAAAGATCATCATTCCTGTGTTGTGATGAATACGGGTTAAAGGGAGTTCTCCAGCTGCCATCCCTCATTTTGCCACGCATGAACTTTATATCATTATCGAAATAATTCTTATAATACATGGCACGCTTTGAGAACAAGTCATAATCCTCTGTCTTACCCATTGCCCTGGCCATTGCAGCAATACACCAGTCATCAATAGCATATTCCAGAGCCTTTGCAACCGACTCGCCCTGTGAGTCTGCCGGTATAAAGCCAAGTTCTTTAACATGATCCTGTCCCTCTTCATCCAGCAGGGCTGAATTTTTCATTGCCTCAAAGGCCAGCTCAGCGCCAAATCCCCTTAAACCTTTCAGGTAAGCATCTGCAATTACAGGAACGGCATGATAGCCAACCATGGTATTTGTCTCATTCCCTTTCAAATGCCAGATAGGCAGTTTACCCTGCTGCTCATAAATGGCTAACATGGAATTGATAAAGTCAATGCTTCTTTCAGCTTGGATTATCGTATAAAGAGGGTGTGCGGCACGATAGGTATCCCAGAGTGAAAAAACAGTATATATGTCAAAGCCGGGATCTTTATACACTTCCCCGTTTGCTCCGCGATAATCCCCATTAGCATCATTAAATAATGAAGGGGCTATCATTGTATGATACAAAGCCGTATAAAAGATTCTTTTATATGCAGAATCGGGGGTCTCAATAATTATCTTTTCCAGCTCCTTATTCCATTTTTCTTTTGCCGAAGAGTAAACCCTGTCAAAATCCCAGTGATCAATCTCTGCAGCAAGGTTATTCCTTGCACCCTCTATGCTCACAGGAGAAATAGCGGTTTTGGCCATCAATTCACCATTCCCCTCAAATTCAATTATTGCGGTAAGTTCACCTGTTTTTTCATCTGCTTCAATTATCTTAAAATCCAGTATCTCCTTTGAAAATTCAGTATAATAAAAATCGCGCTGATCCTTGGCCCAGCCACTTGAAAAACGTAAACCTTTTATACTATTCTTTCCTGCCAGGCTTATTTCGCTCCTGCTAAGCTTATCCCAACCTGTACCATACTTAAGGTTGATCAGAACTTTAGAATTCCCGGGATTTTTATAATTGTATCTATGAAAACCTACACGTTCTGATGCAGTTAACTCTGCTTCTATATTGTATTTATTAATATAAACTGAATAGTAACCCGGTTTAAGGCTTTCGTCATTATGACTATATATTATTTTCCAGTCATAAGGATCTTCAGCATTATTATCATTATTATTATTCCCTGGGATGTAACTATTTCCAACCGGCATAAACAAGATATCACCCAGATCTCCTATTCCTGTCCCACTTAGGCCTGTATGGGCAAAACCAATAAGCACAGAATCGGAATAATTGTAACCGGAGCACCAGTCCCATCCCTGTGTCGGATTTTTGGGTCCCAGCTGAACTGCCCCAAAAGGAACACTGGCACCGACAAATACATGGCCATGATAATCGCTTCCAATATAAGGATCAACAAAGCAGGTAAGATCAGTTAACGGATCATCCAGCCTGTTACCGGAACATGAAGAAAGAAAAGCCAGGAGAATAATAAAGTGAATAAGTATTTTCATTATTTATGTTGTTAAATATGTACTATTACTATGTATAAATCTGAAATAAATCATAACAATTCAATCGATTCATAAAACCTCTGCCACCACAAATGTGCTGCCCCCGATAAATATCATATCTTTCGGACCGGCATTTCTCCGCGCAGCTTCGTATGCCAGGGAGACCGGAGCAATCACCTCTCCCCTGAGGCCTGCTCTGGCAGCAGAGCCTGCCAGCTTTTCAGCAGGCAGCGCCCGGGGGATATTGGGCTGTGTAAAATAATACCTGGCATCTTCAGGAAACAGCTTCAGTATCTTTTGTTCTTCTTTCCCGCTTAGCATTCCGAGTACTATGTGAAGCTTCTTATAAGCTGTGTTTTTTATCTGCTTTGTAACTTCTGTAAGTCCTTCAAGATTATGGGCAGTGTCGCAGACAGTATAAGGTGATACATTCAGTAGCTCCCACCGGCCCCTGAGCCCGGTATTTGCAACCACAGTCTTCAGACCTTCCCTTATATGCTCCTCCCTGATCTTAAAACCTCTCTTCCTCAATACTTCAATGCTCTGAATTGCAGTTTTAATATTCTTAAGCTGATAGCTTCCCATCAGGTCGCACTCAATAGCTTCTATAAAAAGCTTTCCACTGTGTGTAATATTCATTCTCTGAAGCCCTTTCATCGTTCCCAGCGAATAATCAATGCTATAGTTGCTGTCCGCAAAAAAGATCTCCGAGCCCTGTTCTGTGGCTTTATTAATAAAAACGGACTTAATATCATCCAGGGTCTCACCTATTACAACAGGAACCCCCCGCTTAATGATGCCTGCCTTTTCAGCAGCGATCCCTGAAAGGGTGGAACCCAGGAACTCTTTATGATCATTACCTATATTGGTGATTACCGATAGCTCGGGCTTTATAATATTGGTTGAGTCAAGCCTCCCTCCCAAGCCTGTCTCTACCACCGCGACATCAATCTTTTTCTGCCTGAAATAATCGAATGCCATTGCAACAGTCATCTCAAAAAAGGATGGTCTCATATGACTGATGCTATCACCGTGTTCCTCCACGAATCTTATAACGAAATCCTTTTCTGCCTGCTTTCCATTCACCCTTATGCGCTCTGTAAAGTCCTTAAGGTGCGGTGAAGTGTAAAGTCCCGTCTTATAACCTGCCTCCTGCAAGACCGATGCCAGCATATGCGCCACGGAACCCTTTCCATTAGTACCTGCAATATGAATGCATTTATACTCCCTGTGCGGATGTCCGAAATACTCGTCCAGGGCAAGTGTATTATCCAGGTTTGCCTTGTAGGCGGCCTTACCTATTCGCTGGAACACAGGCAGCTGACTAAATAAAAATTTCAGTGTTTCCTGGTAGGTCATTCCCTTCTTTATATCAGATCTCAGGTTTACCATTTACATGGCCTTTTATTAATTAATTTTCAAATGTCTATACAAAGAGACAATAATTACTCGAATTCTCTTAAAGTTATTGCAGGGTTTTAAAGAATATGTCCGAACAAGGGATTGTAAACAAAATAACCCTCTAGTGCGATAAAGCCTTTTTCTTCTACTCCGCAGGCCACAACTGATTTTACTTTCTCCCTAAAATGAGGAGCTATCTTATTAAAGTTCAACTTCCCTGCATCGGGCCTCTCACTATTCTTCGCTTCAACCAGAATAACTTCATCTCCCTTTTCAATTACAAAATCAATTTCCACTCCGTTCTTATCCCTTAAATAGAAAATATCCCTTCCTGCACGATATCCTTCCTTCAGGTATTCTGTAAAAACAAAATTTTCCCAGATACCACCTATATATAAAGAATTATTCAATTTCTCCAAAGAAGATATATTTAACAGGGCCGCAACTAAACCATTATCACAGAAGTATAGTTTAGGTGCCTTTATTAATCGCTTACCAAGATTATTATAATATGGGGGTAACAATACTATCAACCCCGATACTTCCAGAGCATTGACCCATGCCTTTATTGTATTTACAGCTACACCAATCTCTTTCGCCAATTCAGAAAAATTCACCAATTGCCCCACTCTTATTGCCATCAAGGAGAGAAGACGTCTAAAATCTCTCAGATTTGTAACATTCAGTATTTGTTTCATATCTCTTTCAAGATATGTTTGTATATAATCATCAAAAAAGTCCCCTGCATTTAAGTTCTCAGCCCACAATTCCGGAAATCCACCTTTCCATAACAGATCTCGCTTGTTCATCAATAATCCTGCCTCGCTTAGCTCTAATGCACATAGGGTTCCCAAATTCAATATCCCAATCCTTCCTGCCAAAGACTCACTAACATGCTGCATTAAGGTGAATTGCTGGCTTCCGGTCAGAATCCATTTTCCTTTTAAGCTCCTGTCTTCATCAACTTTTATTTTCAGATCACGAAAAAGAGATGGGGCATACTGGATCTCATCTATTATCACCTGTCTTTTAAATCTGTTTAAGAAATTTGTCGGGTTTCTTTCTGCTTCCTCGGCAAGAACAATCTTGTCAAGAGTAACATATTCAGCATCTTTGTAGAGCCTCTGTAATAATGAACTTTTCCCGACTTGTCTTACACCGGTAAGTAAGACAACCGGCCTTTTGTTTACTGCCTCCCTGATCTTTCGTGAGTCCTTACGTTCTATCCACATTGTTAATCTCTTTATAATTCAATCTCAAATATAACATATTTGCAATTAAATTGCAAATTATCCTAATCCCGATTGCAAATTATCCTAAAAATAAGCTCTCCACATATACACTTCCAGCTATAAACCAAAAAAAAATATCTAAGAGTTCCCCGCCTTAAGCATCATTTTTGTATCTTTCTTAAATAAAATCTACGTCTTACGAAGTACCCAGTAAACCCATTCATATGGCCACAAAGAAAAAAATAAAAAAGATATTTGTGCTTGACACAAACGTATTGCTTCACGATTACCAGTGTATCTTCAATTTCGAAGAAAATGATATTGTTATTCCCATAGTAGTACTGGAAGAGCTCGATAAGTTCAAGAAAGGGAACAACCAGATTAACTTCCATGCCAGGGAACTCACCAGGGAGCTTGACAAGCTATCGGGAGACAAGCTGTTTACCCAGGGCGTTTCACTTGGAAAAGGAAAAGGTAAATTATTCATTGAAACAGGCAAGCCATTTGGCGAGAAGGTGAGTGAATCATTCCCCGAAAAGACTCCCGACCACAGGATACTTGTCATAGCTGATTATGTTACCGAGAAAAATCCGGATACCAGTGTTGTCCTGGTCACCAAAGACATTAACCTGAGGATGAAGGCCAAGTCGCTGGATATCCAGGCCCAGGACTATGAAACCGATAAGGTTACAAACCTCGACGACCTATACAGAGACCTCAAAACCCTTGAGAACCAGGATCCTGAACTCATATCCAGGCTTTATAATGAAAAGGAAGGCGTTCCGGTAAAAGATTTTAAGCTTGAATCACAAGCCTTTGCCCACGAGTATTACATAATGAAAAGCGATAAGTCCAGTGTACTTGCCCATTACGATCCTGTGGACCAGGTAATGAACCGCATTGAAAAAACCATGGCCTACGGGATAGAACCAAGAAATGCCGAGCAGACCTTTGCCCTGGATGCTCTTATTCGTCCCGAGATCCAGCTTGTGGCCCTTACAGGCAAGGCAGGTACAGGTAAGACATTGCTTGCCCTGGCCTCGGCACTTCAGCAAAGATCTAACTTCAAGCAAATATTCCTGGCCAGGCCTATAGTCCCCCTTGCCAACCGCGACATGGGATTCCTGCCTGGTGATGTAAGTGAGAAAATAGGTCCCTACATGCAGCCACTTTTCGATAACCTTACGGTAATAAAAAACAAGTTCAGTCCTCAGAGCAAAGATTACCAGAAAATAGAGGATATGGTAAAAAATGAAAAGCTGGTAATTACCCCCCTGGCATATATCAGGGGAAGGAGCCTCTCGCATATTTACTTTATTGTGGATGAGGCCCAGAACCTTACCCCTCATGAAGTAAAAACCATTATTACACGTGCAGGCGAGGGCACAAAAATGATCTTTACCGGGGATATTGAACAGATAGACTCTCCTTACCTTGATGCAGGCTCCAACGGAATCACATACCTTACCGACAAGATGAAAGGTCAGGAAATATTTGCCCATGTTAACCTGGTAAAAGGTGAAAGAAGTTATCTGGCAGAGCTTGCCAGCCAGTTGCTATAACACAGAATATGTAAGTGCTTGCTTTAAGATAAATTTATATGATCAAAATACTTACAATAGTACGACACGGGAAATCAGACTGGAATTATTATGACCTGCCTGATTATGACAGGCCCCTGAAAACAAGGGCTTATAAAGATGCTTACCGAATGGCCGAATCGCTTTATAAGAAGTCTTCTCCACCTGACCTCTTTATCAGCAGTCCTGCCAACAGGGCCCTTTATACTGCCGTTATATATGCCAGGGCCATAAATAAAAGTTTTGAAAAGATACAGATCAATGAGAATTTATATCCGGGTAATCCTGACTCAATACTTAAAATCATTAAGGCACAGGACAATGCCTGTCAACACCTGGCAATATTTGGTCATAACCCGGGTTTTACAGAGCTTGCCAATTACTTCCTGCCGGAGTACCTCAACAATCTGCCCACATCTGCATATGTGTGGCTTAAGTTTGATGTCGGCGGATGGGATGACATATCAGCCGAAACCCTCAGGGAGCACGAGTTTAATTACCCGAAAAAAAATAAACAGTAAATGCCTGAATGATGGAGATGAAAGATTTTATAAACAGGGAACTAAGCTGGCTTACTTTTAACCATGCCGTATTGCAGGAAGCTGCAGATAAGACTGTTCCCCTGGTTGAAAGGATACGGTTTCTTGGTATCTTTTCAAATAATCTTGACGAGTTCTTTAAGGTAAGGGTGGCTTCTGTTAAACGGCTTTGTGAACTTAAGATAGATACCAGTAAGCTAACCATTGAGGAGCCCAAGGTACTGTTAACCCAGATACAGAAAAGAGTTATTGAACTGCAGGAACTCTTCGATGAAACATTTCACTCCCTGCTCGAAGAACTTGAAAAGGAAAATATTTTCATCATCAATGAAAAGCAGCTGAGCGAAAAGCAACTGAAATATGTAAACAACTATTTTGTAGATAATATTATCTCTGAGCTTAGTCCCATTATGCTCAACTATGTTAACAGCTTCCCAAGGCTTAAGGACAAGTCTATATACCTGGCAACAAAATTAATGAATAAAAGCCGTAAGGCAGGTTATGAGTACAGCCTTATGGAGCTGCCCCGCAAAACACTGCCCAGGTTCATACAGCTTCCAAATGAAGACAAGAACAGCTATATAATACTTCTTGATGATGTTATAAGGTCGCAGATGGGATTGATCTTCAGCAAATTCCCCTATACCTTGTTTGACTCCTATACGATTAAGATAACACGCGATGCCGAGCTGGATATTGATAATGATCTTACAAAAAGCTTTCTTGAAAAAATATCCAAAGGAGTTAAAGAAAGGAAAAAGGGTCAACCTGTAAGATTTGTATATGACAAAAAGATGCCTGCCGATCTGCTTGATTTCCTGAAAAAACAATTAAGTATTGACACTGAAGACAACCTGATACCCGGAGGACGTTATCATAATTTCAAGGACTTCATGGAATTCCCCAACATTGGTCCCGATAAGCTTGAGTATAAAAAGCTTAAGCCGTTGACACATCCCGACTTCATGCCAGGGAAAAACATCCTTGATACAATTGACAAGAAAGACCTGCTGCTTTATTTTCCTTATCATAATTTCTCTCATTTCGTAAACATACTACGCGAAGCAGCTATCGATCCCACTGTCAGCTCAATAAAAATAAGCCTTTACCGGGTTGCCAGGGTATCGAAAGTTATTAATACCCTCATCAATGCCAGCCTTAACGGAAAAGATGTTACAGTAGTGATTGAGCTGCAGGCAAGATTTGACGAAGAATCAAATATTTACTGGTCGCAAAAGCTGGAGGAAGCAGGAGCGAAAGTAGTGTTTGGGATTCCGGGACTAAAGGTGCATGCCAAACTATTGCTCATAGGACGGAAGATAAACAAAGATGAGAAGATACATTATACTGCATGTATCAGCACAGGCAATTTTCATGAGGGAACAGCAAAGGTTTATTCCGATGTTACCCTCTTCACCTCTGAGAAAAAGATCACCAGGGATGTAAGAAAGCTTTTTGATTTTATTGAGGCACCATACAAGCCAATAGAATTCAAGAGCCTCCTGGTCTCGCCTGTTTATATGAGAAATGATCTGGGTACTCTTATTGACAAGGAAGTGGAAAATGCAAAAGAAGGCAAAAAGGCATCCATCATCCTTAAGCTTAATAACCTGGTTGACAGAAAGATGATTGCCAAACTGTATCATGCCAGCCAGGCAGGGGTTAAAATAACCTTAATTGTACGGGGTATATGTTCACTGATACCGGGTGTTGCCGGACTGAGTGAAAATATCAGTGCCATATGCATTGTGGGCCGCTTCCTGGAACATTCCAGGATATTTATTTTTGAGAACGGCGGAAATGAACTGTATTTTATTTCGTCAGCCGACTGGATGACCAGGAACCTTGATCACAGGATAGAGACCGTAGCACCGATTTATGATAAAGGCCTACAAAAAGAGCTGAGGCACATTATTGACCTTCACCTGGCCGATAATGTCAAGACACGGCTAATTAGTGCAAAACAGGAT
This sequence comes from Bacteroidales bacterium, assembly GCA_029932855.1. Lineage (GTDB taxonomy): Bacteria > Bacteroidota > Bacteroidia > Bacteroidales > VadinHA17 > JAYEGO01. The sequence continues at coordinate 83,288 of JAOZPG010000002.1, read as the reverse complement.
AATAAATACAGAAAAGACAATAAGAAAAAGATCAACGCTCAGGATGAACACTACCGCTTATTAAGCATTAACAAGTTGTAAAACCCACACCTTAAGCCGGTGATCTTAATCGCAAATAAAGAATAAACTTCAATGCAGGCAGGAAAGCTTATTATAATAAAAACTATTACATTTACCGAACTTCTAAGAACCAATGACCGGAAAAGCTAAATGATCAAGACATCTGTTGTAATACTTAACTGGAACGGGGAAGAGTTTCTGAAAAGATTCCTTCCCCTTGTTGTGAAACACACAAAAGGAAGTAGTATTGAGATAGTAATAGCAGATAATGGTTCCTCCGACGGATCAGTTAAACTCATAAAATCAGGATTTCCCGGGATAAGACTTATTGAACTGGATAAAAATTACGGCTTTGCCGATGGTTATAACAAGGCTCTTAAACAGATCAGCAGTGAATACTATGTGCTTCTCAACTCCGATATTGAAGTAGAGGCAAACTGGCTGGAGCCACTGATCGTGCAACTCGACAAAGACCCTAATGTAGCTGCAGTAATGCCAAAGATCAGGTCATTTCATAAGAGAGAGTATTTTGAATATGCAGGTGCTGCAGGCGGATTTATAGATAAGTTAGGATATCCCTTTTGCCGTGGCAGGATAATGAATGTAATTGAAAGAGACGAGGGCCAGTATGATGATATCACTGAAGTATTCTGGGCAACGGGAGCCTGCATGGCCCTGAGGGCAGAATATTTTCACAGGCAGGATGGTTTTGATCCTGCTTTCTTTGCTCATATGGAAGAGATTGACCTCTGCTGGAGGTTTAAGAATGCCGGTCACACTATCTTATATACCCCCGGCTCAGAGGTGTTTCATGTTGGCGGGGGCAGTCTCCCGAACGAGCATCCGTTCAAGCTGTTCCTGAACTTCAGGAATAACCTCATACTACTTTATAAGAACCTCCCGGGAAACAGGCTTATACCCACTATGACATTACGCATGACACTGGATGGTGTTGCAGCCATGAAGTATCTGCTAAGCCTGAAACCAAAACATTTCTCTGCAGTTATAAAGGCCCACATCAGCTTCTACAGGCAGCTGGGAAAATACAGGAAATATCGTAAATCAAAGCCTGCAAATACAAAGGAACTTCCTGAAAATATATTCAGGGGCAGTATGATCTTAAACTTTTACATCAAAGGAAAGACAAAGTTCTCCGACTATAACTTTAAGTATAGTTAATGCTTTACGATCTTTCAAAAAAAGTAAAACAAAAATTCCCGACTTAAATACCATCCGGGATTTACATAAGGGGTAATGTTGATCAGAATACAGGAATCAAAGATTCGAGACTCATTTTCCTCGAGCCTTTTAGCAATATGCTGTATCCCTTAAGCTTGTTCTCAGAAAAATAGTCCATACATTCGTTTTTCCCGGCAAACAGCCTGAAAGAACTTCCCCTGGCAGCCTTATAAAAATGTTTGCCCACAAGGATTACTTCAATATCCTCCAGTTCCTCCAGCCTCTTAATCAGCTGGCAATGCTTATTATGTGAATCGGGACCCAGTTCAGACATGTCTCCCAATATAATAAGTTTTTTTTTCGCACTCAGCTTACTAAAACTGTTGACAGCCACCTCCATACTTGAAGGATTTGCATTATATGAGTCAAGTATGAGCCTGTTATTCCCTGTCTCATATACCTGGGAGCGTTTATTCCCGGGACTGTAACCGGACAAGGCAGAAAAAATATCCTTTAGAGGCAGGTTAAAATGTATTCCCACAGCTGTTGCTGCTGCAATATTTATAAGATTATATTCCCCAAACAACTTAGTAGCGATCTCTGTCTCTTCTCCCTCATACCTGAACATCAGCTTCAGGTATGGGTCGGCTTCAAGAAGAGAGAGACTCCCCTGCCCTGTATTGTTAAGCGAATAAGGAATAATTTTGGTTCCGGGGGGACTGATACTCTCTAGCATGCTGTCATCACTATTCCTGAATATTGTACCATCCGTGCTTCCCAGCCATTCATAAAGTTCCGATTTTGCCTTTATCACCCCTGCCTCCGAACCAAAACCCTCAATATGAGCAAAAGCAATATTTGTTATTATGCCATAAGCAGGTTGTGCAATCTCACATAAACGGGCAATCTCTCCGCAATGACTGGCACCCATTTCAATTACAGCAATATCTGTATCCTTGTTCAGCTTAAGAATGCTGAGTGGTAATCCAATATGGTTATTCAGATTTCCACTCGTTGACACCACTTTATATTTCTTTCTCAGTACTGAAGAGATCAGCTCCCTGGTTGTTGTCTTGGCATTGGAACCAGTAATTGCCAACAGTGGAATCTTAAACTTAGTTCTGTGCAGGGCCGCCAGCTCCTGCAGGGCTGCAAGGCTATCATCAACAAGAATTGTCTTCTCTGACTGGTATCGGGCATCATCAATAACTGCGCGGTAACAGCCCTTTGAAAGGGCCTCGGCAGCAAAGCTGTTGGCATTGAAGTTCTCACCTTTGAGTGCAAAGAAAATGCTTCCCTTTACAATATTTCTTGAATCGGTACAAACCGAGCCCGACTTTAAAAATATCTCATACAGTTCAGATATGCTCATCGCCTCAAAAAAAGAAGGGGCTGATCTTATTAAGACTGCCCCCTTGCCTTTTTGTCTGTTAATAACCTCCCGGTGAGCCAACGCGTATCATAGCACACCTGAATCCAAGATCATCACGGGATGAAGACTGGTCGAGGTACCTGCGGGAACCCGGACTGAGCCAGTATGGCTTGTCTCTCCATGAACCTCCTTTAAATACCCTTGAATTGTCATTTATAAGAGTATTGAAATCATTTGCTTTCATATCCTGGCTATACATTGATCCGGGAACATCATTACCTGTCCAGTCGCTGTCATCATTCCCCTTTATTGAAGATCTCTTGTCTCCATCCTCAAAGTTCCTGTAGTCTGATTTTGTATAATTATATCTTCCGGACATCCTGTCTGCACTCATTTCCACATATTTCAATCTTCCAAGACTATCTTTTTCAACAAGGCTGCCATCCTCATTCCTCTCCAGGTCCATAAACACATTTCCCCTGTAAGGATTAAAATCGTCAATATCCTCGAAACTCATATCCCTGTACACATCAGCAACCCACTCATTAACATTTCCAGCCATACAATAAAGTCCATTGTCATTTGGCCAGTATGTGGTTACAGGTGCTGTAACACTGGCATTATCATTCAGGTTGCCGGCAACGCCCATCAGGTCGCCACGACCCCTGGAAAGATTGGCCATAAATTTACCCCTGTGCTTCAGCTCGGCATTCCTCAGGTAATGTCCGTCCCATGGATAAACCCTTCTCTCATATACCCTTTCCTCAAAGGTATTCCCGATAAGGGCCAGAGCAGCATATTCCCATTCTGCCTCGGTGGGAAGCCTGTACCTTGGAAGAAGTAAGCCGTCTTCCATGCTAACCCTTCTTTCTTCCTGGTTGGGATCCATGCTGGGCAGATTCTGGTTTACAATACCTTCATATTGTCCTGCCAGGTATGCTTCAGTATTAAAATTATTTTCATTTAACTGGTTGGGATCATAATTAAGAATCCCTTCACTGATCATAATTATTTCATTCACCCTGTCTGTCCTCCATGCACAATAATCATTAGCCTGCTCCCAGCTAACACCAACAACAGGATATTCATTATAAGATGGATAACGGAAATAATACTTCACATAAGGCTCGTTATATCCCAGGGGCGTTCTCCAGACCAGCGTATCAGGCAAAGCCTTTCTGTGAACCTCGGGATAATCTACATAAGTCCTTTTAAGCCAGTGAAGATACTCCCTGTAATCAACGTTTCTTACCTCGGTCTCATCCATATAAAAGGAAGAAACTGTTACCCGCCGCGGTGTATTGTTCCAGTCAAACATAACGTCCTGCTCAACTCTTCCCATTGTAAAGGTTCCTCCTTCAATAAGAACGAGTCCGGGACCTGTAGCCTGTTCATGCTCCGCAATAACCTCAAATCCCCCCATTTCAGGATCATTATAGGCCCAACCTGTTGTAGATGACTGATTTGCATTCCCGCCACCTCCAAGCATGCTGCAGGAACTAAGCATTGAAAATCCGGCCAGTATGAATAAAAGCCCTCTTAAATTTCTAAGATTCATGACATTCCAGTTTAATATAGGATTATTACTATTTTCAAATATAAATAAAAATGTTCTTTTACTTAACATATTTTACAAAATAACTAAATTCCGGGTAACTTTATTGCATGTTTTAGCCTGCTTTTATTAAAAGTTTTTAAACCAAACACCAGTCCAAGCTCATGAGTACCCCCCGGAGCCCTGTAAACCACGCTATTAGTCACTAAAACATCGTAACTATACGTAAATCTCATAAAAGAGTTCCGGAATCCTGCGGAAAAGCTCAAAAAACTATGGTCAAACTTCAGGTCATTATGTAAATGCATCCCTGCTGAAAGGAGAGATTTGCTCAGAATAAAGCCGTAATTAAAGTAAGAGAAGGGTTTTTGGTTAGAATACTGTATATCAGGACTTATTATCCAGGAATCCTCACGTTGCGGCCTGTGAGTTACCAGAATATTCCTGTTGAGGTAAAAAGTATATTTCCTGGATAATTGCATTTCACCGGCATGAGACATGGCTATTTCCGGTTTGGTAAGATGCATAAGGGCAAATCCACCTGTCCACTCACCTGAATATGCCACTACACCAGCGCTGTAATCCATATAAAACTTAGAGAGCTTGCCAAAAATCTCTTCTGTAGGATGCACTATTCCCGTAGGATCTATCATATCGGGAAATATCAGTCCGTCAGTACCAATACTCCTTTGGTTTGCCGAAAGCTGGAATCCGGCCTGCAGGAACAGCTTGCTGCTGAGCTGTAGCTTATAAGCATAGATAAGGGAAAGATCAAACAGGTTCATGAACTGGCCCGACCGGTCATCCATAATATACAAGCCCAGCCCCCCATGAAGGGCATCAACGGCCTGCTCATAAGAGGCATAATATGTTTCAAAACTTGTTGCACTTCCCGGCCACTGGTTCCTGTAACTGATATTGACTCTTGCATCCCCTTCTATACCGGCAAAGCCCGGATTCAGATATAAAAGCTTATTGTTAGGCTGTGAGAAATATACATCCTGGGAATATAAATGCATGAGAGACATAAGCAATAATAAAACAAGAATACAGCTTCTCCTCTTATGTGTACCCCCTATACTGCTCCTGTGAGTACCCGCTATACTATTCTTATGAATACCCGAAATACTGTTTATATTAAAAAGCATCAATATATTTAAACTTTCTGCTATCTGCCACCTTACTAAATTAACAATAAAAAGAAAAAAGAACCGTTAATCAAGGAAACTGATATTAATTATATTTATTGCTGCTTAGATTTAAATCGCGTGCAAAAGATTATCCTTAATAAACTGCTGATCTTTTTACTGTTTCTATGCTTCCCCGGAGCAAGAGCACTGGCGGGAACGATGCAGGCATCACAGGCTAAAGAAGGATGCCTGCTGAGTTCAGGAGAATGGATAAAATTAAGCATTAAGAAAACAGGAGTTTATAAGCTTGGATATGATGAACTTGCTGCTGTTTTTTCCGATCCTTCAAGTCCCCGGGTATTTGGCAATGGAGGAAAAATGCTTCCCCTCATGAACGCCGAGCCGCGTGACAGCGGACTTGTGGAAAACCATATCTGGATAGAGAAAGGCGGGGATGGAATTTTCAATTCGGGCGACTATATACTTTTTTACTGCGAGGGTCCTGTCAGCTGGTCGTACAGCAGCACTGACTCAATGTTTTTGCACAGCCTGCATTTATACGATGAGGCAAGTTATTATTTTGTCAGCTCAGGCAATGCACCTCCGGAAATAATTGATAATGCAGTAGCTCCTGCCTCTTCTCCCGACAGGCTTATTGACAGTTATGACCATTATATGATGCACGAGAAGGAAACACAAAACCTTATAAGGTCAGGACGACAGTGGTTTGAGCCACTGCCCCCTTCCATGAACACAAATATTTCTTTTCCGGCAGGCAGTATAGTGGCAGGGTCGGCAGGCAAGATCAAAACCAGGGTTGCAGCACGGGCAGGCAGCAGCTCAGGCTTTGAAATAAGGATAAATAACCAGCTTATAAGCAGCATTGAAGTTTCTCCTGTAGTAATGAGCGCTTATACAAGCGACTATGCCAGGACAGGTACTGAAACCGCAGTATTCTATCCCGGAGGAGGAAATCTGGACCTGGAGATACAGCCGACCAACATTAATCCCGGAGGATCGGCCTTCTGGCTCGACAGGATAGATATAAACCTTAGAAAAGAACTTATTTACGAGGGAGAACAGTTGCTTTTCAGGGACATAAATTCTGTGGGCCCTGCCCTGGCCGGAGAGTTTCATCTAAAGCATAATCAAAACGATCTTCTTATCTGGGATATCACAAACAAAAGTGAAATAAAGAATATTGACTACCAGGATGAATCTTATGGCTGTTCTTTTAAAGCAGAACTGGATTCATTGAGGGAGTATATTGCTTTTAAACGATCCGAAGCATTCAGTCCTGAAATAATTGACAACAGGCTGGCAAATCAAAACCTGAGGTCCGTCATTAACCGGCAGTTGCTAATCGTAAGCGCACCAGAGTTCAGGGAACAGGCAGAGCTTATAGCAGCCTTTCATCAGCAGGAAGATAATTTGAGTGTATATGTTACAGAGCCTGCTGATATTTACAATGAATTTTCATCCGGTGCCCGCGACCCGGCAGCTATAAGAGATTTTGTAAGGCATGTTTACCTGAATTCAGATGCTGAGAACAGGGTAAAATACCTTCTGCTTTTTGGGGATGGTTCATACGACAATAAGTCTGACCACAGGAACAACACCAACAGGATACCCACATACCAGTCCTGGAATTCCCTTAATCCCATAAATTCATATGTTACCGATGATTTTTACGGATTGCTCGATACTAACGAAGGAGAAGCTTCGGGACTGATAGATATTGGCATTGGAAGAATACCCTCAAATACTGTAAATGAAGCAGAGATCGTTACCGGGAAGATACTTGCTTATTATGATACCGCCACTTATGGCGACTGGAGAAGCAAGCTGTGTTTTGTAGGAGATGACGAGGATAATAATATACATATGAGGGATGCCAACAGTCTTACCGAATACATAGACACAGCCAATCCTTCATTTCATATTCAAAAAATATTCCTTGATGCATACAAGCAGGTTTCATCCCCTTCCGGCGAAGCCTATCCCGACGTAAACAAAGCAATAAATGAAGCAATTAAATCAGGAATACTTATTTTTAATTATACCGGGCATGGGAATGAGAGGGGGCTTGCCCACGAGGACATACTGGGCATCAATGACATACAAACATGGAATAACAGGAATAAGCTCCCTCTATTTATTACCGCCACATGCGAGTTCAGCAGGTTTGATGATATTGCAAAAGACAACAGCGGGGAAATAACCAGAAAAACCTCAGCCGGCGAACATGTTATACTTACAGAAAATGGCGGGGGCATAGGACTGCTTACCACTACCAGGCTTGTATATTCGAGTCCTAATTTCATACTAAATAAAAACTTCTATAGCTACGCGTTTAAAAAAGATTCTAACGGAATACAGCTTGCCCTGGGTGATGTCTTACGTCTTACCAAGAATAAGTCGGGACCAAGCCTTAACAAAAGGAATTTTACACTGCTCGGAGACCCGGCACTTAAACTGGCCTACCCCGGTGAATTCATCTTTACAGATTCTATTAATGCTGTCGCCGAATCTGCCTTTAACGACACCATAAAAGGATTAAACCTGTATAAGTTCTCGGGCCATATTGAGGATATTAATGGTGATACCCTGAAAGATTTCAACGGTTATGTAAACCCAAGTGTTTACGATAAAAAAAGCACTGTTAAAACATTAAGCAATAACGGAACCCCTGTAATGGAATTTGAAGTTATGGACAAAATCCTTTATAAAGGGAAAGCCCGTGTAGAATCGGGCATGTTCGACTTTTCATTCCGTGTACCTAAAGACATATCCTTCCAGGCCGGTCCCGGCAGGCTGATCTATTATGCCCGTGACATGAACAATAAGAGAGATGCCGGAGGGTTTACCGACAGCATAATCATAGGTGGCATATCGGATAATATTGAAAGCGATACCACTGGTCCCGAAATAGAGCTTTACCTTAACGATGATAAATTTAAAAACGGGGGAATAACAGATAACAGTCCCCTGCTGTTTGCCAATATTTCAGATATATCGGGGATAAACACAATTGGAATAGGTATAGGGCATGATATAATTGCCATCATGGATGATGATATATCCAATCCTTATATCCTGAACTCCTACTTCGAATCGGATCTCGACACATATATGAGCGGAAGCATAAGCTTTCCTTTCTTTAATCTTGAGAAAGGAAAACATAAATTAAGCCTTAAAGTATGGGATGTTTACAATAATTCCTCAAGGGCAGAATTAAATTTTGAGGTTGATAATGATGAACGGGTATTCAGGAACATTCTGAACTACCCCAATCCTTTCGCCTGGGAGACCAATTTCAGCATTGAGCACAACCTGCCTGATACAGAGCTGAAAATTACTATTTACATATATAATATATCGGGAAGAATAATAAAAACAATTGTAAATCGTTCTTATACCACCGGATACCGCATAGCCCCTATTCACTGGAACGGGATGAATGACGGAGGCAATTATATTGAGAGCGGATTCTATATATACAGGGCTGTTATAGAAGGGCCTGACGGGATAATAGATGAACTAAGCGGCAAGATGGTAAAAGCCAGATAAATACAAAAAAGAACTATATTTGTAATACAAACTATTTTGTAAAAAGATGATAAGCAGAGGAAAGACATTATTATTTTTAGTTATCAGCATATTTGCTGTATTAATGCCTGTAAAGGGACAGATATCAAGGCAGGAAGTAACAGGACAGTTAAATGCTATTCAGACAGGAGTACCTTTTCTAACTATTGCCCCCGATTCACGGGCAGGGGCCTTGGGTGATGCCGGCGTTGCAACATCACCAGACATCAATTCACAGCACTGGAACCCCGCCAAATATGCATTTATCGAAGGAGAAGGAGGTTTTGCACTGTCGTACTCACCATGGCTCAGGAACCTGGTTCCCGATATAAATCTTGCCTACCTCACAGGATATTACAGGATTGACAAACTACAAACAATAAGTGCTTCCATGTTGTATTTCTCACTGGGAAATATAGTATTCACAGATATGTGGGGAGATGTTACAAGGAACTATAACCCCAATGAATTTGCACTTGACATTGCTTACTCAAGGGCCTTCAGTAAAAACATTTCAGGTGGTATCGCCTTCAGGTGGATATATTCAAACCTTGCCGGCGGAGTAACAGTGAACGGAGCAGAAAGCAAAGCGGGTAACTCTTTTGCCGCAGACATATCAACTTATTATAATAAGGATATAAAGATTTCGGGAATGAACGGAAATGCCGGCTTCGGTATTAACATCTCCAATATAGGTACCAAAATATCTTATACCGATGACAGGAATCCCGATTTTATTCCAACCAACCTGAAGCTGGGAGGTATTATTGAGCTGGAAGTGGATGAGTTCAACTCCATAGCATTTACCATGGATGTAAATAAGCTGCTCGTCCCCACTCCCCCAATATGGTGGGAAGATGGCGATACCCTGGATGACGGCTCAATAGTAAATGGTAGCGAGACCCTTATTAAGTATGGCATGGATCCTAATGTTTCGGTTCCGGTTGGAATGTTTCATTCATTCTACGATGCCCCGGGAGGTTTTACGGAAGAACTTCATGAGATCACTTATTCCTTTGGGCTTGAATATTGGTATAACAAGCAATTCGCAGTCAGGGGAGGCTATTTTCATGAACACTCCACAAAGGGAAACCGTAAATATTTTACCATGGGAGTGGGACTGAAGCTAAATGTCCTGGATATAGATTTCTCATATTTACTACCTTTACACCAGAATCATCCCCTGTCCAACACACTCAGGTTTTCACTCCTGTTTGATCTTGGCAGCTAATAATACTTATATGAGTATCCGCATAGGAACAGGTTATGACGTGCACAGGCTTGCTGCCGGAAGAAATCTTATACTTGGAGGGATAAAAATAGCTCATGATAAAGGCTGCCTAGGACATTCAGATGCCGACGTACTCATACATGCAATAATTGATGCCATGCTGGGAGCTTTGAGCCTGGGGGATATAGGCAGACATTTCCCGAATAATGATCCTGAATACCAGGGTATTGACAGTAAGATACTCTTAAGAAAGACCTATGAGCTTATTACAAGAGAGGGTTATGAAACAGGAAACATAGACAGCACCCTCTGCCTTCAGCGGCCAAAAATAAAAGAACATATCCCGGCCATGAAGAGAGCCATAGCAAAAGTGCTTGACATTGATGAGTCAAAGGTATCTGTAAAAGCCACCACCACAGAGGGACTGGGTTTTGCGGGCCGCGAAGAAGGAGTATCAGCCAGGGCTGTTGTTCTCCTGCAAAAAAAATCAGACTAATATGAATATCCCGGAAATAAAAGATGAAGCAGAATTTAAGGAAATAGTTGCCGGCAAGGCAGCCAGCTTGTTTTATTTCTCCCACGAACAGTGTAATGTATGCAAGGTTTTAAAACCCAAAATCTTTGAGCTTCTCAAGGATAATTACCCTGAGATAGGAATGTATTATGTTAACATACATGAAAGACCTGAAATATCAGGACAACAATCCATATTTGCCGTACCCACTATTGTGGCATATATGGATGGGCAGGAGATAATCAGGAAGAGCCGCAATATCGGACTTGCCGAACTTGAGCATGACATAGAAAAACCATACTCCTTATTTTTTAATTAATTATGAAGTCAGTTAAAATTATTAGCATCAGCTTTGCCATCCTTATTTTTATTATAAATTATGATAAGGGCTATGGACAGACAACAACAGATAGTGCAGATGAGCAAATGGAAGAAGAATGTACTATAGGCGTTGCAAACGGGAGTGCCACAAGTGACGGACGGCCCCTGCTGTGGAAAACGCGTGATTATTCCTCACGGCCAAATAACGAAATGAAATACAATACGGCAAACCCGATAAAATTCATTAGTGTTTCAAATGCAGGAAGCTCAACAACACCATGGCTTGGACTAAATGAATATGGCTTTTCCATTATCAACTCTGTTGCAAGCGACCTGTCTGCCGGAAGCAGCGGCCCGGGAAACGGTGATGTTATGGAATATGCCCTTGGACACTGCAAAACAATTGCCGAGTTTCAGGATTATCTGGATGCTACCAATATCACAGGAAGAACCACAAAAACCAATTTTGGAGTTATTGACAGTACAGGTGCGGCAGCAATATTTGAAACCGGAGGTAATAATTACTGGAGATTTGATGCATCAGCCTCAGCCAGGGGCTATGTTATACGAACGAACTTTGCCATGAATGGCGGCGGTAGCAGTGGCATGGAGAGATATCTCAGGTCCGGCAAACTAATATTTGATTTTTACCTGGAAAACCAGCTGAATTATAAAAGCATATTAAGAAGGCAGATGAGAGACTTTTCTGATGAAGACAGTAATCCTGTGTCAGTTCCTTATGCCGGAACATGGGTTAGCGGAAGACCATTTGGTTATATATACTGTAGTCTCAGCATTTGTCGCTCATCATCGGTTTCGGCAGCAGTTATTCATGGCGTTTTGCCGGATGAACTGGCTGGCTATACTACCATGTGGACCATGCTGGGTCAGCCGGCAAGTTCAATTGCAGTACCTTACTGGCCGGTTGGTTTCACACCTGCAGAAGCAGACGGTGTTTCAACATCTCCCCTTTGTGACAAATCGCTGCAAATAAAGGATGAACTATTTGATTATAGCGATAATACTAATTATATAGATTCCTATAAGCTGCTTGATGGCAATGGAAACGGACTATGGACATGTACCTTCCCGGCTGAGGACCTGATATTTCAGGATGTTGATGCTTTTATTGATACTACAAGAACCAAAAAACCACTGGCAGTGGCAGAACTGCTTAGCAAAGAATATCAACATGCTACTGCGGCCCTTGCTACACTTGATGATTGTTACCACTCCCAGATATTAAATATTACAAGCAACAAAGTTCAGGACCAAACAGAGCTTTACCCCAATCCTTTTAATGATGAACTGAATATTTCGTATTACTTAAATAAATCCGGCTGGCTTAATATTGAATTATATTCCTTGTCGGGCATTAAGATCATGAGCATAAAGGATGAATACCAGGGCACAGGAAAATATTCATTAAAGCTTAACTCAGGCAATTTTAATATCCCCAATGGGATATACCTGCTTAATATAAGTATAGACAACAAGAGTAAAAGTTATAAAATTGTAAAGATATCCAACTAGAAAGTATCTTTTATAGCATTGCTTAGCAGGTCATCATCAGCAATATTCGGAATATTTACCTTCAGGCCCGGAGTCTTCTCCATTTCTCTTGTTATTGAAAATATTGCCTCCTCATTCCTGGCCCAGCTTCTGCGGGCCAGGCCATTGTTCACATCCCAGTGAAGCATCATTCTGAGCCTCCTCGAAGCATCCTCACTGCCATCCAATACCATCCCGAAGCCACCGTTTATTACTTCTCCCCAGCCTACTCCGCCCCCATTATGTATTGAGACCCATGTCGCTCCCCTGAATGAATCACCAATAACATTCTGTATGGCCATATCGGCAGTAAAGCTTGAACCGTCATAAATATTAGATGTCTCCCTGAAGGGCGAGTCTGTCCCCGACACATCATGATGATCCCTGCCCAATACTATTGGAGCTTTTACCTCTCCCTCTTTTACTGCCCTGTTGAAGCGTTCGGCTATCTTTGTCCTTCCCTCACAATCGGCATAGAGTATCCTTGCCTGCGAACCAACAACCAACTTGTTTTTCCCTGCCTCGCTTATCCACAGGATATTATCTTCCAGCTGTGCCCGAATTTCCTCCGGGGCAGTTTTATGTATTTCCTCCAGCACCTCCCTGGCAATACGGTCGGTCACCTCCAGGTCGTGCTCATCCGATGAGGTACATACCCAGCGGAAGGGACCGAAACCATAATCAAAAAACATGGGACCCATGATATCCTGCACATAAGAATGATACCTGTATTCCTTTTCGGCAGAATATATATCTGCCCCTGCCCTGCCCGATTCCAGCAGGAAAGCATTTCCATAATCGAAAAAATACATCCCCCTGTCTGCCAGAATATTTATTGCTTTCACCTGACGGCGCAATGACTCCTGCACCTTCTCTTTAAATAATCCCGGATCTTCAACCATCATCCTGTTTGCCTCCTCAAAGCCAAGTCCCGCCGGATAGTAACCTCCCGCCCATGGATTATGCAGGGAAGTCTGGTCAGAGCCCAGTTCAATTTTTATATCTTCAGACACAAGCTTTTCCCAGAGATCGACAATATTTCCCTGGTAAGCAATAGATACTGCCTCTTTAGCGGCCCTGGCCTTTTTCAGCCTTTCTATCAGACTGCTGAGATCATCATAAACCTCATCTACCCATCCCTGTGCCAGCCTTTTTTGTGTGGCCATAGGATTTATTTCCGCCACCAGGCATATTGCCCCCGATATCACCGTTGCCTTGGGTTGAGCCCCCGACATCCCACCCAGTCCCGATGTTACGAAAAGCTTACCACCCAGGTTTGTTTCACCCTTCTTAAGTATTTTCCTCCCTGCATTCAACACAGTAATAGTTGTACCGTGCACTATCCCTTGTGAACCGATATACATGAATGATCCTGCCGTCATCTGGCCATACTGGCTAACACCCATGGCATTAAACTTCTCCCAGTGCTCACTGGATGAGTAATTGGGAATTACCATCCCGTTACTCACCACCACCCTCGGAGCATCTTTATGAGAAGGAAACAAACCCAGGGGATGGCCCGAGTATAGCACAAGTGTCTGCTCATCAGTCATCTCAGAAAGATATTTCATTGTTAATAGATACTGGGCCCAATTCTGAAATACCGATCCGTTACCTCCATATGTGATCAATTCGTGAGGATGCTGGGCCACGGTTTCGTCGAGGTTATTGCTGAGCATAAGCATTATGGCAGCAGCCTGAATGGAATTATGGGGAAAATCATTTATGGTCCTTGCCGTGATAGTGTAGCCGGGCCTGAACCTGTACATATATATCCTGCCATATTCTTTCAGCTCAGATGCAAACTCCGGGGCCAGCTTATCATGGAATTTTTTATCGAAATACCTCAGGGCATTGGCAAGAGCCAGTTTCTTTTCTTCCTCCGATAAAAGATCTGCCCTGACCGGTGCATGACTGATATTCTTTTCCCTTGGTTTAAGCTCAGGCAGTTCCCCGGGAATGCCCTGTCTTATAGCTTTTTGAAAATCGTTCATTATATTATTAATTAATTTGTAATTTTTAAGTCCCTGTGTTATACAATTAAGAAATACTATTTAAGTATTCGGTCACAGTATTTAAATGGGAGACATACAAAATTAATTTTCATAATTCAATATTCAATATTTATAAGCAGATATTTATTAGCCGGTTTGTATCTCTTAACTTTCCTCTGTAATACTTCTGTTTTTGAGAAAAATGATACAAAAATTTAAATTATAGCAAGGAACTCTTATAATGTTTTTTATAAAGCCTGTCTGTTGTTTTCATAATAAACATTATGTAGGTTTAAACTATTATCTTTCCTTAAATGAAACAATCTGTCCTTATATACCTTCTGTCCCTTATAATACTTTTCACTGCAATAATATCCGGGAAAAGAACGATCTCTAAAATGAAAGAATCGGGACAGCATGTTGACAGGATATTGTTAAGTCTCGACTCACTTAACAGGAAACAGGCAGATATTTTTTTACTTCTTGGAAATGACATCCCCCATCATTCTCCCCTGAACACCCGGGATACTGTTATTAGTTTTAGCAGCCTTAATATTTACAAAAGATACCAGGCCGAGATGGAAAGCATAAATAATACTTACCTGACTGATATTGATTCACTTAGTGCGATTTTTGACAGCTCAGTCACAAACCGGCTGGCCAGCTACCCTGCAAGGACGGACTCAATAATACAAAGCTATAACATGCAGGCAAGGATACATAACTCCTATATAAAAGGATTCCCAAGGAACTTCTATTCCAGCCTGTTTGGTTTTCAGGCGAAAGCTTATTTTGAACAATAGTGCACCGGCAGGGCAACAGAGCTTATCAGATTCAGGGATTATTCTTAACTTTGTATTCTCTGTTACGATTATATGAAAACAAATAAACAATTCTAAATGATGAAGCAATTGAAAAAAAACATTTCAAAGCTATGGTTCCTGCTGCTTATCCCCTTCCTGTCAAGTTGCGGATATAACCAGATGGTAAGCCTGGATGAGGCAGTGGGTGCACAATGGGCACAGGTTGAAAATGCCTACCAGAGAAGGGCTGACCTGATACCTAACCTGGTAAGCACAGTAAAGGGCTATGCCGATTTTGAAAAAGGAACCCTTACGGCTGTAATTGAAGCCCGTGCAAAGGCTACTGCCGTACAAATAAATGCAGATAATCTCGATGCATCCAGCATGCAGAAATTCCAGGCTGCACAAGACGGACTGGGTTCTGCGCTGTCGCGGCTGATGGTAGTGGTTGAACGTTATCCCGAGCTAAAAGCAAACCAGAACTTCCTGGAACTGCAAGCCCAGCTTGAAGGTACAGAGAACAGGATAGCCGTGGAAAGAAGGAAGTTTAATGAATCCACCAGGCAATACAATACTTATATAAGAAAATTCCCAAAGAATATTGTTGCCTCTATCTTTAGCTTTGACAAAAAAGCCTATTTCGAAGCAGAAGAGTCTGCAAAGGAAGTGCCTAAGGTAGAGTTTTAGAAGAAGTTCAAAAAATAAGCAGCTATAAGTTTATAAGCTGCTGAAGAAATGCACAGGCTAAAAATAGTTGTATAAAATAAAGAATAAGATTAAGTGCACAAGCTAATAATAGTTGTACAGAATAAGATAAGTGTAGCATTTAAAAAAAGTACCGAATAAAATAAGTTCACAGGCTAAAAATAATTGCACAGAATAAGATAATTGTACAGCTTAAAAAAGCACACTGCTTATAATAAGTTCACAGGCTAAATTAACAAGCCCTTATAAACCGGAAATTAATAAAATATGAAAGCATCAAAACTCTTAAGTGAAGAAGATAAAAAGCTGATAACTGATTCTATCAGGGAGGCTGAAAAAAATACTTCAGGTGAAATAAGGGTACATATTGAGGCCAGGTGCCCCGGAGATGTCATGGACCGGGCAGCCTACATTTTTGAAAAGCTTAAAATGCATAAAACCGTACTGAGGAACGGGGTTTTATTTTATATTGCCACAAAAGACCGGAAAAGTGCAATATTAGGAGATGCAGGCATAAATATGAAGACTGCTGAAGATTTCTGGGATAGCACAAAAAGCAGGATGCTTGATAAATTTGCTGAAGGGGATATTGCAGGCGGACTTGCAGATGCTATAAAAACCGCAGGACATCAGCTAAAAAAACATTTCCCTTATGAAGATGATGATATAAATGAACTGCCCGATGATATTTCATTTGGCGATGATGATACAAAATAATACAAACTCCAGATGTTAAGAAGAATAATATTATCCCTGACAATAATTGTGTTTTCAACTGTTTCCGGATTTTCTCAGGACTTTCCCCGGCCCCAGACACCCCCCAGACTGGTAAATGATTTCAGCTCATTGCTTAATGAGTCTGAGATAAACAGCCTGGAAAATAAGCTTGAGGCTTTCAGCAGAGAGACATCCACACAGATAGCAATTGTTATAGTAAACACCTTAAATGGCTATGATATGGCCAGCTATTCCTTTATGCTGGCCGAAGATTGGGGAATTGGGAAACAAGGAAAAGATAACGGTATTCTGATATTGGTGAAACCCAAGACTTCAAGAGAAAAAGGCCAGGTTTTCATTGCCCCCGGTTACGGGCTGGAAAGTGCCGTGCCTGATGCATTAGCAAAAAGGATTGTAGAAGTTGAAATACTTCCTGCATTCAGACAGTCTTTATATTTTAAGGGGCTGGATAATGCTACCAACACACTAATATCCCTTACCAGAAAAGAGTTCACAGCCGATGAATACCTGGATAAACATTCAGGAGACCGGGATGCCAAAGCAGGAGGTTTTTTCATATTCATAATCATTATCATAATAAGCCTTCTTTCCCGTGTACGTCGCAGCAGGCAGTATGCCATAGGACATGGGATACCCTTCTGGACAGCTATGTTGCTTGCAAGCTCGGCCAGCAGAGCCGGTCATGGATCTTTCGGAAGCTTTTCTTCAGGTTCAGGAAGTTTTGGCGGGTTCGGCGGGTTTGGCGGAGGCAGCTTCGGGGGTGGTGGTGCCGGCGGATCGTGGTAAGATATAAAAAGGCCGCCATATCATGGCAGCCTTTAATATATCAGCTAT
>JAOZPG010000002.1:3161-65613 GCA_029932855.1 Bacteroidales bacterium | reverse complement strand
GTGGTAAGATATAAAAAGGCCGCCATATCATGGCAGCCTTTAATATATCAGCTATTATAAATCCTATTTTTTTGCAGTAGCTTTCTTTGCAGCAGGTTTCTTTGCAGCAGGTTTTGCAGCAGGTTTTGCAGCAGGTTTTGCAGCAGGTTTCTTTGCAGCAGGTTTCTTTGCAGCAGGTTTCTTTGCAGCAGGTTTTGCAGCAACAGCTTTCTTACTTACCTTCTTAGCAAGCGGCTTCTTTTCTTCTTCCTTTTCTTTTACTGTTTCTTTGGCCTCAATTATCTCGTCATCCACAAGTATCCGTCCGCAATATTCACAGACAATAACCTTCTTTCTTGATTTGATATCAAGCTGACGCTGGGGCGGGATCTTGTTAAAACAACCACCACAGGCATCCCTCTCAACTGCCACTACGGCAAGACCGTTCCTGGCATTATCCCTTATCCTCTGGTAAGCAGTCAGTAGTCTCTCTTCTATCAGTTCTTTGATCTCATCTGACTTCTTAATATACTCTTCTTCCTCTTTCCTGGTTTCATCAACTATCTCATCCAGCTCTTTCTTCTTTATCTCAAGATCCTCTTTACGGCCTTCAAGGTTAAGCTTTGATTGCTCAATTATTTCCTTCTTGTTCTCCAGCCTCACAGAGAACTCTCTTATCCGCTTATTACAAAGCTCTATCTCAAGGGTCTGAAACTCAACCTCCTTGGACAGGGATTCAAATTCGCGGTTATTCCTTACATTCTTCTGCTGTTCTTCGTATTTCTTAATAAGGCCTTCAGACTGAATTATTTCATTCTTCTTTTTTGATATCTGTTCCTCCAGCATATCATGATCTTCCCTGAAATTTGCAACCCTTGTTTCAAGTCCGGCGATCTCATCTTCCAGGTCCTGAACCTCTAGTGGCAGTTCACCCCTCAGTGTCCTTATACGGTCTATTGATGAATCAACAAGCTGCAGTTCGTATAAAGCTTTTAATTTCTCTTCATTTGTTATCTCTTTTTTCACTACAGCCTGTTTTCCTGCAGCTACGGCTTTCTTTGCTTGTGCCATAATTCAATAATAATTTATCGGATTTGTATTTACCTCTGAAATTTGAGCTGCAAAGGTAGGAAATTTTTTCTTAATTAAATCACTAAAAACCTCCTTAACAAGCTGTTCGCTTTCATAATGTCCAATATCAGCAATAAGAATTTTATTTTCGGCCTCAAAAAATTTATGATATGTAAAATCGGCCGATACAAAAACATCCGCTCCCTGCCTCATGGCATCGCCCAGCAAGAAGCTCCCGGCACCCCCACAAACAGCCACTTTTCTCACAGCTTTGTTCAGGAAACCCGTATGTCTTATCGTATGAATATCCAGCGTTTTCTTCAGCCTGTCGAGGAAGTCTTTTTCATTAAGGCTCTCCTGCAGTTCTCCTATCATCCCCATACCGGCCATGGGATAATCATTCTCAATGGGATATATGTCATAGGCCACCTCCTCATAAGGATGTGCATTCAATAATGCATTTATGAGCAGAGATTTAATATGCCGGGGAAAAACCGTTTCTATCCTTAGCTCATCCTCGAAATGCAGCTTCCCTTTCTCTCCGGCATAAGGATGTGTCCCCTCTCCTGCCCTGAAGCTCCCCTGCCCGCTGGTATTAAAGCTACAGCTATCGTAATTTCCTATCGTACCGGCGCCAGCACTAAAAACAGCATCCCTCACTTTTTCAACATCAGCCGCAGGAACAAATGTCACAAGCTTTAGTAAATGTCCCTGTTTGGGCTTAAGTATCCTGGCATTCTTTATGCCGGCCTTTTCAGCCAGCAATGAATTCAGTCCGCCGACCACAGCATCAAGATTGGTGTGAGCAGCAAAAATGGCAATCCCATTTTGGATTGCCCTGATTATCATCCTCTCCACCTGGTTCTCTCCGGTTAATTTCTTTAATCCCGTAAAAATGAGGGGATGATGACTTATTATAAACTCTATCCCCTTGTCTATAGCCTCATCAAGCACCACCGGGGTAACTTCAAGACATATTAAAGCAGATGAGACCTCCCTGTTAATATCCCCGGTCAGTAATCCTGCATTATCGTATGATTCCTGCAGAGAGGGAGGAGCAACGCTTTCGAGATAGGATACTATTTCCTTTATTTTCATCATAATATATCCCTGGCTTCCAGCAATTGCTGCCTGATATCCTGGAGAGACTTTATTATTTCGAAGTTCTTTTCGGCATCATTCCTGTTCTCCTTTATCTTCTTCTTTGCCCCTTTCAGGGTCAGGCCTCTTTCCTTCACAAGATGAAAGATAAGATGAAAATTATCTATATCCTCCTTTGTAAAAAGGCGGTTTCCTTTCTTATTTTTCTTTGGCCTGATAATATCAAATTCCTTTTCCCAGTACCTGATAAGCGAAGTTTTCACATTAAACATCGCAGCCACCTCTCCTATGGACCAGAAAAGCTTCTCTATTTCTTTCTCCCTGTAAGGCATGATTAAAGAGTTTTGTTAAATAATAGCTGTAAGGGTCACTAAATTAATAAATAAGATTGAAACAAACATGAAATATTTTATCAAAAAAAAGGACCGCCAAAATTCTGGTGGTCCCTGATTAATATTATTATAAGCCTGAGTCCTAATCAAAGGATTGTCCGCTTTTTAAAGAAATCTCTATCATACGGTCGTATTCATCAGCGGTAAGATCGTTGAAATAGTAATTCATAGGATTTACCCTTTTACCATTTTTATGAACCTCATAATGTAAATGGGGAGCAGTGGAAAGGCCTGTGTTCCCGACAAAAGCAATTACATCTCCCCTCTTCACCTTCTGTCCCTTTTTTACATTAAAAGCACTTAAATGACCATATCTGGTAAGATAGCCAAAACCATGATCTATCATAACCTGGTTCCCGTAACCCCTTCTGGATGAACGAACCACGCTAATCACCCCGTCACCTGTAGCATACACGGGTGTTCCTGTGGGAGCTGTAAAATCCATCCCGTAATGAAATTTCCTGATATGATAAATAGGATGAGTCCTGTAGCCCCACCCTGAAGCTGTTCTCTTAAGATCTTTATTAGAAATCGGCATTATGGCAGGAATACTTGCAAGCATTACTTCCTTATTCTTTGCCAGATCTATAAGCTCATCATAGCTCTTGCTCTGCACATAAATTCTTTTGGTCAGCTCATCCAGTGTTTTAGCAGTTTCTATAACTATCTCAGAATTTTCATAACCCTCAAGCTCACTGTACCTGCTTATTCCACCACGACCCTGGGCCCTTACCGAGCCTGATATAGGTTCAACGCCAAAAACCGTGCGATACAGGTTATCATCCCTTCCCTCAAGATCCGTAAGCACTATATCAAGCTTATCAAGCTTCCTGTTAAGCAACTCATACTGGGTCTGTAACTGCACATTTTCCCTCCTCAGCTGTTTCTCCTTGGGAAGGTCGAAAAAATATGAGAAAATCAGGCCGTAAACACTTGCCAGAAGCAAGCTGCCCAGGGCATAAGCAAGTACCCTGAGAGAATAATCCCTGAAGGTAGGCTGAATCTTATCGTATTGTAATGAATGGGGGTTAAATTTGAATTTAGCCTTTGCCATATACAATTCTATTTATTTATAATTTCCTGTGAATTGGACAAATCTAAATGAAAAAAACTAATTTTACAAGCAATTAGCGGATGATTTAGCTCATTCTAATAATTCATAATCTTGATAATCTGATTATTATAACTCATGGATAGTGCTCAACTCAGGAATGCATTTTACGATTTTTTCAGGCAAAAAGAACACTCAATTATTGCATCGGCCCCTATGGTGATAAAGAATGATCCCACTCTTATGTTCACCAATGCCGGGATGAATCAGTTTAAAGATATATTCCTCGGTAATCAGGAAGCAGTCGCCAAACGAGTTGCAAATTCCCAGAAATGCCTGAGGGTATCCGGCAAACACAATGATCTTGAGGAGGTTGGAAGAGACACTTACCACCATACCATGTTTGAAATGCTTGGCAACTGGTCCTTTGGTGATTATTTCAAAGAAGAAGCCATAGAGTGGTCTTATGAATTTCTTGTGGAAAAGATGGGTATAGATAAAGACCGGCTTTATGCAACCATCTTTGAGGGAAGCAGTGCAGAGGGACTGGAAACAGACAGCGAGTCAGCCTCTTTCTGGAAGAAGCACCTGCCAGCTGACAGGGTACTTAAAGGATCAAAAAAAGATAATTTCTGGGAAATGGGTGAGACCGGGCCCTGCGGACCATGCTCAGAAGTACATATAGACCTCAGGCCTGATGATGAAAGAAAAGCCATACCCGGCAGTGAACTGGTAAACAAAAATCATCCCCGCCTGATTGAAATATGGAACCTGGTGTTTATCCAGTATAACAGGATGGCAGACGGCAGGCTGGAAGATCTTCCGCACAAGCATGTGGATACGGGCATGGGTATTGAGAGGCTATGCATGGTTGTCCAGGGAAAAGACTCAAACTATGATACCGACATTTTCCAGTCCATAATAAGTAAAATTTCAGAAATTACAGGCCTTGAGTATAAAGCCGGTGATTCTATGCAGGATATTGCCATAAGGGTTGTAGCCGACCATCTAAGGGCAGTGTCCTTCAGTATTGCCGAGGGGCAGCTGCCTTCCAACAATAAGGCAGGCTATGTGATAAGAAGGATATTAAGGCGGGCTGTAAGGTATTCCTATTCCTTTCTCGACAGGAAGGAAGCATTTATATATAAACTGGTACCTGTTCTCAGCCAAAAGCTCGGGGAGGCTTTCCCCGAATTGCTATCACAGCAGGATCTTATATCCAGGGTGATAGAAGAAGAGGAATCATCATTCCTGAAAACACTTGAAAAAGGAATTATTCTCCTGGAAGAGATGGTGAGTAAAGCCCTTCAAACAAACAGCAAGGAGATAAGCGGTGAAGCTGCATTCGAGCTTTACGACACTTACGGATTCCCGCTCGACCTGACAGAACTCATTCTTGAAGAGCATGCTATCAAAGTCAATAACAAAGAATTCGAAGAATGTATGCTTCAGCAGAGGTCCAGATCAAGAAAAGCAGGCAGGCTGGAAACAGGCGACTGGATGGTGTTAAGCAATGATAAAGAACTGGGCTTTATTGGCTATGAAAATACAGAATCGCAGGTTGACATACTGAAGTACAGAAAAATAACAAAACAGGGTGAAGACTATTACCAGCTAGTGTTTAATGCCACTCCTTTTTATGCAGAAAGCGGGGGCCAGGCAGGAGATACAGGAATAATCTCAGATGGCAACATGGAAATAGAGATAATTGATACTCAAAAGGAAAATGAGCTTATAGTACATTATGTAAAAGAACTGCCTGAAAATCCAGGAGACTCATTCACTGCAATACCAGATAAGGAGAAGCGCAAAAACACAGCCCGTCACCATTCAGCCACTCACCTTCTTCATAAAGCCCTGAAAGACACTCTTGGGGATCATGTTGAGCAAAAAGGCTCGCTTGTAAACAGTGAAGGACTGAGATTCGATTTTAGTCATTTCCGTAAACTCACTAACAGTGAGCTAGTAGAGGCAGAACAAAAAGTAAACACACAAATCAGGGCCAACCACAGGCGTATAACGGAAATCCTCTCCTACAATGAAGCCCTCAGGAAAGGAGCAATTGCCCTGTTTGGAGAAAAGTATGGTGATAAAGTCAGACTCATAGGATTTGGAGAGTCGCTGGAGCTGTGCGGGGGCACTCATGTTGATGCAACAGGGGAGATAGGCATCTTCAAGATCAGGTCGGAAGCATCAGTAGCAGCAGGTATCAGAAGGATTGAAGCAGTTTGCGGCAGCAAGGCGGAAGAATATATATTGCAGCTTGAAGCAAAGCTGGCCAATATAAGCAGCATGTTAAAAAATCCCGCCGACATTGAAAGATCCATACAAATTCTTGTCGAAGAAAACCAAAAACTCAAAAAAGATTCTGAGTCACTGAAGAGATCCCATACAAAAGACCTGACGGATGAGCTTATTAACAAGCATATGCTAAAACAGGGAGAATTTTCAGTAATAATAAAGCAGGTTGAGGCAGGATCACCCGCCGAACTAAAAGACCTTGCCTTTAAGCTAAGGCAGCAGGTAAAAATGCTCTATGCAGTACTGGGAGCAGAGATAGACGGCAAAGCCCACCTGCTTGTTGCACTATCTGATGAGCTGGTTGAAAAATACAAACTTAATGCCGGTGAGATAATCAGGAAAATAGCCTCAGAAATAAAAGGAGGAGGAGGAGGCCAGGCATTCCTTGCCACAGCAGGAGGCAAAGAACCCTCCGGAATAAAAAATGCACTTAATATTGCTGCCGGCTTCATTAAATAATCTGTTCACAGCAGGGAGCCGTACAGAAGAATTTCCTTAAGACATCAGTATCTGAAAAATCTTATTTGCAACACGCAACTATTGTGCATATTTTCCTATCTTTAATAATATACTAACAGCTTATATTATTTTGGTTTTCAGAACATTTGACATACCGGAACATTGCCATAGGGAACATCCCCGTGATGATATCTTTTCAAGAAAGACCGACGGGAAATGGAAGTCTTTCTCCACTAAAGAATATCTTGATTATTCCATCTGGATAGCAATGGGTTTTCTAAACCTGGGACTAAAAAAGGGGGATAAGGTTGCCACCATATGCTCTTCCAATATGCCAGAATGGAACTTTATTGATATAGGCCTTGCCCGGGCAGGCATAATACATGTTCCTGTTTACCCCACAATAAGTGAGGACTCATTTGAATATATCCTTGGGCAGGCGGATGTCAGCTATATTTTTATCTCCGACACCAGCATATATAAAAGACTAAAGCCCGTACTGGATCGCCTGCCGGGACTAAAAGGGACATTCTCCTGCAGTCCCGTAAAAGATGTTCCCTGCTGGAAAGAACTGATCTCTGCAGGAAAAGAAAATCAAAAGCTACTCAGGGAAAAACTTAAAACTATAGAAGGATCTATTAGGGAAGAAGATACTGTTACATTAATATATACATCTGGAACAACAGGAAATCATAAAGGGGTAATACTTACACACAGGAACCTGGTAAGCAACCTTATCACTGCTTCATCAATACAGCCGCTGGGCTATAAAGACAAGGTTTTAAGCTTCCTTCCTTTAAGCCATATATACGAACGTACATCAAATTACCAGTTCCAGTATTCAGGCTCCAGTATTTATTATTCTGCAGATATTTCCTCTATCATGAACGACCTCTCAGAACTCAGTCCGCATGGATTTACTGCCGTTCCCCGTGTATTAGAGAAAATAAGAAGCTATTATATTTCCGGGGGAAGAAAATTAAAGGGCTTCAGGAAGTTCATATTTAAAAAGTCAGTAGAGCTTTTTAATAAATATCCCCATGACCACAAAGCCCGTTTCTCATTCAGGATAAAAAGATTTTTTTTAAGACTTCTTGTTTTCAGAAAAGTAAAAAAACTGCTTGGAGGAAAGATAAAATTTATTGGTTGCGGAGGAGCGCGACTGGCACCTGGGGTAGAGAAATTTTTCTGGACAGCAGGACTTCCTGTATATCAGGGATACGGTCTTACCGAAACCTCCCCGCTTATTTCACTTAATCGTAGCGAAGAAAAATATATAGGCTCGGTGGGACCGCTTATACCGGGGATTGAGCTTAAGATCTCGGATAATGAAGAAATACTCGTAAGGGGTCCGAATGTCACCCCGGGTTATTATATGGAAGACAGGCTCACAAAGGAAACCATAGACCGTGAAGGTTGGTTCCACACAGGCGATCTTGGTTTTTTTTCAAATGGATTCCTCTTTATCGAAGGACGACGAAAAGAACTTTTCAAGACTTCTTACGGTAAATATATAGCGCCTCAATCTATTGAAAGCAGGTTCAGGGAATCGGAACTGATAAACCAGTTTATGGTGGTAGGTGAAGGAGAAAAGTTTGCAGGAGCCCTGGTGATCCCCGATTTTGATGCCCTTTTCAAGCGGATAAAGCCGATTCATAAGATACAAACGACAGACAGGAAAAAACTTATTGAACTACCACAGGTTATCAGGGAGATAGAAAATGAGATAAATAAAATAAACCGTTCTCTTGATTCCTGCGAACAGATAAAACGCTTCCGTATCGTTAATAATGACTGGTCGGTTATAAGTGGTGAACTGTCGCCCAGCATGAAATTAAGAAGGAATTTCATACTTAAGAAATACAAAGATCATATTCAGTCTATCTACGATGCTTAAAGACAGGCCTTACAGCTGCTAAGCTCCTCAATCCTGCAGTCGAATTCCGGTTTTACACATATCTCTGCTATCTGTCTGTTTATCTGTAACTTATGAATTGCAGGAAAGGACAATTAATCAATGATATTATCCGGGTCGAAGATTCTTTAGGAAATTTATATCTTTGCGCCAACAAAAATGAACAAAGACTAAACTTATAACTCTAACAAAAAACACTTAGCTATGGATGTGAAAAGAACATTTGATCTTTTGGATTTTTCCCTTGAAAAGTATAATAAGGAAATTTCACTTGCCGGAAAAGTGGACGGTAAATGGCTAACACACAGTCATGCTGAATACCACGATCTTGCCACCAACTTTAGTTACGGATTGCTGGCACTGGGACTTGAACGGGGTGACAGGGTGGCGCTGGTATCCAATAACAGGCCGGAATGGAACTTTATAGATATGGGCATCAGCCTGGCCGGCATGGTTAGTGTTCCCATATACCCCACAATAAGCATAGAAGAATATGAATATATTCTCGACGACTGTAAGCCCAGGATCATCTTTGTCTCAGACAAGGGCCTTTTCTCAAAGATTGAGCCCCTGGCCAATAAAGCAGAAAGCATTGAAAAGCTATATTCAATAAATAAGCTGGATGATGTTAAAAACTGGATGGAAGTGGTTGAGCTCGGAAGAAAGAATGCAGAAAAATATAAGCCTGAAGTTGAGAACGTCAAAAAGAGCATAAAAGCTTCAGACCTGGTAACACTTATATACACATCCGGAACAACGGGCAATCCAAAAGGTGTAATGCTTAGTCACGAGAACCTGCTGAGTAATGCAATTGCCACTTCCGTAGTTCATCCTCACGGACCCGAATCAAGAAGCCTTAGCTTCCTCCCCCTTTGTCATATTTATGAGAGGATGCTGAATTATCATTTTCAGTATAAAGGCATTTCGGTTTATTATGCTGAAAGCATGGGGACCATTGTAAATGACCTCAAAGATATTAAGCCCGATCTGTTCTCTACTGTACCCAGGCTGCTGGAGACAATTTACGATAAGATCATTCAGAAAGGGAAGGACCTGGACGGGATTAAAAAACAGATATTCTTCTGGGCTGTAAACCTGGGACATAAATTTAAGCTGCACGGAAAAAACTCAGGCTTCTATAAAATGAAACTGAAAATAGCCAATAAGCTGGTATTCTCAAAATGGAGAGAAGCCCTGGGAGGAAACGTGAATGTAATAGTATCAGGTGGCGCAGCACTTCAGCCCCGCCTGGCCACAATCTTCTGGAGTGCAGATATCAAGGTACTGGAAGGATACGGCCTCACCGAGACATCTCCGGTAATAGCCGTGAACAACCTGATAACAGATGAGATCATGGTAGGGACAGTGGGACCAATGATAAAGGATGTGGAAGTAAAGATAGCCGAAGATGGTGAGATACTGTGTAAGGGACCTAACATTATGATGGGCTATTATAATAAACCGGAACTTACAGCAGAGGCCATAGATAAGGATGGCTGGTTCCATACCGGAGACATAGGAACCCTTATTGACAATAAATACCTGAAGATCACTGACAGGAAAAAAGAGATATTCAAACTATCAAACGGCAAATATGTAGCGCCCCAGGTCATTGAAAACAAATGCAAGGAATCATTCTTTATACAACAGATAATGGTAATAGGTGAGAATGAGAAATTTGCATCTGCCCTTATCTCGCCCAACTTCGAATTTCTTCATAACTGGTGTTCACGTCATGGTGTTAAATACAGGGATAATGAAGAGCTGATAAGGATACCTGAGGTAATAAAACGCTACCAGAAGGAAGTGAACGAGATAAATAAGAAAATGGCATTTCATGAGCAGATAAAACGTTTCAGGCTGGTTTGTAAGGAATGGACTCCTGCCACAGGAGAGCTGTCACCTACATTGAAGCTAAAGAGAAATTACCTTTACAAAGAATACGATCATATTATTAAGGAGATATTCTCATCAAACTAAAGACTGCATAAGTCCGAATAATTTTAACACCTGCTATACACCCGGCAGGTGTTTTTTTTATTCAGCCTTCTTAATCCTGAGGAGCATCAATCCAAGGAATGTAAGTATCCCGTTAACAAGTATAAGCTCAAAGCCCATAATATAACCGGGGATTATCAAACTGGAATAGCGGCTTACCAGGAATGTAAGCAAAGGTGACAAAATAGCCACCACAGGGACCAGCTTATCCCTGACTTTCCATTTTGTAAACAGGCCAAATGAATATAAGCCAAGCAAGGGGCCATATGTGTAACCGGCCACCCGGAACAATGAGGTAACTACACTCTCATTGTTAATTGACCTGAATATTATAATAATCAGGAACAAGAGCACTGAAAAGCCAACATGCACCAGCAGCCTCTTCTTTTCCCTGATCTTCTCCGGCAAATTCTTAAACTGCAGGAAATCGACACAGAAAGAAGTTGTAAGTGAAGTAAGAGAGGAATCAGCACTTGAAAAGGCAGCTGCAATTATCCCTAGCAGGAATACTATCCCTATAAAGGGAGTAAAATGCTGAAGGGCAAGTATTGGATAAAGATCGTCAGTGCGCTCAGGAATAGCAATCCCCTCCTTTGCAGCATAGAGGTATAAAAGCAAACCCAGGCTCAGGAAAAGGAAATTCACCGGCACAAGTATGATACTGAACCAGTACATATTCTTCTTTGCCTCCCCGATATTCTTGCATGTAAGGTTCCTCTGCATCATACTCTGATCCAGGCCTGTCATTGTAATAGCAATAAAGGCTCCTGCAAGGAACTGCTTTACAAAGAATTTTGAACTTTTCCAGTCCCAGAAAAATATTTGAGAATATTCATGCTCCTTTATAGTTGATGCCAGTCCGCCGGAAGAAAGTCCAAGTGCCTTTGAGATTACAATAACAGTTATTATTACCGCAAGTATCATAAAAAAGGTCTGCATTGTCCCGGTCCACACAATTGTCTTTATACCAGCCCTGGCAGTATAAAGCCATATAAGCAATATTGTTATAAGCACTGTTACAGCAAAAGGTATATTATAAGCATCAAAGAAACCTATCTGCAGCACTGTCGACACAATAAACAATCTCAGGGCAGCACCTATTGACTGTGACAGCAGAAAGAATAATGAGCCTGTCTTATAGGACTTCATGCCGAATCGGGTATCCAGATAAGAATATATAGACACCAGATTAAGCTTGTAATATATGGGCATCAGCACATTGGCAATAACAAAATAGCCGGCCACATATCCCAGTACCATCTGGAAATAAGAAAAAGCTTTCAGATGTGGTTCTGCATCCGAGATCAGTCCACCCACCTCCCCGGGTATAGATATAAAGGTAACTCCTGAGAGTGTTGTGCCTATCATTCCGAATGCCACTACAAACCATGGAGACTGGCGGTCGCCTGTAAAAAACGAATCTGTTGTAGTCTTCTTGGATGTAATCTGGGAAATAACTATCAACACAATGAAATAGCCGGCAATAATGCTAAAAACTAAAAGTGGACTCATATTTTTAAAATTTTAAAGTACAAGGATAAGAAAAACATTTAAGTGAAAAAAATTGCATAGCCTGTCAGGGCTTATTATTTTTGAGGCATGTCATTACACCGGTTTCCATCAAAATTACTTGAAGAATCTGTTGAAGAATTCTCCGGTCTCCCCGGAATAGGGAAAAAGACAGCCTTACGGCTTGTACTGCATCTGCTCAGACAGGATGTAAATGATGTCAGACAATTTGGGAACAGCATCATCAGGCTTAAAGAAAATATAAGATACTGTAAAAGCTGTAACAATATTTCCGATACCGAGATTTGCGAAATATGTGCCGACACCGGCAGGGACAAGTCAACAATATGCGTAGTTGAAAATATACAGGATGTTATGGCAATAGAGAATACCAACCAGTATTTTGGGATATATCATGTGCTGGGCGGGATAATCTCACCAATGAACGGCATTGGTCCCGATGAACTTAACACAGACCTTCTTGATGAAAAAATAAAGAAAGGAGAAGTGAAAGAACTTATCCTGGCTTTAAGCACCACAATGGAGGGAGATACAACAAATTTTTACCTTTACCGTAAATACCAGGGTGAAGATATTAAAATAACCACGCTGGCCAGGGGTGTTTCTGTTGGGGACGAAATAGAATATGCAGATGAAGTTACTCTTGGAAGATCACTGATCAACCGTACATTATTTGAAAACAACCTCTCATCATAAAGCCTAATGGACCTCAGCATTATCATTGTCAATTACAATGTAAAACACTTCCTTGAGCAATGTCTGCACTCGGTAGCCAGGGCCATGGAAGGCATCAAAGGGGAAGTCTTTATTGTTGACAATAATTCCGTGGATGGCTCCCCCGGCATGGTAAAGGAAAAATTTCCGGGATACAGGCTTATAGAAAACAAAGAGAACCTGGGATTTGCAAAGGCCAATAACCAGGCAATTGAAAAAGCAGTGGGAAGGTATATTCTTATACTGAACCCCGACACGATTTTAGAGGAAAATACTCTCAGGAAGTGTATTTATTTTATGGATTCACATCCTGACGCCGGGGCAAGCGGAGTAAAAATGATAGACGGCAAGGGCAAGTTCCTTCCTGAATCGAAACGGGCCTTACCCACCCCTGCCGTAGCATTTTACAAGATCTTCGGCCTGGCAGGATTATTTCCACGTTCCAGAATATTTGGGAAGTATCACCTTGGATACCTTGATGCCGGCCAGACACAAGAGGTTGACATCCTGAGCGGTGCATTTATGTTTCTGCGCAAATCGGTGATAGATAAGCTGGGAGCCTTTGACGAAGATTACTTCATGTATGGTGAGGATATAGACCTTTCATATAAGATATTAAAGGGCGGGTATAAAAACTATTACTTTCCTGAGACCAGGATCATTCATTACAAGGGAGAGAGCACCCAGAAAGGCAGTCTTAACTACGTAAGTCTTTTTTACAAGGCCATGCTGATCTTTGCAGGCAAGCATTTCTCAAAAAAGAACATAAGACTCTACTCACTGCTTGTATCACTGGCTATATATTTCAGGGCAGGATTATCAATAGTAAAAAGAATCTTCCTCTCATCTATCCTCCCATTGCTGGACATAAGTCTGATATATGCCGGATATATGATCATCACACCTGTCTGGGGGCAAATGAAATTCGGGAACCCGGCACATTACCCCGACAACTTTCTTATGTTTGTGGTGCCAGCATATATCCTTGTATGGCTTTTTTCCGTTTACATCTTCTCTGCATACCGTAAACCCGTTCAACTGGCAAGACATATAAAGGGAATTCTTGCAGGCAGCCTTGTTATCTTAATAGCCTATGCCCTACTCCCCAATGAACTGAGGTTCTCCAGGGCACTGATATTGATCGGCAGCCTGTGGACACTTGCCTCAACTGTTGGGATCAGGTTTTTATTAAGCAGTTTTGCCGGAAAAAATTTTAAACTATACCGCTTTAAGAAGAAAAGATTGTTGATTGCCGGGAAGGAAGATGAAACAGAAAGAGTTAAAAGCCTTCTTAAGCAGGCAAGAGTAAATACCGGCTTTATTGCTAATGTTGGAACAAGCGAACTGGCCCGCATAAACGAAATGGTAAGTTATCATAAAATAGACGAAATAATATTCTGCTCCAAAGACTTTAGCACCGAAGAAATAATAAGGTGTATGATAGAACTTGAATCTTATACACTTGAGTTTAAGATTGCACCCCCCGAGAGTATGTCACTTATCGGAAGCTCATCGAAGAATCTGAGAGGCGACCTCTACCTGTATGAAATCAACTCAATAGGCAAAAAGGAAAACAGAAGGAAGAAAAGGTCACTAGACATAATTGTTTCACTTTTCCTTATCTTAAGCTATCCCCTTACATTTATTTTTGTTAAGAATGCCACCAATTACTTTGCTAATATATTAAAAGTACTGTCCGGAAGACTCAGCTGGACAGGCTACCTGTCCGGAGCCGGTAATAATGACGATCTGCCTGCCTTACGGCCTGCAGTGCTTACGCCATACATGGGCACTGATATTTCCGGCTTATCGGAAACAGACATACATAATGTAAATATCGATTATGCCCGTGATTATAGCCTCCGGACTGATCTGTATATTATAAGCAGGAAGTTTAATAAACTTGGTTCCTGACATATTTTTTTTCATATCCGGATAAATCAACCGGAGGCTAATAAGGTTTTTTGTATTTTATAATAGGGATGGTTTTCCCCTGAATAGCATAATCCCGGAAAAAATGCTTATTTTTGTTATTTAGACTAAATAAATATACCACACAATGGCCAGACTTGAAATACTGCTCCCTGCCATGGGCGAAGGAATAATTGAGGCCGGCATCACAAAATGGCTGGTAAATACAGGTGACCATGTTGAGGAAGATGATTCCCTGCTGGAGGTTGCCACCGATAAAGTTGACTCAGAAATACCAGCTCCTGAAGCCGGGGTGATAAAGGAACTAATACTTAAAGAAGGTGATATACCAAAAGTTGGAGATCTGCTACTGGTAATGGAGACCCAAGCAGAAGAACAGGAAGCCGTCAGCAGCCCGCCGGAAGCACCGGAACAGACAGACAGCATGGCTGAAGAAAAAAGCAGCGAACAAAAAGAAGAAATTTCTGAAACGGAAAGTACCGGCCAGGCAGACCGGGAAACGGAAACAGACAGTTCCGGCCAGGCAGACCGGGAAACCAGGACAATAAGCCCTGTACAAACAAAAAATAAAACAGAAGCAATAATCTCCGAAACGCTTATAGAGAACCGGACAATATCAGGAAAATTCCTTTCACCGCTGGCAAGAAAGATCGCCAGGGAAGAAGGCATAGCTGCCGGGATACTTGATAAGATCAGGGGAAGCGGAATAAACGGAAGGATAGGCAAAGCAGATATCCTGCCACTTATCGGAAAAGACATCTCCGCCACCGGCCCTGCCACAACAACCGCAGACACTACGGCAGCATCAATATCCCTTGCCCCGGGCGATGAAATAATTAAGATGGACAGGATGAGGCAGCTTATAGCCAACCATATGGTTCATTCCAAAACAACTGCTCCCCATGTCACCTCCTTTATTGAAGCAGATGTAACAGCCATGGTAAACTGGAGAAACAGGATAAAAAATGATTTCCTGGAAAAGGAGAACCAAAAATTAACTTTTACCCCTTTGTTTATCGAGGCCACAGCCAGAGCACTAAGGGATTACCCCATGCTTAATGTTTCTGCAGACGGCACAAACATAATAGTAAGAAAGAGAATAAACATAGGAATGGCAACTGCCCTGCCCTCGGGCAACCTTATAGTTCCGGTAATAAAAGATGCAGATACGAAAAGCCTCTTGGGACTTACCAAGGATGTAAACGACCTGGCCGCCAGGGCCCGCTCCAATAAACTTAAGCCTGATGAGATCAGTGGTGGCACATTTACAATAACTAATTTTGGCAGCTTTCGGAACCTTAGCGGCACTCCCATTATAAACCAGCCCGAGGCAGCCATACTGGGACTTGGTACAATAATTAAGAAACCCGCAGTTATAGAAACTAAGATGGGCGATACCATAGGCATAAGGCAGATGATCATACTTTCACTCTCATACGATCACAGGGTAGTGGACGGAGCCCTTGGTGGCATGTTTCTAAAAAGAATTGCAGATATCCTGGAAGAATTTGATGTGAGCCGCAGTATCTGAAAAGTTGTAATCTTAATCACTCGAGGGCATGTGTCATTAACGTCCGGCTGCAACTTAAGTATATAATATCCGGTTTCATCATTTTATTTTCATATCTTCCGTTTTATTTTTTATTTTCGTATGCATAATGACTGGTATATGAAAAAGATATTCTTTATTCTTCCTTTGCTCCTGTTTCTTGTAGCTAATCCTCTGTTTGCCCAAACAAAAGCAGAGACAAAAGAAATGTTTCTTGAAGCTGAATCCTATTTCCTTTTTGAGGAATATAACGAGGCTCTGCCTATTTACCTGCAACTTCTGAAACTGGAACCTGAAAACACTAAACTGAATTACAGGACAGGCATTTGCTATTTAAATACTCCCGGACAAAAAAAGAAGGCAATCGGGTTCCTTGAAAAAGCAATAAAAGATATCAATCCCAACTATAAAGAACGTTCCATAAGTGAAACCGGGGCCCCCCTGGATGCATACTTTTACCTTGGCGATGCTTACAGGGTAAATAACATGCTTGATAAAGCCATTGAAACATATGAGTATTTCAAAAACAACCTTGATGAGAAAGTATATGATAAACGGATAGTTGAACACCAGATAGAGACCTGTAATAATGCTATAAGAGTACAGAAAACACCCTTATTCTTAAGTTATCAAAACCTGGGAACAACTATAAATACAAAACGTTCAGATTACAATCCCGTCATTTCAGGTGATGAAAAAACTCTTGTATATACACAGGAACTTGCTTTCTACGATGCCGTTTTCTTTTCACAAAAGATAAACGGCAAATGGACCAACCCCAGGAACCTCACACCCGACTTTCAGATTGACCAGGACTTTTATTCATCATCACTTTCTTTCGACGGGAAGCTGCTTTACCTGTATAAGAATGATAATTACGACGGCAACATATATACCAGTGAATATGTTGATGGTTTATGGCAGGTTGTTAAAAAACTGAATGAAAATATCAACACAAAATACTGGGAATCGCATGCCTGCCAGACAAAAGACGGACAGACACTGTATTTTACAAGCAACCGTAAAGGCGGCTACGGGGGACTTGATATCTACAGGTCGGAAAAAGACAGCCTGGGACAATGGGGCCCTGCCGTAAACCTGGGTCCGAATATCAACACCTCATATAATGAAGAAACACCTTTCATAAGTGCAGATGGCAAAACACTGTATTTTAGTTCATACGGACATTTTAACATTGGAGGCTACGATATTTTTTACTCCTCACTTTTTGATAATAATGAGTGGAGCACTCCCCTGAATATGGGATATCCCATAAACACTCCTGATAACGACCTCTTCTACCAGCCTGCAGGAGACGGGAACATTGCATATTATTCAATGTTCTCAGAATCAGGAATCGGAGGCAAGGACCTGTTCAGGCTTGCCATATATTCTGACGAGCATCCCCGTAAGTTCCTTATTACCGGGATAGTATCACTTGGAATTATAAATAATGCCGATATAC
Source organism: Bacteroidales bacterium (assembly GCA_029932855.1). Taxonomy (GTDB): domain Bacteria; phylum Bacteroidota; class Bacteroidia; order Bacteroidales; family VadinHA17; genus JAYEGO01. The sequence continues at coordinate 48,156 of JAOZPG010000002.1, read as the reverse complement.
TCCATAATATAAATATACATGTTATTGAAAGCAGCAAGAACGATACAACTGCCGTACTGAATCCCGACAGTAAAGGAGCTTACAGCCTTGAGCTAAAAGCAGGAGAATACGACATCAGCTTTGAGGGAGAAGGCTTTGAAAGTTTTAATCAGCATTTATCACTGCCAAATTCCAGGGAAGGCTATATCGTTGAACTGGATGAAACACACCTGAGCCTGAAAGATATTACTGCAGACCTGAACCTTATGGACAGTACATATGTTATGGATCAGGACACGATAGATATTAAGCTCAGTGTTGAACCAGCATCCATACTGACTGTTGAAACATATAGAGACAGCACACTGCTTTCTTCGGAAGAGTTCCTGATGACAGATTCCGTATTTGTTTACAGGCATGTTCCCGTACCGGGACAAACAAATATAAAATTCATACTTACTGATAAGTTCGGAAACACAAAAAGCATGAACATGGATATACATGTTCCTGCACCTGTGCCGCCAGTGATCCTGGCCGGTAGTGATGAGACTCTTGATGAGGACAGTATTGAAGTATCTACTAAGGATGAAGAAGAACTGATTGCATTTATAAATCGTCTCAGCAAATATGCAGAAGGAGATCTTAAAGCCACTATTGACGAAGCCGATCCTGAAGCCAGCAACATAAGCGACAGCAAGTCCTTTGTTAATTACCTCCTTGAGCAGGCAAAATACAGGGATTATACAGAAGCTGATGTAAATATCCTCTTAATGCATACTGCAGCCAGAAACAATAAGAACCTGCTTCAGTTCTTTACGAACCTGCACAAGAATTCATCGGGTGAACTAAGAGCCCTGCTGGATACGCTTCAGCTCGACAAAAATAATATTAGCAATATAGAGGAACTTATTGCATTCATTAATTTCCGTATCGGTGTAGAGGTGTCAAAAGAGGAACTGCAGGAGGCTATTGCACAAATGGCTGTTGAGGAAGATGAGGAACTGGCAAGGATGAGAAGCGTTCTCGATTCCCTGGCTGAAGGAGAATTAAAAGAAGTACTTAAAGAGCTGGAACCTGAAAAAGAAAATATCTATTCAACATACGAACTGGTGAGCTTCCTTTTAGACAATGCTGACATACTGGGTTATACCGAAGAAGAGCTTGCCATACTTCTGGCCAACATGTCAGGAAACGGAGATCCCGACCTGAATGGATTCCTTAAAAAAATGATTTCCGCTTCTCTCCCGGGTAATCTTAAAACTGCCCTTGAGCAGCTCAATCTTGAGCAGGAAGATATAAACAGCATTCAGGAACTTATAAGATACCTCCTCGAACATAAAGATGAGCTGGGCTATTCAACAGCCGACCTTATGAACCTGCTTATAGATATAATAGCAGAAACCGATATAGACATTAGCAAGGTCAAGGACCTGATACAGGAAGAAGCAAAAGAAAGCAAGGGAATGGGTACAGGAATGAAAGCAGGACTGCTTATACTTGTACTTGCTGCCTCAGCATCTGTCCTTTTCATTGTCTGGAAGCGTAAGAAAAAAGAAGATTAATCAAAGTGCCATAGCTGATACATGAAAAACCGGCTTGTTCGTTTTGTTATAATGTAATAGACGATCTTTCAATATATTTATTAAATTTGTTATAATCCTATGACCCTCGAAATAACAATGCTATGAAAAAGACCCTCTTACTTATTGCCTGTGTCATTCTTTCTGTTTATTCATATAGCCAGAGTCCAAAAGAAATAAAGGAAGCCTTTCAGGACGGGGAATACTTCCTTGCATATGAAGCCTATGTTGATGCCCTGGGTTTTTATAAGAAAGTATATAAACAGGATACTGACAATGCCAATATCAATTACAAGATAGGTTTGTGCTACCTGAATATAGACGGCCAAAAAGAAAAAGCAATACCTTACCTCGAGAAAGCTTCCCAAAATATCACGGGAAGCTATAAAGAGGGAAGCCTGAAAGAAGTAAGTGCCCCTGAAGATGCCATTTTCTTCCTGGCCAGTGCATACCATATACAAAATCAGTTTGATAAGGCAAGCCGGAAATATACCGAATACCTGGATCTCCTTGAACCTGAAGATACAGTTAACATTAACTTTGTTAAGCAGCAGATCAAAGGCTGTGCAAATGCAGGGAAAATGATAAATAACAGGATATATTATAAAGCAAAGAGCCTGGGGGATAAAATAAACTCAGACCACAGTGACTCCGACGCAGTCTTCTCCAGAGACGGAACAACAATGGTATATACCTCGAGTCAAAAGTTTTATGACGCCCTTTTCTATTCAAAAAATGTTAATGCTAAATGGGAAAGCCCTTTTAATATTACTCCCGACATTAAGTCTGACGGCAATTATTATCCTACAGACCTTTCAAGTGACGGGAATATGTTACTTCTGACAATGAATGATAAGTTCAACAGCAACATATATTACAGCAGGTATGTGGACGGTAAGTGGACAGCAGCAACAGAGATGGACAAACAGATAAACTCTAAATACTGGGAATCGCATGCATCCTATGCCACCGATGATAATACTATCTTTTTTACCAGCAACCGTCCCGGAGGCTATGGGGGACTTGATATTTATAAGACAGTAAGGGATCCCGACACTAAAGAATGGTCCGATCCGGTCAATCTTGGTCCCGACATTAACACACAGTTTAACGAAGAGACACCATTCCTTTGTGTAACAAATAATTCTTTATACTTTTCATCTCAGGGACATGAAGGAATGGGCGGATTTGATATTTTCCATTCCAGCATCAATGAAGACGGTAGTTTTGGCGAAGCTGTAAATATAGGCTACCCCATAAACACTTCAGATGATGATCTCTTCTTTGTGCCTCTTCAGGCCGGAAATAGTGGATATATGGCAAGGGCAGACATTGAAGGAAGTGAAGGAGTAAAGAACATATATCTTCTTGATATATACTCTGATAATAATCCCAGGCCGGTTGAAGTAAAAGGAAAAATAAGTCTGGAAGATGAAGCACCCATTTATGCTAAAGCCGTAAATATCCGGTTTGAATCAGATAAAGAAGGAAGCAGCCAGCAGTTCTTTGCAGATTCTCCCGGAGGAGACTTTTTCTCAATTGTAAAAATCCCTGGTGAATATAAAATGGAGATAAGTGCTTATGATTACATTTCAGACACGACATCTTTTGTTATCCCGGATAATTACTCGCTGGGTGAAATAGTTATAAATATTGATCTCAAGCCTGCAAAGCATGAAGCGATATTACTTAAAACCGTTTATTTCGGATTTAACAGTTCAAATATCGGCTCAACGGAAACAGAAAAACTAAATACAGTTCTTGCTGTACTGAATGACTATCCCGACCTGGTACTTGAAGTAGGCGGCCATACAGATGCTATTGGTTCGGATACATATAATAATAAGCTGTCCGCAAAACGTGCAAAATCCGTAGTTAACTACCTGATTAAAGAAGGTATTGACGGTAGCCGCCTGCAGGTTAAAGCATTTGGTGAATCTAAATTCATTGCCAGGAATAAAAATGCCAACGGTTCTGATGCTCCTGATGGAAGGAAATTTAACAGGAGGGTGGACTTCCGGGTAATTGAATCATCAAATAAGGCAATACAGGGAGAAAATGCTGCTGTGCCTGACAAGCTGAAAATCGAGAAATAATCATCTTTTAACAGAAGAAAAGTGGCATTCATAAAAAGATACTTTTTTGTTATTCTTATTATTATGCCCTTCGGAATAGTATGTGCACAAGATGTGTTTGATGCTGAAAAAACATACTATGATGCCGAATTCCTGGAGTTGTACAATAGATTTGAAGAAGCACTTCCACTTTACCTCAGCCTTATTGATAACGACTTTTCAAATGCCAATGTACAATATAAGACAGGCAATGCTTATCTGCATATTCCCGGCCAGAAGACCAGGGCCATCCCTTACCTTGAGGAAGCTGTAAAAAATACTTCCCTTAAATACAGGAAAGAATATTCTTTTAAAGAAATAAACTCACCTGTCAGATCATATTTATTGCTTGGTGAAGCCTTACAGACAGATATGCAACTCGACAAGGCACTAGACAAGTATAAAAGCTATAAGAAGCTGCTTACCGACAATAACATGGATAGCAGTGAGGCCGACAGGCATATAGCCGGCTGTATCTATGCCCGTGAAAGGATAAATGCTGTTAGCGACTACGACAGCATAAAACTTGATCTCTCCGAAGCAGGAACATCAAGCTACCGTGCAGTATTATCTGAAGATGGAAACTCCCTGGTTTTTATGAGAAAAAGAGAATATTATGAAGCTGTCTTTTACTCCGTTAAAAAAGACTCTCTCTGGACAAAGCCTTTGAATATTACTGCTGAAATAGAATCTGACGGCAAATACCTTGTCTGTTCATTATCCCCCACAGGAGATAAGTTATTGCTATCTCATCTTAACTCAACAGATTACGACCTGTATCTGAGTGAATACAAAGATGGCAGGTGGACTAAGGCACAAAGGCTTGAAAGCGGGATCAATAGTGATGCAAATGAGACACATGCCATTTTCACAACTGATAATTTTCTGTGGTTTGTAAGTGACAGGAAAGGAGGATATGGAGGATATGACATTTATAAGGCTGCCATAAATGAAGACGCTTCCTTCTCACAGCCTGAAAATGCAGGAAAGATAATCAACACAGCCTGGGATGAAGCTACTCCTTTCTTTTCAAATAATGGCAGCAGGCTGATATTCAGCTCTAAAGGGCACAATAACATGGGGGGCTATGATATCTTCCATACCGATAAGAAGAATGGTTCATGGTCTGAAGTTGTAAATTACGGATATCCTTTAAATACTACTGATGATGATCTTTTCTTTTCTCCTGCAGAGAATGAGTTTACAGGAATAAAATCTCATTTCGATTCCCTGCCGGGCAAGATACAATCGGTCTGGTACTGGGAATTCTATTCAGCAGAAAATCCGAGGAGGCAGAAAGAAAGCAGGAAGCTGATAAGCTTTGACAAAGCTCCCGTAGAAACAACAGTACTCAGCCATGCAGCAAAAGAGAATAGATTGGCACTAAGTCCCGAGTCACAAAAAACTGCAAAACAGCCTCTTGTTGAAACACAGTATATCTTAAACTCGGTATTATTTGCTTTCGACAGTTCAGTCATCACAGATAATGCAAAAAAGGAACTTGATATTATCGTCAGGGCAATGAATATGATCAGCAGCCTGAACATCTCCCTAAGCGGGCACACCGATTCCGTGGGACCGGCAGAATATAACCGTAAACTATCGAAAAGAAGGGCACTGTCTGTGGCAGCTTATCTTGAAAATGCCGGCATTAAGCGGGAAAGGATAATAATATCTTACCATGGCGAAGAAGAACCTGTAGCCCTTAACACCAATCCCAACGGTACAGACTGCCGTGAAGGCCGTAAATATAACCGCCGTGTCAGCTTCAGCATAGAGGGCACAGACAGGCAGCAGCTAAAGATTAATCCCAGGCCGGTCCCTGAAAAACTTAAACTCTGATCTGCAGGCATTATATTCCATATCCGGTCTTTTAATCTTTATACTTTTATCTTTAGTCTTTTATTGCTAATTTTAATCTCTGCCTGTTCCTGGCAAAATAGAATGAGCAGTACAGGAAGGATTGCACAAATTATAATTGTTTAATTTATTAGATAATTACAAAAAATCATACACGTGAAAAAAACACTTGCTTCTTTATTTATATTCTTCATATTTCTGTTTACGGGCATGCCCCAGGAGACAGCTAGCAAGGAAGAAGCCCTGAATGACGGAGATTTCTTCTATTATGCCGAAGATTATACCGAGGCCATCTTTCACTATAACAAACTGCTGGGTTCTGATCTGCTAAACAGTAATATTCAATTCAAGATGGGTGTTTGCTACCTTAATATACCAGGACAGGAAGAAAAGGCCATCCCTTTTCTTAAAGAAGCATCAACAAACACAACAGAAAAATATAAGAAACGATCTACCAAAGAAACAAAAGCACCGGAATATTCACTCTTTTATCTTGGCAATGCATATCGTATAAATAACCAGCTGGATAAAGCCCTGGACACATATCAGGAGTTTCTTGAAATCCCTGATTTCGAAAATAAGTTTAACCAGGAAATGGTTGAGAAAGAGATAAGAGCATGTGAAAAAGCCAAGATCATAAAGGATATCCCTGTTAATGTCAGCATTATCAACCTGGGTGAGCCGGTTAACTCGGGAGTCTCAAACTACAGGCCTGCCATAAGCAACGATGGGAATATGATAGCATATATGAGCGAGCTGAAGTTCTATAATGGCATATTTATCTCAAGGAAGAAAAACGGCATATGGAGCGAACCCGAGAACATCAATCCACAGGTAGGCTCTGACGGGGACGTGGTACCCTGTGCTATTTCAAATGATAAAAATGAAATATACCTGGTTAAAGGAGAAGACGATAACCGCGACATTTATATTAGCAGGTTTGACGGCACTTTCTGGGGAAAGATGGAACCACTGAACACCAATATTAATTCGGTCAGGGCAGAAAGTCACGCCTCAATCTCCGACGATAACCAGAGCCTGTATTTCTCAAGTAACAAAAGGGGCGGGGCAGGTGAATTCGACATCTATGTCTCCAGGCGCAACAGCGATGGCTCATGGGGCACTGCAGAAAACCTGGGTCCCCTTATAAACACCAGATTCTCTGAAGAATATCCCAATATTTGTAAAGGCATTTTATATTTCAGCTCAAACGCTCATTACAATATGGGAGGATTTGATGTATTCTATAGCAAAGGGGAACCCGGGAACTGGACCAACCCGGTAAATCTCGGCTACCCGGTAAATACCACGGGTGATGATATCTGTTATGCCCCTGTGGGAAATGGGAAAGAAGGATATATTGCCAAGATACTTAAGGAAGGTCTTGGAAAGGAAGACATCTACCATATCCTGTTTCATGAGGATGAGGAGAGCGTAGCAGGACCTGTTGAAGGACTTATAGATACCAAAGGCCTTAAGCTGGAATTTGATCATAGTTTCGATATCCGTATAATGGATGCTGACGGAAAAACGCAGATAGGAACAATTCATTTTGATAAGGAAAGCGGCAGCTTAAGCTATAGACTGAAAAATGCCGGTCTGAACTTTGATTTTAAAGAAAAAGAACAATAATACTCATTGAAGCAGTCATTCTCTTTTGAACAAGGCAGTATCAGGCTGCGTGCACCTGAACCCCACGACATTGATCTTCTTTATAACTGGGAGAACGATCCCGGAATATGGAGGTTCAGTAATACTTTATTACCATTTTCCAGGCATAAGATCGAAGAGTTTGTGTTAAACTCCGGCACCGATATTTTTCAGACCAAACAGGCGAGATGGATGATAGAGTTTGAGGACGGAACAGATACAGGCACCATAGGTAGCATAGACCTCTTTGATTATGACCCCATACACAAAAGGGCAGGCGTAGGAATACTTATCAGGGATAAAGCAATGCGAAATAAAGGATATGCAGGCACAGCCCTGAAGATACTTATTGATTACAGTTTAAATATACTTTCACTGCATCAGCTGTACTGCAATATCTCAAGCGATAATAAGGCAAGCCTTGCCCTGTTCAAAAAATACGGATTTGAGATAAGCGGAACCAGGAAAGACTGGCTTTTCTATAATGAAGAATGGATGGATGAATATTTCCTTCAACTTATCTTAAAATAGACCTCAAAAGCTATAATAATCCTCATTAACTATATTACTAACTCTAATCAGCTATAATAATTCTCAACAGAATAATTCCCATCAGCTATATTAAGCTATAGCATCAAAGTCAGGGATCTCATCGAGGAATTCATATGTCTTATTTTTAAAATCCATCCTGCAGCAATAGTGTTGCATTCCGTTTGTTACAATCAGGAAGTTCACATTCAGGCTCATATTATACCTTGCCACCTGGTCGAAGCTGGCCTGTGATATCTTAACCGAACTGGCCTTGCACTCCACTATAAGCAAGGGATTAGCCGCCCTGTCAAAAACCACCACATCTCCCCTCTTCACAAGCTTATTTAGCCTGAAAGCCATCTCCACCCTGATGAGTGCAGCAGGGAATCCTTTCTCATTAATAAGATATTGAATAAAATTCTGCCTCACCCACTCTTCAGGGGTCAAAACATAATCCTTCTTTCGCAGAGGGTCGAAAATATAGTTCTTTCCATCCCTGCTTTTAATTCTGAAAGAGTATTCAGGAAGCTTTAAGCGTTCCATTATTAACTATACAATTTTAGTATCTTAGCAATGTGAATATTCTATAAATATTCTTCCTGACGAAAATATAACTTTTACGGGGGATAACCTCATCCGCAGTCACTTAAGTCAGGAAATTACTGTTATTAAAATATTTAGTCTTGAAAACAAAAAACGAAATAGTCAGGAACTGGTTACCCAGATACACCGGAAATGAACTGGAAAACTTCGGCAAATACATACTGCTCACCAACTTCCAGTATTATGTTGAGTTGTTTGCAAAATGGCATAAGGTTGAGATAAAAGGTATAGAAACAAATATGCCTAACGCAACATTTGAAGACTTCACTATTATTGATTTCGGCATGGGCAGTCCCAATGCAGCGACAATAATGGACCTTTTAAGCGCCATAAAACCCAAGGCAGTGCTCTTCATTGGTAAATGCGGGGGATTAAAGAAAAAGAACAAGATAGGAGATCTTATACTTCCCATAGCCGCTATAAGGAGTGACGGAACTTCAGACGATTACCTGCCCCCGGAAGTACCTGCTTTACCATCATTCAACCTGCAGAAGATCATATCCGATTCAATAAGCAAAGCAGGAAGAGACTACTGGACAGGTACTGTTTATACAACCAACAGGAGGGTATGGGAGTATGACGACAGGTTTAAGAGATACCTGAGAAAGACCCGGGCAATGGCAATAGATATGGAAACAGCCACAATCTTTACCGTGGGATTTGCAAATGGTATCCCAAGCGGTGCTCTTCTGCTTGTATCCGACCAGCCAATGATATCCACGGGCATTAAGACAGATGTGAGCGACAAGAAGGTGACAGGCCAGTTTGTTGAGGATCACCTGAGAATAGGCATTGAATCGCTGAAAGAATTAAAAAATATGAGGCTTTCAGTCAAACACCTTAAATTCTGATAATTAATGACTCATAAGCAGATCATTGAGGAGCTTGAGAAAAAGTCCTACCACCCGGTATATTTCCTGAGTGGTGAAGAAGCTTATTATATTGACCTTATTTCCGGATACATAGAGAAAAACATACTTAAGGAAGAAGAGAAGACTTTTAACCAGCATATTTTCTACGGACGCGATACTGATATATCCACTGTGATCAATACGGCCAAACGCTTCCCCATGATGGCCAGTCACCAGGTAGTGATACTTAAAGAAGCACAAAACATCCGGGATATTGATAAGCTCGGGTTCTACCTCGATAAACCACTGGAGTCAACATTACTTGTAGTAAACTATAAGTACAAAAAACTTGATAAGAGGACTAAACTTTATAAAAGCCTGCAACAAAAATCGGTCTTCTTCGAATCCCCCAGGCTTTACGACAACAAGGTACCCGCATGGATTGCAGATTACCTGAAAAAAAAGAATTATGAGCTTGAACCGGGAGTTGGCCAGAGCCTTACCGATTTCCTGGGAAATGATCTCTCAAAGATAGTCAATGAGCTTGAAAAGCTGATAATAGTTATGCCCCCCGGCAGCAAGACCATCACTGCGAGCCTGGTAGAGCGTAACATAGGGATAAGCAAGGACTATAATAATTTTGAATTTCAAAAGGCATTGGCCCGTAAGGATATACTCAAGGCAAACAGGATAATTCAGCACTTCTGCAACAACCCTAAGAACAATCCCATGCCGCTAACCATAGCCTCACTGCATAACTATTTTACCAGGCTGCTGCTTTATCATTATGTGAAGGATAAGCCAAGGCAGCAGCTTGCCTCAGTGCTTAAGATAAATCCCTACTTTATTAATGAGTACCAGGCAGCCTCAAAAGCATATCCCACGGGAAAACTGGCAAGGATAATATCTTATATCAGGGAATACGACCTGAAATCAAAAGGAGTAAACAATGTAAGCACAAGCAATTGTGAACTACTGAAGGAACTTGTCTTTAAAATACTGCACTAAGAAGCAGATAAAACAAAAATACCGCCTCATACAAAAAGGCAGGTACAGGCTAAGGCTAATCACACCTGGAACCCGCATCCGGCACAGTCATCACCCTCTTTGTACTTTCGGTATTCACGTAATTCCTGGTGCTTCGGACAGCCTATACCCCTTTTTTTCAGATGAATGTTTCCCCCAACAGTGGTCACAGGGAACTTACCATCCTTAAGAACAAGTATCTTAATTGCAAGACCCATAATACTGAGTGCAAGCAGGAATACCGATAATATAAGTAATGTTAAAAACATAAGTCCTGATTGATCATTAAAGATAATACTTTTTTATAAGGCAGCTGTCATTAAGGCTCCCGGAATTAAAGTCAACATATTTTATTGTTGACAACAAATTTATTACCACCGGGTTCTATTTAGAATAATTCTTAATTGTTGTAATTATTAGTATCTTTGTATTATAAAATATAAACCAGGCATTATGAGTACAAGCAGAGATAAGAAGGATATATCATTTGAAGATTTCAGGAAAGAGGTACTTGATGACTACAAACTTGCCTGGCTCAGCAGGCATATCTCTCTGGCCGGCAGAAGGGAAGTACTGACAGGAAAAGCCAAATTCGGCATATTCGGAGATGGCAAGGAGCTGCCCCAGCTGGCACTGGCCAAACAATTCAGGAAGGGTGACTGGAGGAGTGGCTATTACCGCGACCAGACATGGATGATGGCAGCAGGCCTGTTTACTGCCGAGGAATTTTTTCATCAGCTATATGGCAATACCGACGGGGAGCTAAATCCCGGCAACGGAGGCAGGTCATTTAACAATCATTTTTCAACAGCCAATATTAACAAAGACGGAAGCTGGAAAGATCTAACAGCTCAAAAGAACTCTTCTGCAGACATCTCTCCTACGGCAGGACAGATGCCCCGTTTACTGGGACTTGCATATGCATCAAAGCTGTTCAGGCAAAACAAAGAGCTGCACTCTTTCAGCAAATTTTCGCTTAAAGGCAATGAGGTGGCATTTGGTTCCATTGGAGATGCCAGCACGTCGGAAGGTCATTTCTGGGAGACCGTAAATGCAGCAGGCGTGCTGCAGGTTCCCATGGCCCTTTCAATATGGGATGACGGCTACGGCATATCCGTCCCCAAAAAATACCAGACCACCAAGGGAAGCATATCCGGTCTGCTGAAAGGCTTTGAGAAAACAGATGACAAGGAGGGCTTCCTGATATATAAAGCAAAAGGATGGGACTACCCCTCTTTGTGCAAAGTTTATGAAGAAGGGATACAAAGATGCCGCGAGGAGCATATTCCCGTAATCTTTCATATAGAGGAAGTTACACAGCCTATGGGACACTCAACATCCGGATCGCATGAACGTTACAAATCCGCTGAAAGACTAAAGTGGGAAGAGGAGTTTGACGGCTTAAAAAAAATGAGGGAATGGATACTGGATTCTGACCTGGCCACCGGAGAGGAACTCGACAATATTGTAAAAGAAGCTTCCGATGAAGCCAGGCAAGCAAGAAAAAACGGATGGAATGCATATACAGAACCTATTAAGAAGGAAAGAGAAAGTCTTGTAAAGATAATCGACAACAGGTCGTGTATGTGTAAGCGCGAACATACCGACAAGATAGGAAACATAACAAAGGATCTTAAAAAGATAATCAATCCCATAAGGAAAGATATTGTCAGCTCGGCCAGGAAAATACTGCGTTCTGTTTGTTCCGACTGTCCCATAAGGGAAGAGCTGCAACGAGACCTGGCAACATGGCTCAGGAGAAACCAGGAAGATAATTTTGAGAGATATAACACTTTCCTGTATAACGACACAGAGTACTCAGCACTCAAAGTAAAAGCCGAGGCCCCGGTAATTACAGATAAGAGCGAGGAGGTCCCGGGCCGCCAGATACTCAGGGAGAACTTCGATCATATCTTTCAGAATAACCCACTCGTAGTAACATTTGGAGAAGACAGCGGCCTTATAGGAGGAGTGAACCAGAGCCTGGAAGGGCTTCAGAAGAAATACGGGGATCTAAGGATAACAGACACCGGCATAAGAGAAAACACAATACTGGGACAGGGCATAGGACTTGCACTGCGCGGCTTACGTCCTATTGCAGAGATACAGTATTTCGACTACCTCTTATATGCCTTGCAGACCATGAGCGACGACCTGGCAACAACCATGTATCGCACACGCGGAAACATGAATGCACCCCTGATAATTCGCACCAGGGGTCACCGCCTTGAGGGGATATGGCATTCAGGCTCACCCCTGAGCATGGTAATAAACTCCATCCGGGGCATTTATGTATGTGTTCCGAGAAACATGACCCAGGCGGCAGGATTTTATAACACCCTGCTGGAAGCAAATGATACAGCACTGGTAATTGAGCCACTGAATGGCTACAGGCTTAAAGAAAAGAGGCCTGATAATATAGGAAGCTATAAAATAGCCCTGGGGCAGCCGGAGATAATGCAGGAAGGCAGCGACCTTACACTTGTAACATATGGCTCATGTGTAAAAATAGCGCAGGATGCCGTTAAGCAGCTTAAAGACTTCAATATTTCCGTTGAGCTTATTGATGTGCAGACCCTTTTGCCTTTCGACCTGGATAAGACGATTCTTGCATCGGTAAAGAAAACCAACAAGCTGCTCCTCTTTGATGAAGATGTTCCCGGTGGGGCCACAGCCTTTATGATGCAGAAAGTTATTGAAGAGCAGGGAGCATTCTATTACCTCGATGCAGAACCCAGGACACTTTCGGCCCATGAGCACAGGCCTGCATATGCCACTGATGGTGATTACTTCTCAAACCCTAATGCAGAAGATGTATTCGAGATGATTTACAGCATGATGAACGGGCATAATCCGGAGAAGTACCCGGAGCTATTTTCCTGATTTCTTCCCCCGGGAGCTTTTTATATCCTCATCAATTTTCCTGATCTTTATATTAAAGGCTGCCATAAAGATGCTCATGAAGGGACTTATTATATTGAAAAAGGCAAAGGGAGCATAAGCAAAGGTTGAAACACCCAGCACTCCTGCCTGTGTGGCACCGCAGGTATTCCATGGAATAAGCACTGATGTCACCGTCCCCGAATCTTCAAGTGTCCTGCTCAGCAATTCAGGCTTAAGATTTTTATCCCTGTAAGCCTTGGCGTACATTCGTCCCGGCACCACTATGGAAATATACTGATCTGAAGCAGTAAGATTAAAAAACAGGCATGTTCCCACTGTCGATGCCACCAGTCCCGCTGTCGATTTAACATAGCTTATAACAGTCTTTGTAATTACCCTTAGCATGCCTGAAGCTTCCATTATCCCGCCAAAGACCATGGCTGCAATGATAAGCCATATAGTATTGAGCATTCCTGCCATTCCCTTGGTAACAAGCAGCTCATTTACCGAATCAAGGCTTGTCTTTACGCTTACCGGTCCGAATAATGACTTCATCACAGCTATATAAGAATCCTTAAGGTAACTACCCGAGTTTCCTCCCACTTCCCTTACAATATCAGGCTGAAATATTACTGCAAATATCCCTCCGAGCAGAGCCGCCGCCAGCAGGGCCGGCACCGGTGCCACTTTCCTGATAATAATAAAGATCAGGAAGGCCGGAACAAGAAAAAGAAGAGGATTAAGGTTAAAATTATTGTCCAGCACAAGCAGAACCTCCTCCACCATGCCGGAATTACCATCAATATCCATAGTAAAGCCCATTATCAGGAAGATAACAAGGGTGATCAATATAGAGGGCAGGGTGGTATATACCATATACCTTATATGGGTGAACAGGTCTGTCCCCGCCATTGCCGGTGCCAGGTTGGTAGTGTCAGACATAGGAGACATCTTATCCCCGAAATAGGCCCCCGAGATTATTGCCCCGGCAACAACAGCCTCACTCATTCCCATGGCCTTGCCTATTCCCAGCAGGGCAATACCTATGGTAGCCACTGTCGACCATGAGCTGCCGGTAGCCAGTGATACCAGGGCTGTAATAATGACCGATGCAAAAAGAAAGATCTTTGGATTCAACACTTTCAGTCCGTAATAAATAAGTCCCGGCACCACACCGCTTATCATCCATGTACCTGCAAGCGAACCAATAAGAAACAATATCAATATTGAGGGCATGGCCGAGCCTATGCTTTTTACTATCCCGTCCCTGAGTGTGTTCCACTTAAAACCCGACAGGGCGGCAATAATTGCAGCCAGGGCCGCAGCAAATATCAGGGCCATCTGGTTGGAGCCTCCCAGGGTATCATCCCCAAAAAACTTCACATTGAATGAAAGAAGCAGGATAAGAAAAACGAGGGGTATGATGGAAGCTATTAAGCCGGGTTCTTTTGATTTCATTCAGGGATATTTATACCGGTAGTTAATTAAGTCCTTCTCCGTAATAGTTTTGATACAATCCCTTTTGTAACACTCTCATCATCATCCTCACCGTAATAACCCTGGCCGTAACCGTAACCATAGCCGTAACCATAGCCGTAACCGTAACCGTAACCATAACCATAGTAGCTTTTTATCTTTATATCATTAACTACTATGCCAAGACTCTTAAGCTTTATCTTTTTGTTAAGGTCATCCAGCAACTGTCCTGCATTCTTACTTGTATAGTTCTGTCTCACCACATAAATATTGCTGTCTGCATACTTGCTAAGAAGGATTGGATCTGTAACAACAGCCACCGGGGGACTGTCAACCACTATGAAGTCGTATTCTTTCCTTGCAAGCTCGAAAAACTCATCCATCCTTAGGGATTCTATAAGCTCAGCCGGGTTGGGCGGAACAGGTCCCGATACAGCAACATACAGGTTATCAATGCCTCCCGGCTGTATAAGCTCTTCAAAAGATATTGAGTTAATAAGAAAAGTACTTATCCCCTTATCATTATCCAGCTTGAAGTCCCTGTGTATCTTAGGCTTCCTCAGGTCGAGGCCCACCAGCAATGTTTTCTTCCCCGACATGGCCGTTATTGCCGCAAGGTTAGTTGCACAAAATGTTTTCCCTTCCCCGCTTACTGTTGAAGATACCAGCACCACCTTTGCTTCCTTCCCCCTGATAAAATACTGCATATTGGTCCTCAGCGACCTGAAGGACTCGGCAATGGATGACTTGGGAGTTGAATGTACAGGTATGGGACTTTCGGTATTATTATGCCCTATGCCACCAAGCACAGGCAGATTTACCATGTCTTCGATATCCTTTTTGTCTATTATCTTATTATTAAAAAAATCCAGGAGAAGAATAATAATTACAGGTATCATCACTCCCAGCACCAGAGCCACCATATAATTAAGAGAAGTCTTGGGTGTTACCATTGTGGCATTCTCAGCCCTGGCTATATCAAGCAGCTTGTTATCAGGTATATTGGAAGCCTTTGCAATACCTGATTCAGCACGCTTCTCAAGCAGGTAATTATATATCTCATTATTAAGGTTAAACATCCTCTGTATCTGTATCAGTTCCCTTTCGGTAACAGGGAGTACTTTCAGCTGTTTCTCCACCTCTTTAATATTCTTTTCAACCTCATCAATGGTAATATTTGTCGATCGTATCAGGCTGTTAAGATTCTCCTCCAGCTCACGCATGGTAGCTTCTATCTGTGCATTAATAAGCTCAATGGACGGGCTCGATTCGGTTACCGTAAACTCCAGGCTGGTCTTGTCTGAATTAAGCTGGCCCAGCTTTACCAGGGTAGCATTTAGCACAGGATCGCTAATTCCCATTATGGAGGGAGCAATAATATCATTAAAATTATTTCTCTCCATGATATAGTCCCGCAGGTAATCGTAATATTTCAGGCTTATGTCAAGGTTGCTCTTCTGTGCCTGGTAAGTACCGAGCTTTTCAAATATTACCTGGCCTTCCTTACTAATATCTATCACCTGGTTCTCTGTACGAAAATCCTGCAGATCTTCCTCTGCCAGGGTCAGTTTATGTGCTATATCCTGCAGCTGCGAATCTATAAACTCAATGGTATTCTCGGCTGTCCTGTTCTTTTCTTCAAGTCCCGAAAGAATATAGACCTCCCCCAGCTTATTAAGAAAATCTGCCTCCTGCTGAGCAACATATCCCTGTGTTGTTAATATAAGTATCGAGCCTTTTTTATCGTTTACGCTAATGCCGAGCTTGCCCTTATACCTATTCGTAAGGGCGTTAAGGTCATTTATTACAAAATAATACTTATTGGAAGCTTTCTCACGTATCTCAAAATTTCCGGGATCCCTGAGCTCAATATTAAAGCTGAATGCCTCATTCGTGAACTGCTCTCCAAAGCTCATTTCCTTATGTATATCCATCCCCTCATCTATCTCAAGCAGGTATTTCTCCCCGGAAAGTATGCTGACAAATACAGGGTAGCCCCTTCTCTGTGCAAAGCCAGTATCTATATTCACAACAAAGGGAGAACGATTATATAATTTAGACTCCTTTATGCCCCTTCTTCCAACATTTATGTAAGTAATCTCAAAATCATCAAGATCCTTCAGCACCCTGTTCGTAAGTGCATAAGACTGCAAAATACCCATCTCGTTATAAATGTTCTTCCTGCTCCTGAACATCTCCATTCCCTCCATCATCTGCTCGGCACCCGACAGGCCCTTGCCCTTTTCATCATCCCGAACAATCACTGTTGAAGTAACACTGTAAACAGGCTCGGAGTAACGGTTTACCAGGTAAGCCACCGTAATAGTTATAAACAGGGATATGGCAAACCAGTACCAGCGTGCCAGTATGCGCATCAGGAATTTCTTTATATCGATATTCTCTTCCTGGAAATATATGTTTTCGTTATTCTCCATCAATATTAATTAACAAAATTAAGTACCAGTATCAGGGTGGAAATAGTTGTAAGGAACAATGTCATTGTCGGGATGTTCACTCTGAATGATTTACTCTTTATAGGCTGAATATAAACCACATCGTTGGGTAAGAGAAAAAATGCTTCAGAGCTCAGAACATCCCTGTCTGCCAGGTCCACCCTGTATGTTTTTGTCTCATCTTTGGTAGGCCTCACAACCAGCACATTAAACCTGTCGCCATAATCGGTTATATCGCCTGCCATGCTTATAGCCTCAAAAATCGTAAGCTGATTATTGTAATTCTTATATACCCCGGGACGATGAACCTCTCCCAGCACGGAAAACTTAAAGCTAACCAGCTTAACAATCACCGTGGCATTACGCACGGCCCTGGCCACTTTTTCGGTTATTACGGCATGAGCCTCTTCCAGGGTCATGCCCATCACGTTTACCTTTCCTATATAAGGAACATCCACATAACCCGAATCATTAACAGAATAACCATAGAGGTAAAGGCTTATCTCGTTCTGAAACTGGTTGGAATTTGCAGAAGTTGAAAAGGTATTGATCATGGTATTGATCTCATCATTCAGGCTTATAACCCTTATATATAGGATATCTTCATTCTGTATCCTGTATTCAATGGGTTCCTTATAATATACAGTGCTTGAATCGGAATCAACATTCTGAAGATATGTCAACTGCTTCTGGGATGTACAGGCAGAAAAAGACAGGAAAACAATAAAAGCCGCTATCACATAATTATATCTGGACATAGTATTATTTGATTTCTGCAAATGTACAAATTTTAGCCTGTATTTTAGAATATCGCCGCCTTTTGATTTCATAGTCAATGAACCGGAAAATTAAACATTTATTATTTATCTTTAAAGTATTATTAATAACTAATAGCTGTGGTCCTGCAAGCAGGAGATTATATCTGTACTCCCGGCCATCATTACTATATGGATCTCAACTTTGATTTCTTCACCATAGACCCGGAATTTTCGAAACCCGGAAAGGGGAAAGTCCTTATATCAGGGCCTTTCCTTGGAGATGAATATTTTAAAAGATCGGTAATACTGCTTACAGAACATAATGCAAAAGGCACAGTTGGCTTTGTGCTTAATAAGCCTGTCGAGGCAAGGATAAATGAAGTGATAAAAGACTTTCCGGATATTGACATAGCCCTGTCCGTGGGAGGACCGGTAAGCACCGACACCGTGCATTATATACACAGCATGGGAGACAAGATACCCGGAAGCATTAAGGTATATGGAAATATCTCATGGGGAGGTGATTTTGACATTGTAAAAAGTCTCCTTTCATCGGGACTGGCAGACGGTGACAGCATAAGGTTTTTCATAGGTTACTCGGGCTGGGCTCCCGGCCAGCTTGAGCAAGAGATAGAAACAAACTCGTGGGTAATAGCAGACATGGACCCTGCCAGGGTAATGGCCATACAGGCTGAAGGGATATGGAAAGACGCCCTCAGCAGGCTGGGCAACAAGTATAA
Source organism: Bacteroidales bacterium (assembly GCA_029932855.1). Lineage (GTDB taxonomy): Bacteria > Bacteroidota > Bacteroidia > Bacteroidales > VadinHA17 > JAYEGO01. Next base: position 29,652 of record JAOZPG010000002.1, on the reverse strand, counting down.
ATTATGGACAGGCTTCCCGGAGTCGCCTGATATGAATTAAGGAGCGATAAAATTTTCGAAGCCACTGCTGTATCTTACCAGAAACTCCCCCTTATCGCCCGAATACACAAAATAAGCCTCAAGCATATCGTTTCCCTCAATCATACTCATGCTTTCCTCCAGTCCCATTATCATGCAGGCCGTAGCAAAAGCATCGGCACAGGCACATTGCCTGCTTACTATCGTGGCACTCAGCAGCCTGTCCATTACAGGATAGCCCGTAGCCGGATTAATGGAATGAGAATATTTCACACCATCCTTAACATAAAATTTCCTGTAATTGCCCGATGTTGCCAGCGACATATCATTTAGCACAAGTATCTCCTGCAGATCTTTGCCGGGACTAAAATTATTCTCATAAGGCTTATCTATGCCTATGCGCCACGATGAATCATGAGGCTTCTTTCCCCTTGCCCTCACCTCACCTCCTATCTCAACAAGATAATTGCCTATGCCATTATCCTCAAGAAAGTCCCCGACAACATCAACTGAGTAGCCCTGGGCCACAGCATTTACATCAAGCTTCATCCCTGCCATATCCTTCTCCAGGAAACCATCCTTTATCCTCAGCTTGTCCATACCCACAAATTGTAAAAGACTGTCTATGAGAAGGCTGTCATTACCGGCACTGTTTTCGGGACCAAAGCCCCATGCATTCACCAGCGGGCCCACCGTCAGGTCGAAAGCCCCCCCTGTTTCCTCATAGACCCTGGCAGATATATTGAAAAGTTCTATAAAATAATCATCGAGCAATACTGCCGGTTCATCCCTGTTTATCCTTGAAATGAGGGAGCCGGGAATATAAGTTGACAGTGAAAGATCAAAAGCAGAGAGCAAAGAATCTATCTGTTGTTTGTTTATTCCTCCTCCCACGGTAACAATATGATAAGTTGTCCCCTGTGTAAAACCGTCCATTGTCCGGATCCTGCTGCAGGAAGAAAACAATAGTGCAAGAAAAAGAACAGATGCCATCCGGCCACATGAAATATTTCCAAACATCATTTTAAGCTCCAAAGTCATCAAAGGCAATCATTTCCCCGGGAACACCCAGGTCGTACAGCATTCTATTAACCGCATTATTCATCATCGGAGGTCCGCACATGTAGTATTCAATATCTTCAGGCTCCTCATGCATGCTCAGGTAACTATCATATATCACCTGGTGAATAAATCCTACCGGACCATCCCACTTATCCTCTTCAAGAGGTTCAGACAGGGCAATATGGAATTTAAAGTTCGGAAAATTTCTTTCTATCTCACGAAAATGCTCCTCATAAAATATCTCCTTCCTGGAACGAGCCCCATACCAGTAGCTCACTTTCCTGTTTGTCTTCAGTGTATGAAAAAGGTGAAAGAGGTGTGACCTGAGTGGAGCCATTCCCGCACCACCTCCTATATACATCATCTCCGCATCGGTATCTTTAATAAAGAACTCCCCGTAGGGGCCCGAAAGTACAACCTTATCACCCGGTTTGCGACTGAAGATATAAGATGAACATATCCCAGGATTAACATTCATGAATTCTCCCTTTTCCCTGACCCACGGAGGCGGTGCAATACGAATATTAAGCATAACTATGTTTCCTTCAGCCGGATGGTTTGCCATTGAGTAAGCCCTGTATGTCTCCTCGGGATTTTTCATCTTCAGGTCCCACATCTTGTACATATCCCACTCATCCCTGTATTCATCCTCTATATCCATATCCTTAAAGTCAACATCTATCTTTGGCACATCTATCTGTACATAACCGCCGCTCTTAAAATTAAGATTCTCCCCTTCAGGCAGCCTCAGCACAAACTCCTTGATAAAGCTTGATACATTATGGTTTGAAATAACCTCACACTCCCATTTCCTTATCCCCATAACAGCCTCAGGCACCTTTATATTAATATCTTCCCTCACCTTCACCTGGCAGCCCAGCCGCCAGTTATCCTGTTGCTCCCTGCGGGTAAAGAAGCCTGTTTCTGTTGGCAGTATCGTGCCTCCCCCTTCAAGTACCTGGCATGAACACATTCCGCAGGTTCCCTTTCCCCCGCATGCCGAAGGCAGGTATATCTCGTTTCTCATCAGCAGGGACAATACCGTAGAACCAGGCTTTACAATAAACTCCCTGTCGTTAACCTTCATACTTACCTCTCCCTGAGGGATAAGCTTTTCCCTGGCATACAGCAGAATAGCCACAAGGAAAATGATAACAAAAAGAAATACGACAATGCTCGTCAGTATAACAGTTAGTGATGTGGATAAAAGGATCATTTTTGACTCTGGTTTAAATGTCAGTTAAAGTTTAATGCCCATAAAACTCATAAAAGCTATTCCCATAAGGCCTGTAATAATAAATGTTATGCCCAGGCCCCTTAATGGTGCCGGAACATTTGAATATCGTATTTTCTCCCTTATGGCAGCTATGCCTACTATTGCCAGCAGGAAGCCCACACCCGAACCCAGTCCGAAAGAAGTGGCCTCTGCAATATTCTGATATTCCCTCTGCTGCATAAAAAGAGAGCCCCCAAGTATGGCACAGTTAACAGCAATAAGGGGAAGGAATATCCCCAGAGATATATAAAGAGCAGGCGAAAATTTCTCTATGACCATCTCAACCAGCTGAACCATAGAAGCTATAACAGCTATGAACATTATAAAAGACAGGAAGCTAAGGTCTATATTTGCAAAGTTCTCACCAAGCCACACCAGAGCACCCTTTTTTAATACATAATTATGCAACAGATAGTCTATGGGGACAGTTATTCCCAGCACAAAAACCACCGCAATACCCAGTCCCACCGAAGTCTTAACAGTTTTCGAAACGGCAAGGTATGAACACATGCCCAGGAAATAGGCAAATATCATGTTGTCAACGAAAACGGACTTAACAAATATGTTTATCAGATTTTCCATTTGCTTCTTTGTTTATTTAGCTTCGTTTTCTTGTTTAGTCTTCAATTAATTCAGGCTTCCTCTTCCTCTGTATCCATATTATTATCCCCACAAGCATCAGGGCCATGGGAGGAAGTATCATCAGGCCGTTATTCTCATAGCCAATATTATAGAGGCCTATCTTCTCTATCACAGGATATCCGAATAACGTGCCGGCACCAAGAAGCTCCCTGAAGAAAGCAACTATCACCAGTATTATGCCGTAGCCTGCCGCATTGCCCACCCCATCGAGGAAGGCCGGCCATGGCTTGTTTGTCATGGCAAAGGCCTCAAGCCTTCCCATTATTATACAATTGGTAATTATCAGTCCCACATAAACCGACAACTGCTTACTCACCTCATAGGCAAAAGCCTTTAATACCTGATCAACAAGAATCACCATTGCAGCAATAACAGTCAGCTGCACTATTATTCTTATCCTGGGCGGTATATAGCTTCTCAGTAATGATATCACCACGTTTGACACACTCAGCACGGCAAGTACGGAAAAGGTCATCACTATTGCCGGTTCAAGCTTGGCCGTAATGGCCAGGGCCGAACAAATTCCAAGCACCTGCACGGTTATAGGGTTGTCCTCGTTAAGAGGACTGGTAAGCACCTTGAGGTTTTTCGATGAAAATAACGGATCGCTGCTCATTGTATTTTTTTCATTTGGTTCTTAAAATAAGCCTCATAAAGTTTCAGGCAGTCACGCAACATATTCTCCAGTCCCACAGATGTTAGCGTGGAGCCTGAGATACCATCCACCTGGTTCAGGCTGGAGGGATCAGACCTGCCTTTAACAACATCTATGGATATAAAGCTGCCCTCACTGTCAAATATCTTCTTTCCTTTAAACTGGTCCTGAAACCAGCCGGTAGTGATCTCCGCTCCAAGTCCCGGGGTCTCCCCGTCATGGCCGAAGGTGGTTCCCGATACAGTGGTAAAATCATTTTCCAGCGATATATAGCCATAAATGGGACCCCATAGTCCCGTGCCCCTTACCGGCACCACGTATTTTTTACTGCCATCATCAGGCAGCCCAACAAAAACGGGAAGATTCTTTTCTTCATCAGGCTTGCCAAGTTCCTCTTTCATATTCACATAAAAAGCATCCACCCCTTCCCTTACCCCCCCCCTGGAGTCGAGCACAAAGCTTTCCAGTATATATTTATCATATAACTCCCCCGCATCCGAAGCGCTGCTTTCAATATCAATTGAAGCAAGAATATTTCTCTTCTGCTCTGTCTCAATATTTTTCTGCTGCAGGGGCTGCAGAAGCATTGCTGCAGATGACAGTATTGCTGCAACCAGTATTACCATCACCGAAGCAAAGACAAAGATGTAGGTGTTGCTGAAAGATTTCATATGTATTAATAAATTTTAAATTTCATAAGTAAGCCGCTTTGCCCCTAAGCTTATCATCCCTTCGTCTGTGCCCTCTTCAGTCTCTTTTTAATATTCGCTTCCACCACATAATGATCGATAAGAGGGGCAAAAACATTCATAAACAATATTGCCAGCATTACCCCCTCGGGATATGCCGGGTTCAGCACCCTTATCAATATAGCCAGCAGGCCTGTCAAAAACCCATATATCCATTTACCTTTCTCTGTCTGGGTGGCTGTTACCGGGTCGGTAGCCATAAACACGGCACCAAAAGCAAATCCCCCCAGCAGAAGATGTTCCCATGCAGGAAGCTCCATGTAAGGATTCACGGCAAAAAGGTTCAGAGTAAGACCCATTAATAATCCCCCTGCAAACATAGAAAGCATTATCTTCCAGCTGCCAACACCTGTCCACAATAATATTATGGCTCCTGCAAAGATCGCTATTACAGAGGTCTCCCCTATTGAACCGGGGACAATACCTATAAGCATATCCATTATTGAGGGAAGATTTGCCACATTCCCGGCAGCTGCCTCAGCAAGCGGGGTAGCACCTGAGAAGCCGTCAACCAGCATACCGGCATTTTTTGTCATTCCCTCTATCCATACAGAGTCGCCCGACATCCATCCCGGGTAGGCAAAAAACAGGAATGCCCTTACTGTGAGGGCCGGGTTAAGAATGTTCATGCCTGTTCCACCAAACACCTCCTTGCCCAGCACCACGGCAAAGGCAATAGCTATGGCAAGCATCCAGAGGGGAGTGTCAACAGGCACAATAAGAGGAATAAGAAAGCCCGTCACGAAATAGCCTTCATTAACCTCATGCTTCCTGCTCTGGGCAAAGATTATCTCAATACCAAGACCCACCACATAAGAAACAACTATTATCGGCAATACTTTTAAAAAGCCAAACCAGAATGTCTGCCAGAAGTCTGCATCTTCCCCAAAAGCCAGGAAGTGCCAGTGGCCAACGTTCCACATTCCAAACAAGAGGGAGGGAACAAGAGCTATTATAACCATCATCATGGTCCTTTTCATGTCCATGGCATCACGAATATGTGCACCCCTCGGCCCCGTAACAGTATCGGGGACATATAAAAATGTTTCTATGGCATCGAAGAATGAATGAAACATATACAGTTTCCCTCCTTCCTGAAAGCCCGGCTTGATCTTATCAATAAAATTTCTTAGGAACTTCACCTTATTATAATTTTGAGTTTTAAATTTCAGAACACTAATTAACCCAGTTCTTTTATCATCAGTTCAAATCCCTGGCGTAAAACAGACTGCACCTCTATCTTAGACGTACAAACATATTCACACAGGGCCATATCTTCCTCAGCCAGCTCATATATCCCAAGATTCTCCATCTTATCAATATCTTCTGTCATAATGGATTTAAGTAATTGTACCGGATAGATATCCATGGGCAATACCTTCTCATACTCACCCGATAATACAAAAGCCCTCTGGCCCCCGTTCAGGTTAGTATCGGGCCTGTATTCCTTCTTAGGCATCAGCCAGCTGAAATAACTCATAGATGTGCTGAACTTATGGAAACGAGGCATTATCCAGCCAAATAGCTCATGGTAATCACCCTCCCGTATTACTGTCAGCTGGTTATCGTAATAAGCGAGAAAACCATCCCTGCTTATCTTCTCCCCGCTAAGCACATTACCACTTATAAACCTCAGCCTGCCCTCCTCAACATTCCCTTCAAGCAAAGGACTGATGCAGGCTCCTATCCTGGTCTTAACATATCCGGGTCTCTTCACTTCCGGACCGGCAATGCTTATCACCCTTTCAGCGTTCAGTCGCCCCGTTTCAAACAGCCGCCCAATAGAAAGTATGTCCTGCGGATTGATGACCCACACTATATCGCCCTTGTTAACGGGCTTTATATGATGAATCTGTATCCCAACATTACCTGCAGGATGGGGACCGCTGAACTCATTAATCTCCACCCCTCTTATCTCTCCAAAAACACTCTCCGGGACAGTAGCTTTTCTTATTCCCACATATATCTTACCATCGGTAAGCCTGGCCAGGGCATCTATGCCTGTCTGCAAAGAAGCCTTATGCTCCTTCAGTATCATCTCATTATCGGGAGCCAGAGGCGAAGAATCGAAGGCAGAAATAAAAATATCCCTGGGCTTATCCCCCGGAGCAGCAATAATGTTAAAGGGACGCTGCCTGACAAAAGGCCATAAGCCACTGTCCATGAGCTTCTTTATCACCTCCTCCCGCTGCAGGTCCTTTGGATCGGCCTTTGTAAAATCAATAGCTTCATCCTTCCCGTCCGACTCAACAATCACCTCAAGTATCATTCTTCTCTCGCCACGGTTCACCGCAAGCACCCTGCCGCTTACAGGAGAGGTGAACTTAACTTCAGGCCTGTATTTATCAAAAAACAATACAGAGCCCGTTTTTACTTTATCCTCCGCCTTAACTGCAAGCCTGGGAGTAAGTCCCGGAAAATCCGTAGGCTTAAGAGCATACAGTCCCTGATCGTCCAGGGTATCGATCCGGGCAGCAGGCTTACCTTTAATTTTTATGTCGAGACCCTTCTTAATATTAACAAGCATGTTATATATATAATTATTGAGTTAAAAATATTAGAATTTTTTTGTTTATTGATGATTTCTGTAGTTCAATTATACTATTTTAGAATAAAAGACATACTATTCTTTTATATGTTATGAAACAGATTATACTGATTATTACAAGTTTGCACAATTATTCAGACATTTTTCAGTTTAATCTAAATATCATAATAATTTTTAATATTAGAAAGAAAGCAGGCGATGAATTACAGCTAAAAAAATACTTAAAAAGTATAAGCATAGCTGTTCAGGATTTTATACAGTATATGTCGTGAAAGCATCTTAAAAAAATTGATAATTTCACAATAATGAAAAAGCATGCTAAATATCTCAGGACAAAGGCCACAGCGATAATTTCTAAAATGCAGATATATGGCTTCTTCCTGTTTTTCCCCTTTTTATCAGCTGCCCCACAGGCTGCCGCTCTCCCACTCGATTCATTGATCCACACCAGCTACATCTTCCTGCCGACAATCAAAACAGTACAACTATACAGGGAAGGCTGGGAGATATCTTACCCGGTACTGGAGCTGAACTCTGATGAAAGGCTGGTTCTCAGCTTCGACGATCTGAGTGATGATGTTGGAAATTATTATTACAGTTTCATTCACTGTAATGCCGACTGGAACCCTTCCGGCCTTATGGAAAGTGATTATATAGAAGGCTTCTCCGAGAACCAGATATATGATTATAATTACTCATTCAATACTGTGCCGAAGTACATACATTACAGGCTAAGCATTCCGAATGAAGATGTTAAGTTCAAGCTGTCGGGCAACTACATATTATATGTATATAGCAATTACAATAAGGACGAGCCTGTGCTTAGCCGCCGGTTTATGGTAAACGAAAAGCTTGTAAATGTCAATGCACAGCTGAAAAGGCCAAGCCTTGCCAAATTCAGGGATACAGGCCAGGAAATAAGTGTCTCGGTAAATTTTCCCGGCTACCCTGTCATGAACCCCTTTAATGAGATAAAGATAGTAATAAGTCAGAACGGCCGCTGGGACAATGCCGTGGAACTGATCAAGCCCTCATTTGTAAGAAGCAATGAGATAGTTTATGATTTCGACAGGAAGAATATTTTTTACGGAGGTTCGGAGTACAGGTATTTCGATATTAAGAGTTTAAGGTATCAGACCGAATATGTGCAGCATATAGATTTTATCGACGGCATGCACCAGATAGCCCTTTTCCCTTCAAAGCCAAAAACAGACAGGGCCTATTTTTACGAGCAGGACTCTAACGGGAGCTTCCTGGTGAAAAAGCAGGAAGGCACAGACAGCAATGTTGATGCCGACTATGTAAGAGTGTACTTCAGCCTCAACACCGGCTACCCTGAAAGTGAAGGTGATGTTTTTGTGTTTGGCGGCTTATCCGACTGGCGGTGCAGCAAAGAAAACCGTATGATCTTTAATTATGAAACAGGCTCTTACGAAGGCTCCATGCTTATTAAACAGGGCTATTATAATTATGAATATGTGTGGCGTGCCCGGGGAAGCAATTATGCCGACAACACGGTATTTGAAGGCAGTCATTATGAGACCGGGAACGATTACCTTGTCTTTGTTTATCATATGGCCCCGGGATCGCGCTATGAAAGGCTTGTAGGATATTTAAAGATAAACAGCAGGAAATAATTGTTAGTCCCGAAACTTTTTAATCTTATCATTTTACCTGCTTCTTTCGTCTTTTTTAATTAATGGCTTAAACTCTTAAACTTTTTAAATTATATTTGTGCGCCTGAAACACAGGATCACGAAATATTTAATAAAACAAGAATATGAAACACCTACAAACCATCCTGAATGCAGTATTGATCATTGCTGTTGCCCTATTGTTCTTCTTCCAGTTTTCCTCTTCTTCTGAGAAAACCGGAAAAACAGCTGAGGCAGACACATCAACAGTCGATACAAGCGGCTTCACAATAGCTTATGTTGAGTTCGACTCAGTACTTATGAACTATAAAATGTTCATTGACCTGCAGGGCAACCTTATGGACAAGCAGACAAAATCTGAAGCAGAGCTTAGCTCCAAATCACAATCATGGGAAAAAAGAGCTGCCGACTACCAGGATAAAATGAGCAAGGGCCTTATAACCAGGTCTAATGCCGCCCAGATAGAAGCACAGCTTTACCAGGACCAGCAAAGCCTAATACAGCTGAGAGACCAGATGACACGTGAGCTGGCAGAGGAAGCTACAGTTATGGAGCGTCAGGTAAGATATGCCATTGTCGATTTCCTCGAGGAATACAATGCTTCAAAAAACTATAAATATATTCTCGGAAAATCATTTGGCAGCAATGTAATGTATGCCAACAGTTCGCTCGATATTACCAATGAGGTACTGGAAGGACTGAATAATAAATACTCGGAAGAGTCTGACAAGAAATAATCATCTCCCTGAGGCTGGATAAAAAGTAGTTTTGCTATGAATCATCTGGCTGACTATTTAAACAGACAGGCCGGTTTCTCAGCACGGATAAATAGCTATCCTGTTGAGAACACCGGCTTTATTGTTGTTATACCCTGCTATAATGAACCCGGAATACTCAAAACTCTCGGTTCACTGGCAGGATGTAGTCCTCCCTCATACAGCGGCATAGAAGTAGTGCTAGTGTTAAATGCCTCTGAAAAAGAGTCCCCCGGCATTATTGCAGCCAATGAAAAAAGCCACAGAGAGATAATTGAATGGACAGGAAAGAACAGCAGGGATAATTTTAATATCCATTGCATAAGAGATTATATGCTGCCTGTACGCTATGCGGGACCGGGACTGGCAAGAAAGATCGGTATGGATGAGGCCGTCCACCGCTTTAAGCTGCTTGACAGGCCCGGAGGAATTATTTGCTCGCTCGATGCCGACAGCCTCTGTGATGATAATTATTTTACAGAGATAGAGAAAGCAACAAGTGGAAGCAGTGCGGCAGAGGCAGGAACAATCTATTTTGAACATCCTGTACAGGGAGATGAGTTCCCGCCCAGGACATACAGGGCTGCCACACTCTACGAGCTGAATATGAGGTATTATTACCAGGCCTTAAGATGGAGCAACTATCCTTATGTGCATCACAGCCTGGGCTCTGCATTTTTTGTGAGTGCCCTGGCTTATGCAAAAGCCGGCGGGATGAATAAGAGGCTGGCAGGCGAGGATTTTTATTTCCTCCAAAAACTCATGCCCGGTGTACATAGCACTTACCTCACAGGCACAAGGGTGATACCCTCTTCCAGGCCTTCCGAAAGAGTACTTTTTGGCACCGGACCCTGGATAAAAAAGTTCCAGGACGGAGAGGCAAACAGCTACCCTGCCTACGAGCCCGGGGCATTCGCAGACATAAGAAAATTCATAGACTCAATAACACTTCTTTATGATTGTGATAAGGCTGAGCGGGAGATCATCTTTAATGAGCTGCCCCCGGCAATGAAGAACTTTCTTGATAAGAATAAGCTTTTCGAAAAGACAGATGAGATAATATCCAACACCTCAAGCAGGACAAATTATTTAATAAGGTTCTTTGTATGGTTTAACGGCCTAATGCTGATAAGGTTCCTCAACCATGCACACAAGAGCATATACAAAAGAAAAGATGTGCTGATAATGGCCAGGCAATTCCTTGAGCGTAAGTATGAAACAAAAATCAGCGGCAAGGCAGAAGATCTTCTGAAAGAATACAGGAGACTTGAAAAGACAGAATCATGATCGGGAGATTATTCTATCTACTGCACCGGGTATTTATTTCTCCTTCTTTACCACCACGAAAATATCCTCATTATCCCTCTTCATAAGGTATTGCTCACGTGCAAATTTCTCAAGGTTGGCATTATCTGTTTTTAGCTCATTCAGCCTCAGTGAATCCTGCTCAGTCTTTTCCAGGTAGTACTCCTTATCTCTTCTGAGCTTGTTTAGTTCGCGCATATCTTTGAATCGATCGAGAAGGTTATTGGAATCGAACAGTAAGAGCCATAGCAAGAATACCACAGCCGTAAGAATGTATTTATTCTTAAAAAGGGATAATATTTTCCTGAAGCCAATCCACATCAGGCTGGTAAAGTTAAGATTAAAAATAAAACCCTTCAGCATTAAGGCCTGAAAGGTTTTATTTAAGCTAAACCGGATATGTACTACTCTTCCATAAAAGGATATCTGTAATCCGCCGCCGGAAGAAATGTTTCCTTTATTGTCCGCGGAGAGACCCAGCGGTACAGGTTAAGTGCCGAGCCGGCCTTATCATTTGTCCCCGAGGCCCTTGATCCGCCAAATGGCTGATGGCCGACAACTGCCCCTGTGGGCTTGTCATTTATATAGAAATTACCCGCTGCATTTGTCAGTTTTTCACTTGCCATCTCTATCACAGTGCGGTCTTTAGCAAATATCGCTCCCGTTAATGCATAGGGAGAAGTATTGTCAAGCAGGTCGAGGGTCTCCTCAAACTTATCATCATCATAAACATATATTGTTAATACGGGACCAAAAAGCTCCTCTGCCATGGTAACATAGCCGGGATCTTTGGCAAGTATTACCGTCGGTTCAATAAAATAACCTTTAGACTTGTCATAATTACCACCAAATATTATCTCTGCCTCTTTATCCTTCCCGGCATTGTCGATATAGGCAGCCAGCTTATCGAAGCTCACTTCATCAATCACTGCATTCACAAAGTTCGAAAAGTCCTCAACGCCTCCCATCTTCATGTCTGCCAGCTGCTCAGCCATTATCCTCTTTACATCCGTCCATAGTGATGCCGGGATATAAGCCCTTGAGGCAGCCGAACATTTTTGTCCCTGGTACTCAAATGCCCCACGCGTACATGCCGTAGCCACCTGTGCCGGATCAGCCGACTTATGTACCATAATAAAATCCTTGCCTCCTGTCTCACCAACTATGCGGGGGTATGACTTATACTTACTTATATTATTACCTATCTCCTTCCATATTGTCTGAAACACCTCCGTTGAACCGGTATAATGTATCCCTGCAAAGTCGGGATGCGAGAACACCTCCCTGCCAATTACCGGACCGGAAACATAGACCAGGTTAATAACACCGTCGGGAAGGCCTGCCTCCATAAATATCTCCATCAGGAGCCTTGCAGAATACACCTGTGTGTTTGAAGGCTTCCATACCACGGTATTACCCATCATGGCAGGTGCTGTTGGCAGGTTGGCGGCAATAGAGGTAAAGTTAAAAGGAGTAAGCGCAAACACAAATCCTTCAAGAGGACGCTGCTCCAGCCTGTTCCATGTATGCTCTGAGGATCTTGGCTGCTGGGCATATATCTCAGACATGAACTGTACATTATACCTCCAGAAATCAATTGTCTCACATGCCGAGTCTATCTCCGCCTGGAAGGGATTCTTTGACTGGGCCAGCATGGTGGCGGCATTCATCTTATAACGGTATGGCCCTGCCAGCAGTGAAGCGGCCTTCTGAAATATTGCAGCCCTGGCTTTCCACGGCATCTTGGCCCATGCTGCCTTAGCATTAAGAGCCGCCTCTATGGCCATTTTCACATGAGAAGCATCGCCCTTATGATATCTTCCCAGGCTGTGCTTCAGCTCATGGGGAGGATGAATATCAACCAGATTACCCGATCTTACTTCCTTACCATTAATATACATGGGTATTTCCAGCTCCTGAGACCTTGCTTCTTTAATAGCCTGCTGAAGCAATTCCCTTTCCCTGGTTCCCGGGGCATATGAATATACGGGTTCATTCTCAGCCCTGGGCACCTGATACAAATTGTCAATCATGATATTAGATCTTTATTTTATTGTTTTTGTATAATTATACACAAAAATATAGCCCCGGCATGAAATAATTTATGAGTTAATTCATGCTTTGGCAAACTAAGAAAAAACAAAGTGAAAAATGTGATTAGCCGGAATATGGCATATTAGAATTCCGGACAGGGAATAGCGTGTATCTTGCGCTTACGCTTTTTATTGGACTTGAATTCATACATCACGGATATCTCATGCGATCCCCCTGTTGAGCCAAGAAGCTCTGATATAGTAAAGTCGTAGCTGTAACCTATATGCAGCTCTTTTGTTTTATAACCAACAAGGACTATAAGGGCATCGCGGTCAAAACCATAATTAAACCCTGCCAGTCCCCTGTACCAGAAACCAAACATCAGGGGGTTTTTATACCAGTACAGTCCAAAATCGAGCTGGGTAAACTGTGCCTGACCCTCAAAGTTAAAGGCCAGGGAGAGGCTTTCCTCAACAGGTTTTAACAACCTGCCCTTTTTAATTATCTGTGCCCCTCCAAATATGGAGTATTTTACCGGCACCCTGCTTTCCTCACCATATAGCGACCTGTTGGGCCTTAATAGATGATCTACCGTAACGCCCAGCCACAGCTTATCGGTATATGCAAGGACCGATGTACCGACATCTATATCGGCAACATTATCAAAAGGAGGCTGTTCAATTCCCGGGTTGGTCCCTCCGGGGGTTATCTGGTCGTTAAACACAAGCCGCCAGAAATCAATGCTTGTCTGTGTATATTTGAATGTCAGTCCCGGCCTTATGTGCAGCAGCCTGTTAACAGGAATGTCATATGAATACAATAAGCCGATATTGGTATTACTCAGACGCCCCGATCCTGCCCTGTCGTGGGTAACAAGAACGCCAACACCCGAATTAAATTCAGGGAAGGCCCTGTCGTAAGAAAAGCTGTAAGTAACAAATACTCCCGGGACGGCAGGCCACTGGTTCCTGTAGTTCATTATAAGCCTGTTCTCTTCCGTAGCCCCTGCAAATGAAGGAGCCAGGTAAAGAGGATTAGCATAAAACTGAGAAAAACGAGGATCCTGTGAATAGCCGACAGACCTGAAAAAAAGTAATATGCCTATTAATATTATATATTTCTTCACAGGGTATCTGGTCAATTTATAATGCCACCGGGCCAATCAATCCACTAATATAAATAATTATCAACTACTCTTCGTTTCTTTGATACGATTTTTTTCCTATTATGTTCTGCAGACATGAACATTATTATGACTTATAAACGACCCCTATCACAGGACAGGGGCCGTTCATTTATCATTCTAGTGCAATAATGTAATATCCCCTGCCTGACGGTATGGCGAACCATTACTATAATTTCCGGTTACCTGCCATACATAAACATCCTGCTTACATATTTTCTCCTTGTAATAACCGTCCCAGCCAATGTTTATATCATCACTCTCAAACATTTTCTCACCCCAGCGGTTATATATCTCAAGATGATAATTATCTATCTGCTGTTTGATAGGAGGATAGAATACCGTATTGACCAGGTTAGGATCGTCAGGTATATGTCCGCCCGAAGGACCGTTAGGATTAGGCTTAAAGGCCGTGGCAAAGCGCAGGTCTCCGGCAGGCTCGACAGTAACCGCAGGATTCAGTATGAATATGTCTTCACAGCCATCATTTGTATAAGCAGTAAGAGACACATCATATACTCCTTCTTCCCTGTAAACATGCGAAGGCTGAAAGACGGTATCCGTATCTCCGTCGCCAAAGTCCCATAACCATGTATCTCCATAACTGCTCTGGTTGAAACACTGGACAGGCCTGTCATTCACATAAACCTTGTCGGGAGCAACGGTCAGGTAAGCCGCAGGAGTCTGATAAACAGTCAGCATCTGGAAGTACTGATCCTGTCCCCCGGGCCCGTAAGCAGTTAGTATCACATTGTATTCACCTGCATAGTAGAAAGTATGTGTGGGGCTTTCGGTATTATCCGTATTACCATCACCAAAGTCCCATAAGTAAGATGTGGCATTCTGCGATATATTGCTGAATGTTACAGTGTACTCATTACATGCCGGGGGTACATCCTCAAACTCTGCCACAGGACTGATAGGCTTTATCTCAACAGTCTTGACAACATAATCAGAGCACCTGTCATTCGACACTTCCATCCTCACCTGGTATAATCCCGGTGCCAGGTAATCATTGCCCGGATCTGAGGCTGTAGAAGAATTCCCATCATCAAAGTCCCAGAGATAGCTCCATGTACCTGTATTGGTATTATCTGTAAAATCAACATGATTATCAGGCCATGTCTGTACAGACGGATTAGCTGTAAAGTCGGGAACCGGCATAGGATAGATGACTATATCCTCTGTTGCCGTCTCCACACAACCGTAGAAAGACTCTGTTGTAAGGCTTACTGTCCTTGTCAGAATATCCGTTGTTGTATTGCTAAAGCTGTGAGTGGTCTGGTCGCTTGCATAGCCAGCATTACCATCGCCAAAGTCCCAGTAATATGTTGCAGCACCCGGCAGAGCCACTATCTGCACCGGAGCATCACCATGACAGATGGTGTCCGGCAGTATCTGGAAGCCGGCAGGTGTTGAAGGATATACGCTTACCACCTGGGTGATGCTGTCATAACATCCCGCCGACTCAGCTGTCAGCTTCACATTAAAGTACTCGATAACCGAGCCAGCATTAGTGAATGTATGTGTCGGGCCTGTAGTATTATCTTCAGCCGATCCGTCTCCAAAGTCCCATGCATATGCATCAGCATCGGTAGAGTTATTGGTAAAGGCCACATCAAATGAAGTACATCCGGTGTTCTGGTCCATGCTGTACAAGGCACGCGGGGCATTAACACTGACAATAACCTGGTCAGATCCCTTACATCCCTTATCATCGGTAACAGTGTATGTGAGTGAATAATCCGCAGAAAATACCGAATTAAATACCGGTGTCTGTGTGCTTATATTATCCAGACCGCCTACCTGTCCGCTCCACTGGTGTGTATAGTTGCCCGTACCACCTGCCGGCATTCCGTCAAGGATAAGGTCAATACCACCACACACCGGTATGGGATCCATGCCGCCGTTAATATCGGCAGAAGGATTCGGGTTAACAGTTATCACAACAGGCACCGTATCCCCGGCACATCCCATTCCGCTTACAGGAACAACATAATATGTAGCTGTCTGAGCCGTAGCCGTCTGGTTATCAAAGGTATCCGTTATATAAGCCGAAGGACCCGCCGTTCCACCTGTCATGCCACCGGTATTTGTGGGAGCATCCCAGTTATAAGTAATCCCTGAAACACCATTCTGCACACTAAGCTGCAGGCTGGTAGCCGTTCCGCTACAAAGCTCCTGGCCAAGGCCCGGTGTAAGTATAGGCTCGGGATTAACCACGACAGTTAGCTGACTCATCTTTCCTTCACATCCATCAGCTGAAACAGGAACCACATCGTAAACAACAGTCAGCGGGAATGCCGTAAGATTGGTAAACTTATCGGTCTGAATAGCATTGTCCGCAACAGCCATACTTATTCCGCTTACAAGATTAGCGGCATCAGCAGTAAGGCCGGGATCCATTAGGAAGCCTGTAATATTGTATGCCACAGCAGAAGCACCTCCCGCCCTGACATCAAACACAACTCCGGTCTCCTCATCACTGCATACAGTGGTATTCAGTCCGTTGGCAAGTATTGGCTCGGGATTAATGCTTACCACCACATCCACCGGCTGACCGTTACATCCACCGCCAGTACTTACAGGAACCACGTTGTATGTTACAGTCAGTGCTCCGGCAGTATTATTGGTATATATATCTGCCGATATAGCTGTAGCCGGCTGCAATGGTCCCGGCCCGGCAACCGGACCATTAGCTATAAGTCCGAATTCAGCATTTATGGAATTAATAGTATATGTGGCAGCTCCTACGCTTGCAGGAATTACATCCAGTAATATTCCGTTGGCAGCATCACTGCATACAGTGGTATCCAGGTCGGCCCTGAGCACAGGCTCGGGATTAACCATTACGGAATACAAGACAGTATCACCTATACAGCTGCCAAGACTTACCGGAGCCACTTCATAGTCAACATAAAGGGCGGCATTAGTAGTGTTCACAAACTTATCGGCAATTATTGCATTCGACATAAGACCATCCGCTGCAGCTGTTACAGTGTTCCCTGCATCTGCAACAAGGGCAGGATCGGGAGTAAAGCTTACAACATTATAGTTCATGGCCATCGTGCTTCCTCCTGCCACCGTAAATACTATTCCTGTACCCTCACCGCTGCAAACCGTTGGAGATTCAGGTAGCAGGATTGGTTCAGGGCTAACAGTAAGAGTAATGGTAAGCAGGTCTCCCTCGCATCCGTCAGCACTTACAGGCACCACATCGTAAGTTACCTGCAGTGGTCCGCTACTCAGATTTTCATATGCATCAAAGGCAATTGCATTATCAGCCTGTCCTGCACCAATAGTGGCTGTTCCTGTCTGTGTCAAACCTCCCTGAACGTTTATTGCTATTATATCATAACTGGCCGCTGCAACAGAAGTACCGGTCACACCAAGGGTAATTCCGCTTGTCTCCCCACTGCAAACAGTAGCGTTCAGGCCGGGATCAAGCACAGGCTTGGGATTAATGGTAAATATAATATCTACAGGATCTCCCGGGCAGTCGCCGGCACTTACCGGCACAACTGTATATATCACATCCAGGGGAGCGGCAGTAGTATTTGTAAAGGCATCATTTATCAATACTGTAGCAGGCTTCATTATGCCCACAGTAGCATTTCCTGCCGTTCCGTATAATCCGGCAGCAACCTGGATATTGGTAAGGTTATAGTCCAATGCATCAACCGAACCGACTTCCTCATCCAGCAATATTCCCGATGTTGAGTTACTGCAAACAGTAGTATCAAGATCAGCTAAGAGAACCGGTTCGGGATTAACTGACAGTGTAATAAATGCTGTATCTCCGGAACATCCGGCATTGCTCATAGGTATTATCGTATAAATAACATCCATCTGGTTAGCTGAAAGGTTGGTAAACACATCTGCCGAGATAGCCGGGATTGGAAGTCCCGCTGCAGGCAATGCATTAGCCGGACCGGCAATCAGTACCGGGTCGGGATCTACTGCAACAAGCTCATAGCTTGCTGCAGGATAAGAACCTGCAGCTACCGAGAGTGTAATGCCGGCTGGCGCGTCGCTACATACGATGGCATCGAGGTTAGGATTCAATATAGGTTCGGGGTTCACCTGCAGCATAATTACCTTAGCTTCTCCCTCACAGTCATCGGCACTAACCGGCACTACTTCGTACATTACCAGTATCGGTCCCGCTGTCATATTCGTAAACACATCCCTGCTGAGGCTATCATTAGCCATATTAACTCCCGGAGAAACATTCGCTGCCCCTGCTATCAGTCCTGCCCCCACATCAATACTTAAGAGATTGTAATGATCTGCAGCTACCGAGCCTGCTTCCACATCAAGCATCAGTCCTGTCTCTACATCGCTACAGATCACAGTGTTAAGGTTAGATGCAAGTATGGGCTCGGGATCCACATCCACACTTATAGTAAAGGGTTTACCTACACAAAGCTTGGTTCCCGTTGGTGTAACCGTATATATAACTGTCTCAGTTGCACCTGTAGTGTTTGTTATCACATCATTGATAGTGTTTGTAAACCTGGGACCTGTGCTTTCTCCGCTAAGATTGGGATTATCTGCTGCCACCCACATAAATGTAGATGTAAGCCCGTTCCCCAGTGTAGTAATATTATTCTGCAGGTCGTAAGCAAGCTGCTCATTGCTGCATGCACCTTCCGTATCATTCACACCTACAGGTTCAGAATTGACGGTCACTGTAATATTAAAGGTATCGCCGGTACAGAGACCAGGATTACTAACAGGTATTACCCAGTAAGTTAGCTGCTCATCTGCACCCGTAAGGTTCACAAGCAGATCGTTGATAGTTCCGCCGGCAACATCAGTAAGGCTCTCTCCGCTAACATTCGGATTATCGGCAGAGGCACGCCATACAAAGCTTGAGCTCACACCGTTTCCAAGATTATTAATATTTGTCTGCAGGTCGTAAGACAATGCCACATCACTGCAGGTTATCTCACTTTCATTCACACCCAGCGGTTCAGGATCAACCGTCACCGTCACTGTGAAGGAATTCCCATCACATCCCCCGGGATTGCTGGCCGGTGTAACCGTATAGACCACTGTCTGCGGTACCCCTGAAATGTTTGTAAGGGCATCATCAATCACAGATCCTGCAACAGGGGCCAGGCTTTCGCCGCTTACATTAAAGTTATCGGCAGCCGACCATATAAATGTTGCAGGCAGGTTGTTACCCAGCGTATTTACATTGTTCTGCAGGTCGTAGGCAAGAGCCTGATCGCTGCAGGCAGATTCCGTATCATTCACTCCCACGGGCTCAGGACTTACAGTTATGCTTACTGTAAAAGGATCTCCCGGACATCCGTTAGTGCCGGTTGGTGTTACGGTATATACCACAAGCTGATCTGTGTTTGTGATATTTGTTATCATGTCATCTATGCTTGCCCCACTCTGTGCAACAAGGCTCTCACCACTAACATTAACATTATCGGCAGCCACCCAGCTGAATGTAGCAGCCAATCCGTTACCAAGCATATTCACATTATTCTGCAGGTCGTAAGCAAGAGCCTCGTCACTACATGCATTATCAGTATCGGCAGCCCCAACAGGTTCGGGGTCAACAGTCACCGTAACAGTGAAAGGATCTCCAGTACATCCGTTAGGATTACCCGTTGGTGTTACGGTATAGATAACTACCTCGGGCGAACCGCTAAGGTTGGTAAGCACATCCGTAATAGTGCCCGTTGCAACAGCAACAAGGCTCTCACCCGTAACATTTACATTATCGGCAGCCACCCAGCTGAAGTCAGCCGTCTGTGCATTGCCAAGTGTTGTTATATTATTCTGCAGGTCGTAAGCAAGGGCCGCATCACTGCATGTGCTTGTTCCGTCATCAGCACCCACAGGTTCGGGGTTCACCGTTACCGTAATGGTGAAAGGATCACCTGTACAGCCTCCCGGATTACTTACAGGAGTCACTGTATAGACAACTGTCTCATCCGCACCACCCAGGTTGATAAGTACATCATCTATAGTTGCCCCGGCAACAGGAGCGGTGCTTTCACCACTTACATTGGCATTATCTGCGGCCAGCCATGTAAATGTAGCAGCCTGCCCGTTACCCAGTGTATTTACATTGTTCTGCAGGTCGTAGGCAAGAGCCTGATCGCTGCATGTACCGTCTGTATCATCCACTCCCACAGGCTCAGGATCCACCGTCACGCTGATAGTAAAATCCGATCCCACACAGCCCGTGCTTCCCGTCGGGGTAACCGTATAGACCACTATCTGTGCAGAGCCTGAAATATTGGTAAGTATATCATTTATCACAGCTCCAGCCTGTGCTGCAGTGCTCTCCCCGGCAACATTTGCATTGGGGGCAGCCTGCCAGCTGAAGGTAGAATTCTCCCCGTTACCAAGGGTATTCACATTAAACTGCAGGTCGTAGGCAAGTGCCTGGCCGCTGCATGTACCGTCAATATCATTGACACCCACAGGTTCGGGATTTACCGTAACAGTCACAGTGAAGTCATCTCCAACACAGCCGTTGGGATTACCCGTTGGTGTTACTGTATAGATGACTGCCTGGGGTGAACTGCTATGGTTGACAAGCACATCCGTAATGGTGCCCGTTGCAACAGCAACAAGGCTTTCACCTGTAACATTTGCATTATCGGCAGCCAGCCAGCTGAAGTCAGCCGTCTGTCCATTACCAAGTGTTGTCAGGTTATTCTGCAGGTCGTAAGCAAGAGCAATATTGCTACATGTGTTATCATTATCATTCACTCCCACAGGTTCGGGATCAACATTTACAGTAATTGTAAACTGTGCACCGGCACATGTATTCATACCTGTCGGTGTAACGGTATAGATAACTGTCTCAACAGAGCCTGTAAGGTTGGTGAGTACATCGTTAATGATGACACCCGGTTGTGCAACGAGGCTCTCGCCGCTCACATTTGTATTGGATGCTGCCACCCATGTAAATGTTGCAGCCTGTCCGTTGCCAAGCGTGTTTACATTGTTCTGCAGGTCGTAGGCAAGTGCCTGGTCGCTGCATGTGCTTATTGTCTCAGCTGCCCCGACCGGTTCGGGATCAACCGTTATCGTAATGGTAAAGGGATCCCCCACACAGCTATTGCTTCCCGTTGGTGTTACAGTATAGACAACTGTCTCAGGAGCACCCGTAAGATTGATAAGAACATCACTTATTGTACCTCCTGCCTGTGCCGTGGTGCTCTCACCCGTAACATTTGCATTATCGGCAGCCACCCAGCTATATGTTGCTGCCTGGCCATTACCCAGTGTATTTACATTATTCTGCAGGTTATAGGCAAGTGCCTGGCCACTGCATGTGGCATCCGTATCATCAGCACCCACAGGTTTGGAATTAACCGTTACCGTAATAGTAAAATCTGCTCCCACACAGCTATTAGTACCGGTAGGTGTTACGGTATAAACTACAGTCTGAACAAAACCACTTACATTAATAAGAGCATCGTTTATTGTTGCCGAGGCAACAGCAACCGTACTCTCTCCGCTGACGTTGGGGTTATCGGCAGCCAGCCAGCTGAATGTTGCCAGTTGTCCGTTGCCAAGTATATTTACATTATTCTGCAGGTCGTAAGCAAGCAGCTCATCACTACATATCGCATCTGTATGATTTACACCAACAGGCTCGGGATCAACAGTTATTGTGATGGTAAAAGGATCTCCGGCACATGAATTGGCCCCCACAGGTGTAACAGTATAGACAACTGTCTCCGGCAGACCGGTAAGGTTGGTGAGCACATCATTTATCACTGATCCCGACTGAGAACTCAGGCTCTCACCGTTAACATTAGTGTTAGACGCAGCACTCCATGTAAAGGTGGCCGCCTGGCCATTACCAAGGCTTGTTACATTATTTTGCAGGTCATAGGCAAGTGCTATGCCACTGCATGTATTATCTGCCTGGTCAGCCCCAACAGGTTCTGATCTTACAGTCACTGTTATTAAAAAGTCATCCCCGGCACAAGCATTGGTACCCGTAGGTGTAACAGTATAGACAACTGTCTCATCACCTCCCGAAACATTGGTGATAATATCATTTATTATGCCTCCTGAAACCGCAGAGGAGCTCTCACCGGTAACATTGGGATTATCGGCAGCCAGCCAGCTGAAGGTAGCCGTCTGGTTATTACCCAGAATAGACACATTGTTCTGCAGGTTATAGGCAAGTGCCACGTCACTGCATGTGGCCTCCGTATCATCAACACCCACAGGTTCGGGATTAACCCTTACTGTAACAGTGAAGTCAGCACCCACACAGCTATTAGTGCCGGTAGGCGTTACGGTATAAACTACCGTCTGAACAAGACCACTTACATTATTAAGAGCATCGTTTATTGTTGCCGAGGCAACAGCAACCGTACTCTCTCCGCTGACATTAGGATTGTCGGCAGCCAGCCAGCTGAATGTTGCAGGCTGGGTATTGCCAAGAACATTTACATTATTCTGCAGGTCGTAGGCAAGAGCCCCGTCACTGCATATCTCATCATTATGGTTAATACCTACCGGTTCGGAGTTAACCGTTACGGTCACGGTAAAAGGCAGCCCGTCACATAAGTTGGTGCCTGTAGGAGTAACATTGTATGTCACTGATTGTGGCAGTCCTGTAGTATTTATGAGCACATCATTTATCACAGCCCCTGATACAGGGGTAGTACTTTCACCCCCCACACTTGCATTGGGGATTGCTACCCAGCTGAATGTTGCTGTCTGTCCGTTACCAAGCGTAGTAACATTATTCTGCAGATCATAAGCCATTGTTCCGCCGCTGCACAGAGCATCCGTATCATCCATTCCCATTGGACTCGAATTTATCACCAGGTTAACCGTCCCGGTATCTCCCACACATCCCTTAAGGCTGACCGGGGCTATCTCGTAAACCACATTCAGAGCAGCGCCGGTAATATTACCGAAAGCATCATTGAATATGGCGGTTATTGAAAGACCGTCTCCCGTAGTACCCGATCCGGTAATACCGGCATCGGTAGTACAGGATATAATATTATATGTACCTGCAGGCTCACTGCCCATATCCGTGTCAAGTATTATGGCAGTAGCCTCATCACTGCACAATGTAACTCCGAGGTTAGGATCCAGTACAGGCCTGGGATTTATTGTAAGGCCGGTATTATCTGCTACCTGGCTGCATACAGCATCTCCTGTAACCGTCATTGTAAGAGTAATCACCCCGTTATCACCTGCACCCGGTATATAAACAGGAACCTCTACAGCAGGATCGCTGAAGCTACCCGCACCATTATGAGTCCACAATATTGAAGTATAATTCGTTGCTGAAGGAGGAACTGTAAGAGTCGCCAGATCGAAAGGATCGCTCCCACAAAACTCCCCGCTGCTTCCTGCATCCACCGTAGGTGCAGGTGCTATGCTAAGCTCCATGGTATCCGTAAATACACCGCAGCTTCCGTTACCCGTTACAGCCATCACAAAGTGGATTACTCCCGTCTCTCCTGCCCCAGGCATATATGTCGGTGTAAAAAGATTTGGATTATTAAAAGAACCAATACCGTCATATGTCGACCATGATACAGATACATAGTTCGTTGCCGATGGAGGAGTAGCCGAATTGTTCAGGTCGAAAGGCTGCCCCTCACAACTTGTCTCATCACTACCGGCACTGAATACCGGTTTGGGATTTATGGTCAGCGTCATCTGGTCCTGAACCTGTCCGCATGGAGCATTCCCGTCAGCGGTAAGTGTAAGGATTGTAAACCCGGTAGTACCTGTACCAGGTGTATATATTGGTGTAAATATATTAACATCGTCAAAGCTTCCCATTGGATCATTTGATGTCCATGTTACCTGGCTGTAATCACTTCCTGAGGGGTTCACTGCAAGGCTACTGAGATCGAAATCCACATCCTCGCATGTCTCTCCATTGCTTCCTGCATCCACTGCAGCTAAAGGCTCAATAGTAACTATTACCTGATCCTGAATATCGGAACAGCCGCTAAGGTTATCTGTTACCGTAAGTGTATATGTAGTAGTTACTATAGGTGATGCTGTAGGATGCTCTAAATGTGAATCATCAAGTCCGAATGAAGGAGACCATGCAAAGGTAAAATCACCTGAACCACCTGTTGCAGCAGCACCCACTCCATTGGGACTTCCGCCAAGCACAGCAGACCCGCCCTGGCAAATTGTAACCGGATCACCGGCTTCAACTATAGGAGGATCATACACATTTATACCAAGCTTCTGTACTGGTCCCGGACATGATCCCGGGGCCGGAGTAAATTCAGTAACTTCTATGGTATCACTCGTTGCAACCGGGAAATTGAGGACAACAAAGTTATCTGATGCACCCCCACCCGATGCAATAATCATAGATGCAGGGATTAGCCATGTATAGCTATTGCCCGCATTAAGAGGCACAGAATAATACTGACCCCCCGTACCAACACACATCTCCGTCAGCCCCCCTGTTATCGGAGGAGTCAATGGAGCAACAATAAAGGTTATATCTACCTCATCATAATCACTACATACAATATTTGTCTCAGTCCACCTGAAGGTATAAGTCCCAAAATCACTGACAGTAACATCAGTATTTGGCACAGACTGTCCTGCGCCCCATGAATCAACTGTCCCGGGACCACTTTCCAGGGTCCATTGTCCCGCACCGACACTTGGCACGGCAGCCAGGGTATATAAAAGTCCGCACTGAGCATCATCACTGCCGGCATCTGCCACAGGCTGCTCTGCCCATGATATGTCACGGGTATCTGTCGGATTATTACCAAGACAACCGTCCTTGCCAGTAAGCTGAAGGGCAGCTGTGAATGAGCCGCTTGCAGCACCCGGCTGGTATCTTGCCTGGGCCGGATCAACATGTTGCACCCATGATCCTGGACCTCCGCTCCAGAGATTATTGCTGAATGAACCAGTGGCTGTCGCCCCGGTCATTAATATATCTGCCGTAGGATTTGCATCACATCTTTCAATATCCGCACCTGCAACCACCACAGGAGTCTGTCCCCATGATATTATTCTTGTATCAATCTCCAATTCAGCAGAACATGCCCCTGTACCTGTTACAGTAAGGGTTGCCGTAAATGTGCCGCTTTGTACAGAGGGATTAAATGTTGCCTGTGAAGGATCCATGTCCTGGCTCCATGTACCCAGGAGGGCTCCTCCGCTCCAGTCAGCTGAGCTATATGTACCTGTTGCCGTGGCAGCTGTCATAGCTATTGCTGCAGTGGGATTCAGATCACATCGTGATATATCATTACCCGCATCTGCCGTAGGAGATTCTCCCCATGTAATAGTCCTTGTATCAGTATCATCATTGCCTGTACAAGATCCTGTTCCGGCAACTGTAAGAGTAGCTGTAAAACTACCGCTTGTCTCACCTGCATTAGGTGTATATGTTACAAGATCAGGATCTGCATCGTTAACCGTCCAGCTGCCTGTTGCTTCACCTCCGCTCCATCGTGCAGTAGTGTAGCTACCGCTTGCATCAGCACCGGTCATTGCAATAGGTGAAGTAGGAAAGTCATCACAACGCGATATATCAGATCCCGCATCCGCTGCCGGAGACTCCCCCCATGTAATTGTCCTTGTATCTGTTACATCATTTCCCGTACATGCTCCCGTTGCAATTACAGTAAGTGTAGCGGTAAAGCTACCGCTTGTCTCACCTGCATTTGGTGTATATGTAACAAGCTGGGGGTTGGCATCATTAATTGTCCATGTACCCGTTGCCTCTCCTCCTGTCCACCTTGCGCTTGTATAAGTACCTGTTGCATCAGCACCGGTCATTGTAATTGCTGCAGTCGGAGTTGCATCGCAACGAGAAATATTATTACCAGCCTCAACCGTGGGCTGTTCACCCCATGTAATTGTCCTTGTATCTGTTACATTGCTACCTGTGCATGACCCGGTTCCTGTTACAGTTAGTGTTGCTGTAAAGCTTCCTGATGTGCTGGTCGGATTAAACGTAGCATTTTCAGGACTTGCATCGTTCTGTGTCCATGTACCATCTCCTCCGCCACCGCTCCATTGTGCGGTGGTATATGTACCTGTTGCAGAAGCACCGGCCATTACAATAGGATTCGTCGGGTTGGCATCGCAACGAGATATGTCATTACCAGCCTCAACAGCCGGAGATTCTCCCCATGTAACCATCCTTGTATCAGTCACATCAGTGCCTGTACACGAGCCTGTTCCCGTTACAGTAAGAGTAGCAATAAAGTTTCCGCTTGTCTCACCAGCATTTGGCGTATATGTAACAAGCTGGGGACTGGCATCATTAATTGTCCATACACCCGTCGCCTCTCCTCCTGTCCACCTTGCAGTTGTATATGTTCCTGTGGCAGTTGCCCCTGTCATTGCAATAGGATCAAGTGGGGTGGCTGTACAACGTGAGATATCACTTCCTGCATCAACAGCAGGGGTCTCTCCCCATGTAATTGTCCTTGTATCAGTAGCATCACTGCCTGTACATGCTCCTGTCCCAGTAACTGTAATGGTAGCTGTAAAGCTTCCGCTTGTCTCACCTGCATTTGGTGTATATGTAACAAGCTGGGGACTGGCATCATTTATAGACCATGTACCCGTTGCCTCTCCCCCGCTCCAGCGAGCAGT
>JAOZPG010000002.1:0-3061 GCA_029932855.1 Bacteroidales bacterium | reverse complement strand
TGGCATCATTTATAGACCATGTACCCGTTGCCTCTCCCCCGCTCCAGCGAGCAGTTGTATATGTACCTGATACTGAAGCCCCTGTCATAGTAACAGGCGCTGTAGGAGTTGCCGTACATCGTGAAATATCACTTCCGGCATCAACAACCGGGGTCTGTCCCCACTCAAGATCACGTGTGGCTGAAGGATTTACGCCTGTACAGGCACCACTTCCTGTAAGAGTTATTGTAGCCGTAATGTTCCCGTTGTTGGCATCGGGCGTATAGTTCGCCAGTCCGGGATCATTGTTCTGGCTCCATGTCCCTGTCCCCCCTGTCCATGTGGCCGCACTATAATGGCCTGAAGCACTTGCCCCGGTCATTTGTATTGCAGCAAAAGGAGCTGCATCACATCGACCTATGTCAAGACCCGAAATTACCTGAGGCGTCTCATCTATGGTAAATGTAATATTGCTGTATTCGTTCTGGCATCCACCACCCGGTGAGTTAGCCCTAAGCCTGAGTTCAATTGTGTTACCAATATCTCCTGCTACCGGAACATAGTTATCATTTATAACTCCCGCAGGCTGGTCACCACCGGTCTGCATACTTCCCAGTCCGGTTACAACTTCCCAGCCCCCCTGTGTGGAGGCGCCACCAACGGTTCCCGACACAGGAACATTTGCCAGTGATCCTGCATCCATACACTGGTCTGCAACAGGATTTGCGGTAGCCTCTGCACCCATTGTAAACTGAATAGTAACATCATCCTGAGTGAAGCAGGCAGGACCTGTTGAGATTGTCCACCTTAATGTGTAGTTGCCATAAGTATAGGGTGCAACAAGGGATACCCACGACTTCTCATCAGAGGGATCTGCTAAAGTGATTCCTCCCGGTGCAGTTATAATTGTCCATGTGCCATTACCTGAAACAGCCACATTCCCATCCAGATGGTATGTAGTACCACAAAGCAGGTCATCAGCCCCTGCATTTGCAGTTGTAGGTGTAGCCCTGTATATAACCTGCACATCATCCTGAGTGCTACAATCGCCATTAACAATAGTCCACCTGAACAGGTATGTCCCCGGTGCATCTACTGTTATCTGCGTATTCTCATTATTTGGTCCCAGGCTGAAATTAGTGATATTACCAGGTCCGTTGACCCTGGTCCAGGTACCCAAACCCACAGAAGCAGCATTTGCCCCCATTGCATTCGATTGGTAAGGACTACCGCATATATCCTGGTCACCACCTGCATTTGCCGCTGTGGGCGGCTCCCATCTGGTGATGATTACATCATCGTCAGTATCAGCACATATACCCAGCTCACTGGATATTGTCCAGGTAAATGTATTTGCTCCAAACGGAATATTAGACACAACTGTTACAGGATCATCCTGGTTAACATATGTTACCCCTCCCGGACCTGTCCACCATCCTGAACCGCCATTATCGGCTATATTGGCAGCCATAGTATAGCTGTTGGTATTACACTCATGCTGGTCACCACCGGCATTTGCCGCAGTAGGCTGAAGGTCCCTTCTTATAGTAACTTCATCATAAGTATCCGTACAAAGCCCATACTCGCTGCGAAGCGTCCATCTGAATGTATTGACTCCCTGCTGCAGGTTGGAAACAGTAGGATTATTGCTTGAACCGTTTGTAAATGCAGGAACGCCGCTTGTAAAGCCGTCACCAACATAAACATTGTCAATCGCATAATGCTCTCCGGCAACTGTGTTCCTTAATGTTATTCTAATGTTAAGTGTAGTTCCTGTTCCGGGAATATCAAAAACTACCGACTTAGATTTAAAAGGAAGAGAACCCCCTCCTGTTGACCCGTCAACGGCAGCAGTCTGGTTATACACCTGAGTGTATCCTCCCCCATCTATCTGCCATTCAATTCTCATATAGTCAGAGGTCTCCATAGTATTAGTACCCCAGCTGTGAAGATCCGCACCGATTGCAAGATCCGTCCTTCCTGTAATATCAATTGTTCCCGTCCAGGTAGCTGCTCCATCAGTATTATAAGCCTCAAATCTCTTATTCAATGTTCTTGCAAAACCGCCGCCGTTAGTACTCACCCATGAGGTCGGAGCACCGTCGCTTGTCAGATTATCTGCCAGGTCAAAGTCCTCAAGCCAGAAACTGTTTGAAACAACGCTCCATGTACCTGTGCCACCAAATGTTGCAGCATTTGCATTTAAGGCAAGACTTGCCGTATTACAAAGGTCCTGGTCAGCAGTAGTAACATTAGCAGCCGTCGGCTGCCTGTCGCGGGTAATTATTACATCATCTGAGTCCATGCAGGGTATCCCTCCCAGAAAATGCGTCCACCTCAATCTGTTATCCCCGTATCCCAGGTTATTGACAGTTGTATTTCTCACCCCGGCATTAGCAAAAGTAGGAGTGCCCGAGCTTAAAATAACTGTCCACTGTCCCCATTCACCACCACCACCCAGGGCATTCCCGTCAAGCACATAAGAACTCCCACATAAAACAGCATCAGATCCTGCATCTGCATTGGTAGCAGCCGGATCGATGGTAAGCAACAGGCTGTCAACATAAACAGGACAGCCACCCACCGCATCTGTTGTAAGGTATAGCCACACCGAACCACTACTTTCATCCCCACCTCCAGGCGTATATGTAGCATTATTATAAGCACCACTAAACGAACCATCCCCTCCCGTACTCCATGAGGCTGTTGTTGCAGTATTACTAATAGACCCGTGAACGGTAGCATTACTCCCCTCACAAATAGATTGATCAGGACCCGCCTCCGCTAACGGACCGTCCACAATTTCAATAATAGCAGTGGTTAGTACCGCATTATTCGGGTTAGGACCCGGGTTACATGGTCCCCAGTTCCTTAGTGTTATCTCAAACTGGTCTCCAACCTGGTCATTAACCACATCCCCAACATGATCCATATTAATAGTCACAGCATTAGGGAAAGGAGGAGCCCCGGAGTCATAATGATGAATAGTAGGATCGACATAGCCTCCGGGGAAAAGGTTATTTCCTGCAGCATCTGTAATCTGTGTAGCACCTACATATACATTTGGGATTTGTCGTCCTGC
>JAOZPG010000013.1 GCA_029932855.1 Bacteroidales bacterium | reverse complement strand
GCCTGCCGCTAGCGTTCATCCTGAGCCAGGATCAAACTCTTCATTGTAAAAAATTTGTTAATCTTGCTCAAGGTCTATTGTTTTTCTCAATCAAAAAAATTTGACGAAAACACGCTTCTCAAACCTTCCTTATTTTCTCTTAAATCTTTCAAAGAACTTCCGATTAATTTTCAATACTGAAATTGTATTGTTTTAATCGGGGTTGCAAAGATAATACCAAAATTTGTTCTCTGCAAAACTTTCTTCAAAAATTTTTGATCTATTTGATCTTATTTTTTCCGAAAGCGGCTGCAAAGATAAACACATTAATTTCATTCTGCCAAACATTCTATGAAAAAAAAATAATAAAACAACCCCTCGCTTGCTAATCACCTTTAAATCACCTTCTCCATGGAAATAAATAAATGCAGCACCTGGAAAAATGCCGGAGCACATATCTCAGTACCCCGGCAAATAATAATCCAGTTATGTTTTAATATTACCTTATCAGGATAAATACCCAATCCTCACTTATAGTCTCCGGGTCTATTCCGGTCCCCGATGCATTGAACCAGCTGGTTGCTGTTATGCTACAACCATCAACCGTAAATTCGGCATAATACAGCAATGCTCCTGATGCGTCATATACACTTTCCTTTGTCTTCTTATCACAGCCGGTCTCCCTGCTATCTATCTCTGAATAACCAACAAGGACCAGATTATCAACAGTGCCTTCGTAATAATATTTCTTTGAAGTATTCCCATCCTCATCAGATTCCTTGGCCCTGCAGTATTCAAACACATCACCTTCTCCGTATTCGTACTCATAACTCTTCAGGAATACCAAACCAAAATTCACCTCCTCTACATTTCTAAGCAGATTATCTTCATAAGACGAAACTGTTACAATCTCTTCTCCATACTCAATTGTCGTATATTCATCATCACCGTCTTCATATTCTTTGATAACTCTTCCCTTGCTGTCATATTCATAATTGCTTACATATTCCAGGACATCATTATAATAATGGCTTTCCTTTACCATGTTCCCACCGGAGTATTCATAAAGCTTTTTTTCATTCCCTTCAATATATTCCACAACATTCCCATCACTGTCATAGCTGAATGTTTCTATCTTTTCTCCAGCGCCACCCTTATGAGGTTCTGCCTCGTGAGTCTTCTTTATTAACTGGTTCTTATTGTCATACTCCATAACAACAACATCAAGAGTATCTGCCTCCCGTATCTTAAACAACTTTACAATAAAACCATCCAGGTCATATTCATAATTAAATACCAGGGGACTATCTTCACCTTTCCGTTGATCAGAAAAAAGTGAAGTGCGTTCTGATGATATAACAACCCCGTCATTATTATATGTATGGTTTATCTCAAAAACTGCATTCCCGAGTTTACCGTAAATCTTATAACCCTGTACAGAAGTAATGGCCTTGCCGTTTTTATAGTCATGGACAATACCCCACATCCACCGTTCATCTGAATTAAAAAGCTGGTCGAATGAGATAATGAAATTCTTCATATTGAATGCCTGGTTCTCATCTATCTGTATAAGTTTGTCTTCGGGTCCTCCATCAGGATTAAAATCATCATCCTTTTTACAGCCTGTAAAAAGAAATCCAATAAATAAACCTGTTAATAATAATCTGATCAATGTATTTTTCATTTCAATAAAATTTTAAGTAATTCGCTGCAATAATACAGTTGTAATTTAATTAACACAAACAAGCAGGGACAATTAGCCCTCCTGTAAAATAAAATATACGTAATATCATATAAATTGTTTCACAATAAAACAACTGTATCTGCTGAAACTTATTGTGTTTCACAATAGCATAATTCTGTCTGCAAAAATTTATAGCACAACTCTCTCAGCATAAATCTTTAGCAATACTCTCTACATAAATCCTTAGCAATACTCTCTTTACATAAATCCTTAGCAATACTCTCTTTACATAAATCCTTAGCAAAAACTCTTTGCAGAAATCTTTAGCAATACTCTCTTCACATAAATCCAGGGCTCTGCAAAAAGCTTTCTCCCTTCCTCAAATATTAGTTATCTTTGAAACATTATTAGAAAGCCTGTATTATAATAATATTATCAAATCACATTTATGAACGATCGTCTTGTTATTATACCAACCTACAATGAAAAAGAGAACATTAGTGAACTGTTCTCCAGGATCAGCAAGCTTTCAATTTCCTTTGATGTTTTAATAGTAGATGACAACTCCCCCGATGGCACTGCCGGGATGGTTAAAGAATACCAGGAATCGAACAGCAATGTCCATATAATTGAAAGAGAAGGAAAGCTGGGGCTGGGTACTGCATATATAGCAGGCTTTAAATGGGCACTTGAAAAGAATTATGAATATATATGTGAAATGGATGCAGATCTTTCACATAGCCCCGAAGACCTGGTTCGCCTGTACAATAACTGTATTGAAAAAAAGCCCTGTCTGGCAATAGGATCGCGCTACATAAGCGGGGTAAATGTTGTTAACTGGCCCCTGGGACGGGTAATCATGTCATACATGGCATCTATATATGTTAGGGCAATAACCGGCCTGCCTGTTAAAGATACAACAGCCGGCTTTAAATGTTACCACAGGTCCATTCTTGAAACTATTAAGCTCGATAAGGTGAACTCAAAAGGATATGCTTTCCAGATAGAAATGAAATTCCATGCCTGGAAATACGGGTTCAGAATAATTGAAGTACCTATTATATTTACTAACCGGGAAAGAGGCGTTTCAAAAATGAGCGGAGGCATATTTAATGAAGCAATCTGGGGTGTACTGAAACTCAGGTGGAAAAGCTTTTTCTATAAATATGACAGAATTCATGAGCCGGAGGAAAAGAATAAGACTATGACAGCCAGGCCTGACAGCAGTAATAAATAAACACTGCATAATTGTATAATGATGGATACTATTATTAAGAATGCCCTGCTAATAAATGAAGCTCAGAAATTTAAAGCCAGTGTATGGATAAAGGATAACATCATTTATAAGATACTTAGAGATGCAAATGACAAGTCCTACCCCCGGGATGCCATAATCATAAATGCAGAGAACAAATTACTTATACCTGGAGTAATAGATGACCAGGTACATTTTCGCGATCCGGGCCTTAGCAAGAAAGCAGATTTTTATACCGAATCAAGGGCTGCAGCTGCCGGTGGAGTAACTTCGGTAATGGATATGCCCAATACCAGTCCGCAAACCACAACAATTGCTGAGCTGGATAAGAAATTTGAGATGGGCAGGGAAAAATCGCTTGTTAACTACTCGTTTTATTTTGGAGCCACAAATGAGAACATAGAAGAAATTAAAAAGCTGGATCCGGAAAAAGTCTGCGGCCTTAAAGTTTTTATGGGAGCTTCAACAGGCAATATGCTGGTAGATAATCCCGAAAGCCTTGAAAGAATATTCGCTGAAGCTCCTGTCCTGGTGGCAACACATTGTGAGGATGAAACTCTTATTCAAAAAAACAGCCTCTTATATAAAGAGAAGTACGGGGATGATATTCCCATTAGCTGTCACCCTGAAATAAGAAGTGAAGAGGTCTGCTACCTCTCATCCTCACTGGCAGTGAAACTTGCAAAAAAACACAATACACGCCTTCATATACTGCATCTTTCAACAGCAAGAGAACTTAGTCTCTTCGATGCAAATATTCCTCCTGAAGAAAAAAAAATAACCGCAGAAGTTTGCGTTCACCACCTCTGGTTTAGTGATAAGGATTACGAAAAGCAGGGAACAAAGATCAAGTGGAACCCGGCCATTAAAACAGAAAAAGACAGGGATGAGCTGCTTGAAGGTTTAAAAAACAATCTGCTGGATGTGGTAGCTACAGATCATGCCCCTCATCTTGAAGAAGAGAAAAACAACAGCTATTTTAAGGCACCCTCTGGAGGGCCTCTTGTACAACATTCCCTGCTGGTAATGCTTGAACTGGCAGAACAGGGAAAGATAGAACTGGAAACCATAGTTGAGAAAATGTGTCATGCCCCGGCCAGGCTCTTTAAAATAAAGAACAGGGGATTCATCAGGGAGTCTTATATGGCCGACCTTACACTTATCGATCCAGACCGCAGGTATAAGGTAACAAAAAACAATATATTATATAAGTGTGGCTGGTCGCCTTTCGAAGAGACAGAGTTTAGTAATAGTATTTCAAAAACTTTTGTTAATGGCAGGAAAGTATTTGATGAAGGGAAACTGATTGAGGCAGGCAGCGGAATGGCTCTTGAATTTGACAGGGGGACAAGCCTTAACAAAAGGTACAAGTATTAACAAATGATCCTGCATTTATTATTAGTGAGCCGGCAGGGAGCCAGGCTACAGATACTGAAATGAAAAATTCAAGATTAACAATTTTACTATGAAACACATTATTAGCATATCAGTGTTGTTAATATTAATTGCCGGCTGTAAATCAGGCAGTGATAATAACTATGAGTATTCGGACAAGCCTCATAAGCCACAATCCGATTCTCTGGGTATGCTTATGGCCAGTCCTGTCATCTATGATGTAATTGTAAAAAACCCCGACACGGAAGATGGCTGGGCAAGTGAAAAACTAAAATTCCTTGATAAAGAAGAACTGGTTAACATAATCTTTGATGCAGTTTATTCCGGGAAGCTAAAAGCCTATAATTACCACTCAGGCGAGGAAATGAGCATTAAAGAAATAAAAGAACTTGAAGAGTCGGAAGAATTTGACAGGTCCATGATAGGGAAACTGCAATTTGAAGAAGACTGGTACCTTGACAAAGAAAGATTTACAATGTATAAAGACATTAAATCCATACTTCTTGCCTATGAGCGTATAGACCAGTTCGGGGAGGTGCAGTCATATAAAGCCGCCTTCCTTATTAAAATAAATTAGGCTCAGGCTGTAGTGCGAAAACTTTAAATATATACCTTTAATTCAAATCCATTCAGAGCTGTCATGAATAGTTACAATTTAACAACCTTAATAGAATTCATAATTGCAAAACAAGCTGACTTTCCCGGTGCCAAAGGGGAACTGTCACGTCTGCTGTATTCAATTGGTGTTGCAGCCAAGATGATCAACAAAAAGGTAAATAAAGCCGGTCTTGTAGATATACTGGGTACAGCAGGGAATATCAATATCCAGGGCGAGGAACAGAAAAAGTTGGATGTATTTGCCGATCAACAACTTATAGGCTCCTTGAAAGCCAGCGGAGAAGTATGCGGAGTGGCCAGCGAAGAAAATGATGAGATAGTGGTTTTTGACCATGAGATGTCGAAAGATGCCAAATACCTCGTATGCATGGATCCTCTTGACGGCTCATCCAATATAGATGTGAATGTGTCTATAGGCACTATATTCTCAATATACAGGAGACTAAGCCCCCGGGGTACAAAACCCGGACTGGAAGACTTTCTGCAGGAAGGATCAAAACAGATAGCTGCAGGATATATTATATATGGATCCTCAACCATGCTTGTGTATACTACAGGGAAAGGGGTAAATGGCTTTACCCTCGATCCTTCGCTTGGAGAATTTTGTCTTTCTCACGAACATATTCAAACCCCTCCGGGATCAATGTACTCTATTAATGAAGGTAATTACCTGGCTTTTCCCGAGGGCATAAAGAGATTCATTAAATATTGCCAGGACGTGGATCCCGCTAATAAAAGACCATATACCTCAAGATATATAGGCTCGCTGGTAGCCGACTTTCATCGTAACCTGCTAAAAGGAGGGATATTTCTTTATCCTCAAACCCATAAAAATCCTGAAGGTAAACTAAGGCTTTTGTATGAATGTAACCCTATGGCTTTTCTGGCAGAACAGGCCGGGGGCAAAGCGAGCCACGGGAATGGCAGGATAATGGATATAGTACCCGGATCGCTTCACCAAAGGATACCCTTTTATACAGGCTCAACTAACATGGTAGACAAAGTTGAAGAATTCTTAATGGCCTGATAACAAAAAAACTAACTATAGTTAAACAATGCCGGCCGGCAAGCTTATTATTATCAGCCGGGGAAAATAATGTTTATGGAAGCAAAAGAATTTATAGAAATATATAAGCATCCTAATATTGAGATACTTGAGACAAAACTTACCAACAAGGCAGGACCTGTGCCAGATACAAATGACAGGGAAGGAAAGATTTTCCTGAAAGGCATGTCTGGATCCTCTGTTTCCCTGTTTGCCGCAAAACTGCTAAAAAAGATAAAACTCCCTCAACTGTTTATCTTAAAGGACAGGGAAAGTGCTGCCTACTTCTTTAACGACCTTAATAAGCTGCTTGACCCAAAATCACTCTATTTTCTTCCTTCTTCCTTTAAGCGGTCATTGCTGCTTCAAAAACCCGATAGTGGCAATATCCTTTTGCGCACGGAAATACAAAATATACTTGCATCAACAAAGCGCAGAATATGCCTGGTAACATATCCTGAAGCAATAATAGAAAAAGTGCTGTCGAGGAATGAACTGAAAAAGAACAGTTTTCAGCTGAAAAGCGGTGAGCAGCTGTCTGTAAGCTTTATGCAGGAGTTATTTGAAGAATACTCTTTCGAGCTTGTTGATTTTGTATATGAACCCGGACAGTATTCAATTCGCGGCAGCATAGTAGATGTATTCTCTTTTTCAAACGATATGCCTTACAGAATTGATTTCTTCGGTGATGAGGTTGAATCCATAAGAAGCTTTGACCCCGAGACCCAGCTTTCAACTGATAAGATCTCAAAAATATCTATACTTCCTGATACTACTAAACTGGAAAATTCTCACAGCCTTCCCTTCTTCAATATTATCGACAGATCATCCATTGTATGGACAGAAGACCTTCCACAATGCCTGCATACAATTGAAAAACTATTTACGGATCCTTCCAATACAATGCCATTTGATGAGAAGGGAGAAGTCCTGCCTGAAGCCATGCAGGAACAAGAAATAAGAAAGGATATTTTTATTGATAAAGAAACTTTTACCGCAGAAATCAAAAAATCAGGAATAATTGAATTCGGAGACCGTCCTTATTTCGATAATACAGAGACATTGGAATTTAACAGCTCTCCACAACCTTCTTTCAATAAAAATTTTGAATTACTTGTTGACACATTGCTGCTTAACAGGCAGCAGGGATACACTAATTATATTCTCTCGGACAGCGAAAAGCAATCGGAACGACTAAAAACAATATTTTCAGACCTGAATAAGGAGGTCGGTTTTATAGCTGTGAAGACCGACCTGCATGAGGGATTTACAGATCACGACCAGAAGATATGCTGTTATACCGACCATCAGATATTTGAGCGCTATCATAAATACAGGCTCAAACAGAACTTTTCTAAAAAACATGTGCTTAGCCTTAAAGAACTAACCGGATTGATGCCCGGTGACTATGTTGTTCATATTGACCATGGCATTGGCAGGTTCGGGGGACTTGAAAAAATTGAGATAAACGGCAAGGTACAAGAATCCGTTAAGCTGGTTTACAAAGATAATGACACTCTCTATGTCAGTATTCATTCGCTGCACAGGATTGCCAAATATAAAGGCAGGGATCTCGACCCGCCAAAAATATACAAACTTGGTTCGGGTGCATGGCAGAAACTGAAGCAAAAAGCTTCAAAAAAAATCAAGGATATTGCTAAAGAACTTATAAGCCTTTACGCTAAAAGAAGAGACAGCAACGGCTTTAGCTATAGTGCTGATTCTTACCTTCAGCAGGAACTGGAAGCCTCATTCATTTACGAAGACACCCCCGACCAGCTTGAAACAACCAGAGCAATTAAGAAAGGCATGGAGGCATTATATCCTATGGACAGGCTGGTATGCGGAGACGTTGGCTTCGGAAAAACCGAGATTGCCATTCGCACAGCTTTTAAAGCAATATGCGACAGTAAACAGGTAGTAGTTCTTGTTCCTACTACCATACTTGCCCTGCAGCATTACAATACTTTTCGCTCAAGACTGAGAAATTTTCCCGGCAGGGTGGAATACCTTAGCCGTTTTGTAAGTGCTGCAAGGCAAAGAACAATAATCGAGGACCTGGCAAAAGGCAGGGTAGATATAATCATTGGCACCCACAGGCTTGTCAGCAAGGACATAAAGTTCAAAGATCTTGGCCTTCTTATTATAGATGAGGAACAAAAATTCGGGGTAAGTGTAAAAGAAAAGATCCGCAAACTAAAAGCAAACATAGATACACTTACCCTTACTGCAACACCTATACCCAGAACACTGCAGTTTTCGATGCTGGGTGTCCGTGATATGTCTGTTATGAGGACTCCCCCACCAAACCGCCATCCCATAATAACAGAGCTCCATACTTTTAATACGGAAATAATCCGTGAGGGCATAGAATTTGAATTAAGCCGGGGAGGACAGGTGTTTTTTATTCATAACAGGCTTGACAGTATCCTGGAAATACAAAAAACAATTGAAGCATTAATCCCAAAGGTCAGCACTGCCATTGCCCATGGAAAGATGGAGGGGAAACTGCTTGAATCGACAATGCTAAACTTTATAAAAGGCGAATTCGATGTTCTTATTGCTACCACAATTATTGAATCGGGACTTGATATCCCCAATGCCAATACAATATTTATTAATAATGCCCAGAATTTTGGCCTTAGCGACCTTCACCAGCTAAGGGGCAGGGTAGGCAGATCGAATAAGAAAGCATTTTGTTACCTGATGGCCCCTCCCCTGCAAAACTTATCATCTGAAGCAAAAAGAAGATTAAGCGCAATTGAGGAATTCTCAGAACTGGGTAGCGGTTTTAATATAGCTCTTCAGGACCTCGACATAAGGGGTGCCGGAAACCTGCTGGGAGCCGAACAAAGCGGCTTTATTGCAGAAATAGGACTGGAAACATTTCAACGCATACTGGATGAAGCAGTAATAGAACTGAAAGAAGCCGGGTTTTATGAACAGCTTGAGAAAAAAGAGGTCGATGAGACTGAAACCCTTATTGAATTCCCTGAAGAATTTGTTAATGATGTTCATATTGAAACCGACCTTGAATTACTGTTTCCTGAAGATTATATTGAAAACACGGCAGAAAGAATAAGGCTCTATAAAAAACTGGATGATATTGATGATCCCGATGATCTGAAACTTTTCAAAAATGCTCTGGCAGACCGCTTCGGTATTATTCCGCCCCAGGCCATGGGACTTATGAATGTAGTAAGCCTGAGGAAACTGGCCAAAGAGCTTGGTTTTGAAAAAATAATACTTAAAAACAATATCCTGATATCTCATTTCATATCAAATCCCGAATCTGTTTTCTATAAATCACCGGTCTTTGGCAGTCTGATAAATGCCATACAAAAAAAACCGGATTACCGTATCAGGGAGAAAAATTCAAAACTGATCCTGAGCATAAAAAACATTGAAGGCATACTGGCTGCGACAGGAGTGCTTGAAGACCTGAAAAGATCACTTTAACCCTAAAAACTCTTTCAGGCTCTTAAGGTCAAAGGATCCAACACCTTCAAGAAAAAGGAAATCTTTACGGTCATGCCCTATAACCCCGTATTTAAGGTAACTCTGCCATATATGTTCGACATACCAATCCGGGAAATCCCCCCAGCGCTTATCAGCTGATTTTCTCTGCTCGAAAAGTTCTTTTTCTATTTCAAGAAATATCTTCCTGTCAAAAAGAGCACAAATATCAGGATCATAAAATACCAGCAGTCCTTCAGCAATTACAATATCATACTCTTCAGCAGCTTTATTTATGGCATCAGCAAATCTCTCAAAATCTATAGAGGCAGGATGCTCCCAGTCGGTCTCATTCCTCACTTTTGGTATTTTACTTTCTTCAAAAACAAAATAGTCCTGACTGATAACATATGTACTTCTTTCCGGGAACATTTGCTTTAATAATTCTCCCAGCATACTTTTTCCCGACCTGCTTATGCCTCCGATTCCTATTATCATTTTCCTAATTGCCTTTGTATTGTATTATAATGTTTTCACTAAGTGCTGCAAATTACATAATTTTATATTTTTGAAACAAATTGAGTTTGTTTATAATTAGCCTGTGAACATTGTAATAGATATAGGAAACACATTTAGCAAGCTTGCCCTGTTTGAGCATGGCAGGATAAGCAAACTTGTTCAACAAACAAAGTTTAACAACCAGCAACTGGCAGAAATACTTGATACCACAGGAGGCATTAAACATGGAATCGTTTCACTTGTTGGTAAAGATGACGAGGATATTATTAAATTTCTTAGTGAAAAACTGGATATTTTGATAAGCCTTGATAATAACACTCCCCTGCCAATAAAAAATCTTTATAAGACCAAATCAACCCTTGGCAATGACAGGCTGGCAGCAGCAGTGGGAGCTTATTTATTATTTCCCGGTTATAATGTACTGGTTATTGACGCAGGTACAGCAATTACATATGAATATATAAATTCCCATGGCCATTACCTGGGAGGAGGCATATCACCCGGATTGAATTTACGCTACCGGTCTTTAAATGATCATACTGCCCGTTTGCCCCTTTTACAGGCCTCCGACAAATTTAAGCTACCTGCCAACAATACCCGGGAGGCCATAGTATCAGGTATTCAGACAGGGATAATTAAAGAAATAGACGGAATAATAAATGACTTTAAAGCACAATTCAAAGTGCATAAAGTCGTTTTAAGCGGTGGGGATGCTATTTTTTTTGAAACAAAGCTAAAAAATAGCATCTTTGTGGACTCAAATCTGGTACTAAAAGGCCTTAACAGAATACTTGAATTTAATGTTTAGAACATTTAAGATAATTATTATACTCAGCATTTTCTTTTTTGCTGAATTTCATGCTACATCTCAAAGTAGTTTTAATTCACCCTATTCAAGCTTCGGACTTGGAGACCTGACATTTAAAGGCTTTGTCCGAAATAGTGCAATGGGAGGAATAAGTCTGGCAATGAGGAACTCTGAATATATAGATTATTCAAATCCTGCCAGCTATAGTTCCAGGGATTCCTTGTCTATGCTATTTGAATTCGGAACTGCCCTGAAGGCCTCTGTGGTTGCCACATCAAACAAGGATGAAGCTCCCTGGGACATGAACTTCAGTCATATGGCCTTCAGTTTCCCTTTAAACGGGAAACTCGCAGTCGGAGCAGGCCTGGTTCCATACAGTACCATTAATTACAGTTTTATCGATCATGTGAGGAATACTGATACTGATTATAACCCTGATGTAGGTGAACTGGACTATATCTTCAGAGGGGAAGGCGGAGTAAATCAGGTCTTTTTCGGTGCAGGCTATAAACTGACAAAAAATTTATCACTGGGAATAAATTCCAATTATCTTTTTGGAAATATATTAACGGTACAGGCTGTAAGTTTTATGGAAGAAGAAAACAGTTTTAATCCTAAAGTTGAAAGTGAAAAGCTTTTATCGGGTTTTAACTTTAATCTGGGACTTCAATACTATGCCAGCCTGTCTAATGACTGGGAAATCTCGGCCGGAGCCAAATATTCCAGAC
Source organism: Bacteroidales bacterium (assembly GCA_029932855.1). Lineage (GTDB taxonomy): Bacteria > Bacteroidota > Bacteroidia > Bacteroidales > VadinHA17 > JAYEGO01. Next base: position 60,275 of record JAOZPG010000013.1, on the reverse strand, counting down.
AAAGTAAAATAAAAATTAAAAACGAACTTAAAAAGACTAATGTTTTACTACTCTCTGGATCAGGTGCCATAATCGACACACTGCTTCTTGAAACAAGTCCCCCGGTAAAAAAGTTGTTCCCTTCAAGTTACGGATTTGGTTTAAGCTTTAATAAAGGAGAAAAATTTGTTATAGGCATCGATTACAGATCTGTTCAGTGGAAAAATTCAACTTTGCTGAATACAGATTCCCTGGCAAACAGCAGTTCTTACCTTTTTGGCATGGAATATACACCCAGGCCAAAAAACACAGATGTATATCCTTTAAGGATACATTACCGGGCCGGAGCATATTATACTAACTCATATTTAAAGGTTCATGGCAAACAGTTAAATGATGTTGGCATAACTTTTGGAGCAGGTTTTCCTATAGGACGTGTAGGTTCAACATTTAATATATCATTTGATTATGGACAGAGGGGATCAAGAAATAACGATATGGTTCTTGAGAAGCACGGAATGATTATTTTTAGCCTGAGTTTATACGATCTTTGGTTTAGAAAATTTAAATATCAATAAATAAATATTTTGACATGAAACCCGCAAAAACAAGTCTTAGTGTAGTATTATTATTTATGGCAATATTTGCCGGCTATTCTCAAAAGGGCTATGAAGATGGTTCTAAATACGGGCATGGTAAAGATTCCATCCAGTGTATGAGGAACTATTCATTGTTTAGTGAATATTATAAACAAAAGAATTATAATGATGCCCTGCCATACTGGAGAGATGCATTTCATGATTGCCCTGTAGTTAGTAAGAATGTATATACCCGTGGGGCAAATATGTATAAATTTTATATCATTCAGGCTCATAATAAGAATGATCTGGAATTAAAATACAAACTGGTAGATACCCTTATGCAGATATATGATCAAAGAATAAAATGGTACCCCAGAGATAAAGGTAAGGTGCTCGGATATAAAGCATCTGATATACTCCATTATAAGACAAAGGAAATGGAATGTATTAAAAAAGCATATGAATTCAGCAGTGAGTCTATGGCCCTGCTTAGGACAAAAAGTCCCAAATCTGTTATTAATACCTATATGCAAACAACCCTTATGTTATTTGAGAACAATGAACTTAACGATTCAGAGGTTGTTAACAACTATGCCAGGACAATGGCTCTTCTTAAGAAACAGATCGAGAATAAGCCTGAAGACGAAGAACTTGATATCCTTAAAGAATCAATAAGTTCGAGCTTTGCCAACAGCGGCGCAGCATCATGCGAGTCCCTTATACAGCTTTTTACTCCCCAGTTCAAGGAAAATCCCGGGGATGTGGATATACTTAAAAAGATAACTTACTGGCTGAATAATACAGGATGTAATGAATCTGACCTCTACCTGGATGCTACAATAGCCCTGAATAAGATTGAGCCAAGTGCTACACTTGCATATCATATCGCTCAGCTTTATGTAAAACGTAAGAGCTACCAGTCGGCTGTTTCATTATATAAACAAGCTATTGAACAGGAACCTGAACAACTTATCAAATCGAGGTACCTTGTTGAGCTGGGTTATATTATACAAAGTGAATACAATGATCTTCCGCAAGCCAAGAAACTGGCTAAACAAGCTATTAAAGCCGATCCGAACTCAGGCAGGCCATATCTCCTGCTGGGAAATATTTATGCAGGTGTTAAAGACTTTGGAGAGGATGAACTTGCACATAAGGCTGTTTACTGGGTAGCTGTTGACCAGTACAAGAAAGCCAAGCAACTGGATAAGGAATTAACATCTATTGCCAACGACAGGATAATGGCATATTCAAAATATTTCCCTGATACCGAAATGGTTTTCTTTTTTGGATTTAAGGTTGGTGACAGTTTTAAGCTCGGAGGCTGGATAAACGAAACTACAATTGTAAGGACAAAATAACAAAGAGAAAATTTTCATATTTAACAATATACAACTAAGAAGCATAGCAGTTATTATTCCTGTAACTCTTATGCTTCTTTTTTCCTGTAAAAAGAATGACCTTGAGATAGTTAATGTCTTTACAAGCAAGGACACTCTCCCTTCAATATCGGTATGGGACCTTAACACCACTTATACCGATTCGGGCCGCATAAGACTTGTTGTGCATGCAGCTTATATGAAAAAATATTCGAAAGAAGACAATAAGAATATATATTTCCCTGAAGGTATACTGGTAAAATTCTTCAATCGTGATGGATTTGAGGAATCCCACCTTTCTTCAAAATATGCTATTTACCACCAGGACAAAGGTCTGTGGGAAGCATCGGACAGTGTTGTGGCTGTAAATGCTGAAGGAGAGATACTAAATACGGAACTCTTATTCTGGGACGAGAATTCAGAAACAATATATTCTGACAAATTTGTAAAGATCACCACCGGTAGTGATGTGATCCATGGTGAAGGTTTTGAAGCTGACCAGACCTTCTCTTCATGGAAGATCAGGAAAATGACAGGGACCATTTATCATATTGACCAGCCCTGAGCTTAATTTTGGCTTTTTATTATATTTTTATGACAAAGCATCCTGAAAGGAAAAAAAAGAACAGCAAAATCCAGCTAGTCATGGAATGGACATGGTTAGTTATTGCTATTTTTAGTTTAACTACCTGGATATACACTTACATCAGAGAAAGAAATTCCGTTAACAATATGCTTTTGGTAATTTCCGGTGTGAGTTTTCTTATGTTTGTACTGAGAAAACAAATAAATAAAAACCTGAAATCTTGAAACAACTTGAACAAATAAGCGAAGCTTTTAGTGGCTTTGTATGGGGAACACCTCTTGTTCTCCTATTGCTGGGAGGCGGCTTCTTTTTTCTTATTTACTCAAAATTTCTGGTCTTCAGGTATTTCAGGCACTCAATAAATATTATAAGAGGCAAATATGACGATCCGGATGAACCGGGACAGATAAATCACTTTGAGGCCCTGTCAACTGCTCTTTCAGCAACTGTGGGAATGGGAAACGTGAGTGGGGTAGCCATAGCAATTGCCACAGGTGGCCCGGGGGCAATATTCTGGATGTGGGTAAGTGCTTTTTTCGGGATTACCACAAAATTCTTTACATGTACATTAGCAGTATTATTCCGGGGGCGTGACAGTAATGGCAACATACAGGGTGGGCCAATGTATTTCATTACCGAGGGACTGGGTAAGAAATGGAGGCCCCTGGCAGTATTCTTTGCAATGGCAGGAATGATAGGTGTTCTTCCAATGTTCCAGGTAAACCAGTATACCCAGGCAGTAAGAGATATTGTACTCGCCGACTTTGGTATTGAGGGATCTTTTATTACAAACCTTTTAACGGGACTGGTACTGACATTTTTTGTTTCTCTTGTAATTTTCGGGGGAATTAAAAGAATAGGCAAGGTTGCAAGCAAACTGGTTCCTTTCATGTCCCTGCTGTATATTATTGCAGTACTTGTCATTCTTGGCACTAACATCGATGGTTTAATACCGGGACTAAAGCTGATTGTCAATGATGCCTTTACGGGGAAAGCCATACTTGGAGGGGCCCTGGGTCAATTAATAATAACAGGTATTAAGAGAGGTACTTTCTCAAATGAGGCCGGACTTGGAACTGCTCCCATGGCCCATGGTGCAGCCAAGACCAAAGAACCTGTTCGTGAAGGATTGGTTGCCATGATAGAGCCTATCATAGATACTATCTTTATATGTACCATGACTGCTCTTGCTATAATAGTTACGGGCGTCTGGGATAATCCCGATATTGATGGAATCACTCTTACTGCAGAAGCTTTTAGCGCAGGCATACCATTTATAGGAAAATATGTCCTGATACTGGCAATTACATTCTTTGCCATGAGTTCATTGTTTGCATTCCCCTATTACGGGACAAAATCATTCGGATTCCTTTTTGGTGCTAAAAAACAATATTTGTATAACTACTTTTATATTTTTTCAATAATACTGGGAGCCACAGCTTCATTAAAAGTAATAATCAACATTATTGACGGTGTTTATGGCTTAATGGCTATCCCTACGATGATAGCGGCTTTATTACTTGCTCCAAAAGTTAAAGCAGCCTACAAAGATTACTTTGCCAGGCATAAAGGAAGTTAAGATGAATTACCTGATTATTATATTGCTAAGCCTGCTTTTGTCTGCTTTCTTTTCAGGTATGGAAATAGCATTTGTAGCCTCAAACAAACTGCGCCTGGAGATTAGTAAACAAAAAGGGGATTTCAGCTCGGGCATATTATCCATTTATACTAAAAACCCCGGCCAGTATATTGTTACCATGCTTATCGGAAATAATATTGCCCTGGTGGTTTACGGCATAATGATGGCCATGGTGCTGGAGCCTGTAATTAGCATATATATACAGTCGGAAACATACATACTTATTATACAGACAGTCCTCTCAACCCTGCTCATACTTGTTGCTGCAGAGTTTATTCCAAAAGCCATCTTCAGAATAAATGCAAATGGATTATTGAGAGTTTTTAGTCTTCCCATTTTTATTTTTTACCTGTTTTTTTACCCTGTAAGCAAGTTTACCATCTGGCTGGCTCATATAATATTAAGGATATTCTTCAGGATTAAAATTAAAGAAATATCAAATGACAGAGTTTTTGGTAAACCCGACCTGGATCACCTTTTGCATGAAGCACAGGAAGAGACCAGTACTGAAATGAAAGATGATACCAACCTGAAGATCTTTCAGAACGCACTCGACCTGTCTAATGTAAAACTAAGGGAATGTATGATACCCAGGACAGAACTTGTGGCAGTTGAAGAAAATACAGATATTGAAGAATTAAGGCATAGCTTTATTGAATCCGGACTTTCTAAAATACTGATATACAAGGAGTCTATTGATAATATCATAGGCTTTGTAAATATGAAGGACCTGTTTAAGCCTGTAAAAACCATCAACCGGCACATAGTACCAATAACAATAGTACCAGAGTCAATGCCTGCAAACAAATTGCTTCAGATGTTTGTTGATGATAAGATGAAGATTGCACTTGTTGTTGATGAATTCGGCGGAACATCAGGCATTGTAACCATAGAAGATATACTGGAAGAGATATTCGGAGAAATCACCGATGAGCATGATACTATTGAGCTAACGGAAAAAAAGATAAATGAAAAAGAATTTATCTTTTCAGGCAGGCTTGAAATCGATTACCTGAACGAAAGATACAGGCTTAAGCTTCCTGAGAAAGATGATTATGAAACCCTTGCAGGGCTGATACTTTATTATCACGAAAGTATTCCAAAACTAAACCACCATATAATTATTGAAAATCTTGAATTAAAGATCCTAAAAGTTAGTGAGACAAAAATTGAACTTGTCCAGCTTAGCATTATTGACTAAAAAATCTTCTTTTTTGATTTTTAATCTTAACTAATATCACACAGGTGTTGCATTTTTTTTATATTTGCATCCTGAAATTTTATTACAATCAATAAGCATTAGATATTCATGGCAACATTACAAACAATAAGGGATAGAGCAGGTATCCTGATTGCTGTTATTATAGGTCTTGCAATACTGGCCTTTGTACTTGGTGATTTCCTTGGAAAAGGCAACTCTCAAAGAATTGGGATGAAGAAGAAGCTTGAGATAGCAGAAATAGCAAAGCATTCAGTTTCATACCTGGAATATGATAAGAGGGTTAATGACCTTATAGATATATACAAGCTATCGGGAAATACAAGTATTGATGAAGCAACCAACCTAAGCATTCAGCAACAGGCGTGGGACCAAATGATACGTGAATATATAATGAGTGAAGAATATAAGAATATCGGACTTGCAGTTAGCTCAGAAGAGCTGTTTGACCTGATACAGGGTGATAATCCTCACCAGTATGTTCGCCAGCTTTTTACAGATCCTCAATCCGGAATGTTTAACAGGTCAGCACTGATACAGTTCCTGAAAAATATGGAAAACGATCCCAGTGGCAATCAAAAGAAATACTGGATGTTCATGGAGTCTCAGATAAATGATGAACAAATGTTCACCAAATATATCAATCTTATACAAAAGGGTTTATATGTTAATTCTCTGCAAGCAAGCAATAACATTGCAAATAATAGCAAACAGGTTGATTTCAATTATATTGTTCAAAGCTATTCAAGCATTCCCGACTCAGCTGTAAGTATTTCAGATAAAGAACTCAGGGATTATTACCAGAAGCATCAGGACGATTATGAGCAATCCGCCTCAAGAAATATTGAATATGTAGTGTTTGAGGTGAAGGCATCTCAAAATGATATAGCAAATGCTGAAGAATGGATAAACGATATCAAGCCTGAATTTGAAGCAAGCTCCAATACAGAACAATTTATAAATGCTAATTCAGATGAACCCTATGATGCAAAAAATTACAAGCAGGATGAATTATCTGAAGTTTTAAGGGAATTTATGTTTAATAATGAGCCTGGCGCCGTATATGGCCCTTATATGGAAAATGAAAGCTACAGGCTGGCAAAATTGAATAATATAAATATGATACCCGATTCAGTCAGGGCAAGGCATATTCTTATAAGTCCTAATACTGAAAGAACAACCCGGCAGGCTTCGGCTATTGCAGACAGCCTGAAATCACTGATAGAAAAAGGTAGCGATTTCGCCCTTCTGGCACTTACAAATTCCGACGACCAGGGAAGTGCACAAATTGGTGGCGACCTGGGATGGTTTGCAGATGGCACCATGGTACAGCCATTCAATGAAGCCTGCTTTAATGGCAATAAGGGAGACCTGACAATAGTTGAAACTCAGTTTGGTTACCATATTATAGAAATTCTAGACCAGGGCCCGAAAAGCAAAAAGGTTCAGGTAAGCATTCTAATCAGGTCTATTCAGCCAAGTACCAACACCTATGAGCAGATCTATTCTGAAGCAAGCCGTTTTGCCGGACTGAATGATACTTACGATAAATTCATAGCTTCTGTTGAAAAAGAGGGGATAAACAAAAGAATTGCCAATGATATTAAGGAAGATGACCGCCAGATACCAGGTCTTGAATCACCACGCAGCCTGATTCGCGCTGTTTACCAGTCAGATAAAAATAATATTGTGCTTGACATTAACCATCAGGCTGTATTCGAACTCGAAGATAAGTTCGTTGTAGCATATCTTACAGATGTCAAAGAAAAAGGAACAGCCCCCTATGAACAGGTTATAAGCGACCTTGAATTTAATGTAAGGAAAGAGAAAAAAGCAGAAAAGATTATTAAGTCCATACAAGAAAAGATCAATACTACTTCGGGCATGAATGAACTGGCAGATGCTCTTAATCTCAGGGTAAAACAGGCTTCAGGTATTAATTTTAATTCATTCTCAATTCCTGGTGCCGGAATAGAGCCTGCTCTTACAGGTACTGTCTTGGCCATGGATGAAAACAGCATTTCAAATCCCGTGAAAGGGCTCAATGGCGTTTATGTTGCTGAAGTAACAGCCGTCAGGGAAAATAAAACCCAGGATGCTGAATTACAAAGAAACAGCATGTTAACCAACTTACGCAACAGGGCAAATTATGAAGTATACAATGCCCTGCTTGAAAATGCTGCAGTGGTTGATAAAAGATCTAAATTCTATTAACAGATATTCCTGCCTTCCTGCAGATACATCTTAATCCACATTATCATGAAGGTAGGAATTATCCGAGCTCAGACGGGTCCCGTTTTCTTCATCATCATATAGAGAATATTTCGATATCTTCTTGCCGGAAGAATGAACCGGCTTATTTATCTTCATTTTCTTCCTGATATAAGCTGGCTCGTTTTCAAGCTGCTCTATCTCATTCTCCTTATCTTCTTCCAGATAACCATGGTTTTTCAGGTATGAACGATGCTTCTTGATCTTTTCCAGTCTTTCATTGGTTTTTTCTTCATCACCAGGGAAATAAGATTCATCAAGCTCATCAGCTTCAGCATCTCCTGCAGACTCATCCCGGAAAAGCTCGAAATCTATAGATCTCTGCTCTGTATCCAGTTCATTAATAGTATAACTTCCCAGATTCTTGTCCTTCACAACAAAGTCGCTATCCGGGACAGATGTGCTTTGCTGGTTCTCTCCTTCAAGTATTACCCTCTCTATGTCTTTTTTAACAGTATACAATTCAGGTATTGAACCCGATTCAAAGCCAGTTGCAATTACAGTAACAGCCACTTTATCTTCAAGTGTATCATCACTGCCCGTTCCCCATATTATCATAACATTATCGGCAGCTACCTCATTAATATAATCGGTAATCTCTCCTACTTCATCCATGCTTATTTCAGCATTACCTGAAGTAATGTTCAATAATATACTCCTTGCACCTGTTATATCATCGGAACTAAGCAATGGTGATGTTACAGCCATTTCAACTGCCTTCCTGGCCCTGTCTTCACCTGCAGCCTCACCTGAGCCCATCATGGCCACACCTGAATTAAACATTACTGTCTCAACATCGGCAAAGTCTACATTGATATATCCGTGAACTGTAATTATCTCGGCAATTCCCTTTGCTGCCTTAGTTAAAATATCATCAGCTTTAGAAAATGCTTCTGATATTTTCAGGTCCCCATAAATCTCACGCAGCTTTTCATTATTTATTACAAGCAGGGAATCTACATTATCTTTTAATTCAGCTATGCCTTCCTTTGCCTGCTGTATTCTCTTGTGACCCTCAAACCTGAAAGGGATAGTAACAATAGCCACGGTAAGGATTCCCATCTCCCTGCATGCCCTGGCAATTACCGGCGTAGCTCCTGTACCGGTTCCTCCCCCCATTCCTGCCGTAAGAAATACCATCTTGGTATTTTTTGAGATGGTTTCCATTACATCATCAAGATTCTCCTGTGCTGCCTGCTTTCCAATCTCAGGCTTACTACCTGCTCCCCTTCCTTCAGTAATAGACTCACCGATCTGTATCTTTACTGAAACAGGACTGCTCTCAAGATCCTGAGAATCTGTATTGCAAACCATAAAGTTCACATCTTTTATTCCCTGTCTAAACATATGGTTAACAGCATTGCTGCCACCACCTCCAATTCCAAGAACCTTTATAAGTGAAGACTTGTCAACAGGCAGATCAAAATTCATGAGTTCTTCAGTCATAATATTTGAGTTTTAAATTTATATACATTAATAATATCAAGTAAAGAGTGTAGATCAGTTCATCTCTGCATCATTTTCAACAAACAACTCCCCCAGTGAGCCTTTGAACCATTCAAATAGGCTACGCCGAGTCCCGTTATCAGCAACTTTATCAGCTTTCTCATCCTCCATATCAAATACTATCTCCTCTTTTGGCTCTTCCCTGGCCTCATTAGTCCCCGAGTATTCAAATCCTTTTAATATAAGGCCTATACCTGTTGAGAACATTGGCTGATTAATCTCATCATCCACCTCGCCTGCAAGATGTAATTTCGGCAAGCCTATTCTAACATCCATGCCTGTTCTGAACTTAACCAGTTGCGGGAGGTGTTTCAGCAATGCTCCGCCGCCTGTCAGCACTATACCGGCTGCAATCTTCTCAGCAAAGCCTGAGTTTTGCACCTCAAAATTCACCGCATCAATTATTTCTTCCATCCTCGACTGAATAATATAAGCCAGGCTCTTAAAAGATATTTCTTTTGGCTCCCTGCCACTTATACCGGGTATGGTCACCACTTTCTCAGTAGCAGCAATACCCCCCAGTGCCGATCCGAATTGTTTCTTAAGTGATTCTGCCTGCCTGTTAAGTATAGAACAACCTTCCTTAATATCATTTGTTACCACATTGCCACCAAATGGTATTACGGCAGTGTGACGAATCACATTATCATAATAAACAGCCACATCGGTGGTCCCCCCTCCTATATCAACAAGCACCACGCCTGCTTCCTTTTCATCTTCTGTAAGCACAGCCTCCGAAGAAGCCAGGGGCTCAAGTATCAGTTCCCTTATATCCAGGCCTACCCTGTTTACACACTTTTCAATATTTCTTGCCGAAGCCACTTTGCCTATAACAATATGGAAATTCCCTTCAAGCCTTCTTCCCGACATGCCAACAGGATTCTTGACGCCCGCTTCATGATCAACTATAAAGCTCTGGGGCAGAACATGAATAATCTCCTCGCCAACATCAATGGGGATATTACGCATATCCTCTATCAATTGTTTTATGTCTTCTTTCGTTATCTCTCCCTCGTCAGAATTCCGGTTAATATAGCCCCTGTTCTTTATGCTTTTTATGTGCTGCCCGGCAATACCGACAAAAACCTCGGAAAAAATAACACCCGATTTCCCCTGGGCCTCCTCTACGGTTGTTCGTATTGAATTGACTGTTTCTTCAATATTCTGGACTACACCTCTTTTTACTCCCTTTGAAGGAGCTTTGCTTAATGAAAGAACCTCCAGCTTGCCATCTTCGTTCTTTCTTCCAACTATCGTCACTATCTTAGTGGTGCCTATGTCGATAGCTGCGACTATTTTGTCATGTTTACTCATAGTACTTTATTTATCCGGTTAAACTTTTATATAATTTTTGTTTATTCTCAGTGCTTATTTTTTTGTACATACCACCTGTCCCTCGTATTTAAGGTTTATCCTGCTGTATTTATTCCATCCCTCCCTCAAAAATCCCTGACTGTATAAGGCCTTTAACTTTTTAAACTTCTCTTCATAATCCCTTAGGCTTCCAAACTCTATTATATGGGCACCTACCCTGGGTATCAACAGGAACTCCCCTGAATCCTTAATATAAACCTGCTCAAGCTGGGCTTCCCAGAACTCATTATTGAATATATATAGAGCTATTTCATAAAGCTCTTTCACCCTGCTGCCTGCATACTGTTCATCCATAATGTTCACGCCGGGACTAAGACCGGGTAACTTATGTCCGTTTGCCACCAGCACCCTGGCCGTAAACTGACTGTCCAGTGGGAGGATATAGCCCTCACTGTCAATGTAATAACCCCTGCCATCAGTAGTCAGTACACGAACAATGGGTTTCCTCTGGGAAATATGAATATTTAATATTGAGCCGGAACTTTTATATATCTCTGCCTCTTTAATAAAAGGAGTGTTGTTGAGTCTCTCTTCAAGATTCAGGGTGTTTATCCTTCCCATCTCCGATCCCAGTATCTGCCTATTGCCATCGTGCAGAATCCCATAAACCTCATCCCTCGACACAAAAGAATTACTTAGCGAATCAAGTATCTCAATCTCTATTGACTGACACGGGGCCTTTGCTGTCCTGTCGGCAACCAGTCCCAATACCAACAACATATAAGCCATAAGCCCGGTCCACATCAATATTTTCAATGCCTTATTCATCTTTCTTTTTCTTCCAGTATTTTAATTATTGCCTCAGCCAGGGTATCAATATCTCCTGCACCCATAGTAAGTATGACATCAAATTCCGAATTCCTTATATAAGCAGCTAATTCTTCTTTCGATAATATCTGCTTTTCCTTTATATCCGCTTTCTCAAGTATTAGCTCTGAACTTACTCCCTCTATTTCTCTTTCACGGGCCGGATATATATCCAGTAGTATCAGTTCGTCAAGTATCTGCAGGCTTTCCGCAAAACCGGCATACAGGTCGCGTGTTCTCGAAAACAAATGAGGCTGAAATATCCCCAATATCCTTTTCCCGGGATATAATTTTCTTACAGATTGTATAAAAGACTTTACTTCAACAGGGTGATGGGCATAATCATCAATATATACATAAGCGGAACCCTTGTATCGAATATCAAACCTGCGTTTAATACCACTAAAACTAAGTAGTGCTTTTCTTATTATGCCGGCAGGAATATCATGCAGCCATGCCATGCCTGCTGCCGCTATGGCATTTTCAATATTTATCATTCCCGGCATAGCCAGCCTCATGCCTTCGATCACTTTTCCGGGGGTATGTACATCAAAATCGTAAAATGATCCTGACAGCTTAATGTTCCTGGCATAGAAATCTGCTTCACTGTCAAGGGCATAACTATATACATCCAGATCCTTAAGATGTGCCGTTTGAATATCTCTCTCCACTCCTTTCTTAATAAGCAGCTTACCTCCCTTTCTTATCCTTTCAATAAAAAGTATAAATGATTCTACAATATTCGACCTCGACTTGTATATGTCGAGGTGATCGGGATCTATAGAAGTAATGACTGCAGTTGAGGGCTTTAAGTGCAGGAAAGACCTGTCAAACTCATCGGCCTCCACCACGGCCAGGTCTCCCTCACCCAGTAGCACATTGCTGTCGTAATTCTTAAGTATCCCCCCCAAAAAGGCTGTGCACCCGGCTTCCGACTGACTGAGTATATGTGCAAGCATGGAAGATACCGTGGTTTTACCATGTGTCCCTGCAACAGCTATGGCCGACATCTTTTCAGATATCAGTCCAAGTACCTGCGAACGCTTAAGTATATTAAATGCATTAGATTCAAAGAAACGGTATTCAATATTATCTGTTTTTACTGCCGGCGTATAAATAACCAGTGTGGAATTCTTATTATGTATACTGGCAAAAGCCTCCGGTATATTATTTATACCTGCCTCAAAATGTATCAGGCAGCCTTCCCCGGCAAGTTTATCCGTCAATGCAGTTGGTCTCCTGTCATAACCCGCCACATCGCAATCAGAAGCAATGAAATACCTGGCCAGGGCACTCATTCCAATGCCTCCTATCCCAATAAAGTAAACCCTGTTTATTTCATTAATCTTCATGCGCTTAATACAAATTTTTCAATCTCAGCCGCAATCAGCTCAGCCGAGTTATTAACTGCCAGTTTAGCTGCTTCTTCCGACAGGCTCTTAAGCCTTTCCTCGTCAGAAACAAGCTTTATCGCCTCGTCAAATAAATCTTTAACAGCCCTCTTGTCTTCAATCATTTCTGCAGCTCCCTGCCTAAGCATAGCCATTGCATTATGTGTCTGGTGATCCTCTGCCACATTGGGTGAGGGCACCAGTATTGCAGGTTTTGCACACAGGCACAACTCAGAGATTGTTCCTGCCCCTGCCCTCGACACAACCAGGTCTGCTATTGCATAAGCAAGATCCATCCTGCTTATAAAATCATATAACTTCACATTGCTGCAAGTGCTTCTGTCCAGGCTTTGCTTTGCCGATTCATAATAATAACTGCCCGATTGCCAGATAAGCCGGATATCGGAAGCAGCAATCATCTCAAGCTTTTCCTTCACAGCATCATTAAGAGTTCCGGCACCAAGGCTGCCTCCGATTATTAAGATTATCTTTTTCTCTTTACCAAGTTTAAAATATTCACTGGCCTCATCTGTCTTCTCCTTTATGAACTTAAGGTCTTTACGTACAGGATTACCTGTTAGAAGGATTTTCTCCCCGGGAAAAAATTTTTCCATCCCCGGGTAGGCAACGAATATTTTTTTTGCCTTCTTTGCCAATAGCTTGTTACTTATTCCGGGGTAAGAGTTCTGTTCCTGTATAAATGTAGGTATCCCTTTTCTTCCTGCCATACCTAATACAGGCGCACTGACATAACCGCCCGTCCCGATTACCGCATCAGGTTTAAACTCCCTTATTATTGAACCTGCCTTCAGCAAACTCTTTAACAACTTCAGGAGCACAATAAAATTCTTCAGGCTAAACTTCCTTACAAGACCCTGTACAGGCAATCCGATAATCCTGAAGCCTGCAGCAGGTATCTTTTCCATCTCCATCCGGCCCTCTGCACCAACAAATAGTATTCCGGCATCCGGCATCCGTTCAAGCAGAGCCCTGGCAATAGAAAGTGCCGGGAAGATATGTCCCCCCGTACCACCACCACTTATTATAAAGCGTTTATATTGCCTGTTCTGTTTCATTTTCTGCTGCTTCTCCAGTTATTTCTTCACTTTCGCTTATCAAATCTTTTTCAACCCCCCTGCTTACACTCAGGATTATACCAAATGCAATACTTGTAAATAATAATGATGAGCCTCCCATACTCACGAATGGCAGTGTCTGTCCCGTTACCGGAAACAGGTTAACGGCAACTGCCATATTCACAAAGGCCTGAAAAACTATTAAAAGGCTTAATCCTATTCCCAGAAAGGCAGGGAATGTACGGTTTGCTTTTTGAACTATTGCCCCTCCCCGGTACAACAAAATAAGATATGCCAGTATCAGTGGTATAGCACCCAGTACCAGACCATACTCTTCAATAATTATTGCAAATATAAAATCAGAATAAGGATGTGGAAGAAAGTTTCTCTGGGTACTTTTTCCCGGACCCTTACCCACTAAACCTCCTGTGGCAATAGCCACTTTGGCCTGCTCAACCTGAAAGTTCCCATCAGAACTTTCATCAATATAATTTTCTATACGATTCTTCCATGTTGTGATACGGCCTTCCTTGTTTATAACAAGTGAAATACTTATAAAGAGTGCAAGTATAAAGATGCCAATTCCAATAACGGAAAGGAGATATTTTAAAGGTACCCGGCCTATAAACATGAGAATGACTGCCGTAGCAAAGACTATTAGTGCTGTTGAAAGGTTTGCAGGCATTATAAGCACAGATACCAGCACCACGGGTATTATTAAAGGCCTGAATGCATCTTTAAAACTCTTTATCTGCGTTTGCTTTTGCGAAAGAGTCCTGGCCAGGTACATTACCAGAGCCAGCTTGGCAAAATCTGATATTTGTATGGTCAGTCCCAGCACAGGCAATGTCAGCCACCTGGATGCCTGATTAATATTAGTCCCCAGTAACAAGGTAATAAGCAAAAGAGGTATTGATAAGAACAGGAAAAGTTGTGACAGCCTGGAATAGTATCTATAGGGTATAAGGTGGGTAACAAAAATAATAGAAATACCTATGGCAATAAATACTCCATGCCGTATCAGGTAATATGTGGTATTTCCATCCATCTTCAGATAGGCAAGTGTACCTGTAGAGCTGTATACGGCAAGCAATGAATAGAAAGTAAGCACAATGATCACTCCCCAGACCACTCTGTCACCCCAAAATAATTTTTGTATACTCTCTTTCATTCTTTTAAAGCTCCCGAAAATATCTTATAATATATTCACTAATAAACACTGCTTATCTATATCCTTACTACAGGTCCCTTACAGCCTTCTTAAACTTACGGCCACGGTCCTCATAATTTTCAAACAGGTCGAAACTTGCACAGGCAGGTGAAAGCAGTACAGTATCGCCTTTTTTACCAAGCTTATAAGCTTTTCTCACTGCTTCTTCCATGGAAACAGCCTCTTCAATCGGAATATTCATATCATCAAAAGATCTCAATATCTTGGAATTATCCCTGCCTATACAAACCAGGGCCTTTACCTTTTCACTAACCAGCTCTTTAAGCTCGGAATAATCATTCCCCTTGTCCACACCCCCAAGGATAAGAACAACATTTTCCTTCATGCTCTCCAGTGCATACCAGGTTGAATTGATATTGGTAGCCTTGGAATCATTTATAAATAATATACCATGAACCTTAATTACAGGCTCAAGCCTGTGTTCCACACCCTGGAAATCACTCAGGCTCTGACGTATGGTCTCTTTTCTTATTCTTAGTACCTGACCGGTAATAGCAGCTGCCATAGAATTATAAGTATTATGCCGGCCCTTTAATGCAAGATCTGTTATTAACATGGTTATTTTCTGGTTTTTATACTCAATTATTATTTTTTCTTTATCTGCATAAGCTATCTGATCTTCTGTCTTTCTCAGTGAGAAAGGCAAAAGCTTTGTGGTTAATTGCCTTTTCTCAAGCTCTTTATTTATAATCTCATCATCACTGCAATAAATCAGGTAATCATCCTTTGTCTGGTTCCTGGTAATCCGGAACTTTGAATCAACATATTTCTGCATCTCATATCCATACCTGTCGAGATGATCGGGTGTTATATTCATTATTATTGCTACATCAGCCTTAAAACCAAACATCCCATCAAGCTGAAAACTACTGAGTTCCAGTACATATATATCAGCATCTCCCCCGGCTACCTTCATTGCAAAGCTCTCTCCTACATTTCCTGCCATCTCAACATTAAGTCCCTCTTTTCTGAGCATATGCCATATCATATTGGTTGTAGTGGTCTTCCCGTTACTACCTGTAACACATATCTTTAATGCATCACTATAGCGTCCTGCAAACTCGATCTCTGAAATTACTCCTGTGCCCTTCTCCTTCAGCTTTTTAACCAGTTCGGCATCTTCGGGTATTCCGGGACTCTTAACCACCTCATCGGCATTCAATATTTTTTCTTCACTGTGCTTCCCCTCCTCCCATTCTATTTTATAACTATCAAGTATTTTCCTGTATCTGTCGTCAACAGGGCCCTTATCTGAAACAAATACTTCAAAGCCCTGCTTCCTGGCAAGTACGGCTGCTCCTGTACCACTTTCCCTGGCTCCCAGCACAACAATATATTTTGCCTTAATGCCCATCCTTATCTCATCTTAAGTGTTACAATCGTTATTACTGCCAGCATTATTCCAATTATCCAGAATCTCAATACTATTTTTGGTTCGGTATATCCTTTCTTCTGGTAATGATGATGCAAGGGAGCCATAAGGAACAGCCTTATCCCCCGGCCGGTTTTCTTCCTTGTATATTTAAAATAGCTTACCTGAAGTAATACTGAGACACTCTCAATAAGAAACACACCGCACAGTACAGGTATCAGCAGTTCTTTTCTTATTATAATGGCAAATACAGCCAGTATGCCACCCAGGGCAAGGCTTCCGGTATCTCCCATAAATACCTGAGCAGGATAAGAATTATACCAGAGGAAGCCAATGGTTGCCCCTATAAGAGCGCTGGCAAAGATCACCAGCTCACCCGTATAGGGAATATACATAATATTAAGATATCCTGCATAGATCACATTACCCGACAGATATGCCAGAACTCCAAGAGTGGTTCCGCTTATTGCCGTAGTTCCTGCCGCCAGTCCGTCAAGTCCGTCGGTCAGGTTCACTCCGTTTGAAACAGCTGTAACAATAAATATTACTGCAAGCACAAATATCACCCATGCCCACTGCTGACTTTTATCGCCCAGGAATTTCACCAGTAAGGAATAATCAAACTCGTGGTTTTTAACAAAGGGTATCGTTGTCTTGGTAGATTTAATATCCTGCGATTCATACTGAGGATTTTCTGTAATCACGGTAGTTCCCGGTGCAACAGACAATTGCTCACGAATAACAACATCATCGCTCAGGTATAGTGTCAGACCCACCACCAGTCCCAGTATTACCTGCCCTGCAATCTTAAACCTGCCTGCAAGGCCTTCCTTATTCTTTTTGAATATTTTAATATAATCATCTATAAACCCAATAATACCAAGCCATAACGTTGTTATGAGCATAAGAATAACATACACATTTTTGAGGTCGCCAAAAAGAATAACCGGGATAACTATGGAGGCAATAATAATGAGTCCACCCATTGAAGGAGTTCCCTCCTTGCGGTACTGTCCTTCAAGTCCCAGGTCCCTTACCACCTCCCCAATCTGCATCTTTTGCAGGTATTGTATTATTCTTTTCCCGAATAGCATTGATATGGCAAGAGAAGTAATAATAGTAAGTGATGCCCTGAAAGAGATGTAATGAAACATCCCTGCCCCGGGAAAATCAAAAGTCTCCAGATATTTAAATAAATAATAAATCATCTTGTTCAGGCTGTTTTTTCATCTGTTTTAAATAATCTTCTAACTTCTTCCCTGTCATCATGATGCAGTCTTTCATTTCCTATCAGCTGGTATGTTTCATGCCCTTTCCCTGCTATAAGTATTATGTCTCCTGCTTTTGCCATCATGCAGGCTGTTTTGATTGCTTCCTTCCTGTCAACAATCATCAATGTATTATCTGCCATCTCCTGAGGAATACCTATCTTAATATCATTTATTATCTGTCCGGGATCCTCACTCCTCGGATTATCTGAAGTGAGTATCAGTCGGTCGCTGTATTCGGCTCCTATCTTCCCCATCTCCGGGCGTTTCAGTTTATCCCTGTCACCTCCTGCACCCAGGATGCATATAATTTCCGATCCTTCCTTCCTAAGACTGTTTATGGTTTTTAAAACATTCATCAGGGCATCGGGGGTATGTGCATAATCAATAATGGCCAGTTTCCCTTCTTCCGACCTTATTGTCTCGAACCTTCCGGGAGCAGGATGGGCTTTACTAATTGACCTCAGCACATCATCCTTTTCCAGTCCTAGCAATACAGAAGCACCATAAGCAGCAAGGATATTATATATATTAAATTCCCCTATGAAAGGAACCCAGACAGTTGTATTATCAATGCTTATATAGCTGGCCTCAATACTGGATTCAATTATCCGCCCTTTAAACCCACCCGGGGTTTTTAATCCATAAAAAGATATTTTTGCCTTTGTGTTCTGCACCATAAACCGGGATCTCCTGTCATCGGAATTCAAAAGAGCAAATGAAGCGGTGCCAAGATTATCGAAGAACTTCTTTTTAGCTCTTATATAGTTATCTGTCGATCCGTGATAATCAAGATGATCATGTGTGATATTTGTAAACAGTGCCCCGGCAAATTCAGCACCTGCTATCCTGTCCTGGTCAATAGCATGTGAACTGACCTCCATAAAAACATAACGGCAACCGGCTTTAAGCATACTGCCCAGCAGTTCCTGCAAGCTCAGAGCATCAGGTGTTGTGTAACTCGCCTGTAGTTCTTCTTTATGAACAAGTATCTTAATAGTTGAAATAAGACCTGACTTAATACCCTGCGACTCAAATATCTCATGTAAGAGGCTAACCACAGATGTCTTACCATTTGTTCCGGTAACACCAACAAGCCTGAGCTGCCTTGAAGGATGCCCGTAATATGCTGAAGCCAGAAGCCCCAGTACCTGGTGTGTTGACTTAACAAGCACATAAGTGATACCTTCCTCTGCAGATTGGGGCAATTGTTCGCAAACAACAACATTAACACCCGACTCCACCGCCTCCTGAATATGATCATGCCCATCGGCCATGATGCCCCTGATGGCAACAAACATATCTCCGGAAGAAAGCTTGCGCGAATCAGACTGTATCCTGCCAAACTCCACATCAAGACTACCGCGTACTTTAACTATATCTATCCCCTCAAATATGTCAGCCAGCTTATACATTATATCAATTAAATCTATACAAAACTCATTTCCAGTTTTATTGTTTGTCCCGACCTGGCAGGGCTGCCCGGACTAAGAGACTGCGACCTGACTTTCCCCCAGCCATCCACCAGTACCTTCAGTCCACAGTTCTCAAGCAGGTAAACTGCATCCTTTAGTCCCATTTCCATTACGTTTGGCACAAGGCCTTCCTTCATAGCCAGGTTTCTTACATTGACTATTGAATCGCTTGAGCCGGGAATAACCCAATCCATAGTATTAGCATCTGCATTTGTTTCAATATCAAATTCATTAAGAACCTTCTCCAGGTCGGCCAGCATCCCATTCTTGGAATAGGGAGCAGCAAATGGCATGTTCTCCTTATATTCCTTCTCTTCCTGCAATTCAAGCATGCCTGCATATACTTTATCCGATATCTCCTTAAATACAGGTCCAGCCACCAGGTTACCGTAATAAACCGAATTTGAAGGAGCATTTACCACCACAATGCATGAATACTTTGGATGATCGGCCGGAAAGTAGCCTACAAAAGATGCCTGGTACTGTATCTTTCCCCTGTAGCCGAGGTTCTGATCGGCTATCTGTGCCGTTCCTGTTTTTCCTGCAATCTTATAATCCTTGTTATTAAGATTCCTGGCGGTACCTCTTTCAACCACTTCTTCAAGCATTTTCTTTGCATCCCTGATAGTGGCTGCCGAAGCAATTGAAGGATTGATGATCTCGGTACCTATTTCCTTTACCAGCTCGCCATGATAACGTATTTCCTTAACTAATTTTGGCCTGACCATTTTTCCATCATTGGCCACAGCATTATAAAAGCTTAATATTTGTATAGGGGTCATTCTAACCTCATAGCCATGAGACATCATGGGAAGTGATATCCCCGACCACAATGGGTCTCCCGGATATTTTATGTCTGGTTTACCCTCTCCCTTTATTTCAATTCCCAGTTTCTCATTAAGGCCCATACTATAAAGCCTGTTTATAAAATCTTTTTCCCTGCCTCTGTAATTCTCCTGTATGATTTTTGAGACGCCTACATTTGAGGAATATACCAGCACATCCTTAACACTAATGGTCCCATAACCCCCCGGACGGGTATCTTTTATTATCTGATCATAGAAACGTATCCTGCCATTTCCCGTATCTACCGAGTCGTCAAGACTTATCAGTCCGTCCTCAAGAGCAACCATCAGTACCGGAAGCTTAAAGGTGGAGCCCGGTTCAGAGCTTTCCCCTATTGCATAGTTATAGCTTTCATGGTATCTTCCGTCCTTACCACGTTGCAGATTTGCAATTGCCCTTATCTCTCCGGTTTCCACCTCCATCAATACAACAGTTCCATGATGTGCATCATTCTTTTTCAGCTGTCTCAATAAGGCATGATGGGCAACATCCTGCAGATTTACATCTATGGTTGTTATAACATCCTGACCATTCCTGGGATCGACCTCATTCTTATCATTTACGGGCATCCATACATTACCTGAAAGCCTCTGCATCATTCTCACACCAACAACACCCTTCAGGTAATTATCATATGCCCCTTCTATTCCCACAACATTTCCCGACTGTCCTTTGTTAATATAACCTATAGTGCGTGCCGACAATTCTTTATGTGGAAGTACCCGCTTATTGCCGGGCACAGAAATCAAACCTCCCTTGTACCTGCCCAGTTTAAAAATGGGAAAAGTACGAAGTTCACTTAACTGAGAATAACTGACATTTCTCTTTATAAGATAATACCTGTCGCCCCTTCTTTTTGCATTTATTAACTGTCGTTTATACTCCGAGGCTGATTTGTCCCTGAAAAGACCGGAGAGTTTTCTTGCCAGCTCATCAATGTTTTCCTCAAAGACATGTACAGGCATAGCATCACTAAGCAAATCCATCCTTATCTCGTAAATTGGTACAGAAGTGGCAAGAAGCTTATTTTTACAATCGTAAATATTACCTCTTTCAGGCAGAATGGTAAAATCCCTGAGTGTCTGTGTTTCTGCCCTGGTGGTCCACTTCTCCCCTTCAAACAGCTGGAGGTAAAGTACCCTGGCAATAATACTAAGGCCCAATATCAGGAATAGTGCATATACCAGTCCAACCCGCCATATTATATCTTTTTTAAGCGACATTATTCCTTATGATCAATACTTATTTTTTTTGGAGGCTTTACTGCCTCTTTAAGATCCATACCCCTTTCTTTTATCATTCTTGACACTTCCGACTGCCTGCTGATATCCATCAGCTCAGCAGCCGTAGATATTGATTTTGCCCTTAGCTCCCTGATCTCAACCTGCAGCTTACTTTCTTCCCGGACTATCTTCTCAGCATGATACCTGTTGCCTATATATATTATAGCCAGGAAGGCTATAAAAATCAGAAAGGGCAACTGTCCTGCAACCTCATCCCTGGTAAGTATACTGCCATCAAAAATCCCTTTAAGCAGTCCCTTTTTTGCAGTTCTGGCCTTCTTTGACTTTTCAGGCTGATCTATAAACTCAATTCTCTCCTCCATCAGTCAGTATCATTGATCGATTACTTATTTCCTGTCCTTTCAGCAATTCTTAACCTGGCGCTCCTGGCCCTTGGATTTCTATCAGTCTCCCCGGGTCCCGGCAGTATAACTTTCCTGTTAACGGCTTTAAAGGGAAGCTTCCTGCCACCATATATGTCAGACTCTTTCTCCATGGAAAAATCCCCGTACCTGATAAAATTTTTTACCATTCTGTCCTCAAGCGAATGGTAACTCAAAATTACCAGCCTGCCACCTTCTTTTATTACATCAACAGACTGTATAAGCAACTGCTCCAGCCCGTTTAATTCCTTGTTCACCTCTATCCTGAGTGCCTGGAACACTTTTGCCAGGTACTTGTATTCTCCATGCCTGGGCGTACATCCGGCTACAGCTTCAATAAGATCCTCAGTACTTATTATCTCTTTCCTTTTTCTATTCTCTATTATACACCTCCCCAGTGTCCTGGCATTTCTTATTTCCCCGTATGCCGAAAATATCCGTATCAGTTCCTGTTCGCTATATTCTGTTACCAGCTCCCTGGCAGAGAAAGCGGCATCAGGATTCATCCTCATGTCAAGATCCCCCTTCATGCGGAATGAAAAACCTCTTTCTGGTCGGTCGAACTGATGAGATGACACTCCCAGGTCCGCAATTATCCCGTCAACACTATCTATGCCCAGGTACTTAAGATTATTACTCAGAAAGCTGAAATTCTGCCTCAAAAATATCAACCTGGGATCATCAGGAATATTAGCCGTGGCATCCGGATCCTGGTCAAAAGCAATCAACCTGCCATCTTCAAGCCTGCCAAGTATTTCCCTGCTATGGCCACCCCCGCCAAAGGTTACATCAACATAGTTGCCCCGGGGATTGATATTTAGTCCGTCCACACTTTCATTTAACAAAACCGGTATGTGATAACTGCTCATTCTTCCTGCAAAGAACCGCCCATGATCTTTTCCGCCAAGTGGGCAAAATCATCTTCTCCAGGGGCATATTTATCATATTCATCCTTAGCCCATATCTCTATCCTGGAATCCTGACCTGCAAGAACAAGCTCCTTGCCCGGATCCAGGAGTTCAAGTAAACGCTTTGGAATAAGAATACGTTTGTTCCCGTCAAGCACCAGTTCGGCAGTTCCCCTGTAGAAGTTCCTTAAGAAAAGATTATGCTCTTTTTTATAAGGATTTATTCTTGTTCGTATCAGCTTATTCTGATTCTCCCATTCATTTATAGGATAAAGCACCAGGCATCTTTCGAAAATGTCTTTCTTTACAACAAACCTGTCCTGGCCTGTTGCCGGCAACTGTTTTAAGAATGCCGAAGGGAGTAAAATTCTTCCCTTGGCATCAAGCTTACATGTATAGTCACCAATAAAAGCTCCCATTTCTTTATCTTTAGAAAGTAAAAATATAGAAAAAATCCCATTTTGTACCACTTTATCCCATTTTTTCCCACTTTGTTAATAACTTTTAGCTATTCCGCAGGCATATGTTTTGGAAAGAAATTCATTACTTTTGATTTTTGAATTTTTCCTGAATAAATTTGATATCCCGTCTTCAAAAAAATCAGCAAATAGTTATGAATCAGATAGATGTAGCCAAAGTTCTAAATGATAAGAATCCCCGGCTTTTCCGCCTCCTCCCTTCTTTTATCATTTCATACTTAAAGAAAACCATACACCAGGATGATATAAATAACATTCTTAAGCAATATGGTCATCTGAAAAAACTTGAATTTGTAAGTGCAGTGCTAAAATATATGGGAATCAGTTATTCTATAAGCGGAACTGAAAATATACCTGAAAAAGGGAGATTCCTGTTTGCCTCAAACCATCCTCTTGGCGGTTTGGACGGTATTGTCTTCATTGATGTTGTTGGGAAATTTTTTCCTGATCTGAAATTCCCCGTGAACGATATGCTCTTGAATATTGATAGTTTTGATGGACTGTTCCTTCCGGTAAACAAGCATGGAAAACAAGCCAGGGAATCGGCTATGATGATAGAAGATGCTTATGCCTCAGACTCACAGATATTGTATTTCCCGGCCGGCTTGTGTTCAAGAAAACAGAAAGGAAAAATAGAAGATCTTGAGTGGAAAAAAAGCTTTGTAGCCAAGGCAATAAAACATAACAGGGATATCATCCCCGTCCATTTTAGCGGAACAAATTCAAACTTCTTTTATAAACTGGCCAATGTAAGGAAATTCACAGGTCTTAGTGCAAACATAGAAATGTTATACCTGCCCGATGAAATGTTTAAACAAAAAAACAAAGAAATAAAGATAAGATTTGGAAAGCCCATTAGTCATAAAGAACTTATTGAAGCAGGATTAAGCCACCAGGAATGGTCGGACAAGCTCAGGGAATTAGTACAAAAAATGCCAGACTAAATATTATGCTCAGGGATTAATGATTTTTTCGTATTTTTGATTTAATTAGTTGAACCCAGACATGTAGTTGAACCCAGACATGAAGGATATTATTTCGCCTATACCAAAGACTGAACTTGAGAAAGAGCTTAATAAAGCCCATTTTCTGAGAAAAACCAATTATGGAGCTAATGAAGTATATACCACCGATTACAATCAGACGCCCCTGATTGTAAAAGAAATAGGCAGGCTGCGTGAGTTTGCCTTCAGACATGCAGGCGGAGGGACCGGAAAAGACTGTGATCTTGATTCATATGACACATCAGAGGAATCCTATAGGCAACTTTTTGTCTGGAATCCTGAAGATAGGGAAATAACAGGAGGCTATCGTTACTTTCTTTGCAACAAGGGACTGGACAACTGTTCCAGATTTGAGAAACTGGCCACATCCAAACTTTTTAAGTTCTCTGAAAATTTCACTAAAAATTACCTCCCTAAAATGATTGAGCTTGGAAGGTCATTCGTGCCTCCTACACTCCAGAAAACAGGAGGATCAAGAAAAGGCGTTTTTGCACTCGACAATCTCTGGGATGGCCTTGGCGCTCTGGTTATAGATAATCCCGGAATAAGATATTTCTTTGGGAAGGTTACCATGTACACTCATTTTAATAAGGAAGCAAGAAATATGATCTTATATTTTCTTCATAAGTATTTTGGT
Organism: Bacteroidales bacterium; assembly: GCA_029932855.1. Lineage (GTDB taxonomy): Bacteria > Bacteroidota > Bacteroidia > Bacteroidales > VadinHA17 > JAYEGO01. The sequence goes on along the minus strand of JAOZPG010000013.1, from coordinate 35,581 downwards.
GACCATGAGAATCTACTTATACCTTATGAACCTCTTCAACTGGATCTTGACAAAACAAAACTTGACAAAATATTCATTGGAAATAATCACAAAGAAGACTATAAGATACTGTCTTCCTGGGTGAGGCAGCTGGGAGAAAATATTCCTCCGCTTATTAATGCTTATATGAACCTTTCCCCAAGCATGAAAACTTTTGGCACAGTGATCAACAATAGCTTTGGAAATGTGGAAGAAACAGGAATAATGATCACTCTAAAAGACCTGTATATGTCAAAGACAAAAAGGCACTTTTATTCTTATAAGCCCGACTTCGAGCTTCCTACCGATTAAGAACCTGCTTATCCGCTTCTGACATTCTTTTAATATGCCCTGGCATTAATTCCCTCTATAAAGTTTATAAAGGAGGTATTTACCACCTTGTTCCCGCCCGGAGTCGGATAATTACCGGTAAAGTACCAGTCGCCAAGGTTGTTGGGACAGGCCAGATGAAGATTATCCACAGTCTGATAAATAACCTTAATTTCTGCCCTGACATCAGGAGTATGAAGCATATTGGCAATCTCTGCTGATATCTCTTCATCACTAAAAGGCAAATATATCTCTTTAACGTAATTTACTATATCCTCTTTAGGAAGGCCTTGCTGCTCTTTCGACTTCCGGTATACATTATTAATTATGCTTTCCCGTCCTGTTTTCTTTAAGAGGCTTATAGCTGCCTTAAAAGCAATAAAGTCTGAAAGCCTGGCCATGTCAATACCGTAACAATCGGGATATCTTATCTGTGGTGATGAAGAAACAACAATTATTTTTTTTGGCTCAAGCCTGTCAAGTATCCTTATAATACTTTTCTTCAGGGTTGTACCCCTTACAATTGAATCATCAAGGATCACAAGATTATCCTCAGCTTTGTTTACAGTATCATAAGTAATATCATAAACATGCTCCACCAGGTCGTCCCTGCCTGCATCCTCGGCGATAAATGTACGCATCTTAACATCCTTAATGGCAACCTTCTCAACACGGGGACGCAGTCCAATAACTCTTTCCAGGTCCTCCCAGTTGCCATTTGCCTTCATGGCTTCTATCTTGGAAATCTTTATGTCATTTAAATACTCCTCCATACCCCTCACCATTCCAAGATAAGCAGTCTCTGCAGTATTTGGAATAAATGAAAAAACTGTTTTTCTCAGGTCATTATCAACCATCTTAAGTATCTGGGAAGTAAGCAGATGCCCAAGTTTTTTTCTTTCACTATATATATCCTTATCACTTCCCCGTGAGAAATAAATACGCTCAAAGGAACAGGCTTTCTTCTCCCGGGGAGGCCTAACTTCATCAATTCTGATTTCGCCTGATGCTTTAATCACTATGGCACTTCCATGTGGAAGCTCATTAACCTTATCAGAACAAACCTTCAGGGTCGTTTGTATAACGGGCCTTTCAGATGCAACAACAACTATCTCTTCATCATAATAATAATAAGCAGGCCTGATACCCCAGGGATCACGTACCACAAAGGAGTCGCCATGACCCAGCATACCCCCAATGGCATAACCTCCATCCCATCTCTGGCTCGCACGCCTCAATACCTTCGAAACATCAAGTTCTTTTTCTATGATCTGTGAAATTTCCTTATTCGAAGAAGCTTTCTTTTTATTATTATCAAATATTTTCTGGTTCTCATCATCCAGGAAGTGACCAATATTCTCAAGTACAGTTACAGTGTCGGAGAAATCTTTTGGATTCTGACCCAGTTCAAGCAGATGCCTGAATATCTCATCAACATTTGTAAGATTAAAATTGCCCGCAAGTACCAGGTTCCTTGACCTCCAGTTATTCTCACGACTTACAGGATGAACAAAATCAATTTTATTGCCTCCGTACGTTCCATACCTTAGGTGCCCAAGATAAACCTCACTGGCAAAAGGAAGATGTTCCTTTGCCCAGGAGGGATCATTTAAGAGATCAGAATTATTCCCGGAAATATTATGATAATCAATATTCAGCCTTTCAAATATCTCCTTTAAAGGATTTGACCTGTTCGACCTGTATCTGTGTATGTATTTATTTCCGGGCGGCATCCCCAGCTTCAGGCTTGCCATACCTGCTCCGTCCTGGCCCCTGTTATGTTGTTTTTCCATAAGGAGATACAGCTTTTGCAATCCATATCTCCAACTACCATATTTAACCCTGTAGTATTCTAGAGGTTTAAGCAGCCTTACAAGGGCAATCCCACATTCATGCTTTATAGCATCACTCACGATCTAAACATTAATTTCAAAACCCCACAAAACTAATCAATAGCCATCAAATATTTAAAAATAGTTTTTCTTTTAATATGACTCCTTATTTATAGCCCAATATTACTAAGGCATATAATTATTATTCAATTTCAGGAAGTCTTATAGTTTCTATAGGTGTAATATATGCATTTGGAAATTGTCTTTTTAATTTCCTGTATAATATATAGGCTTCTCTTTTTGTCCTGAAATCACCAATTCTTACTTTAAAGAAAGGAGCATGGTATTCAATATATGCTCCTATTCCATGGTAATTGGAAAGAAATTTTGCTTTAGCCTCATAAGCATTCTCTCTTGCCTCTCTGCCTGATTCAAAAAATATCTGAATCCTGTATCCATCCATGCCATTCCTTAAGCTATTTAACCTCCTGTATCGCTCATCAAGCTCATCAAGCCTTCTCTCCTGATACAACTTCAGCTCCCCTGCAGGAGGAAGACTGTCGGGCACCACCTGTATGTTTTTATTATATGAAACATCTCTTGCCTGACCAGGTAGCAGACAGAAACTGCCAAGTATTAATAAAAGGAAAATAAGTCTCCTTATCATAATTTAACTCAGGTATGATGGATGAATACTAAGAACAGGAATAGCTGAATGATTTACCATTTGCTGAGCAGTAGTGCTGATATGCATATTAACCGGTGTACCCCTGTGGTTACTCATTATTGAAATCAGCTGAGCTCCTTCATGCACGGCATACGAAGCAGTTATATCTGCAATATCGCTGCCATACAATTCATCTGTAATTACTTTAATATTCCGTTTTTTAAGGTAATCGGCAGTTTGATTTACATAATTGCCAAGACGTTTCTTAATATCCACCCTTTGCGTGGTTCTTACACTTATAACATGAACCTCAGCACCCAGTTCGGATGCCAGGTCGGCAGTAAAGGGAACTTTTTTCCTTGTTTCCCGGAATGCATCAATTGGTAAGACTATCTTTTTTATTTCTTTCTTATGGAAACCCTGCCTTACTGTTACAACCGGGCATGGCGCCTTGCATACTACCCTGTATGAGTTACTGCCCAGCCAGAATTCTTCAAATCCCGATACTCCATGTGTTCCCATAATAATAAGAAAAGCTTTGTCCTTTATAGCCTGGTCAGAGATCGCCTTATATATCTTGCCTAGCTTGATAACATAATTTATACTACCACCTCCCTTGTATTTCCCGGAATACTTTTTAATAAGATCATTACAAAAATCATCAACGGTCTTACCATACTCCTTTTCACTCCCTTCAATTATAAAGGGCTGATCGTAGTTTTTGTCTTTTCTGACATGAATTACAGTGATGCTTGCTTTTACTTTATTTGCAATTTGCATTGCATATTCCAGGGCATTGATTGAATCTTTTGAGAAATCTACAGGAACTAAAATACTTTTCATTTGTAATATTTTTAAATTCAAGAATATTATTATTTATTACAGGTTTTTAAATATACAAAAAATGAATGAAGAATTATTCCGTCCCTAATACAGATCAACCCAACCCTCCTCATCAAGATCAAAATTCTTCCTGAGCACAAGGAATCCTATATCTATATCTCCAACAAGACGGTATTTTGCCTTGTCACTATTGGCCAACGACATTACAGCAATTGTTGTTGTAAATAAGCCTTTCAGCTCCACCTCAAGAGGAAAGCTGTAAAGCTCACTTGATCTTCGACGAATCTTTACTTTTTTATTATTTACAAGCCTTCCTATTTCTATATCATTCAGGAAAAGATCCACCTCAAGCTTGCGAAGCTTAAGATTCAGCATCCCGGGATTTTCTATGGGCACATATAAAACGATATCTATATGTTTTACATCCATATCCTTTAGGTCAATCCCCTCTGCGTCACCAATATATAAATCCTGCATCATTATGCAACTGCTAAGTATCAGAGGCATAAAAAGCAGTATTATAGCTTTATGGTATACTTTCATTAATCGGCTTCAAGGACTGTAATAAGCTCATCTGTCATCTTCAGATTATGATATACATTTTGTACATCATCATCTTCTTCAAAATCATCTATCATCTTCAGGAACCTAAGAGCAGAATCGGTATCCAACTCTTTTGTGTCATTTGGTATTCTCTGTAATTCGGCATTTTCGGGCTCTATATTAAGTTCCTCTAGCTTCTTTTGTACATTGCCAAAATCTTCAAGTGCGGTGGTAATAATATAAACTTCACCCTCGTCCTCTATATCTTCGGCCCCTGCATCTATCATCTCAAGCTCAAATTCATCCTTATCGATCTCTCCCCCGGGAACAGTAAAGACCCCTTTCCTTTCAAATAAAAAGCTCAGGGAACCATTAGTTCCCAGGTTACCACCTTTTTTCGTAAAGATAGACCTGATAACACTTACTGTGCGGTTATTATTATCCGTTAGACATTCTATAAAGACTGCTATGCCTCCCGGCCCATAGCCCTCGAAACTAACTTCCTGGAAATTGGCCTCTCCACTTGAGGCCTTATTAATTGCCCTGGCGACATTGTCTTTGGGCATATTAACACCCTTGGCGTTCTGAACAGCAAGCCTTAGCCTGGGGTTAGCAGTGTCATCTGCCCCTCCTTCTTTTACAGCAACCTGTATTTCCTTAACTATTTTTGAAAATATTTTTGAGCGTTTTGCATCTGCAGCACCCTTTTTCCTTTTAATTGTTGACCATTTGCTGTGTCCTGACATAATACTGATAAATCAATTAAATATATTCTGAAGCACAAAAATAACAAATACTTTATATAAAAAGCCCGGCTTATTCATGCCGGGCTTATATTATTTGCTATTACTTAATCAGAAGTAAAAATTATAGCTAAACCATATCGGCAATCCTACAGGGAATATATCGGCAATATCTTTCGAATTAACAAGGGCTATATCGAAAGACGAACGCTCTCCAAGTATTTTTATACCATAAGTAAACACCCAGTAATAAGGATCCGTCGGGATGATCCAGTTTTCAGTAACCAGAGCAATCTTTCTGCTAACACGTGTCATTCCGCTAAGAATATATAAGGGCTTATTGGTAAACTCCCCGGCTGCCTGTCCCCAGCCAAGACCAAAGCTGGCATGATTATCGTCAGTTCCATAAGTAAAGACTCCGTATCCAAAACCAATTCCCTTAAATCCATCTTCCTCATCAAAAGCAGCTGCTGCATTAGCATAAGTATATCCTGCTCCAACTGAAATTTTTTCTGTGATATTAAACCCGAATTTCGGGAGAATAAAAAATACCGGTTTCCCCGAAAAGGTTGATATTGCTTCAAATCCCCCTCCTATTGAAAACCAGTCTGTTACACCATAATGAGCCAGACTTGTGGTAAAAAGTACATTCTGATAATAAGCTTCCCCTTTCCTGAGGTTCCTTCCGGTCTGGGTAAAAAGATACCTTGAGTAGTTAGGATTTGCAAACCAGAGCCCCCCCTTTTTCATCTGCTCCGGCTTGATTTCTGAAATATTCCTAATATCAGACCTGTTGATAGTAACCTCTCCTAGTGAAGATGTACTGAGACTAATACTCTCTGCATCCTCAAAGATCAGTTCGCCCATCATTGTTGTCCCATCCTTTAGTTTTACAATTAGCTGTTTTGCTGGTTCCTGCGAAACTTCCTGCTGTGAGAACAACATAGCTCCAGGCAATAATAGTATCAATATTGCCAATATTAACTTAGTTAATAACATATCTTTCATAATATTAATTTTAAATTAAGCTTTGAATTATGAAATTGTAAGTTAATAATTTAATTCCAAAATATCTAACATTCTGATTAAAGATCAAAGCCAGGAGCAGGAAGGAAAAGAAGGGCAGGCTATGTGCAGGGCTTTGCCTCTACAAGACTTTCTATCATAATGATCCCGGGCAGGTCAACCCTTTCAATCAGTTCCTTAATTTCATCCGACATATGACATATCTCAAACTTAAAGCCAAGTTCCACGGCCTTTTTTGATATTAATCCCAACAAATTGAAACCGGATGAATCAATAAAATCTATTCCCTTGAAGTTAATTAAAAGCTTCCCGGCAGGATTGGTGAAAAATAAGGAAAGCTCCTTGCTAAGCTCTTCAACAACAAAGTAATTCAACCTGTTTAAACCTTTAAAAGAAACTATATACTTATCTTTCTCACTGGTAATTTCAAACATAATAAAAAATAAATATCGCCCAAAAACAGAATGGACTCCCTAAAAAAATTAGCGGCTAAACTACAAGTTATTTCACAAGTTATCAAAGGAAACTGGCTTAATAAATCCCTAATTGTCGACTATTTATCCTTAATATCCAGTTTTACAGATAGTTCCTGCAGTTGTTTGTCAGAAATTGACGAGGGACTGTTGATCATAACATCACGACCAGAATTATTCTTTGGGAAAGCTATATAATCACGTATAGATTCGGAACCTCCGAACAATGCAACCAGCCTGTCAAAACCCAGGGCAATACCGCCATGGGGTGGTGCACCATATTTAAATGCCTCCATCAGGAAGCCAAATTGTGACTCTGCCTGTTCATCGCTAAAACCAAGGTTTCTGAACATTTGTTTCTGCTCTTTCATGTCATGTATTCGTATTGAACCTCCTCCGATCTCAACCCCGTTAATCACCAGGTCGTAGGCATTAGCCCTAAGTTTCCCGGGATCTGATTCAATAAATTCAAGATCTTCTGCCCTGGCAGAAGTAAATGGATGATGCATGGCCGAATATCTGTTATTCTCCCCATCCCATTCCAGGAGAGGGAAATCAAGCACCCAGAGTGGCTTGAATTCATTATTGCTTCTCAATCCCAGCCTTGAACCCATTTCCAGCCGCAACTCCGAGAGAGCAAATAAGCTTTCATCCTTCCCTCCAGCCAGTATAAGCAAAAGATCTCCTTCCACGGCATCAAACTCATCCTTCCATTGCCGGAAATCTTCCTCTTTAAAAAATTTATCAACCGAAGATTTATAGCTACCGTCTTCATTAATCTTCAGGTAAACAAGTCCCTTTGCCCCAACCTGAGGCTGAGTTACAAAATCAGTAAGCCGGTCGAGTTGTTTCCTGGAATAAGAAGCACATGATTCAACTTTTATCCCCCCTATATAGTCGGCCTTGTCAAAAACCATAAATCCTTTTCCTTTTACCAGCCGGCTTATTTCCCTGATCTTCATACTAAACCTCAGGTCTGGTTTATCTGTACCATAATCCCGTAATGCTTCATCGTAGGAGATCCTGGGAAAATCATTTCCTATCTTTACATTTCTCATTTTGTCAAGAAGGTGCCTGATCATTCCCTCGAACATGTTTAATACATCTTCCTGCTCAACAAATGACATTTCACAATCGATCTGGGTAAATTCCGGTTGCCGGTCAGCCCTCAGGTCCTCATCCCTGAAACATTTTACCAGTTGAAAATACTTATCATAACCCGATATCATCAGGAGCTGTTTAAATGTTTGCGGCGACTGGGGCAATGCATAAAACTGTCCCTTATTCATCCTTGAGGGAACCACGAAATCCCTGGCACCCTCAGGTGTGGATTTTATCAGGTAAGGAGTTTCTATTTCCAGGAAGCCCTGCTCATCAAGATACTTCCTTATCTCCTGCGCCATTTTATGCCTGAGATGCAAATTTCTCTGGAGAGGGTTCCTCCTCAGATCCAGATATCTGAATTTCATTCTTAGTTCATCACCTCCGTCACTCTCGTCTTCAATTGTAAAGGGCGGTAATTCTGAAGAACTTAATACTTGTAATTGCTTAACATCAACCTCTATGTCCCCCGTAGAGATCTTTAAATTCTTATTGCTTCTTTCAAGCACTGTTCCCACAGCCCTGATCACATATTCCCTCCCCAGCTTCCTTGCCTGCTCACATAATTCAGGAAGGCTTTCCATATTAAATACAAGCTGTGTAATTCCATACCTGTCGCGTAGATCAATAAAAGTCATCCCTCCAAGATCCCTTGATTTCTGCACCCATCCGCTTAAAACAACTTCATCTCCGATATTTGATTTACTTAACTCCCCGCAATTATGTGTTCTGTACATGATCTTAATTTTTGATTTACAAAATTACTGAAAAAATCAAGCAGGGGAAAAATACTTTTTCAGAATCAAACAATTTTAAATACTTTTATTTAGAAATCCTTTCAAATTACACTAAAGAATAGGTCCGGACAACAAAAAAACAGGCTAAGACAACTTTAATATATCCGCCCTGTATTTAACCCTGATGTGGCTCGCAAAATTATAAAATATGAACAAAGAATTTCTTTCAGACGAATTTTACATGAAAGAAGCAATAAAAGAAGCTCAAAAAGCATTTTACAAAGATGAGGTTCCCGTAGGGGCAGTAATTGTTTCGGAAAACCAGATAATTGCAAGGGCTCATAACCAGGTCGAATCTCTTAATGATGTTACTGCCCATGCCGAAATACTGGCTATAACAGCCGCAGAGAATCACCTTGGCAGCAAGTTCTTAATTAATTGCAGCATTTATGTAAGCCTGGAACCATGTATCATGTGTGCCGGGGCCATTGAACTTAGCAGGCTGAGTAAGCTGGTATTCGGGGCCAGGGATCCGGGAAAAGGATATCAAAAATATTCAGGTGACCTGCTGAAGACAATGACATTGATAGTACCCGGAATACTTGAAAAAGAAAGCAGCAGCCTTCTGAAATCATATTTTCAAAAAAAACGATAATAATTGTTCCCATTGCAATACGATTAGTTTATATTTATAATGAATAATCAAGTATTGAAAAAGTAAATTCATGAAAACATATATATCACGGTACTTATTTTTTATTCTTGCCCTTATAGTCTCATCTCCAAATTACTCACAGATCAATCCCAGCACAGGAATGAGTGCCAGGCTACAAGCACTTATCAGCACCACAACACTATATAGTACAGAGGTTTATAAGAATGTGCAGGGGAATCCATATATCGACAAAGAATTTAATGAGGGCTCATTACTATTTAAAGATTCTTCAAGAATTGAAAAAATCGGATTAAGATTTAACCACCATAGTGGTTTATTGGAATTTACCAGGGATGAAAATATTTATACCATTCCCAATCCTGAAGATCTTCTGCAGGCTTCTTTTAATGATCATATATTCAAGTATGTAAAGTATTACCAGGGAGGGAAACTGAAATCAGCTTATTTCGAAGTTCTTGTATCCGGTACAGCCAGCCTTCTTTACTACCGGTCATCTATCATTAAAAGAGAGCCTCTTCCCCCTTCGGAAATGGCCGGGAAAAATTACAGGGATTATTTTCGTACCCTAAGAGAATATTATATAAGTAAATCCGGAGAGCCTGCCCGTATTATTTATAAATCGAAGAAAAGCATATTGGGTGTATTATCAGACAAAGAAAAAGAACTTAAGATTTTTATCAATGAGAATGATCTGAAACTCAGAAAAGATAAAGACATGATAAAACTTATTGAATACTATAACTCCCTGCCAATATAATAACAAGACCATGGTAATAGAAAATGTAAAAACAGCAATGCATATATGGATAAGAAATCTTATTAGTACCATCCTGCTCAGTGCAATTGCAATTATACTCTTTATGACCCCCCTGCTTGATGAGCCCATTCTGGGAATAGGACCGGTTGAGATCATATTACTGTTTATTGCAATTTATCTTTACCTGGTTTTGAAACCAATTATCCTTAAATACCAGTTTATCTATATGTCTCATGAAGACAATAAAATAAGTATCAAGTTCTATACTATTGGGTTTATACCAGGGAGCAGGAAATCATTTGAGTTTCCGGCAAATGAATTCTATAAATTCGAACTTTATAAAAGCTTTTTTAATCTCAGGGAGAATATCGTATTGTACAGGAAATTGAAAAAGGGTATTGCTAAATATCCTCCTATCACGCTAAGCGGCCTGAAAGAAAAACAAAGAAACCAGCTGATAACATTATTCACAAGCTTAAGCAAAGTTACCGGATAATAAAATTTGTATGATCAAAATCATTATTTAAGATAGTGCTAATTAGATAAATTTGCATATAAAATATTTAAAAACAAACTAATACAAAATAAGCAATGAATGTAAATGATTTTATGAACAACCTGGAAGCCAGGCATCCGGGCGAACAAGAATACCTTCAGGCAGTAAGAGAGGTACTGGAGTCAATTGAGGAAGTTTATAATCAAAATCCGCAATTTGAATCGGCAGGAATACTGGAACGAATAGTGGAACCCGACAGAATAATGACTTTTAAGGTTTCCTGGCTGGATGATGAAGGGAATACTCATGTTAACCTTGGCTACAGAATACAATTCAACAACGCCATCGGTCCGTATAAAGGAGGCCTGAGGTTTCACCCAAGTGTAACCCTGAGCATTCTGAAATTCCTTGGCTTCGAACAAATATTTAAAAATAGTCTTACCACCCTGCCTATGGGTGGTGGTAAAGGAGGAAGTGATTTTGACCCTAAGGGTAAATCAAATGCTGAGATAATGCGCTTCTGTCAGTCATTCATGCTTGAACTGTGGAAAATAATTGGTCCGGAGACTGATGTTCCTGCAGGTGATATTGGTGTTGGAGGCAGGGAGATTGGATATTTATACGGAATGTATAAAAAGCTTGCCCGGGAACACTCGGGGGTTCTTACAGGCAAAGGAAGGAACTGGGGTGGTAGTTTAATCCGTCCTGAGGCAACAGGATTTGGGAATGTATATTTTGCAAAAGAGATGCTTGCAACCAAAAAGGAAAGCTTCAAGAACAAGATTGTAGCTGTTTCAGGCTTTGGTAATGTTGCCTGGGGAGCTGTTCAAAAAGTCACCGAACTGGGTGGCAAGGTAGTTAGTCTTTCAGGACCCGATGGCTATATATATGATCCGGACGGGATTAAAGGTGAAAAAATTGATTATATGTTAGAGCTAAGAGCTACCAACGATGATATTGTAAGTCCCTATGCTGACAAATTTCCCAGTGCGGAATTTCATCCCGGCAAAAGGCCATGGGAATTAAAAGTAGATATTGCCTTGCCCTGTGCCACACAAAATGAGCTGAATGGTGATGATGCCCAAACACTTATTGATAACGGATGTATCTGTGTCAGTGAGGGAGCCAATATGCCTAGCACACCCGAAGCAATAGATGTCTTCCATAAAAACAAGATCCTTTACGGTCCCGGCAAAGCAGCAAATGCAGGAGGTGTCGCCACTTCAGGACTTGAAATGAGTCAAAACTCACTTAAACTGAGCTGGACACGTAAGGAAGTTGATGACCTGCTGCACCAGATAATGAAAGACATACATAACTCCTGCATAGAGTATGGCAAAAATGATGACGGCTATGTCGATTATGTAAAAGGAGCCAATATTGCCGGTTTCATTAAAGTGGCCAATTCAATGCTCGACCAGGGAGTAATATAAATGTCATCCGGCGATCTCAAATATAAAATTGCCCTAAGTTTAATACCAGGGATCGGACCGGTAAACGCAAAAAAAATAATAACCCATACCGGGAGTGCCGAAGCTATATTCCGGGAATCAGGAAAAAATCTTAAACTGATCCCCGGTATGGCTAATACTCTCTTTGATAATTTTCCTGTAAATGAAATACTGGGAAAAGCAGAAAAAGAGCTTGAATTTATTGAAAAATACGAGCTGGATACCCTGTTTTATCTCGATCCCGAATACCCCGATCGTTTAAAGCAATGTAATGATGCCCCGATAGTGTTGTTCCGTAAGGGTAAGTGTGAACTGAACAGGCAAAAAGTAATAAGTATTGTTGGCACAAGAAGGGCAACACCCGGGGGAAGGGAACTGTGTACAAACTTTGTAAAAGAAATAGGAGAAAGACACCCGGGAATAATAATAGTCAGTGGCCTTGCCTATGGCATAGATATAACTGCACATAAGGCTTCCCTTGATAATGAAATGTCAACTGTGGCTGTTCTGGCACACGGATTGTCCACCTTATATCCTGCGGCACACCGCGATATTGCCAAAAAAATAACAGAAAAGGGTTCCCTGCTTACCGAGTTCTTAAGTTATGAAACACCGGAAAAGCAAAACTTTATAAAAAGAAACAGAATAATTGCAGGATTATCTGATGCCACCATAGTTGTGGAATCAGGAATCAAGGGAGGTGCGCTGATTACAGCAAATATGGCAAATTCGTACAATCGTGATGTTTTTGCTTTTCCGGGAAGAGTGAATGACCGGTGGTCGAAAGGTTGTAACAGGCTTATTCTCACTAACAGGGCAGCCCTGATCGAAGATGTTTCCAACTTCGAATATATAATGGGCTGGCAGCAGACTGAAGACAATAAGCCTCAGAAAAAATTACTTATTGAACTGGATGCTGAAGAAAAGAAGCTGCTGAAGAAGCTGGAAGAAAATGATAAATTAAGTCTGGACGATATTTCCGCAGCTATGGATCTTCCCGGCAGTCAGCTATCAGGCATTTTGCTTAATCTTGAGTTCAAAGGCCTGATCAGAAGCCTGCCCGGCAAAATATATAGCATGGTTTGAAGATATAAATCCTCCCTGATCATGTTTACTGGCTACCTAATTATATTTCCTTGCAATATCCGGCAATATTTCCCGGATATAAACATGTTCTAAAACAGTTAAATGTAGTTGTATCTCCCCCATAAGGCATCTAAGCACCTTACAATATGCTGATTATACTATTCTTAACTAAAAAATAACATAAGCAATATCATTTGAACAGAATAAAAAAATCTCTATGTTTGCTCAAATGCATTACAATAAATAACTTAAAACCGTAACACATGGATCCAAGAGTTGAAAAATTTATGGCTCAGGTAAAAGCAAAGAACCAGGGTGAGAATGAATTTCACCAGGCCGTGCTTGAAGTAGCCGAGTCGCTTATTCCTTTTATTGAGGAAAATCCCAAATACAAACATGCAAAGATTCTTGAGAGAATGACTGAGCCGGAAAGAGTCATTTTATTCAGGGTAGCCTGGGTTGATGACAAAGGCGAGGTTCAGATCAACAAAGGCTACAGGATTGAGATGAATAGTGCAATAGGGCCCTACAAGGGAGGATTACGTTTTCACCCTACAGTAAACCTGGGAATCCTGAAATTCCTTGCTTTTGAGCAAGTATATAAGAATAGTCTCACAACTCTCCCTATGGGCGGCGGCAAAGGGGGGTCTGATTTCGATCCCAAGGGAAAATCAGATAATGAAGTAATGAGGTTCTGTCAAAGTTTTATGACTGAACTCTCAAAACACATTGGTCCTAATACCGACGTACCTGCGGGAGATATTGGTGTTGGCGGACGTGAAATAGGTTTTATGTTCGGACAGTATAAAAGACTAAGAAATGAGTTTACCGGTGTATTAACAGGCAAAGGCAGGGAATGGGGAGGCAGTCTTATTCGTCCAGAAGCTACAGGTTACGGAACAGTCTATTTTGCTGAAGAAATGCTTAAAACACGTAAAGATTCTATGAAAGGCAAGATCGTTACTATATCCGGTTCAGGTAATGTTGCACAGTATGCAGCAGAAAAAGCTACCGAGCTGGGAGCAAAGGTAGTTACACTGTCCGACTCCGGTGGTTTCATTTATGATCCTAAAGGTATTGATCCGGAAAAGCTTGCTTACGTGATGGAACTTAAAAACATTAAGCGTGGAAGGATAAGTGAATATGCCGATAAGTTTGGCGTGGAATATTATGAGGGCAAAAGGCCATGGGGCATTAAATGCGATGTAGCCCTGCCTTGTGCAACTCAAAATGAGGTTAATGCAGAAGAGGCTCAAACACTTATTGATAACGGATGTTTTGTTGTTGCTGAAGGTGCTAATATGCCATCCAACCCTGAAGCTATTGAGATATATCTTAAAAATCATATTCTCTACGGACTAGGCAAAGCTGCAAATGCAGGAGGTGTTGCTGTTTCCGGTCTTGAAATGAGCCAAAACTCACTTCGCCTGAGCTGGACCAGAGAAGAAGTAGATCAAAAGCTTCACCAGATAATGAAAGACATCCATAGTACATGCCTGAAATATGGCACCGAATCTGATGGATTTATTAACTATCCCAAAGGCGCAAATATCGGGGGCTTTGTAAAAGTTGCTGATTCAATGCTGGCACAAGGAGTTGTATAAAAGACTTCTATTTTAAAACCTGCCTTTAAAGCAGGATCAACCGGGTAGCTATCCTGCTACCCGGTTTTTTTCTTATTTTTGAAAACTTAAAAAATGTTTTTTACAGATACACATAGCCATATATACCTCCCTGAATTCGATAGCGACAGGGATGATGTGATGCAAAGAGCATTTAAAAACAATATTAATAAGATATTCCTTCCCAATATTGATTCAAAAAGTGTTCCGGCTATGCTCAGGCTGGCCGGGGAATACCCACAGCACTGCTTTCCTATGATAGGCTTACATCCCACTTCAGTAAAAGAAAATTATACAAGGGAACTTGAAAATGTTGAGTTATGGCTTAAGAAAGAAAAATTTTATGGCATAGGTGAAGTTGGCATTGACCTGTATTGGGACACAAGCTTCCGGAAAGAACAGATAAAAGCATTCAGCCACCAGATACAATTGTCACTAAAACATAAGCTGCCACTGATAATTCATACACGTAATTCATTCCCCGAGATCTTTTCAACACTAATGCCCTTTTCCGGGAAAAAGCTAAAAGGAATATTTCATAGTTTTACAGGAAGTATTGAACAGGCAGAAAAAGCTATTCAAATGGGGTTTAAGATAGGAATAAACGGCATAGTAAGCTTTAAAAACTCAGGCCTCGACAAGACTGTTGCAGCATTGGGGACCGACCACCTGGTACTGGAGACCGATTCTCCTTACCTTGCACCTGTACCATACAGGGGAAAAAGGAATGAAAGTGCTTATCTGCTTCATATTGCTGAAAAAATAGCTGAAATAAGCGGAGAAAAGCTGGAAACCGTGGCAAATAAGACCAACAGGAATGCATTAGAAGTTTATGGAATATAAAATATAATATGAGCTCACAGGAAAAACAATCAATACTCATCATTTATACCGGGGGTACCATAGGCATGGTAAAGGATACTGCAGACAATAGCCTGAAACCTTTAGATTTTAATCATATCACAGAAGAAATCCCCGAGCTTAGAAAAATTGCTCATGAGCTTCACTGGATGAGTCTTGATCCTGTTATTGATTCTTCAGATGTTAAACCTGAGAACTGGAAGTTAATGGCCGAAACTGTTTTTAAGAACTACAATAAATACGATGGCTTCATAATACTACATGGCACAGATACCATGGCATACTCAGCCTCTGCCCTGAGTTTTCATCTGCAAAATCTTAATAAACCAGTAGTGTTTACGGGTTCTCAGTTACCTATAGGACTGGTAAGAACCGATGGCAGGGAGAATCTTATCTCGGCAATAGAAATAGCAGCAGTAAAAGAAAAAGGCAGGGCGATGGTCCCTGAAGTAAGTGTTTATTTCGAGAACAAACTGCTCAGGGGCAACAGAACGACTAAATACAGTGCTGATAATTTTAATGCCTTTATTTCCCCTAATTACCCTCCCCTGGCCGAGTCGGGCGTATATCTTAAGTTCCACCGGCAAAACATATATTATCCCGACACTGAGAAGAAGCTTATCCTTAACAGGAAGTTTAATACCAGTGTTGGATTACTGAAGATATTTCCGGGAATAAGCAGGGACTTCGTTGAGCCTGTGCTTACAAACAAAAAATTGAAAGCAATAGTCCTTGAGAGTTTTGGAGCCGGTAACAGTACTACAGAATCATGGTTTACAAAATTATTGGAGAAATATATAAAAGAAGGAGGCATTGTGCTAAATGTCACACAATGCCTGGCCGGATCGGTTGAACAAGGAAAATATGAAACCAGCCTTGCTCTACAGCAGGCGGGACTTATTGGCGGAGCAGATATTACAAGCGAAGCAGCACTTACCAAGCTTATGTACCTCCTCGGTCAGGATATTTCAAAAAAAGAAATCCTAATACGACTTAATCAGTCAATAATTGGAGAAATTACTTAGCAGATTTACTATTTTTTTGTATTTTGCATCGCTGATTCCCATAGCTAATAAGGGATATGGAGAGGTGACCGAGTGGCCGAAGGTGCACGCCTGGAAAGCGTGTGTGCTGCGTGAAACAGTACCGAGGGTTCGAATCCCTCTCTCTCCGCAACATTAAGGAGAGCAGTGCGTTTAATGAGAAACCGGGAGATGAAAAAAAGACAATAAGGGATTATAAATTTTATCTCATTCTTATTGTTTTTTGCTGTATTTTTATAGAAAAAGTTAAATAAAATATCAATTTGATATTGCTTGTTTATCAATGATTTTTACATTTGTGAAATAATTATTTAATTATTTTTAGATTTATAAACTGAAAAAAGGATTTCTTTAATAACTAAACAGACCATTAATCATGAAAAAATTATTTGCTATTGTGGCGGTATTTGCGATGTTAGGGTTGAGCGCTTTACAGTATGTTAATGCACAGCAGGAGCCCGCAGACCAAACAACTACTGAAGACACTACCGCTGTTGCTGAAGAAGGCACTATGGATGAAACAGTTGCTGAAGCACCTGCAGAAGAAGTTTCTGAAGAGGCTGCTGAAGAAGCACCTGCATCAGGCGGGGAACTCCACAAAAAGATCAAGGCCAAGTTTATTGAAGGAGGCGCAGAATTTATGGGTGCCGTACTTTTAACATTGATATTCGGACTTGCACTTGCAATTGAAAGGATTATTTACCTGAACATGGCAACCACAAACACCGAAAAATTATTAAACCAGGTTGAAGCTGCCCTTGAAGAAGGTGGCATTGATGCTGCCAAAGAGATATGCAGAAACACCAGGGGGCCTGTAGCAAGTATTTTCTATCAGGGTCTCGACCGTTATGACCAGGGAATTGAAATGGCTGAAAAGTCGGTCATCGCATATGGCAGTGTTCAAATGGGATTACTTGAGAAAAACCTTTCCTGGATATCCCTCTTTATAGCTATTGCTCCTATGTTAGGATTCATGGGTACTGTTATTGGTATGATCGCTGCATTTGACCAGATAAGGATTGCGGGTACTGTTTCTGCTCAGCTTGTTGCAGGTGGTATTCAGATTGCTCTTATCACAACTGTATCAGGTCTCATCGTTGCCGTTATTCTGCAGATATTTTATAACTATATTTTATCAAAGATCGATGCTCTTGTAAACTCAATGGAAGATTCTTCCATTTCACTTATCGATATGCTTGTTAAGTATAATGTTAAGAAATAAACCAACTTGCTATGTCAAACAAACTTTCTAAGATAATAAATTACATCCTTTATTCCCTGCTAGGAATCTCCATTGTACTGATATTGATATTTTACATTGGAGGTGTTGTGCCGGGAACCGAAGGAACAAGTATGGAAGAACCGGTTATTACCGAACTTTTCCTGAGATGGACATATTTATTGGTAATAGGAACCGCAGTTACTGTTTTGGGATTTTCAATATTCAATATGATCATTCATCCTAAAGGCTTGAAAAAAGGATTGCTTGTTCTGTTGGGAGTAGCTGTTCTTATTGTTGTTGCTTATTTCCTTGCTTCAGATGCCACTCTTACTATGGATGGCTATGACGGAACTCAAAACGAACCTGTAACCCTTAAATGGGTAGGCACAGGTTTATGGACAACTTATATTCTGGCTATAGGCGCTGTACTGGCGATCCTGTATTCTGAAGTTGTAAAGTATTTTAAATAAATAATACCATATAACATGTCAAAGAGGAAATTACAAGAAATCAATGCAGGATCGATGGCCGATATTGCATTCCTCCTCTTAATCTTTTTCCTGGTAACAACCACAATGGATGTTGATACCGGCCTAATGAGAGGTCTGCCTCCAATTCCTGATAAAGACCAGCCTGAAAACCAGGACCAGATAAAAGAAAGGAATGTGTTTGTTGTGAAGATCAATAAATTTGATCAGCTTTTGGTTGAGAACAAGCCAATGGATATTCATCAGCTTCGTGAAAAAGCCAAGGAATTCATAGCAAACCCTGAAGACCTGGATAATCTTCCGGCTAAAGACTATAAGGATTTGCCATTTTTTGGGAGGGTTTATGTTCCTAAAAATCCTATCATTTCCCTGCAGAATGACAGGGGGACATCATATGGGACATACCTTATGGTGCAAAATGAGATCCTGGCAGCCAAGAACGAGCTCAGGAATGAATTATCTTTACAGAAGTTTGGAAACAAATATGATGACCTTGAAGAAGATCAGCAAAAAGCTGTAAAGAAATATTATACTGCTGTGCTTTCTGAAGCCGAACCTAAAAATATTGGAGGAGGTAAATAATGTCAAGATTTAAAAAAGAAGGGAAAAAAGGAGTTACGGCAATAAATACTGCCTCTCTTCCTGATATAGTTTTTATGCTTCTCTTCTTCTTCATGACAACCACTGTTATGAAAGAAGTGGATTTAAAAGTGAGCATTAAATTACCTGATGCCACTGAAGCAAAAAAACTGGAAAAGAAATCTCTTGTTTCTTTTATTTATATAGGCAAACCTTCCAGGTCGTATCAGAAATTATTTGGAACAGAACCAAGGATACAACTAAATGATCAGTTCAAGAATGTTGCAGACATCCAGGACTTCATCGCTCAGGAAAGGGATGCCATGAATGAGGCCGACCAGGCAAAAATGTCAGTTTCAATGAAAGTGGATGAAAAAACTAAAATGGGAGTTGTTACCGATGTAAAACAAGCATTAAGACGTGCCAGCGCCCTGAAGTTAAATTATTCATCTATTAAAACAACAAAACTGAAATAGAAATTTTCATGATTTATTTATAATAAAGCTGCCTCAACCGGGTGGCTTTATTTTTTTATCACGCCCCTGCCTGTCCGGCCATCTGCCTTTATAAGCAAAGGAGTACTCAGTCTCACATGTTTGATAAATTTTCCTTCTTCTACTAATCGCTGTTCCAGCAACCAGTCCCAGTCCACCGTATATATACAGGCAAAAGGGATAGAAAAATATTGAACCCGGAAGCCCGTAACATTATGAAAGAAATGGGAACCCTGACTCATCTCTACAAAAACATTCTCCATGCTTGCCTCTATGATAACACGGGCACCAGACACCATTCCCCAATCTACAGGAATACCTGCTGTAGGATCTGTTGTACCCCATCGTCCAAAACCAATTAACAGATAATCTTTATTTTCTTCAAGCAGTTTTTTATTGATCACAGATATTTCATCCGCTATTTTCATGGAATAGCGTGTCTGAAAAGCTTCAGGATCTGTAAACACTATATCCCTGACAGTATCTATAACTCCGTTCCCCAGCACATTAACCGAGGCAGCCAGTACATCTTTAGCCTTAAGCTCTTCCTCGGTCAGATCAACCAGTGCATCAGATACGACCATGGGTCTTACCTGTAAAAAACCAAAGTTGTGAGGAAAATCCCCACTGGCAGAATAATTAAAGGCAAACTCTATTTCAACAGGAGCTTTTAGTGCAGCTTCACATTTTTTTAGTAAATATTTAATAAAATCATTTAAACCCAGACTATCTTCCATTAATATTGGGGAGAAAGTAAGAATCCTTGGTCCTGTATCACTCATTCCCGGCCATATTCTGTCTGAACCCGCATCATAAGTAGATACCAGGTTTTTCAGTGTTCCGTCAACTTCTGCATCAGTAAGGGAGGCATTTACCATATATTCTGTTTCCTTTACAGGATCATATTCAGGAGGCTTTCCCATATTTATGGCCCAGAACCTGGTCTGTGTATACTTGAGCATATCAGACATAGATCTGAAAGGAGGATTCGTAGCAGGATAAGAAGGTGAATATGCCCAGGAAATACTTCCGTCAACAATAGTTTTTCCCAATCCAAGAGCAAGGTTAACCACCCCGTCACCGGGACTTGCATGGCCCGTCGGATAATAATTATATGACCTTGCAACACCAGAAAGTTCAGGATAAAACCTTTCATTATGTCTTTCTCCAACAACTTCCTGTATAATAACAGCCATCTTCTCCTCTTCCGCCTTATGATTTGTGCCCCTTATATAATCTTTAGCAGCCTTAAAGAATGTGGAGGCATATACAAATTTTATTGCTTCTGTAAGCTTCCTGAAGCGAGTGTCGGCATCGAGCTGATTATTAGGGGTCATCTTGGTAGCATACACGCCTGCAAAGGGCTCATACATAGCATCTTCCAGCATGCTTGAGGAACGAACGGCCAGGGGTTGCTTAATGTTGGAGATAAGGGTACGCAAGTCACCAAGCAACTCAAAAGGAAGGTCGGCCTTTTGAAATGCCAGGGCTATTCTTTCATCCGATGCATCTGAACCGGCTATCTGATATAATTTATTCGAGCTCATAAAAGAATCAAACACATCTGTTCGTATAACTATCATCCGGGGGATACCAGCCTCAATTCCGGGAAAGTCATTAGCCGGAATAGTATCCAGAATATTGTTTATAAAAGTCAGTCCACTGGCTTTGCCACCCAGAGAGCCTGACCCTATATAGCTTATCCTGTTTTCAGACTCAAAAAACTTCCTGTCAAAACCTGGCAACTCTGTATCCTGCATTATTTTATAGCTTTATTTTATACCCATCCCCTTTCACGACAGGCTTGTGCAACCCTGTCAATTGAGATAACATATGCTGAATCCCTCATACTTAGTTTATTTTCTTTTGCAAAATCACTCACTGCAGCATAGGCTGATGTCATTTTTACATCAAGCTTCCCCAATACCTCATCCTTCTCCCAGTAATAGTTCATATTGCTCTGAACCTGCTCAAAATAACTGCTTATTGCCCCACCGGCATTTGCAAGGAAATCGGGGATCATAAATATGCCTTTATCAGCAAGTATCTTATCTGCGTCCGGACTAACAGGACCATTTGCTCCTTCGGCAATCAGTTTTACACTATCCCTGATATTATTAACATTATCCATAGTGATCTGGTTTTCCAGTGCTGCAGGAATGAGAATATCCACCTCCTGGCTCAACCATTCATTACCACTAAAAAGCTCATATCCCATATCCCGGGCTTTATGCTTGTCAATCCCCCCAAATACATCAGAAATGCTATCCAGTTCCTCTGTAATAATACCATCCTTTTTCCTGAAAGCACAAGTCTTGTGATCCTCTTCATCCCAGCAGGATACACATATCACCTTCCCTCCCATCTTCTGGTATAACTCAATAGCATATCTTGCAACGTTTCCGTAACCCTGGACGCTTGCAACAGTATTGGCAGCCTTAAGACCCAATTCGTTCAAGGCCTCCCTGATGGCTATTATAACACCATAGCCCGTTGATTCTTTCTTACCCAGGGACCCTCCCAGGCCTGTAGGCTTACCAGTGATAAAACCCGGAAAGTGGCCTCCCATAATGGTTTCGTACTCATCCAGCATCCAGAGCATATGCTGGGCGTTGGTCATAATATCCGGGGAAGGTATATCGATATTGGGACCCAGGTTTCTGACAATCTGCCTGACCCAACCCCGGCATAATTGCTCCTGCTCAGAGTTACTGAGATGATGCGGGTCACAGATAACACCTCCTTTCCCTCCACCAAGGGGTATATCTGCAACGGCTGTTTTCCAGCTCATCCACATCGACAAGGCCCTTACAGTATCTATAGTCTCCAGGGGATGGAAACGCACTCCCCCCTTGGCAGGTCCACGGGCATCATTATGCTGTATCCTGAAACCCCTGAATATTTTTTTTGTGCCATCATCCATCCTAACAGGAATATTGAAATGATATTCCCTCATCGGGGTCCTTAACAACTCTCTGGTAGTATTGTCCAGCTCAAGCAGGTCTGCTGCATGATCGAATTGTTGTCGTGCAGTTTCAAAAGGATTATACACTGTTGATTTCATTAGAGCTTCAGTTTTAGTAGAAATATCTTAATAAATTTTTACATAAACAATGTTACAAAAACATAGCTAAAATACCCCTGACAAAACTCAGCAAAATATAATATCAGTCAGGTTTATCCTTTTGTATTGCCCTGGACTGTTTGCTACTTACCACTAAATTCGACATCTTTAAACATAAGGGAAGGTAATCTCCATGATGACTTATCATAAACATCATTGCCGGCCTCCACCAGGTTAGAATACAAATCTATCATATTACCTGTAATATTCATCTCGGATACAGGTTTAACGATCTTCCCTTTTTCAACAAGGAAGCCTTCAACCCCATAAGAAAAATCCCCGGTACTGCCATTTGTGTTCCCTCCAATAAAACCGGTAATAAAAAGACCCCTGTCAAGAGATGAAATCATTTCCTCCAGACTTCGATTTCCTGGTTTCAGTACTAAGTTTGTAGTACCCCCGGTTGTTGGATCCATCTCCAGTTTTCTGGCATAATAAGTGTCGATATAGTAAGTCTTAAGTATTCCTTCTTCAATTATTGCCCTTTTCTTAAGAGCAAGGCCTTCTCCGTCAAACATTCTTGATCCACGTCCGCCTTCAATAAAAGGATCATCAAGCAGTGTAAATATATCCGAAGCTATCTTTTTACCCAGCTTGTTTACCAGGAAGGAATTCTTTTGCTGTATTGCCGAGCCGTTAAGCGCGGAAATAAGAGGACCTAAACTACGCCCTGCAGACCTGTTTTCAACGATCATGGGCATTTTAACAGATTCAATCTTTTGCTGTCCGATCTTATCCAGACCGCGCTTCAGTGCAGTCTCTCCTATTCCCTGTGTTTCAAGATCCTTAAAATGAATGGCACTATCACCCCAGCCCGATTCAGGACGGGAATCTCCTCCGTTAACAGACACAGAAGCATATAAACCATAATAAGTGTTTTCTGTATCCCCTTCAAAACCATTGCTGGTTACCATCACACTGCTGCTCATCCCGTCATAATAACTTGCAGATACAGAAATTATCCTCTCATCTTTCCCCAGGACTTCTTTTTCCAAAGCAAATGCAGCTTTTATTTTATCCTGTGGGTCAACTGATAAAAATTCTTCATCAAATGTTTTTAGATCTTTTACCTTGCCCTTGAAATACAATTCCGGTTCCGGCAATCTGCGATATTCGTCTTCAGCCAGAAATCTTGTTCCTGCAATAGCTTCTTCAATAAAACTTTTCAGTTCCTCTTTATTATTAAGCCTGCTTGTTGAATGAGCTGAATACTTATTGTCAACGTAAAGTGAGATGCTAAGTCCTGACCGGGTTGACTGTTCAAGCTTATCTATCTTCTCCTCCCTTACCTCCACGCTACTGTTCTGACTTTCATAAATACTCACCCTCGCATCCTGAGCGCCTTTTTCAAGTGCATGCTTCACCGCCCATTTAGCTAATTTATATTTTTCCTCTTTGGTCATGATTATTATTTTATAATTTTATTATCAACTGCTTATTCCCGGCTGTCAGCTCAGTCCCCCAACTGTAAGCTTTTTCACCAGCACAGAGGGAAGTCCGACTGTTACAGGCACAGACTGCCCGTCCTTACCACACATCCATGTACCGTCATCGGTCTTATAATCATCAGCCGCCATTGAAATATCTGCCAGGGCTTGTGGCCCGTTCCCGATTATATTAATATCCTTTATAGGAGATGTTAATTTCCCCTTTTCGATCAGGTACCCCGACTTAACAAAAAATGTAAAATCTCCCGCGCCAATTTTTACTTCACCATTAGTAAAATTATCTACATAAACCCCGTAATCAACACTTGCAATAAGATCCTCACGCTTACTCATTCCAGCCTCCATATAGGTCGCTCTCATCCTTGGAATAGGAATATTCCTGAAGTCCTGGCGCCGCCCGTTGCCGGTAGGTTCAACCTTATAATAATTTGCACTTATACGGTCGTGCATATAAGAATTAAGTATCCCTTCCTTTACAAGATAGGTCTTCTGAACCTCATTGCCTTCGTCATCAATATTAATTGAACCCCTGTTATTTTGCAGGGTACCATCATCAATAATATTAATAAAGCTCTCTGCCACCTTCTTCCCCATCTTATCACTGAAGATGGAAGTTCCTTTTCGGTTAAAGTCGGCCTCAAAGGTATGTCCAATAGCTTCGTGGAGCAATATTCCCGAGCCTCCGGCTCCAAGAACAACGGGCATCTCTCCTGCCTTTGGTTTTGTGGCATCAAAAAGTATGTTCGTTTTTTCAATTGCCTCATTTGCCAGTTCATCCACAATACTCTCATCCAGCCATTCAAAGCCTTTACGAAAAGAGCGGGCAACATAAGAGTTTTCTATCTGCTCTCCCTTCTGCATTATGCAAACAACACCAAAACTTATCATAGGACGGTAATCATAGCTCAGTCTTCCCTCAGAATTATAGAAAAGAATATATGATGATTCGTCATTAAGGAATGCCATTACCCTTATTACCTTAGGATCCAGGCTGAAAAGCTTATCATTTACTTTCTGCAGAAAGGGGACCCTTTCTTCAACCGATACATCCTCCCACTTCTTTGAGATCTTATAATAGTCTGCCGGTAACTTTTCAAAAATATCTCCCTGGTTGAATCCGACACTGCTATCAGCAATATTCGCTGCCATACGGGCAGCATTCATCATCGCTCCTGTTTCCACACTCTCAGAATAAGCAAAACCGGTCTGGTCTCCTTTCAGCACCCTGATACCAACTCCATAATCAATATTTGAATATGCCTTATTCACCTTGCCATCTTCAAGTCCAAGTGAATTTGAAATTTTATGCTCAAAGAAGAGGTCGGCATATGTGCCTCCTTTTGACATTGCTTCGGCAATAATATTTTGCATTAATTCAGCCGAAACCTCAAAATGATCTAAATAGTTTTTCACATCTGCAGATATTTGATTCCCCTGACACGATTGCAAGAATGGTGGCAGGATCATGCTGCCGGCTACTGCCACAGCACCAGTTTTAATAAAATCACGTCTTTTAATACTCATAAAATATTAAATAATAAGTCTTAAAAATAATAATACAAAGCAAGAAAAATAAAGGTAATCTATATTTACAAACTATTCAAGCCCGGTGAATAAAAGCCAAAAATCCAAACAGGGAAGAAAGTGTTTTAGAGCATAGCTTTGATTCCCTCTTTTAACTTACTTTGTAAGAACTAACAAAATCCCGGATAATAATTATGAAAACATTTATTAAACTGTTTTTTTCTATTGCAGTCTTTACAGTACTGGCTGCATGTAATCATCAGTCTGAAAAAAATACCAGGCTTATATCATCAACTTATAAAGAGCAGGTTTTTATTAATGACAGGCGTATTGAAAATATTCAAAGCATAATACCCGACCTGCAGGAGTTAATAGAAGAACATGCTAAAAATAATCATATCCCCGGTATTGCTTACGGTATTGTTGTAGATGACAGTCTTATTATAAGTGGATCAACCGGACTTGCCAATATAAAAGAAAAACTGGCAGTCACTCATCAAATACATTTTCGTATTGCTTCAATGAGCAAAAGCTTTTCAGCCATGGCCATACTTCAACTCAGGGATAAAGGCTATTTACAACTTAGTGATCCGGCAGAAAAATATATTCCCGAACTGGCCAGGCTTGAATATCTTACAAATGACAGTCCGGTAATAAGCATAAAAAACCTGCTCACTATGACTTCGGGCCTTCCCGAAGATAATCCCTGGGGTGACAGACAGATGGATGAGTCCGAGCAAATGCTAAGTGATCTGATAGCTGAAGGATTATCACTTTCCAACCCTGCTTCTTACAGCTATGAATACAGCAATACCGGCTTTGCCATGCTGGGCAGGATTATTTCGGTGGTATCGGGAATGCCATACCAGGAATACATAAGGAAAAATATCCTGCAGCCCCTTGGAATGTGTAATACCTACTGGGAATACGACAGTATCCCGGCCGAAGAAATGGCAACAGGCTACCGCTGGGAAGATGAACAGTGGAAAACCGAACCCATCTTGCACGATGGCTCCTTCGGTGCTATAGGAGGACTGATGACTACCATTGAAGACTTCGGGAAATATGTAAGCTTTCATCTTTCAGCCTGGCCGCCACGTAGTGAGGCAGATGAGGGACCTGTAAGCAGAAGTACACTACGTGAAATGCACAGTCCCCTGTTCCCCCGGCTAAATACCAATGACACCGGCTTCCACGGAGAAGCATGTCCTTCTTTTACAGGATATGGCTACGGACTTCGTATATCTGAGAATTGTAATAAACTAAAAAAAATAGGTCACGGCGGTGCCCTGCCGGGATATGGAAGCAACTATGTTTTTTATCCGGAATACGGGCTGGGCATTATGGCCTTTTGTAACCTTACATATACAAGCCCTTATCCCCTGAAAAAGATAGAAGCTCTTTTGTTTGAAAATATTGAATTACAAACTCGTGAACTGCCTGTTTCAGACATATTGATGACAAGGCAGGAGCAAATTATAAAAATGATTCAGACATGGGACAGCTCCCTGGAGGAAAGAATACTTGCGGAAAACTTTTACCTTGATAAGTCAAGGGAACATCGTATGACTGAAATCAGGGCTTTACTCGAAAAGGCCGGTACGATCGGGGAACTGATTGATAAAAAAGCTCTAAACCAGCTGCGTGGAAAGTTTATCTATAAAACGGATAAGGGGACCTTGGATATTTTCTTCAGTCTCAGTCCCGAACACGATCCCAGGGTACAGTATCTTAAGCTTTCTTTTAAGCCCGAATAATATAAGTTCGTACTTTAATTCACAGCATATTGTTGAGATAAACATATATGTTTCTGGTCTGCATTGTAAAAGCCGGCTTCTGTTCCCGGGTTTTTTTAGCCCTTGAAAAGCTGGATTTATCGTAAAGATATATTACTTTTATTTTTACACGAATAAATATTAATACTCGAATAAACATTAAACTACATCATTAAATGAAAAAACTATTTGCTCTTTCGCTCATATTATTAGTAGCAGGATTTCTAAATGCCCAGGATTGTAAATCCTTTTTTCCACAGGAAGAAGGAAAGGTATTTGAATACCATGACCTTAACAAAAAGGGGAAGCTTACCGCTACTTCAACAAAGACCGTTTTAAGTAAAAAAAAGATACCCGGAGGTTTAGAGGTAAGGATCAGGGAAGAAAATAAAGAGGTAGATATTGATACTACAACAACTATTGAATATACCATTAAATGTGAAAACGGAGCTATGTCTGTTGATATGGAATCTATGTTAATGGACAATGAGCAGATGAGTGCATACGGAGATATGGAAACCAGGGTCACAGCAGACAATATGAGCATACCGGGGAACGCAAAAGCCGGTGATGACCTGGGAGGTGGCAGGGTAGTTGCCGAAGTATATAACGGCGATACGAGGCTGATTACTATTAGCCTGGATGTAAAGGAAAGAAAAGTAGAGGCAGTGGAAACCGTGACCACCGATGCCGGCAGCTTTGAATGCATTAAAGTGAACAGTAAGATGGAGATGAAGGCTATATTCAAATTTACTTACTCGCTAAGCACATGGTATGCAAAAGACCTGGGAGTAGTAAAAAGTGAGACCTACGACAAAAAAGGCAAGCTAAAAGAAAGAACTGTCCTGGCAGCAATCAGGTAAAAAACACCGGGGCAGTCCATCTCAGGCAGGAAAGGAAAGGATACTGTCAATGAAAAAAATTATTGATTTCTATATTAGTGGCTTTAAAGAAATGTCGGTTCACAATAAAAAACTGTGGGTCATTATTCTCGTGAAGCTTTTTATTATGTTTATCATCTTAAAGATTTTTTTCTTCCCAAATTTTCTTAACTCAAAATTCGATACCGATAAAGAAAAAGGCGATTATGTAATCGAACAACTAATAGGTCAGGAATAATTAACAAAAAACTAAATTAATGGAACATTTCGATTTAGCTTTAGTAGACTGGTCCAGGGCTCAGTTTGCATTAACTGCCCTCTACCACTGGATTTTTGTTCCGCTAACTCTTGGATTGTCGTTTATTGTGGCATTTATGCACACTATCTACTACAAGACAAGAGATGAAGAGTGGAAGATTATGACAAGATTCTGGATGAAACTGTTTGGAATTAACTTCGCAATTGGTGTTGCCACCGGCATTATACTTGAATTCGAATTCGGACTGAACTGGTCGAATTATTCGTGGATTGTTGGAGATATTTTTGGCGCACCGTTAGCCATTGAAGGTATCCTTGCCTTTTTCCTTGAATCCAGTTTTATTGCAATAATGTTTTTTGGATGGGATCGTGTTAGCAAAAAATTTCACATGCTCTCTTCCTGGTTTGTTGCAATTGGCTCAAACTTATCGGCATTGTGGATACTTATTGCCAATGCATGGATGCAAAACCCGACAGGTACCGCATTTAATGCCGATACAGCCCGTAACGAAATGGTAAACTTTTTTGATATTGCCCTCTCGCCTACAGCAGTATTTAAATTCCTGCATACCGTCTCGCAATCTTATGTAATTGGCGCTTTGTTCGTTATTTCCATCAGTGCCTGGTTCATACTGAAAAACAGGCATTTGCTTTTTGCCAGAAAAAGTATAATCATTGCTTCGGTCTTCGGCTTGCTGGCATCTGTTTTTGTTAGCATTACCGGCGACAGTTCTTCCTTTAATATAGCACACACACAACCCATGAAATTAGCTGCTATGGAAGCTTTATACGATGGTGAAGAAAGTGCTGACCTATATGTTGTTGGTCTTTTAAATAAAAATAAAGACAATACAAACTTTAAAGGAATAAAAATACCCGGCATGCTTTCAATTATGGCTTTCAGGAATGCAGATGCTTTTGTGCCGGGGGTAAACGACATACTAAATGGGAATGAAGAACAGGGAATCCTTTCAGCCGAAAGCAGGATAGAGAAAGGAAAGATTGCAATTAAGGCTCTTGCTGATTATAAACAAGCCAGAAAAGAAGGAAATGATGAACTGGCAGATCAGAAACTCAAAGAATTTGAAACAAATTATTCCCACTTCGGGTATGGCTTTTTCAAAGATAAAGAAGAAATAGTCCCCAATGTGCCATTAACATTTTATTCATTCCATATCATGGTAGCCCTGGGCTTATTCTTTATCTTATTGTTTGCCTGGCTCTTGTATGTAAGCCTAAAAGACAGACTGGTAAAAAACAAATTGCTTTTAATTATTTCCCTCTGGTCGCTTCTTTTAGGATACATAGCAACAGAACTGGGATGGATAGTTGCCGAAGTTGGCCGCCAGCCCTGGACCATACAGGATCTTTTACCGGTTACAGCTTCCACATCACACCTGAGTGTTGGTTCGGTACAAACTACATTCTTTATGTTTTTTGCCCTGTTCAGCGTTTTGTTAATTGCAGAAATAAAAATATTAATTACCCAGATAAAAAAGGGTCCCGAGAAAGGAGGCAGCCATGTTTAATAATATGTCATACGAAGCTTTACAGACTTACTGGTGGATAATTGTATCCCTCTTAGCAGCGCTCTTAGTATTCCTGATGTTTGTACAGGGCGGACAAACATTGTTAAGACAGTTATCTAAAACCGAAATCGAAAGGTCCCTTCTGGTTAATTCCATTGGTCGCAGGTGGGATACCACTTTTACAACGCTGGTGACTTTTGGAGGTGCATTCTTTGCATCCTTCCCATTATTTTACTCTACCAGCTTTGGTGGTGCTTACTGGGTATGGACACTCATCTTATTCAGTTTTATCATACAAGCTGTTTCGTACGAATACCGGACAAAAGCAAATAATTTCCTGGGCCGGAAAACCTACGATACATTCTTATTTGTAAATGGTTTGTTAGCCCCCTTACTGATAGGCACAGCAGTTGGCAGCTTTTTTACAGGCTCCGAATTTTCAGTCAACAGGTTAAATATAACCAATATTGCAGATCCTGTTATTTCACGTTGGGAAACTGCAAGTCACGGACTTGAAGCTGCCCTGAATATTACTAATTTATCATTGGGGCTTGCTTTGCTTTTTTTATCGCGCATCCTGGCAATGCTTTATTTTATTAATAATATTGACAACGACTCTATCATTAAGCGTTCAGCTAAAACACTTAGATATTGCAGTAGTGCTTTCCTGGTGTTTTTCCTGCTCTTTCTTGCACTGATCCTTACCAAAGAAGGCTTTGCTATTGATCCGGGAACCAGGCTGGTTTACATGGAGAAATTCAAATATTTGCATAACCTTATTGAGATGCCCATCGTGCTAATCATGTTTTTAGCAGGTGTAGTTGGTGTTTTATATGGAATTTTCCTGGGAAGCTTTAAAAGCTCATCCCGGGGGATATGGTTTGCCGGGGCAGGAACAGTTCTTACAGTTTTGGCATTGTTAATGCTGGCAGGTCTTAACAACACGGCTTTTTATCCTTCCACCTTCGACTTGCAAAGTTCTTTAAGCATACGTAATGCCAGTTCCAGTGAATATACCCTGAAAGTTATGGGCTGGGTTTCACTGCTTGTACCCATTGTGATTGCATATATCTGGTATGCATGGAAGTCACTCAACAAGAAGAAAGTCAGTGAATCGGATTTAGAAAATGATTCAATGAAGTATTAAATTACCAAAAACCATTAATTATGAATTACCTTGAACCAATAATATGGATCATCAGCTGGCCTTTGTTAATAATTCTTTCTTATCAGCTGATTAAATTTTTTCTTAAGAAACAAAAATCAATATAACTATTATTAAAATGCGAAAAGCTGTAATCCCGGAAGCAGCTTCTGTAATAACAGCTATGTTTAATTTTATTGTCATATCGCTTAAACTTAAAGCATAAGCTTGCTATGACTAAAATGACAATTTAATATAAATTTATTCTATTGATAAATCACAATCAATTATTATAAAAAATGCACTGTTATCCTGATGATGGTGCATTTTTTAATACTTCAGTTTCTATTTAAATATACTAGTCCACCATACAGAACTTCGCTTATCGGTAAATTATGAAAAAAAAAGATGATTATTTCGTTATAAGAAGACAAAGCCTGCAGAACCAATAAACAGGATGAAAAATGAAAAAAATAGAATCGTAAGTATTGTTGGCTTGCTGCTATCATTATCAATAATGGCTTATAGCAAGGAAAATGGCTTGAAAAAATTAAAAAAAAATAGCATTGATTTATCTCTGGGCGGAACCGGATTATTTGCCTCTGTAAATTACAGCAGGAAACTTTCTTTTAAATCAAATTATTTTATTAATGCTTCTATTGGAACAGGAACAGTTCCATTTATTGGCGGCATTAGCTTCCCGCATCAGTTAACTTTCAATTTTAGAAAGAAAAACAGTATTCAGCTTGAAGCCGGAGGACACGGGATGTTTTACTCCATTAATTATGAAAGAATAATCTTTAACGCTGATAAATTTAAAACCGCAGCACAGGCAGGTTTTTCATATTATCCTAAAA
The DNA here is from genome assembly GCA_029932855.1 of Bacteroidales bacterium. Classification (GTDB taxonomy): domain Bacteria; phylum Bacteroidota; class Bacteroidia; order Bacteroidales; family VadinHA17; genus JAYEGO01. The sequence goes on along the minus strand of JAOZPG010000013.1, from coordinate 3,953 downwards.
TTACCGGTGTCAGAGACTTCTGGATACCTCTGCTGGTTAACGAAATCTTTTCATTTCAAAAACATCATATTGAACTGGGGGCAGGATATGTGATTATCAGGGAGGCCTCCAGGGATATTGAGAATAATCCGGTATCATGGTTCTGGAGTGGAGTTATAAGCGGAAGAATTGCTTATCGTTAACAGGCTCCTGAGGGGAGGATTATTTTCAAAGCAGGCTTTACCCCCTTTCTTGAATATGAAGGACATAACTATGAATTTCATCTATCCGCAGGTCTTTCAGTTGGATATTGTTTTTGATCTGTTAAACCGGACCGAATAGTTCAAGGCAGAATTCGAAAATCCATATTCCATGATAAAAGCTTCCAAGAAGAAAGCGCTAACCCTTAATGTAAGAGAAATCGCTTATTGTTCTGTGATAGCGCTCAATTTTTCCTTGTGTCTGAGGATAGTCGTACAGAAGTTATAAATAGGAAATAACAATGTGGGTTTTTTAGCAAAATCTCATAAACAAACTAATGCACAAGTTGATTATGTATTATGAATTTAGTTCTTAATACATCGTACTGAAAACCCGCTCATTTTATCCCCATGGCATAGAACAGCCTGGTGGTCAAATGACTCAATATATATGTAATATGCGTGATCAGCAAATCGAGGTGTAGTCATTTCGCCCCTGTCTATAAGAGTATCAGTTGATGCCCAAAACAGAGTTGAATTATGTGTCCCGGTAAATTCATATCCTCTAAAAACGGAATGTTGAAACCAACTTCCTGCTCCAAGTGCTGTAAAACCACTTTCATTTGTTCCTTGATTAAATGAATTCCAATTAACTGAACCCGCCTCTTTTAGCTTTATTGCAACCCCATAACCATCTTCATTTCCTAAATATCGGAATAGAGTGACCCATTCCTGTTCAGTTGGGAGATGCCAACCCTCAGGACAGATACCCTGAATTCCTTCTATTGTGTCATAATTCATTGTTTCATCCCAAGTATATAATCCACCAAATTTTTCGCAATTCGAAGGGTTATCATTGTAACAGTATTTTTCGACAACACCATTGTTTGCATGTTCTTTTCCTGAGTCAATTATTTTACCATAATTCAGGTTATCAGACATCCATATCTGGTCACCGATCTGAACTGTTCCATAACTCTGCCAATCCCTGACATCAATCCAATCTATTCCGGAGATCCAGTTAATATTTGGATTCTCAATAGTAAAACTTATTCCATTTCCATATATAATTCCATGATTATTTGAGGCATAAGCTCTTACGAAATAAGTAATATCTTCTTCCAATCCGGTCATTATGCTAACAAAAGAGCCCTCACCAGGTCCGGCCGGAAGATTATGATTTGTTATTACAGGATCAGATTGTGTACTCCAGCAAATTCCTTTAACTGTAACACCTGAGCCACCCTTGTCTGTCACTTTACTTGTTATGCGAGCAGAAGTAAGTCTTATTGAATCTACAAGCTGAGTCTCAACTGTTAATATATCATTGTCTTTTTTAGTACAGTGAACCATACTTAAAAATACCGTTGAAATAATAAGGACATTGATAATTATGTTTTTAGCTTTCATTTCAGGTGAATTAGAGTGATGAAATATTTTGTAACCACTGTTTAACATCAATAATCCAGGGAAGTAAATAAATGAATTGTTTCAGTAACGCTTCAGTAGATATTAAGTAAAGATAGTACTAACCCTTAATATATAAGAGAAAGTGCTTATTGTTTTGTGATCCCGGCGGGATTACTCGCCTGGAAACAGGCTCATGATCCGCAATGGAGGGATTATTCGCCTGGAAACAGGCTCATGATCCGCAATGGTGGGATTATTCGCCTGGAAGCAGACTAATGATCCACAATGGTGGGATTACTCGCCTGGAAGCAGGCTCATGATCCACAATGGTGGGATTAAACATAACCAAAGCCTACCGGCGGTAGTCAAACAGACAAATTTTTAAAACCCAGGTCAAAGCAAGCTTTACCTGGGTTTCTTAATTAGTCTGTACTACTTACGCAGTGCTTTGTTCTGTGATCCCGGCGGGATTCAAACCCACGACCTTCAGAACCGGAATCTGACGTTCTATTCAGCTGAACTACGGGACCATTTTACTGTGTCAAAAGTACAAAAATTAATCCATTGTATATATATAACTGCTCCCCGGGATTTAGTGAGCTGTGCTTTAGAGTAATTGCTAAACTTTTCCTAATTTCGCAGCTTGAATAAGGAAGAGCGGTAATTTGCACGGGTAATCTAATAATCAGCGGAGTTTTATGGAATATAAGTTTGGTGAAATAGAAAAAAAATGGCAGGAATACTGGGAAGAGAATAAAACTTTCAAAACAGGAATGGATACTTCGCTGCCCAAGTATTATATACTTGATATGTTTCCCTATCCCTCAGGTAGCGGGCTGCATGTCGGACACCCCGAAGGATATACCGCAACCGACATCCTTGCACGCTATAAAAGAATGAAAGGCTTTAATGTACTTCATCCCATGGGCTGGGATGCTTTTGGCCTACCGGCAGAACAATATGCTATTGAAACGGGGACACATCCTGCCGCAACTACCAAACATAATATAGAAACTTTCAGACGCCAGATAAAATCGCTGGGGCTGGGTTATGACTGGGACCGGGAAGTAAATACAACAGATCCCGGATATTTCAAGTGGACTCAATGGATATTTATCCGGCTTTATAATACATGGTTCGATGAAGACCGGCAAAAGGGAAGACCAATTGAAGAACTGACCATCCCCCGGGAAATAAAGATTCTTGGAGATAAGGCTGTCCGGGAATATACAGACTCAAAAAGACTTGCCTATTATGCCAACGCCCAGGTATGGTACTGCAGCCACTGCCAGATAGTGTGTTCAAACGAGGAAGTACTTACTGATGGCAGCCACGAGAAATGCGGCAACCAGGTTAGCAAACGAAACCTGAAACAATGGATGCTGCGAATCCCCTTGTATGCCGAGAGACTGCTTGAAGGACTTGATGATCTTGACTGGCCGGCGGGGATAAAGGACATGCAGAAGAACTGGATAGGTAAATCCACGGGTGCTGAACTTGATTTTAAGATTGAAGGATCTGAACATAAACTCAGGGTATTCACCACACGTCCGGACACACTGTTCGGGGCCACTTATATGGTTCTTGCACCTGAACATGAACTTGTAAAAGAACTTACCACACCCGGGCAGGAAAAAGATGTTAAAGACTATATAAAAAGCTCAGCCCTTAAGTCGGAAATGGACAGGACCGACCTTTCAAAGGAAAAAACAGGCGTATTTACCGGTAGCTATGCCCTGAATCCTGTAAACCTTGAGAAGATTCCCATATGGATAGCTGATTATGTATTAATGGGATACGGTACCGGGGCTATCATGGCCGTTCCCTCAAACGATGAGCGCGACTTTGAATTTGCAAAGACTTTTCAGCTTAAAATAAACCCTATTCTTGATCCTGCCAATGTTGACAAGAATTTACGGACACGGATACTGGCTAAAGAGGAATGCTGGACAGGCGACGGGAATTATATTAACTCATCCAGCATAAAAACCGGTCTCGACATTAACGGTCTGAACAAAGATGAGGGAATTAAAAAAACCATATCATGGCTTGAAGATAATAAGCTGGGAACCCCCAAGGTAAACTATAAGATGCGCGACTGGCTCTTCAGTCGCCAACGCTATTGGGGAGAACCATTCCCCGTAATACATTGGGAAGATGGAGAGATTGAAATACTGAACGAATCGAAACTCCCGCTGGAGCTTCCCGATATGGATGATTATAAACCGGGACGCAATGGTGAATCGGCCCTTGCAAATGCCGGGGACTGGCTTAATGTAACAGACGGAAAAGGCAGGAAAGGCAGGCGGGAAACCAATACAATGCCCCAGTGGGCAGGTTCATGCTGGTACTATCTGCGCTATA
>JAOZPG010000028.1 GCA_029932855.1 Bacteroidales bacterium | reverse complement strand
CTGCAACTAAAATAGTAGTAAGAGTATCCAGGGCCAGTGTCCTGTCAGCTGCAGTGGGACCTTTGATGATGCGCCAGGCAGAAAAAATAATGCCCAGGATCATCAGTCCAAAAGTCATATAAATAATATACTGTATCATTCTGCATATATTTTTAAGAGTATGTTTTCAAATCGTTTAGCTATTTCGGTATGCGCTTTTAAAGGATCATCAGTTATTACATCTATCCAGTGCACATATAGTGTATTGCCAATTATGTCAACACTCAGGGTACCGGGGGTAAGCGTTATACTGTTTGCAAGCACCATTTTCTGAAAGTCTGATTCAAGTTTAGTATCGAATTTTACTATACCCGGATTAATCGGAAGAGAAGGAGAGAGCACCCTTCTTGCCATATCAAAATTTGAACGCAATAGAGCTACCAGAAAAACAAAAAAGTAAACTACCATATAATAAATACTACGCGGATGCAGTATTTTTAAAGTGCAGCAATCAAAGAAGCGACTGGTAAATAATGCAATCACAAAACTTGCAATAAGTCCCGTTATTACCTCCTGTACCTGTAAACTACTTGTAAAAGCATTCCAGACTATAAATAAAAATAACCAGTTAAGAATAACACTGGCTAGTTTTTTTGATAATACCTTGTTTCCCATATCTGAATATTTTCAACTAAGGTCTCAAAATTACATTATATCAATTACATGAAACACAATTTTTAGATATTATATAACATATTTATCTATTTAGATACATTATATTTATTTTATAAGGCAAACTCACTATGCCTGATTTTAAACCTTCAGACCTTTTTTCTATCTTTAAGCACTAATAAGTAACCTAACAAGTCACATACTTTTGAGAATAAGAAAAAAGATCGACGAAAAACTTATTAGAAATAACCGGCAGACAATAATGCTTAACCGGAGGGAGATGAATGCCCTTAATGCATTCTGCGAAAAGTACAAGATCACCAACCGCTCAAAATTCATGCGGGAAGCTATTATCACCACCATTCTTAAGAAATTCGATGAAGACTATCCCAGGCTTTTTGATGACGGGGAAACGGATCTTTTTAATAATAAACCGGTTTAATACTTAAACCATTTAAAATTTACTCCCGATATATCCCCCGGCTTATAATAAAAAACAGCCCGGCATTGTATATACCGGGCAGCTATTATTAAAACAATAAACAGTTTTTCCCTGAATTTAGAATTTAACGGGAATAATAAGCTGAGACTTAACGGCTTTTTTACCGAACATAGCAGGATTCCACATTTTATCCGTTAGCTTAATCAGTCTCACAGCTTCTTTATCGGCCATTGAATCAAATCCCCTCAATATTTTAATGTCTTTTACCGAGCCGTCAGCATCAACAGTAAACTGAACATAAACAATAGCTTTTGTCTCCCCGGGCATTCCTGAATTATTCTTCAGAAATTTTTCCAGGGCATCCATGCCTCCTTTAAACTCTGCCGGCTTCTCAATAATTTGATAAGTTCCTGCTTCACTTTCTTCTTCCATTTCTGCATCAGCCATTTCATAAACAGGAGCAGATTTGTAATTGCCCTGTATTCTCATCGATTTTCTATATCCATTAGAAGGAGCTCCTCCTATTGCATAATTACTCACTCCCTGTGGCAATGGTAATGGCTGCCTTACAGTGGTAGAAATAGTATTGGCGTTTCTTATTTCCGAATCAAGGGCCAGAAAAGAAGTATAGCTGGTAAGCAGATTATATTTCAGTCCCAGTGCAGTAACCTCTTCCTTCAACTCTTCATGTGAATAAGACACCTGGATAAAATCGTCCAGCAATCTTATCTTTTCCCTTGCCCACAGGTATTTAATTGCTGAATTCGACTTTGCAGCTTTATAATCAGGAACATTTAGTGTCTTGCTATATCTCTCATTCCCTGTATATCCGGTAAGAATAATACTCCCTTCTGCTTTCCCCTTCCATTTTCCATAAACAATAACAGGCCTTTCGGCAAATACATCAGGTATGCTGGATGGTTCAACATCATAAGTATCAAAATCTTTTATCTGAAGTTCTATATTCGTTAAGACCGGCCGGGAGATGTATTTCCTGAATTTTTCAGCTATAGGCCCGGCTTCAGCAACATTGCTTACAATAAAAGCCTCTCCTCTCCCAACATGAGCCATTCCCTCAATAAGATGCCTGTTTACTGAAGAGCCTATTCCAAATGGGAAGAAATTAGCATTTCCAAGATTCTTATTTATATACTCAAAAGCTTCCTTCTCAACCGTAACATAGCCATCTGTTGATATAATAAAGCTTCTTGACACTCCCTCGGTAGCTGACAGTGACATACCCCTTTTCAGAGCAGGCAGTAATTCTGTACCACCGCCGCCCCTCTGGTTTTCAAGAAAACTTATGGCATTATTGATATTCTCCCTGCTCGCCTCAACAGATTTTTCTGAATATAGCCTTGAGCTTCCTGCAAAAAGAAGTATGTTAAACATATCATCCTGCTTCAGGCCTCCAATGAGATCCTTAAGGAGCTTCTTAGAGACATCCAGTGGAAAGCCATTCATTGAGCCGGATACATCAATAATAAATATATATTCCCTGGGAGGTATATTTTCAGCCTTAATTTGTTTAGGGGGCTGTATCATTGCCAGGAAAAAGTTTTCCTTCTCCCCTTCAAACAGTAATAGCCCCGATGCTATTTTTGCCCCGGTAAGCCTGTACTGAAGTATGAAATCCTTATTGCCCTGGAACTTATTTTTATCTCTCAGCGAAACTTCAGCCTTGTGCTTTCCTTTATATTCAATACTCACTTCATGGCTTTTTGATTGCAAAGATTGTATCGGCAGACCTGAATTCAGATTAACATTAATGTCAAAGCTATAATTAGGGCTTTCCCCTTCCCTGAGGTAAGGATTCTCTATCCAGTTCTCAGCACTGTGGTTTTCACCTCCTGAATTATACCTCGGGCCAACCACTGTTGGATAAACAAACTCATATATCCCCGACTCGGGAACAAGCAGTTCTGTATATTTCAGTTCAACCTCAATAAGATCACCCGGTAATATGTTTGCCACATTCATTGTAAACACATTGGGCCTTTCCTGTTCCAGTAATGAAGCAGTCTGCCCATTCTGCTTTGCCAGCTCATATTGCTGCCTGGCAGATTCCCTTTTCTGGATGACTGCAATTATTTCCCTTTCCCCTATCTTCATTTTCATAGAATATATTGCTGCCCTTGTGGAGGCGGGAAAAACATAAATTGCCTCCAGGCTATTTGATCCGGTATTTTTATATACCTGGCTAAGCTGAATATCTGCAATTACACCTGCAATATTTACATTGGCATTTGTAGATTTAAGAGGCATCCTGTCTGTTTCTGGATTATCACTCTTAATAATAAAATAAGGCGAATGAGTTTTGGGTTTTTCAATACCCGGACCTATAACCGGGTATTCTTGCGCATTTAACTCACCCGTAATAATGCTAAACAGCAGAATCAGGTTAAAAAGGAACGAAAATTTCTGTGTTCTTTTAATAATTGTTTTCATGATATTTCTATTTTAATTAATAAATTGTTTCGCTTTTGTTTGTATGATGCCTTAGTGGTAATTTTTCCATAAAAGAAATCATACTTTTTTGGAATGATCTTTGCAACTAACTAATTATCAAAGAAAATAATTGCAGTTTTTTAATACCATTATTTAATTAAACCAACTTTGGTTCTTAAGCTCAGTCATAAAAATAGCAGGGATGACCTAAGTGATACCGGGATAATACTGGAGTACAGGAAAAAGAAAAAGCCTGATCTCCTTGCTCCCTTGTTTGAAAGATATATGCATCTTGTATTCGGTATATGCATGAAATACCTGAAAAATATTGAAGAGGCTGAAGATGCTTCAATGGATATTCTCGAGAACTTATTTGATAAGCTGCTAAAACATGAGATAGATAACTTCCCGGCATGGCTTCATACATTAAGTAAAAATCATTGCCTGATGATCCTGCGATCGAAAAAGAAATTTATAAGTGTCCTGAATGAGGAAGAAGGAATTAAATTATTAGAAAATTTTGTGGAATCTGATTCCGATTTGCATCTTTATAATAAACATGAGGCAGATCTTTCCCTTATGGAAGAAGTGCTGACAAAGCTGGATGATGAGCAGGCCAGCTGTATTAGCCTGTTCTATCTGGCGGGAAATTCATATCAGGAAGTAGCAAAAAAAACAGGTTTTAGCATAAAACAGGTAAAAAGTCATATCCAGAATGGGAAAAGGAATCTTAAAAACCAGTTGTTATTAATACAAAATGGCAAAACAGAATAACATATTTCTTGCTTCCGGATGTATCCGCAGGGAGGCTCTTCAGGAATATTCACTGGGTAGCTTAAGTGATGTGCAAAAAATGCATATCAAAACCCATCTTGAAGAATGCAGTCTTTGCAGGGAGGCTCTTGAAGGTTTGTCCTCGGGAATAAGCCTGGATGAACAAAACATATCCCTTCAAAATATTGAAAGAGGATTACAGGAAAGGATGATAAAAAGAGAACTTTCCGCCCACAGGACTTTTATTTTATCAAGAAGAAGCCAGCTATTTGTCGCTGCAGCAAGTATTGCTGTCCTGGCAGCTGTCTTTTCTGTTTTCAGCTACCTCTTTAAACCAAAAAATAATCCTCCGGCAAAAGAACTGGCATCTGCAGAACTACCAAAACAGGATGCACTGTCAGATAAAACAAATATCCTTCAGCAACAAGAGGATATATCCGAAACTGAAACCGCAAATTCAGAAAAAGAAATGGAAGGCCAGGCTACGGAAAACCTGAAACCTGGAAAAAAAACAGCAGATCTTGTAATCCCAGTTAATGAAACAGTAGAACAGGAAGAAGTAAATATTATGCCGGCTGAAACAAATATTGAAAAAACCGGGGGCTCTGAATTTAATGAGATGCCTGTAGCAAATGCCGAAGAAACAGAAGATATAAGCCTGGCAGAAAATAATATAGATTACGCTATTGCCGAACCGCAGGCTTCACAACCTGAAGAAACGGAAACACCAAAAGATAATAACATTGATTACGCTATTGCCGAACCGCAAGCTTCCTGGCTTAAAGAAAATAAAACTCCAAAAGTAGCTGCAAGATCAAAAAAGAGAATGCTATCACAAGCCCCTCCCATAGCACTTAAATCATCAGGCTCAAGGGAAGCACTGTTTATTAATCCCGCTTACAAAGACCTGGCGGATTATCTTAAAAAAAATATGGTTTATCCTGATTCAGCACTGAAAGCAAAATTGCAGGGCAGGGTAATACTTGAATTTACCATAGATAAAAATGGTATTATCAGTGAGCCGAAAATACGCGAAAGCTCAAATATAATATTTGAAAAAGAGGCTCTCAGGCTGATCAGGGCCTCAGGCACCTGGCAACCGGCCACAGAAAACTCACAGCCTGTAAGTTGCCAGATGCTTCTCCCGATTGATTTTATTCTGCCGGAAAAAAATAATTATTGAACCTCTGCCAGGAATCCTCCACCTATTTTATTCCATTAATTTTCTAATCAGATATTCCGTAGCAGCAATATTTGCTTTCATCTGATTGGCGTGCATAATATCAAATAACTTATCCCGAATTCAGAACCAGGCCCGATATAATCTATTGAATCATATAGCCGGGCCGGCAGATATGTTTATAAAATTAATTTAAATAACGGCATTCTTTTTGCATTAGTTATCATAGTTATATAAATTTAGCAAAAATGTATTCCTATTTTAATATGCAGGATTTCATAGTCAACGGCACAAAAAGGACTCCAATGGTAAGGCTTGAAGAGGGGATCATTCATTTTTCCGGACGATCAGTGCCTTCTAATCCTGCTTTGTTTTACCAGCCTATTTTCGATTGGATAAATGAGTATAATACAAAAGGCCTTGTTGCTACTGAACTGATAATGAATTTTGAGTATATCAATACAGCCTCAACCAAATGGGTATTTAATATCCTGAAAATCCTGGGTAAAGCTGATAAGGCACATGAAAAACTAAAGGTCACCTGGTATTTTGAAGAAGGTGATGATGATATGTTTGATCTTGGAAACATTTTTCAATCCTTGGTCCCCACCAAGTTTAAGTTTATAGAAACAAAAGAAAAAGCCATTCCTGGCAGGGAAACAGAATAAATAGTCCCTTCTTTTAGTCTGTTCAAGCTTATAATTATCATACTTGTCAAAACATGTTGTATAATATGTTTTAAATAGACTTATATCGCAACCTTTTTAGGCTTAGTTTCGTCTAAATTTAAGAGAAGCAATGTAAATTAATTAATTTGTTTAATTAACACATTATTTGTAACTTATAGAAAGAAGAAAAGTTTTATTATGTGGAGTTTATTTAAAAAAATCGGCCTGGCAAAATCTGATCCAAAGAAGCAGGCAATTATCAACCTGCTAAAGGAAAATGGCCATTGTAGCTATGGGGAAATCCTTCAAAAACTTTCCCTTTCTCCATCAATGGGATCCAGATATATTACAGAACTCAAGGAAGAAGGTGTCATATCAAACAAGATTATGCCTCCCTTTTTTAAACTGGCATCAGATCTTAAATAACCGGCAAACACCAGTATTATTATTTATACTTTGAAAAAGCCCTCACAGGGGCTTTTTGCGTTTTATTGAATAAAATGCTTTCCTTTGTATTAAGTATTGTTTATTAATCTCTTAGCAGCATGAATAAAGCCCTTTTCAGAATCAGCCTTTTAGTAATATTCCTGGTCCCGGCCCGGGTCTTTTCCCAGGATACTGAAAAACCATCACTTAACAGCGGAAGCCTTGACAGCCAGTTTGAGTATGTAATTACTAAATCAAGTCCCTACCTTGAGTTCAGGGTGGTGGAAGAAGCCTGGCTTAAAAAACTGAATTCACATGTTAACGATTCCATTGAAAAACTCAGATCTGAACTCAGTGAATACAATTCAACTATCTTAAAAAAAGATAAGGATATCCAATCCCTGAAATTATTATTAGAAAACACCAAAGAAGAACTTAATAATTCCAGAAAAGAAAAAAACAGTCTTAATTTTTTTGGTATTTTAATGAGCAAGGCTGCCTATAACAGTCTTATGTTTCTTATAATAGCCATACTGACAGGAGCTCTTGTGATTCTTATCATAGCCTTTAAAAGAAGCCATGTAATTACTGCCAACACCAGGCAAGACCTTGAGAACACACTTAAAGAATTTGAGGAACACCGTACCCGTACCCGGCTGAGAGAAGAAAAGATTGTGCGTGAATACCATTATGAACTTAACAAATATAAGAACAGTTAAACGATAAGGGGAAATACATATTTATATTTTATTTCATAAACGATATATACTAACAAGCTTTTTGCCTGTAACATTGTGATCCCTTAAAAGCTTTTTGTCAATAAAAACCTCATTAAACGGCTCTTTTACTTAATTGTCAATATTTAATTGATTGTCAATTATTTGTAGTACCTTTGCGGCCCATTAAAATTACAATATGACATTCAAAGACCTGGGATTGCAGGATGATCTTCTTAAAGCAGTCCAAAAATCGGGATTTACCATCCCAACAGAGATACAATACAAAGCCATTCCTGAACTAATAAAAGGCGACAGGGATTTCGTAGGACTGGCACAGACCGGTACCGGCAAGACTGCGGCCTATGGCCTGCCTCTTATTCAACACATTAACTTCAACCGCAAAGACACACAGGGCCTGGTAATCAGTCCCACCCGTGAGCTATGCATGCAGATCACCAAAGACCTGCAAACATATTCCGAATTTCATAAAAATGTAAATATTGTTGCTGTTTATGGCGGTTCAAGCATAGAAGAACAGATACGCAAGTTGAGGAAGGGAGCACAAATAGTTGTTGCAACTCCCGGAAGATTATTAGACCTTATTAACAGGAAAGTAATAAAGCTAAGACCTGTTGAAAGGCTTATTTTAGATGAAGCAGATGAAATGCTTAATATGGGCTTCAAAGAGGATATAGATTCTATACTGAGTCAAACTACTGACAATAAAAAGATCTGGTTATTTTCTGCTACAATGCCTAAAGAGGTTCGCAGTATTGCAAGAAACTATATGAAAGATCCCCTGGAGATAACTGTTGGCGAAAAAAACAGCGTAGCTTCCAATATTGATCACCGCTACTTCATGATGAAGGAAAGAGACCGCTATTATGCATTAAAAAGAATACTGGATTATTATCCCGACATCTACAGCCTGGTATTTTGCAGGACGAGGAGGGAAACCGGTGCTGTTTCTGATAAACTTGAAAAAGAAGGATATAATGCAGTTGCATTACATGGCGACCTGTCGCAATCACAAAGAGATGCCGCAATGAAAAAGTTCAGGAGCAAAACCGCCAGAATACTGGTAGCTACCGACGTAGCGGCAAGGGGTATTGATATTGATGATATCAGCCATGTAATACATTATAACCTGCCCGACGAAACAGAGGTCTATACACATAGAAGCGGACGTACGGCCAGGGCAGGAAGATCGGGTATCTCCATTGCTTTGATAAATACGCGGGAAAAAGGAAAAATCAATCAGATTGAAAAGCTTATAAAACAAAAGATAGAGTTCAGCCGTATTCCTGATGCAGAGGAAATATGTGAAAAGCAAATGTATTCACTTATGGACAGGGTTATAAAAACACCTGTAGATGAAGAGGCCATTGACCGTTACTGGCCGGTATTTTATAATAAGCTAAAACACCTGTCTGCCGAAGATATAGTTATGAAGTTCATTTCGGCCGAGCTTAATTCATTTCTAAATTATTATAAAAATGCCGGAGATTTAAATGCTCAACAGGAAAAATCCCTTGGTGAAAGAGGCAGGGATAACCGTAATAATAAAGGAAAGCAGAACAGGAATCTGAAAGGAAACACTAAAAGGTTCTTTATTAACTTGGGTGATAGGCAAAATTTAAACAAGGGTGCACTTGTAAGGCTTATTTGCACTGAAACAGGAATTGATGGTAACCAGATAGGAAGAATAGATATACTTCCCGCATTTTCCTTTTTTGAAGTTGAAGAGAAGGTTTCGTCCAGGATACTTGCAAAACTACGAACCGGCAACTATGAAGGAAAAGAATTCAGCCTTGCTCTTTCAAAAGAGAAACTCCAGAAAAGGAAAAAAGCCAAAAGATACTAGGCAAAATCTGCACAACTAAGAAACATTGTCTTTTTCAAATCAATATTTGATCTGATTTCTTATTTTTATGGTTTAATAACAAAAACCATACAGAATGAGATATATTTATCAATCATCTATACTGTTAGTATTAAGCTTAATATTGCTTATGACATCATGTAAGGATAATCAACCCAAAGCAGATATCATTATAATAAATGCAAATATCTGGACCGGAAACACCAGGCAGCCAATAGCCGGGGCAATGGCTCTCAGCGGAGAAACAATACTTGCTATAGGCAATACCAAAGAAGTGCTGAAAACACAAGGAGAAAACACCCGTATCCTGGATTATGATTCAAGCTTTATTACACCCGGTTTCATTGACAGCCATCTCCATTTTTTTACAGGAGGATTTAATCTTACATACGTGCAGCTCCGGGATGCAAAAACACCAGAAGAATTTATTAGCCGGATTGAAGAATATGTAAAAACCACCGAGGCCGGAACATGGATACTGGGAGGGGACTGGGATCATGAAAACTGGGGTGGTGAATTGCCTTCAAAAGACTGGATAGATAAAGTAAGCCCGGAAAACCCCGTCTTTGTAAATCGCCTCGACGGGCATATGGCCCTGGCAAATTCCCTGGCACTCGAGCTGGCAGGAGTAACAGAAGATACAAAAGATATTGAAGGCGGCAGTCTGGTAAGAGATAAACAAGCCAGGCTTACCGGCATACTTAAAGACAATGCAATGTCACTGGTTTGGAATAAGATTCCCGACCCAACAACAGCCCAGATTGATTCGGCACTTGTTCATGCAATGAACTATGTTGCATCACATGGAGTAACATCAGTACATCACATGGTTGGCTATATGGATGCCCTTGAAAGAGCCCGGGATAATAAAAAGCTTATTACAAGAATATATGCCGCTTATCCTATTGAAAACTGGAAAAAACTTGAGAGTGAAATTGAAAAAAACGGAAATGGCGACCAGTGGTTGAAAATAGGGGGAGTAAAAGGCTTTGTTGATGGTTCACTGGGCTCACATACGGCAGCCTTTTTTGAACCATACACCGATCTTCCGGGTGATAAAGGATTTTTTGTCAACTCACATGAAGACCTTTACAATTGGGTTTCTTATGCCGATAAAGCAGGTTTACAGGTAATCATTCATGCAATAGGTGACAGTGCTGTAAACTTCATCCTAAATATATATGAACAGGTAGCTAATGAAAATGGCGACAGGGACAGGAGGTTCAGGGTAGAGCATGCGCAGCATCTTATCCCGGCTGATATTAATAGATTTGCAGAACTTGGCGTTATCCCAAGCATGCAGCCTTATCATTGTATCGATGATGGTCGCTGGGCAGAAAAGTTAATCGGGCCTGAACGCATAAAAACAACACATGCCTACAAATCCTTATTTGACTCAGGAGCAAAAGTAGCCTTTGGCAGCGATTGGTTTGTGGCACCTCCTTTCCCACTGTATGGAATATACGCAGCTCTTACACGTAGAACCCTGGATGGCAAAAATCCTGATGGATGGGTTCCCGAACAAAAGATAAGTCTTGAACAAGCTTTAACAGCCTATACCATAAATGCTGCATATGCTTCATTTGAAGAAAATCTTAAAGGAAGTCTTGAGCCAGGAAAGCTGGCAGATTTTGTTGTCCTTGAAAAAAATCTTTTTGAAATTGATCCCATTGAGATAAAAGATGTTAAAGTTCTTCAAACCTGGGTTGGCGGCAAAAAGGTATTTGAAATAAATAATTAGTCATCATAAAACAATTATTTATAGCCTCAGGGTCATACATATAATGCCTAAGATGAAAAAATCTTTCATTATATGTTTAGTTCTTTTTTCATTGTTTAGCCCAGGCAACATATTGGCTCAGGATAATAAAACTGTTATTTACCTGATACCCGGCCAGGGAGCTGATTACAGATTATTTAAAAATCTTAATATTGACAGTAGTTTTGTCAGCCATAACATTCACTACACCATCCCATGCAAAGGATGGAGCATGACTGATTATGCAAAAGAGTTGTCAGGTCAAATTGATACCAGCAGCAAATATATTATAATCGGCATTTCACTTGGAGGGATGCTGGCAACCGAGATGGGAGATTTTCTTAATCCCGAAAAAATCATAATCATTTCAAGTACCAAATGCAGGGAAAAGTTACCATGACGATATACCTTCCAAAAGAAATTTCCCTTATATAAAATAATACCTGGTTCATTGTCAAAAATGGGAGCCCGCATATTACAACCTATTGTTGAACCGCCCAGCAAAAGAGATAAGGAAACTTTTAAGTCAATGCTGAAAACCAAAGATCCCGACTTTATGAGACGTAGTATTGCAATGATCATGGAATGGGACAGGCAGGAATACAACAAGGACATTATTCATATTCATGGCGAAAATGATCATACAATTCCTGTTGAAAATGTTAGCTATAGCTACTCCATAAAAAATGGCTCACATATGATGGTATTAACCAGGGGAAATGAACTAAGTACACTGATAAATAAGATCTTACTGGAATATTAATAAACTGCTATTATATTTACAGGTTAAAAAATAATAACCGGCTTAATAAATAACAACCAACATCATGAAACTTGTCTTATACATTAGCGGAATATTGTTATTATCATTCGGGATCAGTACTAACACGCTGGCACAAATAGAAACAGAAGTCCTGAATACTTCAATAAACGCAAAAAAAAGCAATGCCCAGTTTTTTACAAACCGGCCAATGATAATTCAGGAAGACAGCAGCATTAGCTTTAAAAATAAAACAACCAGCTAAACAAACACTCTCTATTTCTGTTCATATAACTTCGAAAATGATTCCATAGAGGTAAATTATAAAGCAGCAAATACATCAGAAAATTATCCAACCGGGGAAACGGCTCATAATATTTTTTATGATATTTATAAATACCAAAGGCTGGAGAGGGGAATAAAAAACTTTTACATACTTGTTCCGGGATACAGTAAGTCATTTAAAGAGCAGGTATTCAACTGGATGAAAAAAGTTAAAAGTCATTATGGTGATACATTATTCGACAAAGCGGTGGTCATTACCTTTACCTGGGGTGATGAGCCCGATGCATACCAGTATTATAACGCGCTCAGGGCCTCAAAAAGGGGAGCTGCCGATTTTTTTATTTTCCAGCATATGCTAGATGAATTTATAAGTGATTCCGCATTTTTTGACAATCACCCCAATGATCTTACCATAAGCATGGCTTTCACCTCAATGGGCAATCAATTGTTTAAAAAGTACCTGGAAAAGAGACAGAAGCAAAATATCCCCCTGCTTAAGGTTTACCACCGTATAATCTTTATAGGAAGTGTTACCCCAAGGAATTCATTTAAAAAAGGAAAAGCAGTTAATAATCTTTACGAAATGACCGATTCGGTTGATGTTTATGTAAACTTTAAAGATATGCCTCTGACAATGGCAAGCCCGTTGAGCCTGAGGAGCAGAATGGGAAACAGGGGACCTGTAAAGGAAGATAAGCTCCCTGCATATATTAATGTATCATATTGGCAATATAATCTCCAAAGAGGATATACCTGCCCTGGGCCATGATTACCTGCTCAGAAACCCTGTTATACAGGAAGAACTACTTAGCGGAATAAATGAGAATGTTAAGGAAAAAGATAAATTACAGGAAAATTAAATCCCCTGATTGCAGGTTCTTAATCTCATCTGTTGGTCTATGTGTAATTTGAAGCCGGGTATTAGTATATTAATTTATAGCTGTCAGTAAAATCCTTTGTTTAGGAAATAATTACCTTTATTAGAATATTTCTTTCTATTTAAACAAGTTATATAATAAATATGTTGTGTTTTTTTGTTTCAGACCTCCATGGAAAGATTAATCGATATAATAAATTATTCAGGCTTATTCAAAAAGAAAAGCCGGAAGCTGTTTTTATGGGAGGAGATTTGTTACCATCCGGTATTAGTTCCCTGTCTTCTGAGCCGGAATGGAATGAAAATTTTATAAATGATATTTTAATCCGTGGATTCTCCGTTCTAAAAAAAGATATGGGCCCAAAATTTCCTAAAGTTTTCATGATTCTGGGAAATGATGATGGAAAATCTGAAGAAGCAATCTTCATAGAAGCTCAAGAGAAAGGACTATGGGAATATCTTCATAACAGGAAATTCATCTTTCATGATTACTCTGTTTTTGGATATTCTTATGTTCCTCCAACTCCATTTTTACTCAAAGACTGGGAACGTTATGATGTGTCAAGGTATGTAGATCCCGGATGTGTCCCTCCCGAGGAAGGATTCCGCTCTGTACCTGAGAAAAAGGATGATATAATTTACTCAACCATAAGCGAAGACTTACTTAAATTATCAGGAAATACCGATTTAAGTAAAGCTGTCTTCCTGTTTCACACACCTCCTTATCAAACAAATCTCGACAGGGCTGCCCTGGATGGCAAGATGATAGATTATGTCCCCCTGGATGTTCATGTTGGAAGCATTGCTGTAAAAAGATTTATTGAAGAGAAGCAGCCTTATATATGTCTTCATGGACACGTTCATGAATCAGCAAGACTTACAGGAAACTGGAAAGATAAAATAGCTAATACTCTATTGTTTGGTGCTGCTCATGATGGTCCGGAGTTAGCCCTGGTGCGTTTTGATCTGGCTAATCCTGAAATACATTCCAGAGAATTAATTTGAGTATCAATCTTTTTTACTGATTTTACTACCAAGAGGCAAAGGTCTGGCAGCATCGGTAATAGCACCAATTTTTACTGCATAGCTTGTTCTCTTTTCAATATCCTCATCTGTAATCAGGTGAATATCCAACAAGCTTTCTGATATATATCCTGTTCGAAAATAATTTGTTTGACTCAGGCTCTGACTCCATCCATCCAGCCATGTCATTAAATCCTTTTGCTGAGAACCTGTTCCTCTGAAATGAATTAATAAATCTATATCACTTCCCGGACCAGCAGTTGCATTTTTTGTACTCCCAAAAATATAAAACCCCACTACCCCAAATCGCAAAGGATCAATTTTTGAAGCAATATTTTCTGCTATTCGCAATCTCCATCTCCAGTGAACATCATTACTCTTTGTTTGATTAACCTGTAACTTCGTTTCAATATCAAAGTCTTTCGAATCAGAAGGAGATCTAAGTAAAGCAACTGCTTTTTCTTCAATTCCATTCATTAATATATTAAGTAATTTACCCTGCGTAGTACCAGGAACATCTATTACCTTGATTACCTTGGAGAATTTTTTCATATCCGGTAGCAGATCTTCAAATACATTTTTTGATTTCAGAAAGAACTCTTCATCAAAGATAATATCATGATCATCAGGATAAATTGGAAGATAACGAATATTTGCTTCTACAAGATCAAGAAAAAAATGAGTGCCAAAAGAAAGTTCCGGAACATATTCTTTTTGCCTTCTTGCTATTTCAATTAACATAGAAGTGTTGTTGATCTCTGAATATCCAACACTTACTCCTAAGCTAATATCACCTCTGCTTCCCCACCTGCCAGGACCCATTAACAAAAATTGTCGTTTAGGAAGCAATTTATTCAATCTTCCAACTGCCTTGCCAATAAATTTAAAATCATTATAATCAGATAATTCCGAATATTTTTGTGGATCAACATAAACAATGTGAGAGATGTCTTTAATAATCCCATTGGAAATATATTTATTTGCAGTAAAAATTATCTCTTCAGAATTTAATTTCTTGGGAATAGAGACAGGAATGTCTTCCTCCCTGTAACTCTGAGAACGACATTGCAACAGGTAAAGATCTTTCCCATCATGAGCAAATTCAATATCTACCGGATAGCCATATTCCCTTTGAAGAGTCTTAAGAATGGCTTTAATCCTTGAAACAAAATCAGTGTTTTGAATCAAACCGTCAAAACTAACAATGAAGTTATTTTTTTCAAAATCCATTCCAAGATTCCTGGCGGCTTGAATATGATTTTCCGTTAAAACAGATAATACAGAACTTATGGATGGAAAATCCCTGCCAACTTCTTTTAACAAATCATCAATTCTCTTAGTCTCAAAACTACCACTCTCCATATTAATTACATCAATACTTTTTGGAGAATACCTGATAATCTCATCAAGTGTAACATTAACTCTTAATCCTGGTTGCCCGGGAGCAATAAGTATAGGGTAATCATTGCTCAGGCGATCCACCGCCCGGGTTCCCAGTCCTGCAACCATACGGATCAGTCCGTCTTCCGACTTGATCCTGCCCGACCATCTGAATTCATTCCTGCTAAAAGCCACGCCCGCAAAAGCAGGAAAAAAATATTTGCCCACTTTAGTTCCCACAACTTCCTGTATTAGTATTCCCATTTCCTCGTGATAATCCAGAAGCCCCTTTTCAGCACGATACTCAATAGGATCTGGTCCGAATATAGAAGCATATACTTCAGAAATTGCATCCATTAACTCCAGTAACCGTTCATTCTTTGAACCCTGATTTGCAATAAACAGGCTCTTATACTTCCCGGCAAAAGCAGTCCCCATCCTGTCTTCCAGCAAGCTGGAACTACGTACAATCAGGGGTAGTTCTCCAAAATCATCGAGGGCATGAGATAATCCTTTTACTATTTCAGGATCGAAGGAAGAATTCTTAAATACATGAATCACATAGGGATACTCTTTTCTTACCTGGTCGATATCTTTATATTTTTGCTCAAGGATATCTTCCAGATTATTATGAATCATAAAGCTCAGTATCCCATCTGAAGTTAAATACCATGTCTTTGGAATTTTTATTCCATCTAATAAAGGATCTTGATTTACGGATTTTTGTAAAATCTTTTTAGATACAAAAAGCCCTGCACTCTTTCCCCCAAGTTTTCCATGACTCCCAACAGGAAATATTATTTGAGGAATCAGATTATTAAATTCTTCAATATCGATAAATTTCTTTGCTACATTGATAAATGCCGGTTGGTCACTAAGGATTCTCCGAATTAATGCAACCCGGAAGTTCTTTTCTCTTGGAATGGATAACTCCAGTCCCTGAGGGGCAAGATGATGAAATCGTTCAATTGCGCTACTAATCTCCACTAAAGAAGATCCTGTATTTTCTAATACGTTCGACAAGAAACCCGACCTGTCCTGTTTTATCCATTTATGAATATTGTCAAGAATTTCCTTGCTTACCAGATATTTTCCTGCAACTTCAAATATTTCATCACTAATTCCCAACAAATCAGCTTCAGGAATTTTTTGGTAAGGCTTATTTTCATCATCAAAGATTCCTTTTTTGTCTCTATGAACCGGACTGAAGTGCTCAAATAATCTTTCGGTTTCTTCTATACCGTTCCACCCCAGGTAATTAACCATTTTACGTGAAATCCTCACCAGTAATTTGGGATCCGTTCTTTTCAGCATTTCCAGAATTACCCACCACTCCGGCTTTTGATCCTTTGGAGATATTTCTTTTTGTTCAAATACCTTTTTTAATTGCTCATGGAAAAGATAAGAACCAATTTGTTCAGCTATACTGTTTATTAATTTTCTTTCTTCTTTTAAAAAAGGTCCTTCATCAGCCTGGGGCCGTTTTTTATCATAAATAACAATTATCTCTCCCGCCTTTTTATCCTGAATATTAATATTTGTCTTAAGTACCCATTCCGAGTCCATATATCCTTCCGATTGGTATTCTTCATCCTGAATGATTATCTTAGACTGGCAAATCTCGGGATACTGCCAGCTTGGCGGAATGGCTTCAATGATACCGGTAAAAATATCTTTTTGGTTTAGATCACTGGAATGAATAAGCTCCTGAACCTTATACAAGCAATTTAATTCTTTGGCCCTTTCTTTCAGGTCATCTATAACTTTTTCAACAAAATTATTTCTTTCCATTGTTTATAGTTCTATCAGCTGTATGATCAAATTACGGTTAAGGGATTAAATATTGCTGATCCCATATATGGATTTGATCAGGCTTAACATTAAGAGATTCATCCTAAATTTACTTAAATTTATTAGTTAAGCTCTCCAAAATGCTAAACAACATGTTGTTATCTGCAACTGTCGGGAAATTCTTTTTAATGTGGAAATAGCATTGATCCCTCAAAAGTTCTTTTAGCCATTAAATATTATCCGAAACGATTCGGTAGATCAGGTATATTCCGAAAGTGCTGTGATACTTATTGGTAAATCAGCCTTAAGAATTACTGGTTTAGATAAGGAGGGAATTAGTGCCATACAGATACTGCCGTGAGTATATGATTGGTGTGGAGCAACAATAAGAGCAAGACATGAAATGATTATGCAAATAATGGAGCTCTCTCCTATCCAGAACAACTTGCTTATGAATCAGAAAGAGATGATCTTGAGTTATTTACAGATAGAGAAATAAAATTAGTATTCATAAAATTTCATAAAGTTGCAAGAATATGGAAAACATTTTTATTATGTAGTATTATACTATTTTTGTCCTTATGAATATGGTATGACACATAAAAGAAAGCTATACGATACCAAAAGTGATAATATTAAAAAACTAATAATGAAAGCAAAACTATTAATAATCGCTATTATTTTTATATCGGCCAATAACCTCCTGGCGCAAACTGATAACACAGGGCCTCAGTCAAAGAAGCTGGCCGACACCGGCTTTGAGTATGAAGACGGGATGTTTTCTGAAGCAATTGACGATGCCCAGCTAATGGAATTTAAATATCTTCGTTTTCACGAAACAGTATTAAAAAACATCCAGGACTAATATCACATTAGACTATGCCTGGGGAGCTTATGGTGCCTAGGGATTATTTCTAAACAATAATGAAACTTTTTAATAAACCCTCCATCTGATTATCCCGGATTTATTGAAGTTTCTCTTTCCCTGATAAGAAGCCCTGGTAATACTTAAGGTTAATAAGTCTGTATGTTTTTTTTGTAAACAGGAATACACAGTTTTTTCATATGCAGGATTTAAAATAAATCATGAAAAAAATAATATCAATAGCGGGTCTGTTAGTACTAATAACATTGAGCTATGCTCAAAACATTCAATCAAAGAGTTCGGATCTGATTGATCCCACACTTAACGAAAGACAAAATCAATTCCTCAACGATGAGGCAGAAGCACTTCTTCTTCAGGCAAACAGGGTGCTCACTAATTATCCCCCAGGCTGGCCGGAACCAATAAACAGACGAAGTGCACTTTTACTTTTGGATGGCGTTTTTCACGATGTATATGCTCCACACAGACCAGCCGTTCAAAGCTTCTTAAAAAGCCGTATAAAGAAAGCTGTTAATGAAATAGAACAGACAGAAATATTAAATGGTGCACGTATATGGAAATTGTATAATCATGGATTAATAATACGTACCAGATCCCTTACAATAGGCTTTGACCTGGTAAGCGGAAAATCAGCAAATATTGAAGGATTTTCTGTTGAGATTGATGACATTAACAGGCTTATTAATCAATGCGATGTGCTTTTTATTAGTCATCTGCATAAAGATCATGCAGAAGAATCGATAGCACAATTTTTTATTAATCAGGGAAAACCGGTTGTGGCTCCTCCCGGAGTATGGAAAGATAAACCCATTTATACACAAATTACACATCTGAAAAGAGTTTCAAATATCATACAGCCCCTTTCTGTTAAGAATGGGCAGGAAGAGCTGAAAGTAATAGTTTATCCCGGTCATCAAGGCGAGAATACAGAAAACAATGTATACCTTGTCATCACTCCCGAAGGCCTTTCTTTTTCACAAATGGGAGATCAGTATAATCACGATGACTTTGAATGGATAGATGAAGTAAAAAATAATTATGTTGTGGATATTCTTATGCCCAATTGCTGGACAGAAGATATAGCAAGGGTAGCAAAAGGTTTTAACCCGGCAATAATTATTACAGGACATGAAAATGAAATGGGACATACCATTGATCATCGTGAGCCATACTGGTTAAGCTACCAAAGGAAAGGGATATTAAACAGCCCTGAAGGAAACAATGACCCCGGCTATGATTGTCCTTTAATTCTTATGACATGGGGAGAGTCGTATTATTATAAAAAAGAAAATTATTTAAAATAAGGAAACATGAAAAAACTAATTCTAATTTTTTGGGTTTTAATAGCATTAAATTCTTTCGCACAGGAAAAAACAGGATTATTAATAATTGCACATGGTTCCCCCCTGGAACAATGGAACCAGTCTATTTTTGATATAGAAAACCAGGTTAAAGAATTATTAATAACAAAAAATATATCAGGCTTTGATGAAGTGCGGGTTGCTTTAATGGAATTTACCGAACCATCTATTGTTACTGTGGTGAAAAATATGGAGGATAAAGGCATTACAAAGATATTTGCATTACCACTATTTATTGCACCCTCAGGACATTCGCTTTATGATATACCCACAATACTTGGCTTGTATTACAATGAAAAGATGGTGAGTGAACTTACAGAAGAAGGGACAAAACTGGTTGATACAAAGATTAACATAACAATTGGTCCGTCATTAGATTATAAAAATCCGATAAAAGATATTTTACTTGATAAAGTCAGTCAAATATCTG
Source organism: Bacteroidales bacterium (assembly GCA_029932855.1). GTDB lineage: Bacteria > Bacteroidota > Bacteroidia > Bacteroidales > VadinHA17 > JAYEGO01. Next base: position 8,887 of record JAOZPG010000028.1, on the reverse strand, counting down.
AAAATCCACAGGAAGAAGCCCTGGTAATACTTGCACATGGCGATGAGAACTTTATTACAATATGGGAAGAACTTGTTGATGAAACAGCCGGTTATATTCTTGGTCAGACAGGCATAGAATATTTTGACAAAGCATTTGTTGAAATTGGGCAGTCATTTGCTATTAATGGCGTTAAACCAATTCTCAGGGCAAGCGAAAAGAAAAAGAAAGTAATTGTTATAGGCATGTATTTATCAATGGGAGTAAATAATATGGCAAACAATTCGGGCTATTTAATGATGGGGCATCCCGTGGAAACAAAGAAAATGTTTGAAGGAAAGAATATATACTTTTCAGAAAACGGACTGTTACCCGATAAAAGAATCAGCCAGTGGATTGTAGACAGGGCCCTTGAGTGGTTGAATAAATAATATATGATGCCAATAAATTTGAAAAACAACTCTGTCGAAATTGAAATCTTGCAAATCCATATTTTCAATATCGCTCATTAATGAAAATATGATTTATTGTGGCGTCATTTAATATTAATGCCAATGACCAGGTTAAGAAACGTAGCTGTATTGCTTTAATAGGGTTACTAAACTAAGTATAGTTTCTAATAAAAGTTCAGTAATTTATTTGTACTATCTTTTCAAAAAAATATAATCTTAATTTTTAATACACCGGATTGAAAACCCATAACTTTTATTATATAACGATCTATTAATCCCATCCCCTTCAAAAGAAAAAATCGAACTCTGGAGGGAGGAATATAATGGGTTCCGACCTCACAGTTCTTTGAATGATCTTACTCCGAATGATGTTCATGAGGAGTATCAGAATAGCCCGGTACCTCTACTTATGACTGGTATGTAAATATGGGAGGGGTTCAAATGTTTAAAATTAAAGATTATTCTCTAATTTTAATCGGCCGAAGATCCGGGAAGCTGACACTTGCCCACAACGGATGGCAATATGGCATGAAGCGGATTGCAAGTAATTTGCTGTCAAATTATGATGAAGGTAAAACGGGCTAAAACCGCCCCAATTAAGCACTTCACCGTTTTTTGCTATATTGCGTGTTGTGGGTATGTGCCTTTTATTCTTGTTTATCAATCCCTTTAACTGTCATTAATAAAAAATCAAGGCTTTTACTATAATCCAAATCTTCGTATTCAAGTCCAATCTTCCTGATATTTGAATAATAATCTTTGAGTCTTTTATAATAGTTTTTTTCTAACTGAACAGAAGTCGCTTTTTGACCAATTTTCTCAATCAGGAACCATTTTTCAATCAATCGTGCTGTACGTCCATTGCCATCTTGGAATGGATGAATTTTCACAAAAACCAAATGTAATAATGAAGCATAGTAAAAAATCTCAAACGGGTTTAAATCTGTCTGATGTAACAAGTTTATATCATGAAATAATTTATCAAGCTCGCGTTTAACTATGTCGGGACTTGCTGCAACATATTCAATTTTATCGTCACTATTGATTACAAACATTGGATTATTACGAATCAATCCTTGTTGACTTTTCGGCAATAAACTTTTACTAAAGATAGAATGTGTTTTCTGAATATTCTCAAGTGTCAATCTATTATTATCAATGAAATCATATGCTGAATATAAATCATCCGCTTTTCTTGTATAATCTGGTTTAAATTTAACTTTTAAGAATTTGTGTTTGAAATAGCTGTCAAAGTCGATATCCTCTCCCTCAATCTTTGATGAGTAAACAGATGAAACAGATTTATAAAATTGAAAATAGTCAACTGGCATTTCAATCTTTTTGATTTTATCAATTTTATCCAAAGGTGATTCTTTTACATCCTTTGTGTAATCATCTAGTAATTTGTCTGTCAAAATTTTAAAATCCATCTATTATAATCATTTACACAAAGATAATCTTTTTAATTCCTGTATTAAAATCAGTTTATAATTGGAACCGTATGGCTCTCGAAGCATTACCCACAACGGATTAGTGTAAGAAAAGTAGCGGATGCGGACGCAGTTCGTATCCGGACACAATACTGTTGATAGAATAGTGAGATGTTTGAGGCTTTTATCATTAGCAGCTTTTTTTTTCACATTGTTGGGCAAAGTATTTTCTTAATCAAGATAAATTTGTCCACTTTTCAATTCAACTTTTAAATTAGTAACGGTTCCTCTATGTAAATCTAAACTATCAATTGAAAGTTCTTTATATCCAACAAAACAGAATCTAATTTCATAAACTCCTCCAAGAATATTATCAATAAAGAAATTGCCTAAAGTGTCAGAATAAGCTTTATAAGTTATTATTGGTCTTTTGTAAATAGGAAATAACAATGCAGGTTTTTTGGCAATTACGAATGCAGGTATTTTAGCAATTAACGATGTAGGTTTTCAATAAAACTTTCCCCTTTTTCCCGGTTGAGATTTCTGTTATTGGTATCTTTCTTTCATCACCAATAGCAAAATCTCATGAATAAATTAATGCACAAATTGATTATGTATTATGAAGTACACCGTCTAAAGAGGGAGGGGTTAAAACCTTCTCAAATAGGCAGACACCTGGTTCTGGATTACAGGACCGTAATGAAATATCTTGCGATGAATGAACAAGAATATCAGGATTTTATCGAAAGCCGATCGATACGGAACAAAATGCTTGCTCCTTACGAAGAATTTGTAAAGATCAGGCTGGAAGCTTGCGAGGATGCATCTGCTGCTCAGGTTCATGACTGGCTGAAAGAGAATTATGAGGACTTTGTTGATGTTGATGCCAAGACTGTATTCAATTTTGTGCTACATGTCAGAAGCAAGCATGGAATACCTAAACCTTTCAATCATCGGGATTATGAGAAAGTGGAAGAACTCCCGTACGGAAAACAAACTTAGGTAGATTTTGGTGAATATAACATGACCGCAGAAGAGGGAAAACGCAAGAAGATCTACTTTCTCAGCTTTGTACTCTCACGGTCACGACAGAAGATTAGCTATTACTCAGAACGACCATTTACTACAGTATTAGCTATTTATGCTCATGAACAGGCTATTGGGTTCTTTGAAGGCATAACCGAGGTGTTTGTTTATGACCAGGATACCTTGTTCCTTGTTGATGAGAATAAAGGGGACCTGATAATGACCGAAGCGTTCCGCAAGTATGCTGAATACAGGGGATTCAAACTACATTTTTGCAGAAAATCCGATCCTCAGAGCAAAGGAAAGGTAGAGAACGTAGTAAAATATAACAAGTACAACTTCCTGCGTGGCCGCATCTTCGTTAATATCGATGTCCTTAACGGCCAGAATATCGCCTGGCATAAGCGTACAGCCAATGCCAAGGTGCATTCTACAACAAAGAAAATACCTTATCAGGAATGGTTGATTGAAAAAAGCTATTTAAGGCCTGTCATGGACTCTTTTAAGCCGGAGAGTGCATTGGATGATTATGATGTAAGGAAAGATAATACAATCTCTTACAAGGGTAATTTTTACAGGGTTCCCCTGGGGACATATAGACCACCTAAGACAACTGTTCTCACTGAAGTTACCGATGACAATCGTCTGATTATCTACAATGCAGAAAACAAGAAGATCGCAACTCACGCCATATACCCGGGCAAGGGAAAGACAATCGGAGGGAGTAATTATATGAGAGATCTTACTTCGGGTATTGATCAGTTGATCGATCAGTTATCCTCTCAGTTTAATGATCCTGAAAAGGCAAAGGAATATTTTCTTCAGATACGCAAAGATAAGCCCCGGTACATCCGCGACCAGCTTCAACACATTAAGAAACTCACCGGTGTTATTGATATGGAAGTAATCAACCAGGCTATGGCTTTTTGCATAGACAACAAAATTTACAGGGCAACAGATTTGGAAAGCGTGGCAAAAAAGATCCTCTCTCAGAGATCTCAGGAAACAACGATACCCCAGCCCATAGTCATAAAAACGATAAATCAGACATCCCATAAGATCATACCAAATAAAAGTGATATATCAGATTATCAACAATTAATGAAATAAGCCTATGGAAACAAAAACACAAGCTTTAAAAGAATATGCCGGCCAGCTCAGATTAAGTGGCATACAGGACCAGGTAGAAGAGTTGATCAGAAAAGCATCGGAAGAGAAATGCAGCTACCTGGATTTTTCTTTAAGCCTCCTGGAAACTGAAATCAACCAAAGAAACCAGCGTGACCTGGAGCGAAGGACCAAGGCCGCTAAACTACCGATCAATCACGATCTGGGCCAGTATGATTATGCCTTTATCAATGGTATTAGTAAACAACAGCTAAATCAACTTAGGGAGTGTCAGTGGCTGGAACAAAATTTTAACGTTGTGTTGATGGGACCATCTGGTATCGGAAAAACTATGATCGCTGCAGGTCTTTGTTTTGATGCCCTGAAAAAGGGATATAAGGCCTACTTCAGGACTATGGAACAACTCAATGAGACCCTGATAATGAAAGATATTACCAGATCGGCACTTATCGAATATAACAAACTTCTTAAGGCCAATCTGCTTGTTATTGATGATATTATGATGTTCGCCCTGGAAAAGAAACAGGCCGTTCAGTTTTTTAATTTTATAAATCACCTCCATGAAAAAGCTTCATTTGTTGTGACTACCAATAAAAGTCCGCAGGAATGGGTAAAGATGCTTGATGATGAAGTGATTGCTACTGCTTTGCTGGACAGGATACTGTACCATTGTGAGGTGGTTCGGTTATCCGGGAAAAGTTACAGGTTACAGAACCGGAAAACCATTTTTTAATTGGATTATTGTTCTTTGATTTTTTTGTATGTTTAAATTGGAAAAGGGACATCCTTATTTGCTAATTTTGCAACATCCTTATTTGCCATTTTTCCTACATTGTAAGTTCCCGCTTACAAAGCAGTTTCTGAATATTGTTTAACTAATCTATCGCGAACGGCAGAAACTGTAAAACTATATGTTTTTGTCTTTGTTTTAGATAACAATCCAAAAGAATGTAACAGTGAATTTCTAAATTGATAGATAATTTCAGAATTTTTATTGTCAATATATTTATCATAATAACCCATAAATCGTTGTCCTACTCCATTAAATGAATCATCACCTTTAAAAAATTTGCCCAATAAATCAACGCCAGCTAAAATTGTCATTGTTCCGGGCCAGATAATACTATCTCTATCAATAGTCCATGTATCAGTATTATATCCCAAACACCTATACACATCCCGTCTCAATAAGTACAATACTCCATAATCATTTGGTGGTTGTATACCATTTTTGGGGTTATAGAAGAAAATCTCAATTTGTTTACTTAACAATTGATTACCCATAATTTTCTTATATTTAATATGGTGCACAACGGTCAGCGATTCGGCATTTTTTATGTTTGAGTATATTCGTTAAATAATTCTTCTAACTCTTCCGTTGGATGAAAACCCCATTCAATCTTTTCATGTACAAACAATCCATCTTCATAGGATATTCTTGCAAGTGCATGAGGCAAATCCTTATAAGACACTTTTTCCGGAAGTTCCGCGATGGGTACAGGAATAAATTCACCATCTTCACCTTCTCGCCATTCATAAGCAGACACTGTTAGTACATATAGAGTGTACCTGTCTTTAGAAAATGCTCTTTTCTTGACCACGTATTCTCCATTATGGTTTCTAAAAAAAACCGCCCCCTCATTCAACCTCCTATAATATGCTGTTAATGGATCGCCTTCAAACGTTTGTGGAGTAATCGGATATTCGTTTGGTTTATCAATAGGGGTAATAATACGTTGCGCTGCATTAGACGTTTTAGACAATATGTAATTAGGTTGTGTATCAGGTGAAGTTTGATCGATTTCCCGATTAAAGATCCATTTTTCTAATGATAAACCTGTCGACCTTTTGTCACTTTCTGCCCAAGCCAAAAGTTTTTTCTTACTTGCTTGTGCTTCTTGAATACTAACTGTACACATCCAGCCATAATTAGGCTCTTGAAACTTGTGTCGGAATTTTGAAGGATTAGAAAGGAATTCCTCAATGCTACAGCCACAAGCCAATTCAATTCGCTTTACTGTAATTGGATTAAGCAAGACATTTTCTAACCGCGTTACCCATCGAAGATTTTCAGGTCTATTATTCTGTTTGTTGGTATCAATATGGTCAACAACATGTTCTTTGGTAGGTGGATCTCCGTGAAATACAGTAGCCACTATTCTGTGAATACGAACAGAAGCAATTTCTAAATAATCTGTCCTGCAGTTTGGTTTGCCAAAAGTCCATTTATTGTCTGTCGGTCGAATTCGTTTATTGTTAGGAGTGTGTCGTAATACAGCACCATTATCCCGTACAGAATAATACTCATTTTTATAACGGCATTCTTGAATGTCATTATAAGTATCAAGTAAGATTTCCATATTGATTACATCTGTTTTGGTACAATATCAATATGATATCCTAGAGCAGATGCTAGCTTTGAAAGAATGTCAAGTCCAACGGAATATTTGCCTTTTTCAATTCTACTTAGATTCGCGGCATCTATATTTGTTATCCTTGCTAAGTCTTTTGCTTCTATCCCCTTTTCTTCGCGAATTTGGCGAATTTTTGTTCCAATTCGAGTTCTTTCTCCTTGTTTGTCTCCTGGACTCATACCCATAAAGGACACACCATTAAACAATAAACCATTCCAAATTTTTTGGGTCATTAGTTCCTTGTCTTGAGAGAAACTTAGGTCAAAAATCCACTCTATTACATGTAATTCGTAATGACGATATTTCTCATCAGTGTACTGTCCAGTGGAAACTAATACGGAAAAAACTTCTCCATCTGGCGCAATTACCTCGACCATTTTGTCATCAATAATTCTGGCTTTTGACTTAAATTCAAAGGCTAAAAAATCTTTTTCACTCGCGAAAAACTCTTTGTGTTCTTTGTTCATATCATTTCGTGCCGCATTTATAGTGTTGCCGCCACTTTTATGGTTATGAAGCAAAGATAAAGAAAAAGTCTTAATTGGCAAATATACCAATTATGAAATTTAATATATCGGAATTACCATCCTGTCTTTTTTATCTCCCCATTGTACCTGCCACGCTCTACCATCTATTTGGTCGAGCAGAATAAAATTATATATGTTTGTTGTTGGATAAAGAAAAAATCTACCATTCCTCTCTTCTTCTTTATTTACTCTAGAGATGTCCGATAGCAAAGTTGCAAAAGTATCGTATTTCCCTGTTCCCCATTGTATCTGCCACATCTGTCCATTTCGTGTATTTAATTTGATGAATGTGTAGATGTTTTTTGTGGCAAAGAGCCTGTACACAACAGTACTATCTGTAGAAATATTTTGATGGGGAGGTTCAGATGTACTTTGAGCAAAAACCGAAATTGTCGTCAAAGCAAAGATTGATACAAAAAGTAATTTTCTCATAATGGCTCAAATTTTATTGTCTTTATAGCTGGGTCGTATTATGCTGACCACTAACGGTTTGAATATGGTGCGTGCCGCATTTTGAAAAGATTATTTTTCAATTTACGACAAATTTTATTTTGTGTATTAACTTTCATATATACAACTAATTGCGGTATGCACTATATTTTTTGTTAGGCATTGTATTTTTTATCAAATCACATTCTTTTCCAATACATTCAATTTTATAATTACAATTTGTTAATGCTACTGGACAATAATATCTTGTGTCCATCACACAGGTTTTTTCAAAGTCAGATTTTTTTCCTTTTATTAATCCAATTGGGCAAATATCACAATTGTTATTTTCACACATTCTTGGAACAAAATCAAATGTTATATCAAATTGTTCAGGATAACTATCTCCTAAATTATCTTTGTTTTTTTCAAAATATTCTCGGAGAATTTTATTTAGACTCTTTTTTGATTTTTCATATTCAGTGTTTTCGAGAATACATTTTCTGAATTTCGAATTGTTATTCCATACATCACCAGGTAATTCAAATTGTTGAAAAGATTTTAGCGAAAACAACTTTAATTCTTCAAAGTCAATATTTTCTTCTCGTAATACACTTTTAAAATATGAATTAAATTCTGGGGATTTAAAAAAATCTCTTAAACTACACCAAGCTCTTTTTTGATTGAATATTATGTCTTTTTTAAAATTCATAAATTCTTTTTCAAAACTGTCATTTAATATTTCTTTTACTCTTATTGCTCTATTTTTAGATTTTTCCATATTTCCGTCAAAGTCTGCAATATTTGTTTTGCTTGGTTGTCCAATTTCAAAATAGGTCAAAAGATAAAGTGAGAACAATACTCGTTGTATTAAATCATCTTTTTCTTTGTATCTATTTATTTGAACTGCAATATAATTGGTCAATGAATAATTATATTCACGCAGGATGTCAAATGTGAAGAGAATTGAATAATAATCAGATGGATAATATCGTGGAGTAAATTCAATCGTGTCTATATCATTATAGCCATAGGACTTTTTCAGAATAGAATTCCCATTTACTCTTGAATTACTTATAAAAGTATATCCACCGTTTCCGTTTTTCTTTATAAAACTATTTGGGAGATTTGGGTTTAACAAATTCAAGTCACAATTTTCTTTGAATTTATCGGTTAACTCGGAAAAAACAAATCCCCCGACTTCCCATATTCGTTCAAATGCCATTTGTCTATCTGAGATGTAACAAAGCCAATGAGTAAGTAGTTTTGTATCATCACTAAGGTCAGTTTTGTAAAAGTTTATCAAATTGTAATTAGAAATCGAATTCCATCGAACTTTGTCATAAAATGATATTATTTTAAATATTTCTTTTAACATTTGTAACTCTCTTTAATATGTTCGTTAAGGGACATGGTTTACAAAGTTAAAGTCACATGCTTTACACTAAATTCGGACTTAACCTTGTTGATTTTTCTTTGTCTCTTATATCTTTTTCATTAAA
>JAOZPG010000036.1 GCA_029932855.1 Bacteroidales bacterium | reverse complement strand
GTAGCTCCACCAGGAATCGAACCTGGATCTACGGTTTAGGAAACCGCTATTCTATCCATTGAACTATGGAGCCTTTTGAGGGATGCAAAAGTATAAAGTTCTGAGATAAAATGCAAAAGTAAATAAGAATGGAGAGCTACTGAGATTCAAGATGCAAGAATAGTTTTTTGAATAAAACTATTTAAGAAAAGGCCTCCAAGTGATCTGAAGTCCGATTTTATCCTGAGTCTGCTATTTAATTTCATTGTTATTTCGTTGATATATTGGTTGTTAATTTCATTGAGGTCTGTTTTTCGGGATGTGTTTCTTGATAAGTTTATTTTAAGTCTGTAGAAGATAAGTGCAATAAGGTCTTTGGGGTATACATATTGTATTTCCCGCCATATTCAGGAAAACCGGTTCTTTTTGAGGAAAGGTGGTCTGCATAAGATTGTAATAAAATATATTAATTCCTGGGGTGATTTTCAACTTAAACTTATATTTTAGTAAACATATTGAGAAAGCAACATATAATAATTTGTTATATACTTGTATAAAATATTTTTAAAATAATGGCAGTAAAAATTAAAACACTTAGCGGGTATATTCATGAATACCAGAAAAGCATTGTAAATCCTGAAGATTTCTGGAGACAACAGGCTGAAGATTTCTACTGGCGGAAAAAATGTGATTGTGTTCTTGACTGGAATTTTAAAGAGCCAAGGATAGAATGGTTTAAAGGGGGAAAACTTAATATAACTGAGAATATTTTTGAAAGGCAGATATATACCCGCAAGGATCAGGCTGCAATTATCTGGGAGCCTAACAGTCCGGATGAGGATAGTGTAACATTGAGTTATAGCGAATTATTTAATAAAGTTAAGCAATTCTCAAATGTGTTATTGCAAAATGGGGTAGAAAAGGGAGACAGGGTAGCAATATATATGCCCATGATTCCAGAACTTGCAATTGCTATGCTTGCCTGTGCCAGGATAGGTGCAATTCATAGCATTGTGTTTGCCGGGTTTTCAAGTAATGCTTTAGCTGACAGGATAATTGATGCTCAAGCCAAGATTGTTATTACTTCAGATGGAGCTTATAGGGGGGCGAAAAAGATTGTTATAAAATCTATTGTGGATGCAGCTGTGGAAAAATGTGATTCTGTGAAGACGGTAATTGTAAAGAGGAGGACAGGTGAAGATGTGAACATGGTAGATGGAAGAGATTTATGGTGGGATGATCTCTGCCAGGGAGTGTCTTTAGACAATGAGGCAGAGACAATGGATGCTGAAGATCCTTTATTTATACTTTACACTTCAGGTTCAACAGACAAACCTAAAGGGGTTGTTCATACAACAGGTGGCTATATGGTATTTAGTTCTTATACATTCAGGAATGTTTTTCAGTATAATCAGGGTGATGTTTATTTTTGTTCTGCTGATATAGGCTGGATAACCGGTCATTCTTATATAGTGTACGGTCCTTTATTAAGTGGAGCAACAAGCCTTATGTTTGAAGGCATCCCTACATGGCCGGATGCAGGAAGGTACTGGGATATTGTAGAGAAACATAAAGTAAACCAGTTCTATACTGCTCCAACAGCTATCAGAGCCCTGATGGCTGAAGGAAATGAGTTTGTTGAGAAGAAAGAGATGCCAAGTCTGAAGGTGCTTGGAACGGTTGGGGAACCCATAAATGAGGAAGCATGGCACTGGTATCACGATCATGTTGGTAAAGGAAGATGCCCGATTGTGGACACATGGTGGCAGACAGAGACCGGAGGAATATTAATAAGTCCTTTGGCAGGGATAATACCCACAAAGCCATCTTATGCAACTCTGCCTTTACCGGGTATAAAACCTGTTATCGTTGATGCTGAAGGTAAGGAACTAAAAGGGAATGGTGTTGAGGGGAATTTATGTATTAAGTTCCCGTGGCCGGGGATGACAAGAACATTATATGGTGATCATAAAAGATTTTATGAAACATACTTTAGTACATTCAAAGGTTTATATTTTACCGGTGATGGTGTAAAGAGGGATGAGGATGGCTATTACCGTATCCTTGGAAGGGTTGATGATGTTATCAATGTTTCCGGGCATAGAATGGGTACAGCTGAAGTTGAGAATGCTATTAATGAACATCCACTGGTTGTGGAATCAGCTGTAGTGGGCTATCCTCATGATATAAAAGGCCAGGGTATTTATGCCTTTGCAGTTTGTAATGATCTTGATGATAGTGCAGATGAAGAAGGTATAATTAAAAGCATTAAGATTGGTGTAAACAATATAATAGGACCAATTGCAAGACCTGACAAGATACTTATAGTTAGCGGACTGCCAAAAACCAGATCCGGAAAAATTATGAGAAGGATACTGCGAAAGATTGCATCAGGTGATTATGATAATTTTGGAGACACAAGTACTCTTCTTGATCCCGACATTGTTGAGGAGATAATCGATAAATCCAAATTATAATAATTAACGGAATAATTAGTCTTCCAGTTCAACCAGGCCATCCTTAGTGGCCTGCCATGCCTTGTTAACCAGTCCATATGATCTATAGTATTCTGGACTTTGTACTTTTCGGAGAATACTTATTAATGCTGCATCAATAATTACAACTTTGCCTTCAGGAATCTTCAAACTCAGCTTCATATAAGGAGCTCTCCATCTTTGTTTTACAGGTAGTTGGAAATAATGATCGAATAATAGCAGGGAATCTATGGTCTCCCAGTGATAGTCGATCTCACGTGCATGTTCCCATGCCATTTCTGAGCTGCGTCCCTTTGATCCTTTCCTGACTTCCAGTTCCAGCTTACCTGATTCGCTTATTTCAATATTAAGGTCTGATTTCCCGAATATAGTGCCTGTTTCCGGGTCTCTGTATATTCCCTGATGATCAAATTCAAAGCTGAACATATCTTGATGCTGAAAGTTGTATGGCTTTTCCTGCATTGCCAGGTAAATTGTATCATATCCTGAATAATCAAGAACATGCGTGGTTTTAATACTTGCATTTTTTGAGAAGTTCACTCCTTCAAATACTGCTATTGAAGTTAGACTGGCAAGTGATATTATCCATATTATAAAAGCAATAAGTCCGATTGCTTTATCTTTTACTTTAAGTCTGAATATTATTTTTATGCCACCATATATCAATGCTACAAGTGGGATTAATATTACAAGCAATAAGGCGATTATAAGAAGGGGGATATTCCCTGTGTCTGTAAATATTGGGAGTATATGTGGTAAATAAAACCTTGGGATATCAAAAATGTCAGGAAAGAATAATGAGTTACTAAAAAGCAGTACTCCCAGGAATGAGACAAGACTGATAAAGCCGACAAGAACTAAAACAACTCCTATTAATACTAGAACTGCTCTAAGAATTAACAGGAATATCATTCCTATTGCCTTAAAAAAATTGTTAATAGCATCAATTATGCGACTGAAGCCCTGTGAGCCCTTGATCTTAGAAAAATTGCTTTTTACATTATCAAATTCTTCCTTAACGGTTTTTTCTATATTATGAACTGTAATATTTTCCCCTTTCATCTCAAGTTTTTGAGCAGATGTTTCGGCTTTTGGTAATACTATCCACAGTATTATGTATACCAGTCCTGCTCCATAAACCAGCAAGAGAATGAGAAAGATGATCCTGAACCAGATCGGATCGGTATTGAAATAGGCCCCTAAGCCTCCACAAACACCACCAAGAACAGCATTGTCTGGATCCCTGTAAAGACGTCTTCCGGACTGTGTATGTCTTTTTTCCGTACCCGGATCCTGCAAATCTTCTTCATCAATAATATCTTTTGCTTCTCCCATTACTTCTATCGTGGAAGTAACATCTTCCTGGCTGATCACTTCTTTGCTTACATTTATCTTTTGTTGAAAAATCTCTGCAATCCTGCTTTCAATATCCTGCATAACCTCTTTACCTTCTTTCTTTGCTTTGAAGTAGTCATTGAGGGAGTCCAGATATTTTCTCAGCAGCGAATATGCATCATCATCAATATGAAAGATGATTCCGCTAAGTTTTATTTTAATGGTTTTTTTCATGTCTTTTGATTTAATTCCAATTTAATTGGCTGGACTATTTCTTTGTGCGTATCAGTTTTATTGCATTAACCAGTTCCTGCCATGAAGTATCGAGTTCTTTTAAAAAAGCTTTACCCTGTTCGGTAAGTTCATAGTATTTCCTGGGTGGACCTTGGGTTGATTCTTCCCATCGGTAGCTCAATAAGCCTGCATTCTTTTGCCTGGTGAGAATAGGATACAATGTGCCTTCAACAACAATTACTTTTGCTTCTTTTAACTGCTTAATTATATCGGAAGCATAAACAGATTCTTTTTCAAGTATAGAAAGAATACAATATTCTAGTATTCCTTTTCTCATCTGGGCCTGTGTATTTTCAACATTCATTATATTGTATTTTAAGTATTTTAATATTACAGGGTTGTTATAGCTTCATACGGTTTTTAATATTTTCAAATTCTTCCTTAACGGTTTTACCAATATTGGATATATTAACCGGTTCTCCCCTCATTTCAAGTTTTTGAGCAGCTGTTTTAGCTTCCGGAATAACTATCCATAGGATGAGGTAAATTATTGGTCCAACAAAACCTATTATTGTGAGTACAAAAATGATCCTGAAAATCAGAGGATCAATTTGCCAGTAAGCCCCCATTCCTGAACATACTCCTCCGAGGATCCTGTTGTCGGGGTCACGATACATCCTGCGGTAGCTTTGCCTGAATTTTTCTTTCTTTCCCGGGTCTGTACCATCCTCAGTTTCTCCTATCTCAATAGGGTCACCCAGGATTTCTATTACTTTTTCTACGTCTTTTATATCAACAACCCTGTTAGCAACTTTAGATCTTTCCTGGAATAATTCTGAAATACGGGCTTCAATGTCTGTCATTATCTCCTGGCGCTCTGATGCATCTGCAAAATGCATTTCGATCTGTTCAAGATACTTTTTCAGGATATGGTAGGCATCATCATCTATGTTGAATACTATGCCTCCAAGATTAATGCTATATGTTTGCTTCATTTGTTTAGTATTTTCAAGTTTCTTTATATAGAGGAATGCTCTGTGTCCAAGTATTTTTTTAATAGATAGTACTTTCTATTGCATCCTATTATCCTATACAAAGATATATATATAAAATAGAACTAAGCAATACATAGTACTAAAATAATGCAAATAGTTTTATTTAAGTTTGCAAATAACACTGTTTCAGACATGTAGGAATGGTTTCTTTTTTTGGTAAATTGCACAAAAATTGCATTTTATGAAGATCCGGGGGAATATTAATAAAATGATGGTTACTCTGACTGATGAAGATTCACAGTTTAAGGGATATGTAAATTACAGTTTGCCTGTTGGAAGTTCTGTATTAAAAATGAATGAGCAAATAGGTAATGTTATTAAGTTTAGCTACCTGGGTGAGATCAATTGTATTCATTGCGGGAGAAAAACAAAAACTTCATTTGCACAGGGTTATTGTTATCCATGTTTTACAAGCCTGCCACAGACCGACCTGTGTATTGTGCGACCGGAACTTTGCCAGGCCCATATTGGTATCTCAAGAGACATGGAGTGGGCGGAGAAAAATTGTTTACAGGAGCATTATGTTTACCTGGCCGTTTCAAGTGGTTTGAAAGTAGGTGTTACCAGGAGCAATAATATCCCAGCACGCTGGATAGACCAGGGTGCAGGAAGAGCAATAAAACTTGCAAAAACCCCAAACAGGTACCTTGCCGGGATAATGGAGGTTGAGTTAAAGAAATATTTTAATGACAAAACTAACTGGAGGGGCATGTTACAACAGGAAGAGCCTGGTATAATAGATCTTCAGGAAGCAAAGCAAAATGCTATCCGGGTTATGCCGGATGAAATGAAGGATTTTGTAAGTATTGATAATCAGGAAACGAAGATTCATTACCCGGTTGAGAAATATCCTGTAAAAGTAAAAAGTATTAATCTTGAAAAGAATCCCGATTTTTCAGAAAAGCTAACAGGGATAAAGGGTCAGTACCTTATCTTTGAAGGTGGTTATGTAATTAATATCAGGAAATATGCAGGTTACCTGATGGAGTTTGAATTTACGGACTAATGAACCTACAGTAAAGCGCTTGGGTTTATTGAAGAGAATTGCAGTATTATGGTTAATGGGGGAAAGAATAAAAGATTCTGGCTAAGCATGGCGTTCCCATTCTTAATTCTTTTAATTATATGGCTGGTCTGGTTTGTTGAAAATACAGCAGGACTGGATTTTTCTGATCTGGGAATCTTCCCGAGAAAAATCAGTGGTTTGAAAGGAATAGTGTTTTCTCCTTTTATTCATGGAAATATCAGGCATCTTATAGATAATTCCATACCTCTGCTGACTTTGCTTGGTGTTATATTTTATTTTTATCCCAGTCTTGCATACAGGATATTTTTCCTTACCTGGATAATGTCGGGCATATGGGTCTGGTTTGGAGGAAGGGAAGCATATCATATTGGTGCCAGTGGTCTTATCTATGGATTCGCAGCCTTTGTATTTGTTAGTGGCATAATAAGGAATTATATACCATTGCTGGCTATTTCTCTTCTTGTAGTATTCTTGTATGGATCTATGGTGTGGGGGATATTCCCTATAAAGGAAGAGATTTCATGGGAGTCTCATTTACTGGGATCTCTTGCAGGTGTGATCCTTGCTGTGCATTACAGAAAGTATGGTCCACAGGCTCCAAAATGGGAATGGGAAGATGCTGAAGAGGATGATGAAGATGAAAGAGATGAAGGAAAGGAAGGAGATGAATTTAAGTATTAAATCCCTGTTTTGGAGTCATCCTGAATAATATGCTTAGTTCAATTATTACAGAAAAAATATCCCGGTGATTTACCGGTATAATAAAAAAGCTGTCCCATTTCGAATTTAGGACAGCTTAATTATTTTAAGATATTCGATTTTTCTCTATAAATTTATTTTATAGGTTTAACAGGATATTTAAACATCATTTGATCAGCTACCTGCTTGATAAGTTTTTCTTTGGTTGCAGTTTCCTGTCCGGGATTAAGTTGTTTGGTTCCAGCTGTTTCAAAGACAAGTTGTTCTTTTTCGGCATCGTATATATCCATTACCAGGGTTCCCATCAAGTAATTATATTCCTCATATGAAGTTGAGGAATATCCATAACCAGGGCCCCATCTAAACCTTGGGCCATATCCGTAATATCCGCCATAACCATATAGTCCTGCTGTGCTTGAAGTAGCCTGAATCTTGGTTTTTTCTTCCGACTGAATATACAGGGTTACAATCAAATCTGCTCCCGAATCAAGGTATTTTAATCCCCTTTCATTCATTTCACTCGCAAAAGCGTCTTCAATCCTTTTTTTATCAAAAGGACTTAATATATTCTCACTTTCTTCAGCCCAGCCGTAGAATTCAAATGTTTTATATTTCTCAAAGTCTACGGTCTTATCATAATCAACAGTAACTTTTAAGGAGCTACATGCTGAGAAGATCAAAATGCTTATTATGCTTAGTAGTGAAATAATTTTTGTTTTCATAAAGTATAGTTTTAATAATTATACAGCAAATATAACATCTTTTATATTTATCGGTTTACCTGGATCATTTTGGTAATGATTACAATTATTCAATCTCATTTATTCCCATTGAGTAAAGTGTAAAGCTGAAGATATCAGTATATTGTTTAATTACTTTGCTTACCGATGTTCCTGCTCCGTGCCCGGCCTTAGTCTCAATTCTTATAAGAATGGGATCAGAACCTGTTTGTTTGGTTTGTAATTCAGCTGCAAATTTGAAGGAATGTGCTGGTACTACCCTGTCATCGTGATCGCCTGTTGTAATAAGTGTTGCCGGGTATTCTATACCTTTCCTGACATTATGAACAGGAGAGTATGTGTAGAGGTATTTAAACATTTCTTCACTTTCTTCAGATGTTCCATAATCATATGCCCATCCTGCACCTGCAGTAAATGTATGATACCTGAGCATATCAAGAACCCCTACTGCCGGAAGAGCAACTTTCATTAAATCGGGTCTCTGTGTCATAACTGCACCTACAAGTAATCCTCCGTTTGAGCCTCCCCGGATTGCAAGATATTCACTTGAAGTATAAGCATTTTTAATAAGATATTCCCCGGCTGCTATAAAATCATCAAAAACATTTTGCTTATTCATTTTTGTTCCGGCAATATGCCATTTTTCACCATATTCTCCACCTCCCCTGATATTAGGGACTGCATATATACCTCCCAGTTCAAGCCAGAGAGCGTTTGTAATACTGAATGAAGGGGTTAAACTAATATTAAATCCGCCATAACCATATAATATAGTAGGATTCTTTCCATTCATCTCAGTGCCCTTTTTATAGGTAATAATCATTGGAATTGAAGTTCCGTCTTTTGATTTATAGAATACTTGTTTAGACTCATATTCTTCCCCATTGAACTTAACTTCTGGTTGTTTATATATTTCACTCTTGCCTGTTTCGGGATTATATTTATAAATTGTTCCCGGGGTAATATAGTTTGTAAATGAGAAATATAGTTCTGTTTGATCTTCTTTACCACTAAATCCCTCCGCTGAACCTACACCGGGAAGTTTTATTTCCCTGATTAGCTTCCCTTCCATATTGTACTGTTTTACCTTTGAAATAGCATCGATCATGTACTTTGCAAAGATATATCCTGCACCCCTGGCAGGCTCAAGAACATTATTAGTTTCAGGAATAAAGTCAATCCAGTTTTCCTGACCGGGAGATGAAGCATCAACTATGATTATTCGCTGGTTAGGTGCTTTATAATTCGTAAGGATAAACAATTTTGTTCCTTCATTATCAATTACAACATGGTTATTATCAAAATTATTAACTACACAAACAAGCTTGCTGTCCTTCTTGCTCAGGTCCTTAATATACAGCTCATTACCTGATGTAGATACTGCAGCGTTAATTATAAGGAACTTCTCATCTTCAGTTAAATAGGCACTTATATATCTACGTTTTTTTTCTAATCCGAAAACCAGCCTATCTGAGCTTTGAGGACTTCCAAGTTGATGAAAATACAGTTTATGCTGGTCTGTCATAGCAGATAATTCGCTGCCTTCCGGTTTATCATAACTAGAGTAGTAAAATCCCTCAGTTCCTTCCCATGAAATACCACTGAATTTTACATCTTTAATAGTATCTTCTTTAATAGTCTTTGTTTTAGCATCAATAACAATTATTTTTCTCCAGTCAGAGCCCCCTTCAGAGATTGCATATGCCGCCAGGCTTCCATCTTTTGAAAACTCCAGATCAGAAAGCGAGGTAGTTCCATCTTCAGAAAATGTGTTTGGATCCAGAAAGATTTCAGGTTCCTGTTCGTTCTTTTGACGATAAATAACATTATGGTTTTGTAACCCGTCATTTTTTGAAAAATAGGTATAATCCCCTTCCTTAACAGGAGCACTAAACTTTTCGTAATTCCACATCTCAGTAAGTTTTTCATTAATAGCTTTTCTGAATGGGATTTTATTGAGATAGGCAAATGTTAGTTCATTTTGTTTGTCTACCCAGATGGCAGTTTCTTTCGACATGTCATCTTCAAGCCACCTGTATGGGTCAGGGACCTCTGTTCCGAAATAAGTATCAGAAACATTTCCTTTCTGTGTCATAGGGTAATTGATTTTTTCATTATTCCTGCTGTTGCATGCACTTATTAGAATAATGAGTGATAAGCTGAAAATTGTTTTCATTGTAGGGAATTTTATAGATGTGATTTACAAACCTACATAAAGTTTAGTTTGAGTACAAACTGAGCCG